>NZ_JACVBG010000009.1:0-1773 GCF_014852215.1 Pseudomonas sp. PDM19 | reverse complement strand
CCATCGCGCAACTGGTCATCCAGTATGAAAGCGAATGGCGCTACACCGCGAAAAGAATGGAGCCGCTGGACAAACTGCTGGGCCACACCCGCACCGAGCCGATACTGAACTGGATTGCGGAGAAGGGACGCTGGAAGGCGCTGGGTTTCTGGGATGACGTGTGGCGGAAGGTGGGATTGCCGGAGGCGGCCAAGGTTTATCACTTTCATCCGATTGGAATGGTGGGAGTCTTTACTAAGAAAAAACACCCCAGCATAGTTATTGACGGAGAGAGAATTTACCTTGACTTCCTTCTTTTCAATGAAGGAGAAAGCATACAGCAAAGAGATTTTGAAGAGGCTGCATTCATTATCGGATGCGAAGTTGCAGCAATTAAGGCTGTGGCCGCAACAGAGACAGGATCCACTGGGAGTTTTTATAAGTTTCAAGATTGGGACTTTGTCCCGGCAATTCTTTATGAGCGACACTACTTCCATTCTTTAACAGGCGGGCGGTATGACGAATCCAATCAATCAATTTCCAGTAGAACACCTGGCGGATACGGCCAATACGTAGAGCAATATCCAAAATTACTTCAAGCTTACGACCTTGATGCATCAGCAGCATTAAAATCCGCATCATGGGGAAAATTTCAAATAATGGGAAAAAACCACAAGGCCTGCGGATTTGATAGGGTTGAAGACTTCATATTCAGCATAAGTCAGTCGGAAAAAAATCAACTAAAAGCCTTCGTAAACTTTATTTTAGCCGACTCAAAACTAAAAAAAGCGATACAGAAAAAAGACTGGCTGGCTTTTGCTATAAAATATAACGGCCCCAAACAATCCGGATATGATCGTGAGATGCAGAGAAATTATGAAGCATTCAGCAGGTAAAATTTTATTTGCCGCCCCGTTGATTTTAAATTTTTCGATTTGTGAGTCGGCCAACCGCGAAGGCTGCGCAGCTAATGAATCCCTCTATTTTTCTTGCATAACCTCTCGTGCCGAGTCAATTCGTCTATGTGGCGCAAAAAACCTACCAATCAGCGGCTCTGCACATCTAACTTACGGAGGGAAAGTAATAAATTCAGAAAAATCAATCTCAAAGCCAGATTTAAAATACAACTGGTACAGTCGATTTCAAACAGAATACTTAAGGGTAAAATTCCTGACCAAAGAAATCTCCTACACTCTTTATAGAGATTATGATCAGTCGATTTCAAAAAATTATAAGTATGGGGTAATAGAGAAAAAAGAAGGATCCGAAGTGTCTACTCCTTGCGAAAAAATATACAAGGACAATCTGACAGAATTCATAAAGGGCGTTACTTGCGATAATGAAGATGCCTTAGGATGCCGCTTTTAAGTAGACGAAAAGAAAGGATATCCACGCCACGGCCGCGGCCACCAGCAAAGTCACCGGCACACTGGCTCGCGGCACCGAACTGGTCGTCAGTGGTGAAGGCGCCTACCGCAAGCTGGAAGCCGTGATCCCCCAAGGCCTGGAAGGCGGCGAACACGCCGAAGTGCCTGAACTCCCCGCCTACTGTGGTGACTATGGGCACCAGGCCCCGGAGGGTTATGTACGCTTTGCCGCACTGGCCCCCCTCATCGCGCCACTGCAACGGGACTCGGTCGCCCTTCCGGACCCGCCGATCCCGATCCAGGCCGGCCAGTTGATAGGGCACATCGGCGTCTACCACGACATGAAGAAATCCGAGGAGCGCAAACTCCACCTGGAAGTCTTTACCGCCCAGGACATGGTCAAGTTCCTCGCCGACAGCCGCGACTG
>NZ_JACVBG010000007.1:0-2818 GCF_014852215.1 Pseudomonas sp. PDM19 | reverse complement strand
GGTATCTTGCACTGAATACATAGGTGTAAGAGGCGAACCAGGGGAACTGAAACATCTAAGTACCCTGAGGAAAAGAAATCAACCGAGATTCCCTTAGTAGTGGCGAGCGAACGGGGATTAGCCCTTAAGCTTCTTTGAATCTAACAGAACGCTCTGGAAAGTGCGGCCATAGTGGGTGATAGCCCCGTATGTGAAAGGTTCTTTGAAGTGAAATCGAGTAGGACGGAGCACGAGAAACTTTGTCTGAATATGGGGGGACCATCCTCCAAGGCTAAATACTACTGACTGACCGATAGTGAACCAGTACCGTGAGGGAAAGGCGAAAAGAACCCCGGAGAGGGGAGTGAAATAGAACCTGAAACCGTATGCGTACAAGCAGTGGGAGCCTACTTTGTTAGGTGACTGCGTACCTTTTGTATAATGGGTCAGCGACTTATATTCAGTGGCGAGCTTAACCGTATAGGGAAGGCGTAGCGAAAGCGAGTCTTAATAGGGCGTTTTAGTCGCTGGGTATAGACCCGAAACCGGGCGATCTATCCATGAGCAGGTTGAAGGTTAGGTAACACTGACTGGAGGACCGAACCCACTCCCGTTGAAAAGGTAGGGGATGACTTGTGGATCGGAGTGAAAGGCTAATCAAGCTCGGAGATAGCTGGTTCTCCTCGAAAGCTATTTAGGTAGCGCCTCACGTATCACTCCAGGGGGTAGAGCACTGTTTCGGCTAGGGGGTCATCCCGACTTACCAAACCGATGCAAACTCCGAATACCTGGAAGTGTCAGCGTGGGAGACACACGGCGGGTGCTAACGTCCGTCGTGAAAAGGGAAACAACCCAGACCGTCAGCTAAGGTCCCAAAGTTATGGTTAAGTGGTAAACGATGTGGGAAGGCTTAGACAGCTAGGAGGTTGGCTTAGAAGCAGCCACCCTTTAAAGAAAGCGTAATAGCTCACTAGTCGAGTCGGCCTGCGCGGAAGATGTAACGGGGCTCAAACCATACACCGAAGCTACGGGTGCATCGCAAGATGCGCGGTAGAGGAGCGTTCTGTAAGCCTGTGAAGGTGAGTTGAGAAGCTTGCTGGAGGTATCAGAAGTGCGAATGCTGACATGAGTAACGACAATGGGAGTGAAAAACTCCCACGCCGAAAGACCAAGGGTTCCTGCGCAACGTTAATCGACGCAGGGTTAGTCGGTCCCTAAGGCGAGGCTGAAGAGCGTAGTCGATGGGAAACAGGTTAATATTCCTGTACTTCTAGTTACTGCGATGGAGGGACGGAGAAGGCTAGGCCAGCTTGGCGTTGGTTGTCCAAGTTTAAGGTGGTAGGCAGAGATCTTAGGTAAATCCGGGGTCTTAATGCCGAGAGCTGATGACGAGTCATCTTTTAGATGATGAAGTGGTTGATGCCATGCTTCCAGGAAAAGCTTCTAAGCTTCAGGTAACTAGGAACCGTACCCCAAACCGACACAGGTGGTTGGGTAGAGAATACCAAGGCGCTTGAGAGAACTCGGGTGAAGGAACTAGGCAAAATGGCACCGTAACTTCGGGAGAAGGTGCGCCGGCGAGGGTTAAGGATTTACTCCGTAAGCCCATGCCGGTCGAAGATACCAGGCCGCTGCGACTGTTTATTAAAAACACAGCACTCTGCAAACACGAAAGTGGACGTATAGGGTGTGACGCCTGCCCGGTGCCGGAAGGTTAATTGATGGGGTTAGCGAAAGCGAAGCTCTTGATCGAAGCCCCGGTAAACGGCGGCCGTAACTATAACGGTCCTAAGGTAGCGAAATTCCTTGTCGGGTAAGTTCCGACCTGCACGAATGGCGTAACGATGGCGGCGCTGTCTCCACCCGAGACTCAGTGAAATTGAAATCGCTGTGAAGATGCAGTGTATCCGCGGCTAGACGGAAAGACCCCGTGAACCTTTACTGTAGCTTTGCACTGGACTTTGAGCCTGCTTGTGTAGGATAGGTGGGAGGCTTTGAAGCGTGGACGCCAGTCTGCGTGGAGCCATCCTTGAAATACCACCCTGGCATGCTTGAGGTTCTAACTCTGGTCCGTTATCCGGATCGAGGACAGTGTATGGTGGGCAGTTTGACTGGGGCGGTCTCCTCCTAAAGAGTAACGGAGGAGTACGAAGGTGCGCTCAGACCGGTCGGAAATCGGTCGTAGAGTATAAAGGCAAAAGCGCGCTTGACTGCGAGACAGACACGTCGAGCAGGTACGAAAGTAGGTCTTAGTGATCCGGTGGTTCTGTATGGAAGGGCCATCGCTCAACGGATAAAAGGTACTCCGGGGATAACAGGCTGATACCGCCCAAGAGTTCATATCGACGGCGGTGTTTGGCACCTCGATGTCGGCTCATCACATCCTGGGGCTGAAGCCGGTCCCAAGGGTATGGCTGTTCGCCATTTAAAGTGGTACGCGAGCTGGGTTTAGAACGTCGTGAGACAGTTCGGTCCCTATCTGCCGTGGACGTTTGAGATTTGAGAGGGGCTGCTCCTAGTACGAGAGGACCGGAGTGGACGAACCTCTGGTGTTCCGGTTGTCACGCCAGTGGCATTGCCGGGTAGCTATGTTCGGAATAGATAACCGCTGAAAGCATCTAAGCGGGAAACTAGCCTCAAGATGAGATCTCACTGGGAACTTGATTCCCCTAAAGGGCCGTCGAAGACTACGACGTTGATAGGTCGGGTGTGTAAGCGCTGTGAGGCGTTGAGCTAACCGATACTAATTGCCCGTGAGGCTTGACCATATAACACCCAAACAATTTGCGTGTTGTACGGTGAAGACGTAACGAACCGAAAGTTCGTGTGAACCGCAAAT
>NZ_JACVBG010000006.1:0-176528 GCF_014852215.1 Pseudomonas sp. PDM19 | reverse complement strand
AGCCACATGGTCGGCATCGTGCTGCTGGCCAAGGGCATGTTCTACCTGAGCTGGTAAGCCAGATTTCGTGCAGACGGAGCTTGTCATGAGTCGTTGCTTGTCCCCCAAACGCCACTTCCCTTCGAAAATCTCATTTCCCCTGCTGGCCCTCGGCCTGCTGCCGGTGGCGGCGTTGGCGGAAGATCGCATCGAACTGGAGCCGATGCAGGTCAGCGGGAAAAGCCCCGCGCCGGTCAGCGTTTCGGCGCAGACCGAAAGCGAGCGCCTGGCCCGCGTGCCCGGCGGAACCAATCTCGCCGAGCCGCAGCAGGAGACGCGCCTGGCGACCCTGCGCGACGCGCTGGACTACCAGCCCGGCCTGGTGATCCAGGACTTCTTCGGCGGCACCGATCAGCCGCGCCTGAATATTCGCGGCTCGGGTATCCAGAGCAACCCGGTCAACCGCGGCGTGCTGTTGTTGCAGGACGGCCTGCCGCTCAACGAGGCGGATGGCTCCTTCATCATCGGTCTGCTGGAGCCGCGCAACGCCTCGTGGATCAGCGCCCGACGCGGTGCAAACGCCGGCAGCCCCGGTGCGACTGCCCTGGGTGGCGAACTGGAGTTCAACTCGCTGACTGGCGCCGACGAAGCCGGACGCGTCCGACTGGAGACCGGCAGTTTCGGCCGCCAGGGCTTGCAGGCCGCCGCCGGGCTGGATGGAGGCGGGCACGATGCGCGGGTGAGCGTCAGCCATGACGAGTACGATGGCTATCGCCATCACTCCGCTTCCCATCGCACGGTGGTGCAGAGCAACGTCGGCCTAGACCTGGGCAACGGCGTTCAGAACCGCAGCTACCTGTCCTACAGCGACCTGACCTTCGAGATCCCCAACGTCATCACCAAGGCGCGCTTGAAGGATGATCCACGCAGCGTGCTGGGCGACGGCAACACCCCGCAGGACCGCCTGCTGAACATCTACAAGCGCGATCCGCACCGCGACACCCAACAACTGCGCCTGGCCAACCGTACGCAGTGGAGCGGTGCGGGCTGGCAGCAGAGCTTCGGCGTCTACGGGCAGAACACCCGGGACGACTTCACCGACCCGCTCAGCCACACCCTGACCGACAGCGATACTCTCGGCGCGCAATGGCTTTTCGAAGGCGAACAGCGCCTGTTCGGCTATCGCCTGGGCGCCAGTTGGTCCTACAGCGACATGACGCGCGAGCTGTATGCCAACAATCCGCAGAACGGCAGCCGCATGCAGCGCTTCGGCAACTTCGGCCTGGAGGCGTCAAACCTGGATCTGCTGCTCGGCGTGGACTGGCACCTGGCGCCGGACTGGACACTGGTCACCGAGGTGAAGTGGAGCGATGTCCGCCGCGATGCGGACTCGCGTGACGGCGCCGGTCACCTCGATCAGGGCTGGAACTTTGCAACGCCGAAGATCGGCCTGAACTGGACGCCGAGCCCTGACCTGCGCTGGTACGCCAACATCAGCCGCAGTCATGAAGCGCCGACATTCTGGGAAATCATTTCCGCCGAAGTCTCTCCCGTGGCCCCCGCAGCGGCACAAGCGCAACTGGTCAACCTCGACGTGCAACGCGCTACCACGTATGAGATCGGCGGTACCGGACGCGTCGCCCAGACCGACTGGAGCCTGACGCTGTACCAGAGCGACGTGGAAGACGAACTGATCTCCACCAGCGACTCCTACGGGGTGAAGGTGGGAACCTACAACTACGGATCACGTACCCGCCACCGCGGTGTCGAAGCGGGGCTGAACGGCCTGCTGCCGACCTCGGCCAGCATCGGCGGCGACCTGGCCTACCGAGTGGCCTGGACCTTCAGCGACTTCCGTTTCCGTGGCGGCGAGTTCCAGGGCAACCAGATCGCCGGCGTGCCGCGTCAGCTCTGGGCGGCGGAGCTGCTCTACCGGCGCGGGCTTTGGAGCGTCGGACCGAACCTGCGCTGGCTGCCGCAGGACACTCCGACCGACCACGCCAACACCCGCAACAACTATCAGGATTCCTACGCGCTCTGGGGGCTCAAGGCCAGCTATAAGGCCCGCGAAGGACTGAGCGTCTACGTGCAGGGCGACAACCTGGCGGACAAGACCTACGCCAGCAGCTATGTGATCCGCAACCGTGCCGATGCCAGCCAGCCGACCTTCCTCAGTGGCAACGGGCGCAGCCTGAGTGTGGGGGCGGAGTACGCCTTCTAGGATGGCTGTCTGCGGTGCAATGAACCGCGGTGAGGGTGGTGGGCCTTCGCCGTTATCAGAAGATACCGAGCAGGTTGGGCAAAATTGTGTAGCTTCTGGTCATACACCAGCCGGGCTGCACCCGTGCCAACCCGACGGCGATGCTGGATTGGTTCTCTATCTTCGGTGTGGGCTATTCCGGAGGAGGAGGCGAACGTCTGTTCGGAGCATCCGATTGCGCTGACCACCGTGCTGCGACTCATTGGGATCCTGATGGTAAGGCACTGCGGTGGTCCATGGGTTCGAAACATGGGTGATCTGAAACGCAATCTCCGTAGCGGGCAGGATTGTCTCAGTCGAATCGAGGGCAAACCTAGGTTAAAGATGCCCGGCTACGCGATGCGCAACCGGGCATCAGCCAAGTCATGATGTCCTTGTGGCTGGCGCACCGGTTTCTTGTAAGGTCGGAACGCTCCGAGAGCTTGGATGAAACCGCTACGCCATGGCAGCGAGACGAGCCTGAATCGACATTCTCCTGCTGCTCAACTTGTCTTTGTGGATGTCCGCTCCTGGCCGATTGCTGCCTCTGAGGAGAGGCAGCTACCGACCCATAGCGGACATCTTTGCTTCTCTCTAGGCGTTCTAGCCTTCCGCGCGGTTGTTGGCGTCGAACTCGTAGTAGCCCTTTAGGTTTGCGTACCAGCTGTCCTTGCACACCTTGAGGAAGTGCCCAACCTGCGGCCCCACGGCGCAGACCTGGGACTTGAAGTCGCCGAGCACCGCGCCGCGGACGGAGTCGCCGGTGACTTGACGGTAGAGGTAGCCGACCAGGCCGAGGTGAGTGTGCGGGGTGACGAAGTGCGAGGCGCTCCAGTCTAGGTGGCGTCAATACCGCTCTGATAGTGCGTGTCGGTGTTTTCCCGTTTGTAGGTCGTGCCGGCCACCAAGGAGAGCTCATTGTCCTTGTTGAAGTTGGTGTTGACGCCGCCGGCGCCCGGTGAGGTATGGCCCAGCCCCAGGTTGACCAGGCGATTTGGGTCGTAGGCGCCGGTCGGCAAGTTGCCCATGCTATAGACCATGAAGTTGTGCTCGCTGCGGTTCCATTTCAGCGTGCAGGCGACAAAGAGATCGCTGGTGCCCTCCAGGCTGGTCGGCACCGATGTCGGCACTTGCGTGGTAGTAGATTAAAAGAAAGCTCCAACCCGGTTCTGCCGGCACGGCGGCCAGGGTGCTAAGCGCGCTAGGCAGCCAGATGCTGACGCCGCCCGTACCGTTGCCGTTGGCAACAAGAGGGACAGGCCCAGCGCCATCCAGGTCATGCTCTTGCGCTTCGCCACCTCGTCTATTGGCTCATCCCACATCGGACGGTCATGCCGTGTGGCCCGCCAGCAGAGCGGATGCCAGGAGCCTCGACGCAATTTGAATGGAGTGGGGGTACGGGGATGCGAGCGTGGTTGGGCGTATTGGCATCAGGAGCGTCGCACCCATCATGGCACGACGCAGGCGAGAGGCGGCGCTAGTCGATTAGGTTGTGGTTCTTCGCCCAGACCATGGCGTCGTAGCGGCTGGAGACGCCAAGCTTGGCGAAGATGTTGCGCAGGTTCCACTTCACCGTTTCCAGGGTGATGTCCAGGGTAAGTGCGATGCGTTTGCTCGACATGGCCTGGGCCACCAGAGCGAGGATCTCGATCTCGCGCTTGGTCAGCACCGCCTGGGTCTTAGCCGGCTGGACGCGGCGCGTGCGCGGCTGGCTGGCGTTGACGGCGAACGGATCGTTGAGCTTGCCGAGCAGCTCCTCGGCGTAGGCCAGCACTTCGCCCTCGACGGCCTGTTCTTCGACCAGGCGAGCGAGCAGCTTCTCCGACAGTGCGCCTTCGTCGATGAAGGTCCGGACTAGGCCGAAGCGTTGTCCGGCGGTTACCGCCTGGCGCAGGTGCTGCATTGCTTCCTCTGGACGCTTGAGGTCGTCTAGGGCGGAGGCGGTGAGCAGCTCGACGAGTGTCAGCAGGCGGCCGCGGTCGAACGCTTGCGCATACGCTCGGACGATCTGCAGCTGGGCAAGCGTCTGTGTCGAATCCTCTGTCTTCAGGTAGCGGGCGCGGGCGAGCGCGGCGATCGCCGGCAACTCGGCGCGGGCGCCACGCTCGCTCGCGTGCCGGCGCACCAGGTCATCGAGGGTTTCCAGCAGTTCGCCGGCGCGGTTGCGGCTACCCTTGAGCAGCAGCACGCGAATCTGTTCGGCCACTAGGTGGGCCACAGGGCGGACCTGGCCGAGGCAGCGCAGATGGGCGATCTGCTGTTCGAGGAAGCTCAGTGCGGCCTCGGTGCCTTTCTGCAACAAGTCGAGGCGGACGCGGGTGAGGTTGGTGCGCACTATCACGTCCGGCACCGAGGAGTGCAGCAGGCCGAAACGGTTGGCGATGGTCTCGCGGGAGTCGTCGATGCGGTCGAGTTCGTAGAAGGCCTCGGTCAGGGCGCTGGCGCACAGGTTCGCGCAGATGGAGCGGCTGCCGCCCTCGCGGGTGGCATGTTCGAGCAACTGCGAGGCGACCGTCGCGAACTCGCGGACATAGCCGGCGGCGATCAGGTTGGTGGTGTTGGTGAACTCGGCAACCATCGCCGTGTCGTTACCGCGGTCCTCCGGCGGAATGGGGTATTGGTCGTGCAGGCGGCGGGCATCGGCGTAGCGCCCGGCAGCTGTGTAGGCGACCGTCAGGGCGAGCAGCAGCACATAGCGCAGGAATGGGTTTTCCAGGCTGGCATCGCGTACCGGTTCGAGCACTTCAATGGCCAGTTCGGTGTCGTCGTCCTGCACGGCGATTGCGCCACGAATCAGCGGGAGGCCGCTGGCGATGTCCGGATGGGCTCGCAGGTCGCTGTTCTGTAGATGCTGCAGCCAGGCCTTCGCCCGCGCCGGACGGGATGTCAGTGACACAGTCAGGCAGGCAAGGAAGAGCAGGCGCTGGTGGCGGAACAGCACGTCCTCTGGCAGGCGCTCCAGCAAGTGCAGCGTCGGGCTCAGGTATTCCAGGCTCCAGGTGGCTGGCGCGGAACGCTCAATGACCTGGGTGGCGAAGTCGATGTCCTCGCCCAGGCTGGCGTGGCGTAGCGCCTCGGTCAGGCAGCGATGCTCGGCAAACCAGCGCGCGCCGCGCCGGTGCAACTGCTGCAGGTCGCCACCGTGGCGTGCCAGGCGGCTGGTGAGAAATTCGCCGAACAGCGGGTGGAAGCGGTACCAGGGCAGGCGATCATCCGAGTCGACCCGGTAGATCAGCAGGTTTTCGTCTTCCATGCGCTTGATCAGCCTGCCGGCCTCTTCGCTGTCAGTGACCGCTTTGGCCATGGGGGCGTTGAAGCGGCGGAAGATCGAAAGCGCCTCGGCGAACGCAACGAGTTCGGCCGGTAAGTGCTCCACCACTTCCTCGCTAAGGTAGGTCTGCAGGTCGCTGGAACGCCAGACCAAGTCGTGGAGGATGGCGCGAGAGTCCGGGCGGTTCTTCAGCATGATCACGATTAGCTGCAGGCAGGACGGCCAGCCGCTGGTCAGCTCATGGATCAGACTCAGTTCGTCGGCGTTGAGCTTGTCTCGCCCCAGGTTCTCCTCGATGAAGGCGCGGGTTTCGGTGGCGTCGAACGGCAGGGTGACACTCTCGATCTCCACAACCTGTTGCATCACCCGCAGCCGCGACAGGCTCAGCGGCGGTGCTACCCGAGAGGCGATCACCAGGTGCAGGTTGCCCGGCCCATGGTCGAGCAGTTTCTGGATCAGCTTGTGGGCCAGCGGTACCTCGACGTGGTGGTAGTCGTCGAGGATCAGGTAGAGCTCCTTCGACAGGTTTTCCGCGCCCTCGACAACGGCGGCGACCATGGCGTCCATTGCCGAGGCCGTGCCGTCCTCCTGCAGCAGGTCGAAGTCCAGGGCGATGCCCAGGCGGCGCAGGGCCTCGATGAGCGCCGTGCAGAACGGAGCATAGCCCTTGTCGTCGCTCGTCAGCGATATCCAGGCGACTTCCGCGCCGGCCTTCAGGCGGTCCTGACGCCATTGCGCGAGCAGGGTCGTCTTGCCGTAGCCGGCGGCGCCGGTGATCAGCGCGAGCCGGCATTCGTGCATCTGGTCCAGCTGAGCGATCAAGTTGTTGCGCGGCACGTGCTTGGTACCGATGCGCGGCGGCGAAAACTTGGTCGAAGCCAGGTGGCGGGCGGGATTAATTGTCATTTTTTCCCTGGAAATACTAGTGGCCGGGAGCGCGAACGGAACTCGGCGGCATTCGCGGGCAGGCATGAAAACGGCTATTCGAGTGACCGTACTGGAGTGCCAAAAGTGCGTCAAGAACCTCTAATACAGCGCACTTCCGAGGCGTTGGCAGGCGTCCGCAAGGGGAGGGGACGCGCCGAAAACACCCTGCTTATGCTCGTTGATCCGCGCCCATTGGGCGCCCATTCAATGGGTAAGCGTAGGAGAAACAAGCGCATGAAGCTGGACAACAAGGTAGCGATCGTCACTGGGGCTGCTTCTGGGCTCGGGCTGGCCACCTGCAGGGCGTTGGCCACTGCAGGTGCACGTGTGGTGGGCCTGGATCTCGACCAGGCTCGCCTGAACGAGGCGCTGGGAGAGGGCGTCCGCGGCATCAGTGTGGACGTTTCCAGCGAGGAGAGCGTCAAGTCGGCGATCGACACCGTGGTCGCCGAGTTTGGCGCCATCCATGTCGCGGTCAACTGCGCCGGCATCCTCGGCCCGTGCAAAACCCTCTCCAAGGGCCAGCCGTTCCCCAGCGACCTGTGGAGCCGCGTGCTGGCGGTCAATTTGACCGGCACCTTCAACATCATTCGCTACGCTGCCCTAGCGATGACCGCCAACCAGCCCGAGGACACTGGCGAGCGTGGGGTGATCATCAACACCGCATCCGGCGCTGCCCGCGAAGGGCAGATGGGCCAGGCGGCCTACAGTGCGAGCAAGGCTGGGGTGATCGGCATGACCCTTCCGATCGCCCGCGACCTGGCCGAGCACGGCATCCGCGTGGTGACGTTGGCGCCGGGGCTGTTCGAGTCCGGCATGTCGGCCGGTATGCCGGCGAAGGTCTCCGAGAGCATTGTCAGCAGTCTGCTGTTCCCGCGGCGCATGGGGCAGCCGAGCGAGTTCGCCGCGTTGGTCCGTCACGTGGCCGAGAACCCCTACTTGAACGCGCTGACCCTCGATATCCAGTGCGGCACCCGCTGACACAGGCCTGAATGGCCTGTATCCCGATGTTCTGGGGGCGGGCTGTTTCGCCCGGACGGCGCCGCGAGGCGCCGTTTTCGTTGGCCTAGGTAGGCTCTATTGCAGCAGACAGTTTCCTTAGCGCCTGGAGCAATGCCGGTGGCATCGTCATCGGGCGGCGCGTCGGGATCGCCTGGGCGTAGGCAGAGGTGTCGAGAGACCCGGGTTCGGGGTTGCTCATCCTTGTTCGTTATCTCGAACCAGCGATTCGGTGACCCGGGGAGTCAATCGATACCAGACGACGCCGTGCTGATCGGTTTCCGTACATAGTTCGCCGCGCTGCTGCAGGTGATTCAGATGCGCGAGGCTTTCGCCGGTGGCGAGGCCCATCAGGCCGATGTCGTTGGCTGGGATCTGCCGGGCGAAGAGCAGCTCGAAGACATCTACCGCTCGCCTTGGACGATCCAGTCCTCGACGCACCCGATCGAGCGCGCGTTGCAGGCTGGACTCCAGCTGGGCCAGGCGCGCATGCAGGCCGCGGAAGGGTTCGCCATGTGCCGGTAGCACCAGCACCTCGTCGCTGACGCGTTCGCGCAGCATGGCCAGCGAATCGAGCCAATCGCTGATGGGGTCGGCATCCGGCTCGCCGGGATGTACCGAAATATTGGAGGAGATCTGCGGCAGCACTTGGTCGCCGGATATCAGCAGCTTGCGTTTGGCTTCGTAAAGACAAGCGTGTTCCGGCGAATGGCCTGCCCCAACCACGACTTCCCATTCGTGCTCACCAATACGCAGGCGCTCGCCATCGCTCACGCGGCGGAAGCTCTCCGGAAGCGGCCAGAGCATATGGCCGAAAGTGTTGGCGCGCTCCCGGTTCAGCGCAAGCGCGGCTTCGCTCCAGCCGGCGCGCTGGAGGAACGCCTGGGTTTCCTTGGAGGGGCCGAGGCCGCTATCGCCTGCAAGCATCCGGCATTGCAGGTACTCCAGGCGCGTCATCCATAGACGGCAGGCGAAGCGCTCGCCAAGCCAGCCAGCCAGACCGATGTGATCCAGGTGCATATGCGTTCCTAGCACGCGAGTCACCGGCCTGCCACGTAGTACTCCGTCGAACAATCGCTCCCAGGCCTGGCGGGTGTCGTTGCTGTTGATTCCGGTGTCCACCACGGCGACGCCAGGGCCGTCTTCGAGCAGCCACAGATTGATGGTCGGAACGTAGATTGGCAGCGGCATGCAGGTCCAGTGCACGCCCGGAGCCACCTCACACCACTCGCCGATGGCGGGCGGGCTGCCACAGGGAAAGCACAGTGCGTCATCGGCGGCAAGCGGGGCGAACTCTTTGTTCATTGCGGATCCTCCAAAGCGGGCTGGCAAGCCGGCCATGTGACGAGTTTCGCCCGGTAGGGAGGGGGGGACGCCCCCATTTAATAGGGGGGAGAGAATCGGGTCGTCGCTGCACCCTTGCCCCACTCGATCACTGATTGAGCTTCTTCCTGGTTCGGTGCCGTCGGCCCGAGCCTTGGTTAATCGAGGGGAGAGAGGAAAAAAATGGCGAACAAGAAGAACAAGATGAAGCAGAGTCGACCCGTTCCACACAAGCTGAGCACGAGCATCCTGATGGTGTGCGCAATGAGTTGGAGCACCGCGCATGCCGTCGAGATCGACACCGGTAACGACGATCTGAAGCTACGCTTCGACAACACCTTCCGCTACAACCTGGGCAAGCGGGTCGAGAACCAGAGCACTCCGATCCTGAAGAACCCGAACTACGACGACGGCGATCGCAACTTCAAGAAGAACAGCATCGTCAACAACCGCCTGGACATCCTCAGCGAGTCCGACCTGGTCTACAAGGACAAGTACGGTGCCCGCATGAGTGCCGCGCTCTGGTACGACGACGCCTATTCCGGTGGGCTGGACAACGACAGCCTGGCGACGTCGAACCACCTGGGCAGCGACGGCAAGCCGGCCCTGGGCCTGAGCCGCTACGCCAACCGCTACTACGAAGGTCCGTCGGGCGAGATCCTCGACGCCTTCGTCTTCGGCACCTTCAACCTGGGTGACTCGCCGCTGCAGCTGCGTGCCGGTCGGCATACCGTGAACTGGGGCGAGTCGTTGCTGGGCAGCGGCGCGATCAATGGCATTTCCTATGGCCAGGCCCCGCTCGACCAGGGCAAGGCGCTGGCCCTGCCGGGTATCGAGGCGAAGGAACTGTACATCCCGCGCACGCAGCTTTCGGCGCAGTTCCAGGCCACGCCCGAGTGGTCCTTCGGTGCGCAGTACTTCCTCGAATGGCGCCCCACGCGCGTGCCGGAGTCGGGTTCCTACCTGGGCTTCTCCGACATCTATCTGCAGGGCGGCGAGTCCTACATCCTCAGCCCGAAACTGCGTGCCACGCATGGCGACGACATCGAGCCCAAGGATGTCGGCGACTGGGGCCTGATGGCGCGCTGGAGCCCGGAATGGCTCGACGGCACTCTCGGCTTCTACGTGCGCAACTTCTCCGACACCGTCCCGCAGGTCATTCTGTTGCAGGCCAAGCAGCCGCAGTACTTCATGAACTACGCCTCGGACATCGACATGTACGGCATCAGCCTGTCGAAAGAGGTGGCCGGCATCAGCTTCGGCGCGGACCTGAACTACCGCCACAACATGCCGCTGGCCAGCAGTGCGGCGGTGGTCACTTCCTCCAAGGCGCTGCCGGATGACGGCGACATCCTCGGCGCCCGTGGTGACACCCTGCACGGTGTGGTCAACGCCCTCGGCTCGATCAGCTCCAACCCGCTGTTCGATTCCGCGACCTGGGCCACCGAACTGACCTGGAGCCACTGGGTCTCGGTGAGCTCCGACCCGATGAACCTGTTCAAGGGCAGCTCTAAGTACCGTTCGGTGTCCACCAACATCGATGCCGTCGACCGCAACGCCTACACCATGGCGGTGAACTTCACGCCAACCTGGTACCAGGTGTTCCCCGGCGGCGACCTGTCGATGCCGGTCAGTTACTCGGTAGGTCTGAACGGCAACTCAGCAGTCGCCCTAGGCGGCAGCGAGGACGCCGGCAGCTACGCCGCGGGCTTGGGCCTGGACCTATACAGCCGCTACCGCTTCGACCTGAAGTATGTCGACTACTTCGGCGACTACTCGAAGAACGCCAGCGGTGCGGCGCTCACCCCCAACGGCAGCCAGGCGCTGCTCGAGGACCGCGGCGCCGTCTACTTCACCTTCAAAACCAGCATCTAAGCGCTGGTCCGGGCCGCGTGGCGACGCAAGGCTTTCGTCGCCACACGCTGCGCCCGGATGGCGAAGGAGGCGGACACACGCCTCCTTTCGCTATTGCCAACCTCGGCATTCCCGCCGTCCTGCCATGAGCTGGCCGGCAGCCGAGGCGAATTCGATGTGAGGGCAATCGATGTTCAGAATCACTTTCGCGGCGCCGCTGGCGCTCGGCCTGGCCGTCCTGGCAGGCCAGGTGCAGGCGCAGCCGACCTTCGTTCCGCCGCTCGCGCAGCCGGCCGTGCAGTCGCCGATGGCCGCTCGCGTACCGCTCAACGCCCTGGTGCTGGCCGGCCAGCGCCTGGTTGCCGCTGGTCAGCGTGGCCACATCCTGTATTCGGACGACGGCCAACACTGGAACCAAGCACAGGTGCCGGTGAGCTCGGACCTGACCGCTCTGGCCTTTCCCAGTTCCAGCCAGGGCTGGGCGGTAGGCCACGAGGGCGTGATCCTGCACAGCGACGATGGCGGCCGCACTTGGAGCCGGCAGTTGGACGGTCCACAGATCGCCGATCTGCTGATGCGCCAGTACGGCCACCCAGCCGATCCCGCCGATCCGGAGGCCGCGCGCCTGCAGCGTGACGCCGAGGCCGCCGTGGCGCAGGGCGCCGACAAGCCGCTGCTCGACGTGTGGTTCGAGGACGAGCGCAACGGCTATGCCCTAGGCGCCTTCAACCTGATCCTGCGCACAAGCGATGGCGGCCAGCACTGGACGCCTTGGCTAGAGTACGTCGCCAACCCTCGCGGCATGCACCTGTACGCCATGCGCCCGGCGATGGGCACGCTGTTCGTGGTCGGCGAGCAGGGCCTAGTGCTGAAGTTCGACGCCGCGACGCAACGCTTCCTACCGCTGGAGTTTCCCTACCAGGGCACGCTCTTCGGCCTGGTCGGCAGTGCCGATGCGGTGCTGGTCTACGGCTTGCGCGGCAACGCCTACCGCAGCATCGACGGCGGTGCTAGCTGGCACAAGGTCGAGACCGGCACCGACGCCGGCCTCACCAGTGGCGCGGTGCTCGCCGACGGCACCATCGTGCTAGCCAGCCAGGCCGGCGAACTGCTGCACTCCCGCGATGGCGGAGCAACCTTCCAGCGCGTGAAGCTGGCCCGCGTCGCGCCGAACTTCGCGGTGGCGCCGGCGCCGCAGGCGGGCGTCGCGTTGGCTGGCATCGGTGGTGTGCGCCTAGAGCGCGCGCAGTGAGAACAAAGGTATTCGGGGTAACGTGATGACTGCGACCAATTCCACCGACAAGCTGCTGAGAATCAGCGACCTGCGGGATTTCGACCACGCTTCGGGCAGCCGCCTGGAGCGCCTGATCTTCAACAATCGACTGCTGGTCGTGCTGCTTTGCGTGCTCGTCAGCGGGCTGCTCGGCTGGCAAACGCGCGGGCTGACGCTCAACGCCGCCTTCGAGAAGACCATCCCGCACAACCAGCAGTACATCCGCAACTTCCTGGCTAACCGCGACGAGCTCAAGGGCCTGGGCAACGCGGTGCGGGTGGTGGTCGAGAATCGCAAGGGCGACATCTTCGACCCGGCTTACCTGCAGGTGCTCAAGCACATAAATGACGACCTTTTCCTGACCCCGGGCGTCGACCGTGCCAACGTGAAATCGTTGTGGATGCCGGTGGTGCGCTGGAACGAGGTCACCGAAGAGGGGTTCGCCGGCGGCCCGGTGATGCCGGACAACTATTCCGGCTCGCCCGCCAACATCGAGCAACTGCGGCAGAACATAGGCCGCGCGCAGCTGCTGGGCAACCTGATCGGCAGCGACTACCGCTCGAGCATGGTGTTCGTCCCGCTGCTGGACAGGGATGCCGAGAGCGGCAAGGCCATCGACTACTGGGAACTGTCCAAGCGCCTCGAAGCGATTCGCGCCAAGTACGCCGGCGCCCAAGGCAGCGCCGACATCCAGGTGCACATTGTCGGCTTCTCCAAGGTAGTCGGCGACCTGCTCGACGGCCTCAGCCAGATGATCCTCTACTTCGCTGTGGCTGCGGCCATCGCCGCGGCGATCATCTTCGCCTGGACCCGCTGCCTGCGCAGCACGCTGCTGGTGCTGGGCTGCTCGTGCGCCGCGGTGCTCTGGCAGCTGGGGCTGATCGCGCTGCTGGGCTACGAGCTGGACCCGTATTCGATCCTGGTGCCGTTCCTGGTCTTCGCCATCGGCGTGTCGCACGGCGCGCAGAAGATGAACGGCATCATGCAGGACATCGGTCGCGGCACTCACCGCCTGGTGGCGGCGCGCTATACGTTCCGCCGCCTGTTCCTTGCCGGTCTGACCGCGCTGGCCGCCGACGCCGTGGGCTTCGCCGTGCTCATGCTGATCGATATTCCGGTGATCAAGGACCTGGCGATCACCGCGTCCATCGGCGTCGCGCTGCTGGTGTTCACCAACCTGATCCTGCTGCCGGTGATGTTGTCCTACACCGGCGTCAGCCCCCACGCCGCCGCACGCAGCCTGCGTGCCGAGCAGCGCGAGATCGGCGGTGTCTGGACACTGCTGGAGCGCTTAACCGAGCGGCGCTGGGCCACGCTGCTGCTGGCCGGTGCGGCCGTGCTGGCGGCGGGCGGCTTCGCGGTGAGCACGCACCTGAAGATCGGCGACCTGGACGCCGGCGCTTCCGAGTTGCGCCCGCATTCGCGCTACAACCTGGACAACGCCTACATCACCGGCAAGTACACACTCTCCAGCGACCAGTTCGCGGTGATCGTCAAGACGCCCGCCGAGGGCTGCCTGGACTACAGGACGCTGATCGAGGTCGACCGTCTGGGCTGGACCCTGCAGCAGGTGCCGGGCGTGCAGAGCACCGTTTCGCTGGCCGACGCCGTGCGCAAGATCACCGCCGGTTCCTACGAGGGCAGCAACAAGTGGCTGACCCTGTCGCCGAACCAGGACGTGCTCAACTACGCAGCGCGTACCGCGAGCACCACCAACCCCGAGCTGTTCAACACTGAGTGCTCGATCATGCCGGTGGTGGCCTACCTCGCCGACCACAAGGCCGACACGCTGGAGCGGGTGGTCGATGCGGCCTCGCGCTTCGCCGACGAGCACAGCACGCCGGAGCGCCAGTTCCTTCTCGCTGCCGGCACCGCCGGCATAGAGGCGGCGACCAACATCGTGGTGGAGAAGGCCAACTTCAGCATGTTGCTGTACGTCTACGCGGCTGTGGTGGTGCTGTGCTTCATCACCTTCCGCAGCTGGCGCGCGGTGATAGTCGCGGTCGTGCCGCTGGTGATCACTTCGGTGCTTTGCGAGGCGCTGATGGTACTGCTGGGCATCGGCGTGAAAGTCGCCACACTGCCGGTGATCGCGCTGGGCGTCGGCATTGGCGTCGACTACGCGCTCTACCTGCTGAGCATCCAGCTGGCCAGCCAGCGCAACGGTGCGAGCCTGGCCGAAGCCTACCGCGAAGCCCTGCGCTTCACCGGCAAGGTGGTGGCGCTGGTCGGCGTCACCCTGGCCGCCGGTGTCGTCACCTGGGCCTGGTCGCCGATCAAGTTCCAGGCCGACATGGGCATCCTGCTGACCTTCATGTTCGTCTGGAACATGCTCGGCGCCCTGGTTCTGATCCCCGCGCTCTCGCACTTCCTGCTGCGCGGCCGCGGCGAGCCCGGCCGCCGCGTCGCGGCCTCGCCGGTGCAGGCTGAACGGCACGATCAACCGATAGCCCGTTGCGTTTGACCATCCTGCCGGCGGCGCCCTTGCGCGCCGGCATTCCTGACGATTCACGCTGATTTCGAGGTAAGCACCATGACCGATACATCCGCTGTCTTCCTGAGCGAGCAGGAACTGCTGATCCGCGACTCGGCGCGCAAGGTCGCCGCCGAAGTGGTGGCACCCACCGCCGCCGAGCGCGACCGCACCGCCGCCTGGCCGCGCGCCGAACTGCAAGCCGTGGCCGAGCAGGGCTTCCTGGGCATGCTGGTGCCCGAAGAGTACGGCGGCTCGGGCACCAGCTTCGTCGAGTACTGCCTGGCCATCGAGGAATTCGCTGCCGCCGACACCGGCTTCGCCACCCTGATCCACGTGCACAACTCGGTGGGCATGGCCATCGCCCGCCTGGGTAACGAGGAACAGAAGCGCAAATACCTTCCGGGCATCGCCGACGGCAGCCGCATCGGCGCCTTCCTGCTCAGCGAGCCGCATGCTGGCTCGGACACCGGCGCCTTCCGGACCAGCGCGCGCCGCGACGGCGACAGCTACGTGCTCAACGGCAGCAAGCAATTCATCTCCAACGGCAGCGAGGCCGGGGTCGGCCTGGTGCTGGCGGTGACCGACAAGAATGCCGGCAAGCGCGGCAGCAGCCTGCTGATCGTCGACCCGCAGGAGCATCCTGGCTACGTGGTGGCCTGCGTGGAGCACAAGATGGGCCAGCGCTCGGCGCACGTTGCGCAGATCCAGCTGGACGACTGCCGGATCCCGGCCAATAACCTGCTGGGCGAGGAGGGCAGCGGCTACCGCGCCGTGATGGGTTCGCTGTCCGAAGGGCGCGTGGCCATCGCCGCAGTGGCTACCGGTACGGCCCGAGCCGCGCTGGATGCCGCGGTGAAGTACGCCAAGGAGCGTGAAGCCTACGGCGCGCCGATCATCCAGCTGCAAGGCGTGGCCTTCGACCTGGCTGACATGGCGACCCGCGTGGAGCTTTCGCGCCAGTTCCTGCTGCACGCCGCGCGCCTGTGCGAGGCCGAGGTGCCATGCGCCAAGGAAGCCTCGATGGCCAAGCTGTTCGCCAGCGAGATGGCCGAGCAGGTGTGCTCCGACGCGCTGCAGGTCCACGGCGGCTATGGCTACCTCGCCGATTTCCCGGTGGAGCGCTACTGCCGCGATGTGCGGGTGACCAAGATCTATGAAGGCACCAGCCACATCCAGAAGCTCATCATCTCGCGCAACCTGGCATAAGGCTTACCCCTCCCCGTGGGGGGAGGCGCTCTGCCGCGTGCGCGGCATAGGCTTGCACGATCGCCGCTGCTACGAGTGGCTCCGGCGTAACGGGGACGGGAGAAAGGACATGCACAACGACATGCCGAACGACGCGCAGCGCCTGGCGGTAGCGAGCTTTCGCACCTTCCTCCAGCGCGAGGTGCTGCCGGTGGTCCGGGAATCCCGTGATCGGCCGATCCCCAAGGGGCATATGCGCGAGCTGACCCAGGGTCTTGCCGAGTTCGGACTGCCCGGCGCCAGCCTCAGCGAGGAGCAGGGCGGCCTGGGCCTGGCGCGGCATACTGAGGCGATGCTCTTCGAGGAGCTGGCCAGGGTTTCGGCGGACGTCGCCTTGTGCGTGAAGACCAACAAGGCCATCGCCGCTTTCCTGGCCGCACTGCCGCCTCAACAGGCGGCAGCCGGTGAGCGATATCTGCCCGACATCCTCAGCGGACGGGGCTTCGGCGCCTTCTGCCTCGATGAGGCGGAGACTGCTGGCACGGTGACCGCTCGCCGGGAAGGCGACGAGTTCGTCCTCGATGGTGAGCAGGCCTGGGTGGCCAATGGGCGCTACGCCGACTTTGTCGTGCTTGCGGCTCGTATCGAGGACGGCAGCTGCATTCACCTGCTGGTGGAGCGCCGTGCCCACGGGTTCGTGGCGCGCAACAGCGAGCGGATCGCGTTGAACTCGCATTCCACTGCGCAAATTTGCTTTAGCGGCACGCGGGTGCCGGCCAGCCAGTTGCTGGGCGCCGAGCTGCGGGACAGCCTGCGGGCGCTGACGGCGGCACGCATCGACACCGGCCTGCTTGGCGTCGGCCTGATGCGCGCGGCGCTGGATCTATGTCTGGAGTGCGCCGGACGCCGCGAGGACGCCTCAATGACTTTGGCGGCGCCGCTGGCTCAGATGGCTACGCTGGTGGACGCGGCGCGGCTGCTCTGCCTGCGCGCCTATGAGCTGCTGGATGACGGCCAGGCCTGCGACCTGCAGGTTGCCATGGCGAAGTGGTACGCCGGGGAGATGGCCGTGCGGGTCTGCCGCGACGCCGTGCAATTGCACGGTGCCGATGGCCTGGCCAGGGCCTTCGACGTGGAGCGCCTGGCGCGGGAAGCCATCGCGTTGCCGCTTTGCGAAGGCAGCACCGAATGGCACCAGCGACTGATCGCCCAGTCGCTGCTGGGTGACGCCGCCTCGCTCCAAACACCATGACCCGCAAGTCCGGCAGCAAGCCGCCGCGGGACGTCCCCGGCCCTGCACCGGCGGAAGAGCCGTTGCTGTGCGTCGAATTGCCGGCGCGTCAGCGCAAGCGGCCGCGCCAGGCGCGTTCGGTGGCTCTGGTGGAAGCACTGATGCTCACCGGCCGGCAGATTCTCGAACGCGAGGGCAGGGCGGCGCTCAGCGTGCACCGCCTCGCCGAGCACGCCGGGGTCGCCATCAGCTCCATCTACGAGTACTTCCCGACCATCGAATCGCTGGTCGCGGCGATCTTCGAGGACTACCGTCGCGAGGCGCGCCGCGAGGTGATCACCAGCCTGGAGAAGCTGCCGGTCTCGGCGACCCTGCTGGACGGCATCGAAATGCTCCTGCAGTCCGGCCTCGCCAACCTGCATCGCTGGCTGCAGCTGGACTCCGACCTGAGCGTCAAGGCCGCCTACCACGCGGAGCTGATGCGTCTGGAAATGGTGCGCTCGGAAGGCTTCTGGACCTCCGAGGCGATTCCGGCGCTGGTACGGCGTTTCTCCTCGCAGGTGCTGGTGCGCGACCGCGAGAAGGCGGGGTTCCTGGCCTACCACGCGGTGACCGCGCTGCCGCGGGCGCTGGTCATCGAGCGACCGAACTACCTGGTTGAAGCCGACACCCTGCGACTGCTGGCGCGCATGCTCCATGCGCTGCTCACCGCGGAAGATTTGGAAGCCAAATCAAGTTAGATTAAAAAATCCTTTTAAAACAGATATTTAATCTGAATTTGCAGGTGCCGGAATCCGGAACAGCGCAACCTCTTGCGCCCCTAGACTGGCTGCACCAAGAAGGCAGCCCGCGACGGGCGGCCGGTCCTCCGCGCCTTGGCGCGGACGGGTGAATCGAGGACCCATGCGCCATGACAAGAACAATCGACCAACGGGTGGAGCTGCTGCTCAGCGATCCCGAAGCCCTCGCCAACCACTGCCGCCAGACCTGGGAGCAAATGCCCCGCGCCGAGATCGACGCGCTCCAGCTCGCCGGCCTCCAGCGCCGTTTCGCCGAACTGCGCGAGCGCATCCCGGTGCTGAAGAAGCTCGCCGACGGCGAAGGCGTGGAGCGCATCGAGCAACTCGACGACTTGGTCCCGCTGCTGTTCGAGCACACCGTGTTCAAGTCCTATCCGCCGTCGCTGCTGGAGAAGAACAACTTCACCGCGATCAACAAATGGCTGGCCAAACTGGTCACCCCGGAGGTCGGCGAGGCGATACTCGCGGCTGACGTCAGCGCTTGCAAGGGGCTCGACGACTGGTTCGAGACCATGGATCGCGAGGTGCCGCAGCTGATCATCAGCCATACCTCCGGCACCTCCGGCACCCTGTCGTTCCTGCCATGCAGTGCCCGCGAGTTCGAAAAGGCGGCTCAAGTGCGCCGGCTGTTCGCCTGGAACATGCGAGGCCCGCAGACGCCGCAGCCGGAAATGCACACGGCCTATCCGTACTATGGCAAGGGCTATCTCAGCCACCTGCGCGGCGTGACCGCGATCACCCGCGTACTGCTGCCGGATGCCTCGCACTTCCATCCGGCCTATCCCTCGACCTTGTCCAGCGATGTCCTGCACCTGGGCGCCAAGCTGCGCGCCGCCCATGCCAAGGGCACCCTCGACCGCCTGGTGGTGGCACCGGAGATGCTGGCCAAGAAAGAGGCCTTCGACCGTCAGCAGGCCGAGATGCCGCAGCACCTCGCGACCTTCTTCGAGGACATCGCCACCCGCTTGAAGGGCAAGCGGGTCTACATCGGCGGCACCTGGAACCTGCTCCACAACATGGCCAAGGCGGGCTTGGAGCGCGGATTGGAAGGGGTGTTCGACCGCGAGTCGTACATCATCACCACCGGCGGCGCCAAGGGCGTGGTCCAGCCCGAGGGCTGGCGCGAGGAGGTGATGCGCTTCACCGGCGTGAAGGCGCTGTACGAGTCTTACGCAATGTCCGAGGTGGTCAGTGGTTCGCACCTGCGTTGCGAGCACGGCCACTACCACTTCGCGCATACCGCGATTCCGTGCCTGCTCGACCCCGAAACCAGCAAGCCGCTGCCGCGCAAGGGGCGGCAGACTGGCCGCGCGGCCTTCTTCGACCTGGGCGCTGACGTGCACTGGGGCGGTTTCATCACCGGTGACGAAGTCACCGTCGAGTGGGATGCGCCCTGCGCCTGTGGCCGCCCGAGCCGCTACGTCGTCGGCGCCATCCAGCGCTACAGCGAGAAGAATGGCGGCGACGACAAGATCACCTGCGCCGCGTCCGAACAGTCCCATCGCGAGGCGATGGACTTCCTCAACACCCTGGAGGGCTGAGCCATGACCAATCCCATCGCGCCCCTGGTCATCCGTGGCGAAGTCATCACCGACCACCTGATCGAAGTGGGCGGCCGCGGCGGCGACCTGACCTTCCTCACGCCCGACGCGCATCGCTACATCGACCGCCTGCCACTGGGCAACCCGGCGAAGCTGGCTGACCTGTACAGCCTGAGCTTCGAGGACATCCTCGACTACTGCGTCGCCCTCGGCGAGCGCCTGGACTTCGCCAGCAACCGCTACCTGCAGGAAGCCTGCGAGCTGTCCTACCTGACCGCGCCGACCACTCCGAGCATCGTCCGCGGCTCCTACATGGGCTTGCGTAACCTGCTGACCCGCGAGTCGATCCGCGAGATGGCGGAAGCCACGGTGGGCGTGAACTACCTGGAAGGCTGGGTGAAGCAGCGCCTGCTCGACGGTACCGAACTGGAAGTGCGCTGTTTCGGCGCGCGCACCCTGCACATCGTTGCCGGCAACGCAGTGGCGCTGTCGCTGTGGACCATCATCCGCAACATGGTTCTGCGCAGCGACGCCATCATCAAGGCACCGTCCAACGACCCCTTCACCGCCCTGGCCATCGCCCGCACCATGATCGATATGGAGCCGGACCACCCGCTGACCCTGCACCTGACCGTGGCCTACTGGAAGGGCGGCGACGAGGACTTCGAGCAACGCCTGTACCAGCCGCAGAACCTGGAGAAGATCGTCGCCTGGGGCGGCTTCGCCTCGATGAAGCACGTCACCCGCTATATCCAGCCAGGCCTGGAACTGATCTCGCTAGACCCCAAGCGCAGCGCCAGCATCATCGGCCAGGACACCTTCGCCAGCGAGGCGAGCATGCGCGAGGCAGCGGTGCGCCTAGCCTCCGACATCGGCGCGATCAACCAGAAGGGCTGCGTCTGCGCGCGCACCGTCTACGTGCAGTCGGGCACCGACGAGGCGGGTCTGGAGCGGCTGAATACCTTCGGTAGCTACGTCTACGACGCGATGCTCAAGCTGCCCAATACCCTGAGCACCCACCCCAAGCGCTACGACCAGGGCCTCAAGGCGCACGTCGACGCGTTGCGCCTGGATGACGAGTGGTATCGCGTCATCGGTGGCAAGGACGGCGAAGGCGCGATCATCTGCTCGCAGATTCCCGAGCCAGTGTCCTTCTCGACGCTGCTCGACGACCGCACCGCCAACCTGGTGCCGGTCGACGAACTGGACGAAGTGATGGGCGCGGTGGACGCCTACACCCAGACCGTTGGCATCTACCCGGAAAGCATCAAGGACCAGCTCAAGGACGTACTGCCGCTGTATGGCGCGCAGCGCATCGTCTCGCTGGGCTATGCCGCGGCCATGAAATTCGCCGCCCCGCAGGACTCCATCGAACCCATGCGGCGCATGGGCAAGTGGATCTCCAACCAGATAGCCGCGCCCGAGACTACCCCGGCTCCCTGGCTGCGCCCGTCGATCTGAGGTTTCACCTTCGCGCACGCCAGGAGCGGGCGGACGTCCCGCTGGGGTCCGGTGGCCGCAGCGGCATGAACGACTGCCTGGCGGCGCGAGGGACTTGGCCAGTGCTCCCTGGCCTTTTTCCATTTATCGAGAACCGATCATGACCCACTGCCTTGCCTATGCCGCCCATGAAGCCCGCGCCGAACTGGCGCCGCTGAGCATCGAGCGCCGTGCCCTGCGCGACGACGACGTCGCCATCGAAATCGCCTATTGCGGCGTGTGCCATACCGATGTGCATTACGCGCACAACGACTGGAACAGCACCGTCTTCCCCTGCGTGCCTGGCCACGAGATCGTCGGCCACGTCACTGCTGTCGGTCCGGCGGTCAGCCGCTACAAGGTCGGCGACCGGGTGGCGGTCGGTTGCATGGTGGACAGCTGTCAGCACTGTGCCGCCTGCGAGAGCCACGAGGAACCGCACTGCGAACACGGCATCACCGCGACTTACAATGGCCGCGACCGCGCCACCGGCGAGGTCACCCAGGGCGGCTACGCACAGCACATAGTGGTGCGCGATGCCTTCGTCCTGCGGGTTCCCGAGGCCCTGGACCTGCGTTTCGCCGGCCCGCTGCTGTGCGCCGGTATCACCGTGTGGACCCCGCTGAGCGAGCACAACATCGGCCAGGGCCACCGGGTCGCGGTGGTTGGCCTGGGCGGCCTGGGGCACATGGCGGTCAAACTGGCGGTCGCCCTGGGCGCCGAAGTCACGGTGATTACCACCTCGCCGGGCAAGGCTGACGATGCGCGGGCGCTGGGTGCGCACCACGTGCTGCTGTCCACCGACGCGCAGGCGATGAAGGCCGCGGCCAACCGCTTCGATTTCATCCTCGACACCATCCCGCGCAAGCACAACGTCAACCCCTACCTGATGCTGCTGGGCCGCCACGGCAAGCTGGTCCTGGTCGGCGCGCTGGAGCCGCTGGAGCCGATCCACGGCGCGCTGCTGGCGCTGAACAACCGCTCGATCTCCGGTTCGCTGATCGGCGGCCTGGAGCAGACCCAGGAGCTGCTGGACTTCTGCACCGAGCACAAGGTGCTGCCGATGTGCGAACTGATCGCCATGCAGGACATCAACACGGCATTCGAGCGCCTGGAACGCAACGACGTGAAGTACCGCTTCGTCATCGACATGGCGACGTTGCGCGACTGATCCCCCCACTAAAAAGGGGGCCGGCGCAAGGGAAGGGCGGACTACGCTAGCCCTTTCCTTCCTGCTGGAGAAAAGCGTCATGCGTATACCCCATGCCCTCAGCGCCGTCGCGACGGGGGTGCTGTTGTCGGCCTGTGCCACGGCGGGCGCCGGCGAAACGCCCGCGGCCATCGCCGACCAGGATGTCAGCGATGCCTATGTCTATCTGCTCGGCCGCGCGCTGGTACTGCGCCAGCAGCAACTCGACCTGCAGGAGGGCATGGGCTGGAACCAGCTGCTGCACCGCAAGCCCGGTGCGGTGGACTGGCCCAACCCGAACCTCGACGTCGCCTATTCCGAGGCCTGGCTGGCACTCGACGAGAACAGCTGCACGCTGCTCGGCGTACCGAAGATCCAGGGCCGCTACTACACCGTGCAAGTGCTCAACGGTTGGGGCGAAACGCTGGCCAACGTCAACGAGCGCACCTACGCCGCGCATCCCGCCGGCCCGTTCGCCTTCTGCCTGAAGGATGCGCACGTCAGGTTGCCGGCCGCGACCCAGCGTATTGACCTGCCGGTGCGTTCGGCACGCCTGCTCACGCGCGTCGAGCTGGGCGCCGATCCGCAGCAGGCCGAACGCCTGCAGCAAGCCTTCACCCTGAAGGCGACCGGTTCGCCCCGGCTTCCCGAGGTGCCGCAGACAGCGCCCATCGCCTGGCCGAAGCTGCCGGGCGTGGAGCTCTTCGACACGGCGTCGGCGGCGCTGGCGGAACCCGACCTGAACCCCGGGATGACCGAGGTCCAGGCCAAGGTGCGCGCCATCGCGGCCGTCGTCGGCGATGCGCAGCAGCGCCAGCGCATCGACGCGTTGATCCATTCCCGAGCGTTTGCCGACATCGTCAAGGCCAGCCCCAGCATTGGCGGCGGGACGGTGCGCAACGGCTGGGCGCGTCCGCCGGCGACAGGCACCTACGGCAGCAACTACCTGACCCGCACGCTGGTGGACTACGGCGGCATCTGGGCGAACACCCGCAACGAGGTGAACTACTTCAGGGGCGCCCTCGATGCCGACGGTGTGCCGCTGGATGGCGCCAAGACCTACAGCCTGACCTTTCCGAAGGCGCAGTTGCCGGCGAGCCAGGTGCACTACTTCTGGTCGATCACCGCGACCGACTCGAAGACTTTCCATGTGCTGCCCAATGAGCTGAACCGCTTTCTGCTTAACAACCATTCGAAGCTGACCTACGGCGCGGATGGTTCGCTGACGCTGTACTTCGGCCCGCAGAAACCGGCTGATGCACCGGAGGGCAATTGGCTGCCGACCCGCCCGGGCCTGCCATACCGCCTGATCTTCCGCTACTACGGCGCCCAAGGCGCGGTGGCGGACGGCAGCTACTTCCCGCCGGTGCTGGTCAAGCGTTCCTGAGACCGCCTGGCGGGCCGGGCGCAGTCAGACGGCGCCCGGCCCGCCGGCAATTACCCCGAGGTCCCCTCATGCTCAAGAGTTCCCTTACGCCCCTGGCGTCCGTCCTTTGCCTGCTGCTTGCCGGCGCGGCCCACTCCGAGACCGCGTCCACGACGCCGGTGGCGGTCACTGTCGACAACTTCAGCCGTGCCGAATCCGATCGCTACTTCGGCCTCACGGTGATGCGTGGCGGTTTCGGCCAGTTCACCCATTGGCGCGAGTTGATGCCGGTAGGAACCAAGACTGTGGTCAGGCCCAACCGCGATACCTTGTACTCCACCGCCGTGTTCGACCTGGACGCTGGCCCGGTCACCGTCGAGCTGCCCGACGCCGGCCAGCGCTACCGCTCGCTGGCGATCATCGACGAAGACAACCATGTGCTCGCGATGCATTACCAGGCGGGCCACTACCTCATCAGTCGCCAGATGGCCGGTACCCGCTACGTCCTGGTCGGCGTCCGCACCCTGGTCGATCCGGCCAACCCGCAGGACATGGCGCAGGCCCATGGGCTGCAGGATCGCATAGGTGTCAGCCAGCCCAGCGGGCCGGGGCGCTTCGAGGTGCCGAACTGGGACAAGCAGGGGCAAGAGCGGCTGCGCGCCGCGCTGGTCACGCTCGGCCAGACCATCGGCGACTCCCGCGGCATGTTCGGCAAGCCCGCGGAAGTCGACCCGCTGCGCCACCTGATCGGCAGCGCCATCGCCTGGGGCGGCAACCCCGAGAAGGATGCCTTCTACCAGATCGTCCGTCCGCCCCGCGACGACGGCACCACGGCCTATCGTCTGGATGTGCCGCCGGTACCGGTGGGGGCCTTCTGGTCGATCAGCGTCTACGACGCCGAGGGGAGCTTCCAGCCCAACTCGCTGAATGCCTACACCTTGAACAACCTGACGGCGAAGAAGGGGATGGGCGGCGAGGTCAGCATCCGCTTCGGCGGCTGCACGGCCGACAGCGTCAACTGCCTGCCGATCATGCCGGGTTGGAACTACATGGTGCGCTACTACCTGCCGCAACCGGCGATCCTCGACGGTGGCTGGAAGATGCCGGGGCTGCGTCCGCTGTCCTGAAGCCTAGGGGGCGAATCGCGGCCATGGGCCGCTCCTACGAGTCCGGATTTGCCTCGCGCTACCCTCCCGGGTCGTAGGAGCGGACCCAGTCCGCGAATCGTGGGCATGGCCCGCGCCCACAGGGGCGCCGGTGTGGGGATTCTCGCGGATGAGATCCGCTGCTACAGGATGGTGTCGCCATCTGCGCTCGCGCCGAACAGCACCTGCTACCGTTTGCGGGAGAGGGTGTGGAGTCAACCACCAGCACAGCGGCTCGGGCAGAAATGCCGCTCTTCGTAGGAGCGAGCCTGCTCGCGAACTTCGCTTTGAATGCCCTGAAAGACAAAGCGCCCGGTGCAGGGCACCGGGCGCTTCGGGGGCTTGGAGCTGTTCTTCGCCTGGGGGTCAGGACACCCGGCGCTCACGGTCCTTCCAGTACTTCTCGCGTACCTGGCGGCGCAGGACCTTGCCGACCACGCTGACCGGCAGAGTTTCCACGAAGAGAATTGACTTGGGCACCTTGAAGCGCCCGAGCCGGCCCTTCACATGTGCCTGCAACTCCTCGACGGACACTTGGGCGCCGGCCTTGAGGACCACCTCGGCGTGCACGGCCTCGCCCCATTCCTCGTGGGGGATGCCGACTACCGCGGAGTTGGACACCGCTGGATGGGCGTTCAGGGCTGCCTCGACCTCGACGGCATACACGTTGAAGCCGCCGCTGATGATCATGTCTTTCTTGCGGTCGACCAGGAACAGGAAGCCCTGCTCGTCGATGTAGCCAAGGTCGCCGGATTTCCAGAAGCCGTCGGTGAACTCGGCGACGCTGGCCTCGGGATTGGCGAAGTAGTCGGACACGGTACCGCGCGTGCGGATCCACAGCTCGCCGGTGTTGCCCTGGGCGAGCTCCTGGCCGTGCTCGTCGACGATCATGATCTCCGCAGCCGCGACTATCCGGCCGGCGGAGCCGATCTGCCGGTCGCTGGCCTCCAGGTGGTCGGCCTTGTTCATCAGCGCTACCGCGTGCAGGCATTCGGTGGCGCCATAGATCTGCATGAAGATGTTGCCGAAGCGTTCCTGGGCCTGGCGCAGCTTCGCCGGGCTCATGGGCGCGGCACCGTAGACCAGGGTGCGCAACGACGACAGGTCGATGTCGGGCATCTCCAGCAGGCGGTAGATCATGGTCGGCACCAGCAGGGTCATGGTGACCTTTTCGGCCGCAATGTTGCGACACAGCTGGGCGAGATCGGGAATGTTCTGGGTCAGGGTGCAGCCGCCGCGGAACAAGGTCGGCAGCAAGCCGAGGCTGGACCCATGGCTGATCGGCGCCATGTGCAGGAAACGGGTGTCGGCCTGGTAGGGCTGCTCACCGTCCATGTACATGGAGTCGCGCAGCGACATCCAGTTGTCGGTGGTGTAGGGCACGCACTTGCTGGCGCCGGTGGTGCCGCCGGTGAAGCGGTAGGAGACCACTTCGTTACGGGTGTCGCGGACTACGTCGGGGGTCTGCTCGGAAACGCCTTCGAGCAGGTCCCAGAAGTACAGCAGGCCGTCCTGCGGCTGTGCCGGCGGGTCCATGCAGACCACACGGATGTCCTGGGTGCGAAGCACGTCGAAGTAGTGCTCCAGCAGGGCGTTCTCGAGGAACACCACTTTCGGCCGGATCAGCGTGATCTGCGCGCAATGCTCCTCGAGGGAGTCGCGGAAGTTGGCGTAGGCGCCGGCCGCCTGGCATTTCATGGCGGTCCAGGCGTGCAGCAGGGACAGGTTGTCGTTGTCGAGGATGCACAGGTAGGCGTCGCCGCGCTCCAGCTGCAACTTGTCGTGCAGCATGTTGGCGATGCGGTTGGTCAGTGCGTGCAGTTCACGAAAGGTGTAGCGGCGCTTGCGCTCGATGTTGACCAGCGCCTCGCGCTCGGCGAAGCGGACGGCAAGGTTGCCGAACGTCCGGCCGAAGTTCATCAGTGTCATTCTTGTTCTCCTGCCGTTGACCCAGGCGACGGGCGTTCCAGGTGACGGGCTATCCAGGTGAGCGCGCATGCCGATCAGCATAGGCCGGTCAGGGACGGCAGCGGCTCCGGGCGGGCAGCCGGCATGCCGGCCCAGCAGTTGGGCCGGCATTCTCCGCGATGTGCGGGCGTAGCGGAATCCGCGGCCGTCAGGCGCCCTTGAGGGCCTGCATGGCGGTCTCGATGAAGATCTGCACCTGCTGGTTGGCATCGTTGCGCGGACCGGCGGTGTTCCAGTCGGTGATCTGCGCCAGATGCGCCTGGACGTCTTCGGGCGTCACGTTGGCGCCGACGAACACCGGCGCGGTCTCTTCCATGCGCACGGCGGAGAACACGCCGGCACCGGCGCCCAGCACCAGCTTGGTCGGCGCATCTTCGCTGACCAGGAACAGCGCACCCGGGCTGACCTGCTCGGGACGGCTGGCCTTGAGCAACTCCTCGGGCATCACGTCCTCGGTCATGCGGGTGGCCGCCATCGGAGCCAGGGTGTTGACGTGGATGTTGTTCTTGCGGCCTTCGATGGCGAGCATGTTCATCAGCCCCACCAGCGCCATCTTCGCCGCGCCGTAGTTGGCCTGGCCGAAGTTGCCGAACAGGCCGGCGGCGGAGGTGGTCATCAGGATGCGCCCGTAGTTCTGTTCCTTCATCAGGTCCCAGACAGCCTTGGTGCAGTACAGCGAGCCCATCAGGTGGACATCGAGCACCGCGCGGAAGTCGGCGATCTCCATTTTCGGGAAGGACTTGTCGCGCAGGATGCCGGCGTTGTTGATGAGGACATCGACGCGGCCGAACTCGGCGACGGTCTGCGCCACCAGGGCCTGGACCTGCTCGTAGTCGGCGACGTTGGCGCCGTTGGCGATGGCGCTGCCACCGGCACGACGGATTTCCTCTACCACCGCCAGGGCGGCCTCGGAGGAGCTGCCGCTACCGTCACGGCTGCCGCCGAAATCGTTGATCACCAGCTTGGCGCCACGCTCGGCCAGTTGCAGTGCATGGATGCGGCCCAGGCCATTGCCGGCGCCGGTGACGATGGCCACGCGGCCGTCGAAGCCAATTGTCATTGTTGTTCACCTACGGGTACTAAGGGAAAAAGGTGGAAGTGTCGCCGGGGCGGCACCTCCGCGAAAGTCTCTCCGACCGGCCTCAGGCGCGGGCGAAGATGCCGACGTGCTCGGTGGACTCTTCGACGCGCCAGAGGCCGCCGCCATTGCCTTGCAGGGCAATGCGCGCGCCTTCGACCTGGCGCAGGCCGCAGTTGCCGCGCAGCTGCTCGACCAGCTCGAAGATCTGCCCGATGCCGGTTGCGCCGATCGGGTGGCCCTTGGATTCCAGGCCGCCGGACGGGTTGACCGGCAGACGGCCGCCGAGGGCGCTGTCGCCGCGCTCGGCCATCACGCCGCTCATGCCCGGCTCGCACAGGCCCAGGGCCTCGATGGCGAGCAGCTCGCCGATGGCGGTGGCGTCATGCACCTCGGCCACGTCGACGTCCTGCGGGGAGATGCCGGCCTGCTCGAAGGCGGCCTTGCCCGCCAGGTGCGTGCAGCCCTTGTCGAAGTCCTCGGCGGCGCGAGCGGAGGCCGAGCGCACGACGCTGGCCAGCACCTTGATCGCGCGGCTCTTGTCGAAACCATACTTCTTCAGCGCCGACTCGGTGCAGAGAATCGCTGCCGCCGCGCCGTCGGAGATCGGCGAGCACATCGGCAGGGTGATCGGGTAGGTGATCGGCGGCGCGGCGAGGATTTCCTCGATGCTCATGGCGTTGCGGTACTGAGAACGCACGTTGTGCACCGAGTGGCCGTGGTTCTTCGAGGACACGGCGGCCAGCTGGCGCTGGGTGATGCCGTAGCGCTCCATCAGGCCGCCACGGCCGAGGGCGGCGTAGACGTCCATGAACGGGCTGTAGGGCTTCTCGGACTGCGAGCCGGGCGGCGGCACGATGTTCTTGCCCATGGCGGCCAGGTAGTTCTTGTTCTCCTCGAAGGTCTCGATGTCCCAGGCGGACTCGAAGGCGGAGAACATCTTCATCTTGTCGCTGTAGAACATCTTCTCCGCGCCCACGGCGATTGCGACGTCAGCGGCGCCGGCCTGCAGCTGGGTGACCGCCAGGTTGAAGGCGTGGCTGGAGGAGGCGCAGGCGCCTTCGATGTTGAAGATCGGGATGCCGTCCAGGCCCAGCGGCAGCAGGGCGACCTGGCCGCGGATCATGTGCTGGCCGTCGAAATGGCCCTGGGTGCAGTTGCCGAAGAAGCCGACCTGGATCCACTTGCGGTCGCAGCCCGCATCGTCCAGGGCGTCCTCGACGGCCCAGGCGGTGAGTTGCTTGATGGTCTTGTCGGTGTGGCGGCCGAACGCGGTCATGCCGACGCCGACGATGTATACGTTTTCCATCTGAATTCGCTCTCGGAAAGGGGGCGGGATCAATAGCCCTTGAAGTCGGGCTTGCGCTTCTCGGCGAAGGCGCGCACGCCCTCGGCCATGTCGTAGGAGCGCTGGTGGTTGCGCAGCTCCAGCAGCTCGTGGCGCAGGGCGTCGGCGCGGCTCTTGTCGGTGGCCTCGTCGGCGACCTTCTTCATCTTGCGCAGCACCAGCGGGCTCTTCTCGGCCAGCTTGTCGCCGATGGCCTGGACCCGGCCGACCAGCTCGGCGTCGGCCACCACTTCGCTGACCAGGCCATAGAGCTTCATGTCCTGGGCCGGCAGGGCGTCACCGGTGAACAGCATGTACTTGGCGATGTTCTCCGGAATCTTGCGCGGCAGCACGGCAGCGCCGCCGCCACCGGGGAAGACGCCGAAGTTGGAGTGGGCATCGCCGAAGCGCGCGGTCTCGGCGGCGATCACGAAGTCGCAGCACAGCACCGTTTCCAGGCCGCCGGCCAGGGCCAGGCCGTTGACCGCGGCGATCACCGGCTTGGGGAAGGCGCGCAGGCGGTCGAAGAAGGCGACGATGGTGTCCAGCAGGTCCATCTCGCCGGGCTGGGCACTGCCCGTGGCCTTCAGGTCGGCGCCGGCGCAGAACGCAGTGCCGGTGGCGGTGAGGGCGACGACGCGCACGCCGGCATCGCCTTCCCAGGCCTTCAGGGTCTCGATCATGGCATCGAGCATCTCGCGATTCAGCGCGTTCATCGCCTTCGGACGGGTGAGGGTGATCCAGCCCACCTGGCCTTTCACTTCAAAAGAAACCGACTCGCTCATTTCTGCTCCTCGCTCGTTCACAGCGGTCAATCCAGTCGCAATCGAACTTACGCCAGGGTTTCCCTGGCGCACCCCCCCCCTTGCGGACGGGGCGGGCGGAGATGTGGCTGTTGCAGCATGGCCCTGGCCGTCCAGGCAGCCGAGCGGTCGCAAAGCCGCTCGCCGGGGCTGGCCATTCGTTTAAAGAGCGTTGCAGCGGGGTGTCCTGTGGACTCCGCATGCGCCAGAGCAAGAGTGAACGACAACATGCAAACGTCACTAATGAACGCCGACGACCTGCTGGTCGCGACCAAGTTTTCCCCGCCGCGCCTGAACACCCGGCACATTCCCCGCACGCACCTGCTGGAGCGGCTGCAGGAGGGGCGCCTGGGCTGCGTCACGCTGATCACCGGCGGCGCCGGTTTCGGCAAGACCCTGCTGCTCGCCCAGTGGCGCCAGGCGCTGCTCAAGGATGGCCTGGACGTCGCCTGGCTATCGCTCAGCCACGACGACCGACTGTTTCCCAGCTTCCTGACCTATCTGCTGGCGGCGTTGCGGCGCCTGGACATCGCCATCGAGGCGGAACTGCTGCACGGCGACAGCGGCGAGGCCGCGTTCAATGCGCTGGTCGCGCAGGTCACGCGCATCGCCGAACAACTGGGCCGCGAGCTGTACTTGCTGATCGACGACTACCAGCACGTTGAGGCGCCGCTGGCGCATCGGCTGATGCAGAAGCTGCTCGACCATTGTCCGCCCAACCTGCACCTGGTGATCGCCTCGCGCAGCTCGCCGCCGCTGAGCCTCGGCCGTTTGCGCATGCAGGGCCAGGTGGCGGAAATCGACTTTGCCGAACTGCCGTTCGACCTGGAGGAGACTCGCGTTTTCTTCGAGCACAACCTCGGCAATCTCAAGCTCACCGCCGACGAGGAACAGCTGATTCACGAGCTGACCAGCGGCTGGCCGGCGAGCCTGCAACCCATTGCCACCCTGCTGCGCAACCGCCCGGCCAAGCGTCCCAAGCTGCGCTCGCTGCTGTGGAAGTCGGCGGACCTGCAGGCCTACCTGGCCGAGGACGTGGTGGCGTGCCTGGCGCCCGAACTGCTCGGCCTGATGGAGCAGGTGTCGCCGTTCCGTCGCTTCAACGCCGATCTCGCGGCCTTCGTCACCGGCAATCCGCACGCGGCGGACCTGATCAAGCGCGTCGAGGACGAGAACCTGCTGATCTACCGGGTCGATTCCGACGACCAGACGCCCTGGTACCGATTCCACCCGCTGTTCGGCGAATTTCTCGGCCAGCGCCTGGCACAGCAGGGCTCGGCGGCAGTGGAGGCGTTGCATCGGCGCGCCAGCCAGTGGTTCGCCGAGCATGAGCTGCTAGTCGAATCGGTGCGCCATGCCAACCTCGGCGGCGACCTGGACTTCGCCGTCGCCGCCATGGAGCAGGCCGCCAGCGCCACCTGGAGCATGGCCTACATCAGCCCGATGCTGCACTTGCTCGAACGCCTGCCACAGGAAACCCTGTTCGCTCACCCGCGACTGTTCATCCTGGGTTGCCTGACCTACGCCTTCACCGCCCGTCCGGAGAAGGCCGCGCGCTGGCTGGAGCAGATCCGCCGTACCGAAGCGGCGCGCAATCCTGCGCTGTCGTCGCGCTTCGCCCTGGCCGATGCAGCCATCGCCCTGCAGCTGGACAACCCGCGGCGGGTCATCGGCCTGCTCGAGCCGATGCACCAGGCGCCGCTGGAAAACCGCTCGCTGCGCTACATCAGTCTCTCGGCGCTGGCCAGCGCCTACCTGGCGTTGGGGCGCATCGACGCCGCGCGTCGTCTGCACGACGAAAATCCCATCGATCCGGGCGACCGCGACAACGACATGGCGATGGTCTTCGAGAACACCCAGGCCCAGGCCTGGCTGCGTATCGGCGATGCCCGCGAGGCTGCGCGCCTGGGGGCCAGCCTGCTGGCGCGGGCAGAAGAAGACTACGGGCGCGGTTCGGTCTCGGCGAACCTGTGCGCGGCGAACCTGTGCGACGCCTACTACGAGCTCGATCGCATCGACGAGGCCCTGGCCGTGCTGGCCAATCGCAGCGGCATCCTGCAGTCGTCGATGCCCGATGTGATGGCTCGCGCCTCGATGTGCCGGGCGCGCCTCACCGCGTTGCGCGATACGCCGCAGGCGTTGTTGGAGTTCCTCGAGGCGCAGGCCGCGCATTTCCATGCGCTGGGTCTGGATCGCCTGCTCGCCCTGATGCTCGCCGAACAGGTCAAGGTTCTGCTGGCGCAGGGCGATGCGCGCCGCGCCGGCGAGCGCCTGGGACGTCTCGAAGAACTGCTGGCGCAATACCGTGGCGATTGCCAGGACGAGATTGCCACCATGGTTGCCTTCGCCCGCGCCCGCGTGGCCCTGGCTGGGCACGAGCCGGCGGCGGCGCTGGAGTCGCTGGCCCTGATCGGATGCTTCGCAGAAGGCTACGGTCGCGGTCGCACGCGGGTGAAGGCCTTGCTGCTCTGCGCAGTTGCCCACGATGACCTCGGGCAGGACGAGCAACACCGCGAACGCCTGCGCGAGGCCCTCCGGCTTGGTGCGTGCCTCGGCCTGGTACGCACGCTGCTCGACGAGGGGCCTCGCCTGCTGGATCGGCTCAGGGCACTGCGCGAGGACGAGGGGCTGGACGAGGCCGGGCATGGCTATCTCGACGTGTTGCTGGCGTATGTGGCGCCTGCAGAGAGCGCCGCCGAGCCGGTGCCGGCTCGGCGGGCGGCGGGCGGCGAGCAACGCGCCAGCCTGACCCCGCGCGAGGTGGAAATCCTCGGCCTGATCGCCCAGGCAATGTCCAACAAGCGGATTGCGCTGACCCTGAACATCACCTTCGGCACGGTGAAATGGAACGTGAAGAACATCCTCGCCAAGCTCGGTGTTTCCAGCCGCTACGCCGCCATCAGCCTGGCGCGACAGCATGGGCTGATCCGTTGAGGACGTCGGAGCGGAGGTGCCCGGCAGGGCGCTCCCCTACCAAGAGGGGAGGCGCGCCCCCCTGAAGCGCGTCGGCATCCTGCGGACATTGCGAAGTGCGCCGCCAAGGCCGCGTCGCACGGCAAAGCATCGGCAACCCGATCCCATTCGTGAGGAAGAAAATGAGCGATACATCCGCAGTGTTCCTGAGTGAACAGGAAGTCATGATCCGCGATACCGCCCGCAAGGTGGCTCAGGACGTGGTGGCGGCGACCGCCGCAGAGCGCGACCGTACGGGCGCATGGCCGCGCAATGAGCTGGCGGCGGTAGCGGAGCTGGGCTTCCTTGGCATACACCTGCCGGAAGAGTACGGCGGTTCGGCGATGTCCTTCCCGGAGTATGTGCTGGCCATCGAGGAATTTGCCGCAGCAGATGCCGGTTTCGCCACCATCCTTCACGTACACAATGGCCTGGCCGACATGCTGTGCCGCTACGGCACCCAGGCGCAGAAGAACAAGTACCTGCAGCGCATGGCCTCGGGCGAGCTGATCGCCGCCGGCTTGCTGACCGAGCCGCAGGCCGGCTCGGATACCGGCGCCTTCCGCACCACCGCGCGCCGTGAAGGCGATGGCTACGTGCTCAACGGCAGTAAGCAGTTCATCTCCAACGGCAACGAAGCCGGAATCGCCTTCGCCATTGCCGCTCACACCGATACCCCGGAAGGCCGCAAGGGCGCGAGCATGTTCATCGTCGATCCGCGCGGCCCTGGCTACAACGTGGCGCGCGTCGAGGAAAAGATGGGCCAGCGTTCCGCCCAGGTAGCGGCTATCCAGTTGGACAACTGCCGGGTTCCGGCGGAGAACCTGCTGGGGGAGGAGGGCACTGCCTACAAGCGCTTGATGGGCACCCTGTCCGAAGGTCGCATCGGTATCGCTGCGGTGGCCGTCGGTGCCGCCCGAGCTGCACTGGATGCCGCGGTGAAGTACGCCAAGGAGCGTGAAGCCTACGGCGCGCCGATCATTCAGCTGCAGGGCGTGGCCTTCGACCTGGCCGACATGGCCACCCAGGTGGAGGTGGCGCACCAGTTCACCCTGCATGCCGCGCGTCTGCACGCGGCCGGCGTGTCCTGCACCAAGGAAGCCTCGATGGCCAAGCTGTACGCCAGCGAGATGGCCGAGAAAGTCTGCTCCGAAGCCCTGCAGATTCACGGCGGCTACGGTTATCTCGCCGACTTCCCGGTGGAGCGCTACTGCCGCGACGTGCGGGTGACCAAGATCTACGAAGGCACCAGCCACATCCAGAAGATGATCATCGCCCGCAACCTGGGCTGAGCCAGCGGCCGGCGCCCCGCGTTCCGTGCGGCGTCTGGCGAAGAGGAGAGACGCAGGTGACAGACGACGCAGTAGTGTTCGAGAAGGTCGGGCGGACGGCGATCATCACGCTGAACCGGCCGCAGAAACGCAACGCCCTGTGCGAGGCCATCAGCGAGGCGATGCCGGCGGCACTGCGGGCCGCCCGCGAGGACCGCGAAGTCCGTTCGGTGGTGCTCACTGGCGCCGGCGGCAGCTTCTGTTCCGGCTTCGACCTGGGCAGCCTGGACCCGGGCGATGAGCCGGCGTTCGCCGGGCGTGAGCTGGTGTTGGGCTTCCACCGCTGGTTTGGCGAGCTGCAGGATCTGGAGAAGCCGGTGATCGCGGCGGTGGACGGCGTAGCCGTGGGCGCGGGCTTCTCCCTGGCGCTGGCGGCGGACTTCGTCTTCGTCACCCCGCGCACCCGCCTGTTGCCGACCTTCCTCGGCCTGGGCCTGGTGCCGGACCTGTCGATGCTCTACGTGCTGCCGCGCCTGATCGGCCTGGCGCGGGCCAAGGAGATCGTGTTCTCTGCTCGCGCGCTGGGCGCCGAGGAAGCTATCGGCCTGGGCCTGGCGCAGACGGTGGTGGCGCCCGAGCAGTTGCGCGATAGCGTGCTGGAATACGCCCGGCAGTTCGACGAGGCGCCGACCCATGCCCTGGGCCTGGTGAAGACGCTGCTCAACCGCAGCTTCGAAACCGATCGCCACGCCATGAACCAGTTCGAGGCGCTGGCGCAGTCGCTGTGCGGCGACAGCAACTACCACGCCGAGGCGGTACGCCGTTTCCTAGCCAAGGAAGGCTTGCCGTACCGCGGCGCAGCGCGCCTCGCACCTTGAGCGGCGCTCGACCTGCCGTCGTACTGGCCGATGCCGATACGACGACGTGAGAGACTGGGCGTGGGCCCGATGAAACATCCGCGTTGTGCCACGGGGCGCGCGCGACGAATAAACATGAGGATCGGCCGCTCCCGACGGCCGCGGACCCATCCCATTCGGGAGGGGCGACGGGGCGAACGGTCTGCCTATCCTTGAGACTCATGACGCCCATCCGCGTCGGCCGCGTAGCGGCGCCGCGCTCCCGGTGGGCTTGGCAATTCTGAGGAGAAGCAAATGGCGCAGAAAGTCGTTGTCGCCGGGGTCGGCATGATCCCGTTCGTGAAACCGGGCCAGAACGAGACCTACGTGGCCATGGGCGAGCAGGCCGTACGCATCGCCCTGGCAGATGCCGGCGTTGGCTACGAGTCGGTCCAGCAGGCCTATGCCAGCTTCGTCTTCGGTGATTCCACCTGCGGCCAGCGTGTGCTCTACAACGTGGGCATGACCGGTATCCCGGTGATCAACGTCAACAACAACTGCGCCAGCGGCTCCACCGCGCTGTACCTGGCCAACCAGGCGATCGCCAGCGGCATGGTCGACATCGTCCTGGCCGTAGGCTTCGAGCAAATGGTCCCGGGGGCCATTCCCAGCGCCTTCGCCGACCGTCCCAGCCCGCTGGAGCTGTTCCTCGACCAGTGCGACGCGGCCATCCCCGGCGCCTCGGAAATCCCCGCGGCGTTGCGCATCTTCGGCAGCGCCGGGGTGGAGCACATGAAGCGCTTCGGCACGCCCCTGGAGACCTTCGCCAAGATTCGCGCCAAGGCCAGCCGCCACGCCGCGAACAACCCCAAGGCAGTGTTCCGCAAGGTCGTGAGCAGCGAAGACGTGCTCGCCGACCAGGTGGTCTGGCCGGAAGTCATGACCCGCCTGATGGCCTGCCCGCCGACCTGCGGCGCGGCGGCGGCGGTGCTGTGCAGCGAGGCCTACGCCAAGAAGCACGGCCTGGATTCGCGCGTGTGGATCGCCGGCCAGGCGCTGACCACCGATGGCGCCGAGACCTTCAAGTCCGGCGACATGCGTGATGTGGCGGGTTACTCGATGTCCCGCGCGGCGGCGCAGAAGGTCTACGAGCAGGCCGGTATCGGCGCAGAAGCGGTGAACGTCGTCGAACTGCACGACTGCTTCGCGCAGAACGAGCTGCTGACATACGAATCCCTGGGCCTGTGCCCGGAAGGCGGCGCTCAGAAGTTCGTCGACGACGGCGACAACACCTACGGCGGCCGCTACGTGGTCAACCCGTCCGGCGGCCTGCTGTCCAAGGGCCACCCGATCGGCGCCACCGGCCTCGCGCAGTGCACCGAACTGGTCCAGCAGCTGCGCGGCCAGGCCGAGCAGCGCCAGGTCGAAGGCGCGCGTATCGCGCTGCAGCACAACATCGGTATCGGTGGCGCCTGTGTAGTCACCATGTACCGCAAAGACTGACGAGGAACGGCCATGGACTTTCAACCTGACGCCGGACTCGCGGCGTTCCGCCAGGAGGTCCGCGACTTCCTGGCCCAGGTGCCGGCCGAGCTCAAGGGGCTGCAGCGCTGCACGCGCTCGCCCCGCGAGCAGATCATGCGCTGGCAGAAGCTGCTGCAGGCGCGCGGCTGGGGGGCGCCCTACTGGGCGAAGGAGCACGGCGGCACCGGCTGGTCGGTACCGCAGATCCTGGTATTCGACGATGAGTGCAGCGCGGCCGGAACCCCAACCCAGGACGCCTTCGTGCACAAGATGCTCGGCCCGGTGCTCAATGCCTTCGCCACGCCGGAACAGAAGGCCGAGCACCTGCCGGCCATCTTCAACGGCGAGCGCCTGTGGTGCCAGGGCTTCTCCGAGCCGGGCGCCGGCTCCGACCTCGCCGCGCTGCGCACCCGCGCCGAGCGCGACGGCGACCACTACGTGATCAACGGCCAGAAGATCTGGACCAGCTACGCCCATCATGCCGACTGGATCTTCCTGCTGGTGCGCACCGATTTCGAGGTGAAGAAGCAGGCCGGGATCAGCTTCCTGCTGGTGGACATGAATACCCCGGGCGTGACCGTGCGGCCGATCCGCAGCATCGACGACGCCCATCACCTGAACGAGACCTTCTTCGACAACGTGCGGGTGCCGGTGGGCAACCTGATCGGCGCCGAAGGGCAAGGCTGGAACATCACCAAGTTCCTGCTCAACAACGAGCACGCGACCACCGCCGACCTCCCCGAGCTCAAGCGCTACATGCGTGAGCTGCGCCTGTTCGCCACCGCCATTCCGGCCGGCGAGGGGCGGCTGATCGAGCGTACGGAGTTCGCCCTGAAACTGGCGCGCCTGGATGCCGAGCTGCAGGCCATCGGCATGCTGGTACAGCGCGTCGCGCAGATGGAGCAGCGGCACGACCCGGCTTCGCACGTGCTGGGCTCGATGCTGAAGATCCGAGCGACCGAGCTGCAGCAACGCATCACCGAGGTGCAGCTGGAGGCGCTGGGCGACTACGGTGCGGTGGCTTACGCGCATCCCCACGAGGCGGCGCCGGCGCAGGCGTACCCATTGCAGGAGCTGGCCCGTGGCATTGCCAACGACATGTTCCTGCGCCGCGCCTCGACCATCTACGGCGGCACCAGCGAGGTGCAGCGCGGCATCATCGCCAAGATGCTGTTCCAACTTTGAGTCAGGACACGGGTATGGATTTCGATCTGAATTCGGAACAACAGCTGCTGCAGGACAGCGTGCGCCGTTATGTCGACAAGGCTTACGGCTTCGAGACACGCAACGCGCTGCTCAAGGGCGGCCGCAACGGCAGCGCCGACAATTGGCAAGTGTTCGCCGACAACGGCTGGCTCATGGCGGCCCTGCCCGAGGCTTATGGTGGCCTCGGCGGCTCGCTGCAGGAGACCGTGATCATCGCCCAGCAGCTGGGCCGTGCCCTGGTGCTGGAGCCCTACCTGGGCTGCGCGGTGCTGGCGGCACAGACGCTGGTAGCCGGCGGCAGCGAGGCGCAGAAGGCGCGTCTGCTGCCGCAACTGGCCGACGGTTCGCTGCGCCTGGCGCTGGCCTACAGCGAACCGGCTTCGCGCGGCATGCCGCTGCCGGTTGCGCTGCGGGGCGAACGCCACGGCGGGGGTTACCGACTGCACGGTCGCAAGAGCCTGGTGCTCGGCGCTCCCGGCGCCGATGCGCTGCTGGTGTCGGTACAGCTGGACGACGTGCCCGGCCTGAGCCTGGTGCTGCTCGAAGGCGAGTTCCCCGGACTGGACCGCCAGGCGTTGCCGCTGCATGACGGCAGCTGGGTCGAGGAACTGCACTTCGATGGCGTGGCTATCGGCCGCGAGGCGCTGCTCGGTGAGCCCGGCCAGGGCCTGGAGGCGCTGCAGGAAGGCCTGGCCCACGCCACCGTGGCGCTGTGCGCCGAGCTGATCGGGGTGATGGAGAAGACCCTCGAGGTCACCGCCGAATACCTGAAGGTGCGCCAACAGTTCGGTGTCGCCATCGGTAGCTTCCAGTCCCTGCAGCACCGCATGGCCGACATGGCCGCGGAGCTGGAGGTGGCTCGCTCGATGCTGCACGCGGCGCTCGCCTCGGTGGCCAATGACGCCCCGCAGGAGCGCAGCCGCACTCTGTCGGCGACGAAGATGCTGATCAGCCGCGCCGCCAAGTTCATCTGCGGGCAGGGTATCCAACTGCACGGCGGCATCGGCATGACCGAGGAATACCTGATCGGCCACTACTACAAGCGCGCCATCGTCGCCGACCTGCAACTGGGCAGCGCCGACAGCCATGAGGCGGCCTGCGCCGCGGCGCTGCAGGCTGAGCTGGGCGCCTGATACTCGCTTTCATCCCCTTTGAGTGAAAACAATGAAAAGCTACGAAACCATCGCGGAACTGCAGGGTCTGGTCGGCCAGGTCGTCGGCACTAGCGACTGGCTGACCATCGACCAAAAGCGAATCGACACCTTCGCCGAGGCCACCGGCGACTCGCAGTGGATCCATGTCGATCCCGAACGCGCGGCCAAGGGCCCGTTCGGCACCACCATCGCCCATGGCTTCCTGACCCTCAGCCTGCTGCCGCCCTTCATGACCGACGCCTTCGAGATCCGCAACGTCAAGATGGGCCTGAACTACGGGCTGAACAAGGTGCGCTTCGTCCAGCCGGTGCCAGTCGGCAGCCGCCTGCGCGGGCACTTCAAGGTGCTGGCCTGGGAGCCGCTGGAAGGCAATGGCGCGCAGATCACCTACGAAATGACCGTTGAGGTGGAAGGCGCGAGCAAGCCTGCCTGCGTGGCGGAAACTATCCTCCGCGTGTTCGCCTGAGGCCGTGCAGGACGGGCCGCTGCGCCCTCCCGCCTGGGCAGCAATGACGCCGCAATCCGCGAGGGTTGCGGCGTCATTGCATTTGCGTCGGGAGTTTTCCGATCGTCCGCTCGACTGCACGGCAGTGGCGCCCGCCCGTCCCCTCCCACCCCATGCCTATCGGGGGGGGCGGGGGAAGCGGAGCCTTGGATAAAACATAAGCCAGGAATCGGGCTCGACCCAACCGCGTCGAGGCGCGTGCTGTCGCGCTGCCACTGCGCCGGCGGCTTATCGACAGCCGGTTCCTGCCCGGTCTACGTAGCCGCCCATGGTGGTGCCGGCCGGGGGCGATGGTGGTGGCTCCCGGAAGCTGTGTGGCGCGCTGTACGCGACGTTCAAAAATACAAGATGAGAAGGTGGAGACATGAATAGACTGACAAGAACCCTGATCGCGGCCAGCATCCTGGCCGCGCATGCAGGCGTGCTCCATGCGGCCGTTTCGGCCGACGAGGCCAAGGCACTAGGCAGCAACCTGACGGCCATCGGCGCCGAAAAAGCGGGCAGCTCGGATGGCAGCATCCCGGCCTATGCTGGCGGCCTGACCACCCCGCCAGCGGGGTTCGACGCGGCGTCGGGCATTCGCCCCGATCCCTTCGCCAGCGAGAAACCGCTGTTCACCATCGACGCGAAGAACGTGGACACCTATGCAGCCAAGATGAGCGAGGGCGCGAAGGCCCTGGTGAAGAAGCTGCCGGGCTTCCGCATGGACGTATATCCCACCCATCGAACGGTCGCTTACCCGCAGGCGGTGCTCGACAAGACCATCAAGAACGCCACCGGCGCCAAGCTGGCCGCCGACGGCTACACGCCGGTCGATGCCGCCGGCGGGATTCCCTTCCCGATCCCGAAAAGCGGTATTGAGGTGATGCTCAACCACATCGCACGTTACCAGGGCATCTCCTTCGTGATGCCGAAGTACTCGGCATTCAACATCGACGCGGCCGGCAAGCGCGTGCTCTCCACCCAGGGCGTATGGACCATCGAGAGTCCGTTCTATGACCACAAGGAGGAGTCGCCGGTGATCTACAACCGGGCCCGCGCCAACTACACTGGCCCGGCCCGTCGCGCCGGCGAGGCGATCATGACCTTCGAGAACGTCGATGGCCTGAAGGGCCGCCGCGCCTACCAGTACCTGCCGGGACAGCGCCGCGTACGTCTGGCGCCGGACCTGGCCTACGACACCCCGAACCCCAGTACCTCGGGCATGTCCACGGTCGACGACGTCAACCTGTTCAACGGTCGCATGGATCGCTACGACTGGAAGCTGGCCGGCAAGAAGGAGCTGTACGTTCCGTACAACACCTATCGCTTCAACTACGCAGCCAACGCCGATCAGGTGTTCGGCAACAAGTTCATAAACCCCGATTTCGTGCGCTGGGAACTGCACCGCGTGTGGGTAGTGGAAGCGACCCTGAAGCCGAGCGAGCGGCACATCTATGCCAAGCGCACCTTCTACGTCGACGAGGACAGCTGGGCCGTGCTCGCCAATGACCAGTACGACGGTCATGGCCAGCTGTGGCGTCCGGGCTTCGCCTACCTGACCCCGCTCTACGATGCGTCGGCGATCAACACTACCACCACCGGTCATTACGACCTGATCGCAGGCAGCTACTACATCAACCAGTGGCCGAGCCTGGGCGGCCTGAAAGTGTCGCCGACCATGAGCTCCGACAACATGTGGACCCCGGACAGCCTGGCGGGTAGCGGTATCCGCTGAGGCATTCGTTTCCCCCATTGAAGACGGACCCGCGTAATGCGGGTCTGTCTTTTTTTGCTGTCGCCGCGGAGCCTCTGTAGGCTCCGTGGCGCGCTACCGATCAGCTGACCCGGCGCACCTGGTCCTTCCAGTACTTCTCGCGGACCTGGCGACGCAAGACCTTGCCGACCGCGCTCAGCGGCAAGGCCTCGACGAAGGTCAGAGTCTTGGGCGCCTTCAGGCTACCCAGGCGCTCCCTGACATGCTCGATCAGTTCATCCTGAGTGACTCTGGCACCTTCCTTGAGCACCACTTCGGCATGCACCGACTCGCCCCAGTGGCCATGAGGTACCCCTACCACGGCAGAGAGCGATACGGCCGGATGCGCGTTGAGGCTGGACTCCACTTCCACCGCGTAGACGTTGAAGCCGCCGCTGATGATGACGTCCTTCTTGCGATCGACGATGAACAGGTAACCGGCTTCGTCCAGGTAACCCAGGTCGCCGGATTTCCAGAAACCGTCGACGAACTCCGCCGCCGTGCCCTGTGGGTTCCGGAAGTAGCCGCAGATGGTGCCGCGACCGCGCAGCAGGATCTCGCCGGTGACGCCCGGGGGCAGGCACTGGCCGGTGTCGTCGACCACCCTCAGTTCGATCCCGGTGGTCGGCCGGCCGGCCGAGGCGAGGCGGCCGGTCGCGATGGCCGTCAGGTGATCGGCCTTGGTCAGGGTGCAGACCGCCTGGGCGCATTCGGTCGAGCCATACAGCTGGTAGAAGATGTTGCCGAAGCGCGCCTGCGCCCGTTCCAGCTTGGCCGGGCTCATGGGCGCTGCGCCGTAGTACAGGGTGCTCAGGCTGGAGAGGTCGTGCTGCGTCGCTTCCGGGAGCTCCAGCAGGCCGTTGACTAGGGTCGGCACCATCAGACTGGTGGTGACCCGCTCGCGCTCGACGTTGTGGCACCAGGCCTTCAGGTCGGTGGTGTTCTGCGTCAGGGTGCAGCCGCCGCGGAACAGCGTGGGCAGCAGCGAGAGTCCGGCGCCATGGCTGATGGGGGCGATCTGCAGGTAGCGGGTGGTCGCGTTGAGCGCCTCGCTCTGCTCGCTGTCGGCGTACATGGAGTCGCGCGCGGCCAGCCAGTTGTCGATGCTGTACTGGGCGCATTTGCTGCGGCCGGTGGTGCCGCCGGTGAAGCGGTAGAGGAGGATGTCGTCTCGGTCATCGGACTCGACGTCCGGCTCGCTGTCCGGCAGGCCTTCGAGCAGGTCCCAGAAGTACAGAGCGGCGCTTTGGTCGGCCGGCGGCGGGTCCATGCACACCACGCAGGCTTCGCTCGCTCGCAGCAGCTCGGCGTAGCGTTCCAGCAGCACGGTCTCGATGAAGATCACCCGTGGGCGGAGGAACTCGATCTGCCAGCGGTGCTCGTCGAGGGCGTCGCGGAAGTTGGTGTGCGCCAGGGCTGCCTCGCCCTTGAACGCGGTCCAGGCGTGCAGCAGCGAGAGGTTGTCGTTCTCCAGGATGCACAGGGCGACGTCGCCGCGCCCCAGGCCCAGTCGGACATGCAGCAGGTGGCTGATGCGGTTGGTCAGGCCGTGCAGCTCCTCGAAGCTGTAGCGCCGGTTGCGCTCGATGTTCACGAGGGCTTCCTGGTCGGCATGGCGCTGCGCGACCTGGCCCATGATCCGGGCGAAGTTGATCTTCATGATGGCCTCCGGTGGTGGTGGGATTACAACCGGAGGAAGCATTGCAAGGAGCCGCACCGACCCGTCCCCCCGCAAAGGGAGGGGCGGGCCCGTGCACGAGCGGCGCGTGAGGTCAGAGGCTGCCGACCAGATGGCCGCCGTCGACCGCCAGCACACTGCCGGTCATGAAGGCGCCGGCAGCGCTGGCCAGGAGCAGGAAGGGACCTTCCAGCTCCTCGAGTTGGCCCAGGCGGCGCAGGGGCACGGCGGCGCGGATGTAAGCCTGGCCCTTCTCGCTGTCGAAGAAGGCGTCGGTCATCTCGGTCTTGAAGTAGCCCGGGGCAATGGCGTTCACGCGGATATGCTCGCGCGCCAGTTCCAGTGCCAGCGACTTGGTCAGCTGCACCACGCCGGCCTTGGCAGCACAGTAATGGCTGTAGCCGGTGCCCACGCGCAGGCCGAGCATCGAGGCGATATTGACGATGCTGCCCGGCGCGCCGGCGCGGACCATGCGCTGGGCGGCCACCTGGGCCACGCGCCAGACGCCGTCGAGGTTGGTGGCCAGCATATGGCGCCATTCTTCCTCGCTGACCTCAAGAGCGCGCTGGCCGTTGCCGACGCCGGCGTTGTTGAGCACCACGTGGACCACGCCGAAGGCCTCCTCGGCGGCGTTGAAGGCAGCCTCGACGCTTTGCCGGCAGGTCACGTCCATGGGGACTGCCAGCGCGGTGCCGCCGTCCCAGCCGATGTCGGCGGCCAGCTGGTTGAGGCGTTCCACGCGGCGCGCGGCGAGCACCACGCGGGCGCCGGCGCGGCTGGCGACGCGCCCCAGGTGCGCACCGATGCCGCTGGAGGCGCCGGTGATGAGTACGGTCTTGCCGGCGAGGGAAAAGAGTTCGTTGCTCATCAGAACACCTCGAACAGGCCGGCCGCGCCCATGCCGCCGCCGACGCACATGGTCACCACCACGTACTTCACGCCCCGGCGCTTACCTTCCAGCAAGGCATGGCCGACCATGCGTGCGCCGCTCATGCCGTAGGGGTGGCCGATGGCGATGGCACCGCCATTGACGTTGAGCTTGTCGTTGTCGATGCCCAGTTTGTCGCGGCAATAAAGCACTTGGCAGGCGAATGCTTCGTTGAGCTCCCACAGGCCGATCTCGTCGACCTTCAGGCCGTGTTGCTTGAGCAGCTTGGGCACCGCCAGGACCGGGCCGATGCCCATTTCCTCGGGTGCTAGGCCGGCCACCGCTATGCCGCGATAGGCGCCCAGCGGTTCGAGATTGCGCTGCTCGGCCAGGCGGCCATCCATCAGCACGCAGGCGGCGGCGCCGTCGGAGAGCTGGCTGGCATTGCCGGCGGTGATGCAGCCGCCTTCGATGACCGGCTTGAGCTTCTGCAGGTCGGCGAGTGCGGTTTGCGGGCGATTGCCTTCGTCGAGCGACAGGCTGACTTTCTCGTAGCCGGTGGCGCCGGTGGCCTTGTCGACCACTTGCTTGATCACACTGACCGGCACGATCTCGCCCTCGAACAGGCCGGCACGTTGCGCGGCCGCCGTGCGCAGCTGCGACTGCAGGGCGTATTCGTCCTGGGCCTCGCGGCTGATGCTGTAACGTTCGGCGACCCGTTCGGCGGTCTGCAGCATCGGCATATAGGCGTTTGGCTCGTTCTGCAGCACCAGGCGATCGTGGAACTCGCCAACCCATTCCATGTGGCGGTTCTGCACCAGGGAGATGTGCTCCTGGCCGGCGCCGATAGTGACCTGCATGCCATCGACCATGATCTGCTTGGCGGCGGTGGCCACCGCCATCAGGCCGGAAGCGCACTGGCGGTCCAGGGTCTGGCCGCTGACCGACAGTGGCAGGCCGGACGCAAGCACGCTCATGCGGCCGAGGTTCCAGCCGGCGGTGCCGGCCGGCATGCCGGTGCCCATCACCAGGTCTTCGATCTCGGCGGCGTCGATGCCGGCGCGCTCGACCGCGGCGCGGATGGCGAAGGAGGCCATGCTCGGCGACGGAGTGTGGTTGAAGGCACCGCGGAAGGCCTTGGAAATCGGCGTGCGGGCGGTGGAGAGGATGACGGCTTCTTTCATGGAATTGTCCTTGTAACGGGGCCGCCACCTGGAGGTGGCGGCGGGAAAGTCAGAATTTCTCGATGCGGGTGCGGCCGGCGGCGACCAGGCGCTTGAGCAGGGGCGCGGGCTTGAACCAGCGCTGCCCGTGGCTGCCCAGGCTCGCCTGCAGGCGCAGGATGCCGTCGAGCACCTGGTCCAGGCCCAGTTGCTCGGCGTAGTGCATCGGGCCGCCCAGGTGCGCCGGGAAGCCGTATCCGTTGATCCACACCAGGTCGATGTCGCTGGCGCGCAGGGCGATCCCTTCGTCGAGCAGCTGGATGCCTTCGTTGATCAGCATGAACAGGCAGCGGTCGTGGATTTCCTGGGGGGCGAGCGAGCGCCGCGGGATCTGCAGCTCGCCGGCGAGACGCTCGGCGACCTTCTCCACAGTAGGGTCGTCCAGGCGCTGGCGACCTTCGTAGTGGTAGAAGCCAAAGCTGCTCTTCTGGCCGTAGCAACCCATGGCGTAGAGCTCGTCGCCCAGGCGGCAATAGCTGGGGTCGTCGGCGAAAGCGGCCTTGTTGGCCTGGCGCACCAGGTAGTTCACGTCGATGCCGGCGAGGTCGAGCATGCTCAACACGCCCATGTTCAGGTCGATCCCGGTCAGCACGCCGTCGACCTGCGCCGGCGAGGCGCCTTCCAGCACCATGCGCATCGCCTCGCGGGCGTAGGGTTCGAGCATGCGGTTGCCGATGAAGCCGAAGCACACCCCGGAAACCACCGGCAACTTGCCTATCCGCCGCGCCAGCTTGAGCGTGGTGGCCAGCACGTCCGGCGCGGTTCGGCGGGCGCGCACCACTTCCAGCAGGCGCATGACGTTGGCCGGACTGAAGAAGTGTAGGCCGATGACGTCCTGCGGGCGTGAGGTCACCGCGGCGATGGCATCGACGTCGAGGCTGGAGGTGTTGGTCGCAAGGATCGCCCCTGGTTTGCACACCTCGTCGAGGGTGCGGAACACCTGCTGCTTGATCTCGAGCTTCTCGAACACCGCTTCGATCACCAGGTCGGCATCGGCGATGTCGGCATATTCAAGGCTGCCTTGCAGCAGGCGCATGCGTTTCTCCAGCTCGGCCTGGCTCAGCTTGCCGCGCTTGACGCTGATCTCGTAGTTGCGCTGCACATTGGACAGGCCGCGTTCTAGGGCGTCGGACTTCTGTTCCAGCACCACCACCGGGATGCCGGCATTGGTGAAGTTCATGGCGATACCGCCGCCCATGGTGCCCGCGCCGATTACCGCGACCTTGGCGATGGGGCGCATGTCGAGCGCAGGGTCGATGCCGGGAATACGCCCGGCCTCGCGTTCGGCGAAGAACACATGGCGCAGCGCAGCCGACTGGCGCGAAGCCTCGGCTTGCCGGAACAGGTCCTGCTCGCGCGCCAGGCCTTCCTCGAGCGGCAACAGACAGGCGGCCTCTATCGCTGCGAGCACCAGGCGCGGCGCCAGACGGCTTTTCCAGCGTGCCTCCTGTTCGGCGCGGAAGCCGGCGAAGAAGCCCTCTGGCAAATCGACGGCGGGGCTGGGGTAGCGGGCGGCTGGTTGTGCCGGGGCGCCTTGCGCGAGCAGCTCGCGGGCATAGGCGCAGGCTTGTTCGATGAGTGTTTCGGGGTTATCCGCCAGGCGGTCGATGATGCCCATCAGGTGTGCGTGCTGGACATCCACCTGCTTGCCGGAAAGGATCATGTTCAGCGCCGACTCGGCGCCGATCAGCCGTGGCAGGCGCTGGGTGCCGCCGGCGCCGGGCAGCAGGCCGAGGTTGATCTCCGGCAGGCCGAGTCGGGCCTGCGGCTCGCCGATGCGGTAGCCGCAGGCCAGGGCCAACTCGAGGCCGCCGCCCAGGGCCAGCTTGCCAATGGCGGCGACCAGCGGCTTGTCGATGCGGGTGAGGCGAACCAGCAGGCCGGGCAGATCGGGTGCGGCCGACGACGCTTCGCTGCCGAATTCGCTGATGTCGGCGCCGGCACTGAACAGGCCGTTGGTGCCGTGCACCACTATTGCCGCCACCGCGGGATCGGCGGCGGCGCGCTCGCAGGCTTCCAGCAGGGCCGCGCGCAGCGGTTGGCCGAGGGCGTTGACCGGGGGGCGGGACAGGCCGATCAGGGCCAGCTGGCCGTCCAATCGGTAGTGAACAAGGGCAGTCATGAGGTTTTCTCTCCTGATGGGGCCGGGGTCAGAACCAGCGGTCCTGCATGTCGAAACTCACCCGGTTGCCCTGGATGAGCAGGCGCGTCAGCGCCTGGGTCGGCGCCAGCTCCCAGTCCATGAAGTAGCGGGCGGCCTGCAGCTTGCCGTGGTAGAAGTCGGCCTCGCTGCCGGTGGCGCCGGCCTGCAGAGCGCGGCTGGCGATGCCGGCCATGCGCAGCCACAGCCAGCCGACGACCACGCGGCCGAACAGGTCGAGGTAGCTGGTCGCGTTGGCCAGACCGAGGTTGGCATCGGCGGCCACCTGCTCACGCAGCGCGGTGGTCGCCTGTTGCAGATGATTCAGCGCGACGCCCAGCGCCGCGCCGAGGTCGGCACAACGGGCATCGGTATGTGAGGCCTCGATGGCTGAATGGGTGAGGGCGAGGAACTGGCGGAAGCCGGCGCCGTCACGCTGGCCCAGCTTGCGCCCCAGCAGGTCGAGGCCGTGAATGCCCTCGGTGCCTTCGTGGATCGGGTTCAGGCGGTTGTCGCGGTAGAACTGTTCCAGCGGGTATTCGCGGATGTAGCCGGAGCCGCCGAGGACCTGGATGCCGATGTCCGAGGCGATTACGCCGTAGCGCGAGGGGTAGGACTTGACCATCGGGATCAGCAGGTCGAGCAGCTCGCCGGCGTCCTGGCGCTCCTCGGCAGTGGGCGCGGTATGCGCATCCTCGAACAGGCTGCTGGCGTACAGGCAGAGGGCGAGGCTGCCTTCGGCGTAGACCTTCTGCTGCAGCAGCATGCGTCGCACGTCGGCGTGCTCGACGATGCGCACCTGTGGGGCCAGCGGATCCTTGGCGCCTGGCAGGCGTCCCTGCGGGCGCTCGCGGGCGTAGTCGAGCGCGTACACGAAACTTTGGTAAGCGAGCACCGAGGCGCCCAGGGCGACCCCGATGCGCGCTTCGTTCATCATCTGGAACATGTAGGACAGGCCCTTGTTGGCCTCGCCCACCAGGTAGCCGATGGCGCCGTCCTGCTCGCCGAAGTTGAGCACCGTCGAAGTGGTGTTGCGGTAGCCCATCTTGTGCAGCAGGCCGGCGAGAGCCACATCGTTGCGCTCGCTCGGATTGCCGTCGGCATCGACCAGGAACTTGGGCACGAGGAACAGCGAGATGCCCTTGGTGCCGGCCGGTGCGCCTTCGATGCGGGCGAGGACCATGTGCACGATGTTCTCGGTCAGGTCGTGGTCGCCGCCGGAAATGAACATCTTCTGGCCGAAGATCCGGTAACTGCCGTCGGCGGCGGGACGCGCGGTGGTGCGCAGGTCGCCCAGGGCCGAGCCCTGGCCGGGTTCGGTCAGCGCCATGGTGCCGCTGCTGCGGCCGTCGAGCATGGCCGGCAGGAAGCGCTCGCGCAGGTTGTTGCTGGCGAAGCTCTTCACCAGGTTGGCCGCGCCTATGGTCAGGAAGGAGTAGGCGACGGTCGCGATGTTGGCGGCATTGAAGTACGCCATGCTGGCCCGCAGGATCACCTCTGGCAGTTGTAGGCCGCCGTCGGCGCCGTCGTGGTGCGCGGCGAGGAAGCCGGCCTCGGCGAAGGCGTCCCAGGCGCGCTTGGTTTCCGGGATTAGGCGGACCTGTTCGCCATCGAAAGTCGGCTCCTCATGGTCTCCCTTCTGGTTGTGCGGAGCGAAGTATTCGGCTGCGATGCCGTGCGCCGTTTGCAGGGTCGCGTCGAAGACGGCCCGATCATGTTCGGCGTAGCGCGAGCGTTCGAGCAGCGCGGTGGTGTCGAGCAGCTCGTAGAGCAGAAAGTCCAGCTCGCGTTCGTTGAGCAGTTGATCGGTCATCTGTCCCTCGTCGGTCTTGGTGCGGCAGGCGCGAATGGCGGGTTGGCGGCGCGGGGCCGGCCGGTGTGGCAGTGAATCAGGAATGCCACCCGCGGCGGTCCTCCCTTTATGAGAGGGGGGGATGCTCGGGGGGAGGGCGGTAGGCGAGGGATGGCCCGCCGACGGGAAGGTGCCTTGCGTGGAGCGCCCTCACGCCGACCGGCCATGTGGCGGGCAGGGTAAGGCGCGGCGCGCTGTCCCCCGCCCCCCGTGGCGAGGGGGCGCACGGGCGTCAGGGGCTGCCCCCTCCAATAGCGGGGCTCTCGCGGGACAGCCGGAAACTAGTATCGCCGGCGAGCGGCCAGCTCCGGCCCGGTGGGCGGGTGGCCGCACCCCCCACCTGCCGAGAAGACGCACGAAAACAAGCGGAAAACGCTTTGCCAGGCTTGCCCTGGCGGCCGCGCTGGCGGACGCGGTTTGTCTTGTCCACGCCACCGACAAACCGAACATCTTGGTGATCTTCGGCGACGATATCGGCTACTTCAATCTGAGCGCCTACAACCAGGGGATGATGGGCTACGAGACGCCGAACATCGACCGTATCGCCAAGGAAGGGGCGCTCTTCACCCATGCCTATGGCGAGCAATCCTCGCGACTGAGTCCATGGCGTATCTGTGCGGTCGCCCCTTGCGGCGTCCGCCACCGCCTCCCTTAGGGGGAGGGGAGAACCTGCCGAAGCCAGTCCTACAGTGCGGCGGCTGGTTTGGGCCGGTTCACCTTGGAATCTGTCCATATATGTTTCCGGGCCACTAGGTCCGGTTTTTTTAGGGAGTCCCCAGATGAAAGTCCTCGTTGCCGTCAAGCGCGTGGTCGACTTCAACGTCAAGGTTCGCGTCAAGGCGGACCAATCCGGCGTCGACCTGGCCAACGTGAAAATGGCCCTCAATCCCTTCTGCGAGATCGCCGTGGAAGAGGCGGTGCGCCTGAAAGAGCAGGGCATCGCCGGTGAAGTGGTGGTGGTCACCGTCGGTTCGAGCGCAGCCCAGGAACAATTGCGTACCGCGTTAGCCCTGGGTGCCGACCGCGCCACACTAGTGGAGAGTGAGGCGGAGCTAGGTTCGCTGGCCATCGCCAAGGCGTTGAAGGCGCTGCTGGACCGGGAGCAGCCGCAACTGATCATCCTCGGCAAGCAGGCCATCGACAGCGACAACAACCAGACCGGCCAGATGCTGGCTGCGCTGACCGGCTACGCCCAGGGCACCTTCGCCTCCAAGGTCGAAGTGGCTGGCGACAAGGTCAACGTCACCCGTGAAATCGACGGCGGCCTGCAGACCGTTGCCCTGAACCTGCCGGCAATCGTCACCACCGACCTGCGCCTGAACGAGCCGCGCTACGCGTCGCTGCCCAACATCATGAAGGCGAAGAAGAAGCCGCTGGACGTGGTGACCCCGGACGCCCTGGGCGTTTCCACCGCTTCCACCGTGAAGACCGTGAAAGTCGAAGCTCCGGCTGCCCGTAGCGCCGGCATCAAGGTCAAGTCCGTTGCCGAACTGGTCGAGAAACTGAAGAACGAGGCGAAAGTAATCTGATGGCTATCCTGGTAATCGCTGAGCACAACAACGGCGCACTGGGCGCTGCCACTCTGAACACTGTTGCTGCTGCGCAGAAGATCGGTGGTGACATCGCCGTGCTGGTCGCTGGCCAGAACGTCGGTGGCGTGGCTGAAGCCGCTGTCAAGATCGCTGGTGTTGCCAAGGTGCTTGTCGCCGACAACGCTGCCTACGCTCACCAGCTGCCGGAGAACGTCGCTCCGCTGGTCGCTGAGCTTGGCAACGGTTACAGCCACGTGCTGGCTCCGGCCACCACCAACGGCAAGAACTTCCTGCCGCGCGTAGCTGCCCTGCTGGACGTCGACCAGATCTCCGAGATCATCGAAGTCGTCAGCGCCGACACCTTCAAGCGCCCGATCTACGCCGGTAACGCCATCGCTACCGTGCAGTCCTCGGCCGCCGTGAAAGTGATCACCGTACGTGGCACCGGCTTTGACGCCGTTGCTGCCGAAGGTGGCTCTGCCGCTGTTGAAGCTGTTTCCGGCCCGGCCGATGCCGGCAAGTCTGCCTTCGTTGGCGAAGAGCTGGCCAAGTCCGACCGTCCGGAACTGACCGCTGCCAAGATCGTCGTTTCCGGCGGCCGTGGCATGGGCAATGGCGACAACTTCAGCATCCTCTACTCCCTGGCTGACAAGCTGGGCGCTGCCGTCGGCGCTTCCCGCGCTGCCGTTGACGCCGGCTTCGTGCCCAACGACATGCAGGTCGGCCAGACCGGCAAGATCGTTGCTCCGCAGCTGTACGTGGCTGTCGGTATCTCCGGCGCCATCCAGCACCTGGCGGGCATGAAGGACTCGAAAGTGATCGTTGCGATCAACAAGGACGAAGAGGCGCCGATCTTTCAGGTTGCCGACTACGGCTTGGTTGGCGATCTGTTCGAGCTGATACCAGAGCTGGAAAAGGCGATCTGAGTTTCCAACGCGAGGCTCCGCTGGCCGGAGCCTCGCTGTTCATCCTCTTGTGGGGCATCAATCGCTACCTGGGTGCTTATTCTCGCTGAGTGAATAGATCCGTCTCGTTTGTCATGGGCTCGCTTATTTTGGGGCGCAAGTTGCGCATGAGAGGAGCAACGCTTGAGTAGAAGGCCAGAGGGCGAACGGGCCATGGTTCGTTTGCTAAGGACGAACCTTGATCATTAGCAGTAACACGGCTGCTACCGACCCATCGCGGACATCGATGAAGCGAGAGGAGTAAATCTACTTGTCAGTCAATGATGACGAACGAAAATTCGGTTTCAGGGTGCAGCTCTTTCCATTCGTCCAACCACTTTGACAGCATTCGAGATTCGTTCGGGAAGCGCAGACTCAGCCGACAGCTCCCGAGCACCGTTAGCCGCTTCGGTAGGGGTAGATCAATGCGAGTACGTAAACAGTGGCTAAAGAAGTCCCAATTGAACTCGCGATCAAGCGGTAGCCCGATCAAGAGCGCTATTGCCTGCCGCAAATACAGTGGCGAGGTTACGTAGTTAAGGTCGAGTACTACTCCATCGTCCCGCATGTTGATCCGTCCCTTCTCTTGGAATTGCGAGCGTACCCTGAGCAATAGAGATGGGGCCTTGCCTGAGGCCAGATTTACGCCCGCTTCTGGCCGGTAGCTGCCGGTCGTCCCTTCGGTACATTCAAGCGCTTGCTTCAACTCTCGGCCGCCGCGTTCAGGCGTGCTTCCAGGGCAGCGCATGCCGACATCAACTCGGCGAAGGAGGGGGGCGTCGACTCGAACATGCCGCCATCAGTCATCCTGAGATAGTCCTCTTCCAGGCTTGAAAGGGCACCGCCGGTTGGTACGAGCTGCAGGTTCCCCTCTACAGCGTGTCGGTAGTCCACCACCGAGTCATCTGCAGCTTTCTCCCTGAAAAACCAGGACTTGTGCTCAGCGACTTTCCTTGCAATGTCCCGCTGGGAAATTACGTCGGCGAACTCGGCGTTGCTGGCAATCGAGACCAAGTCGTGCCAGTGGCGGGCAAACCGCTCAGATTTAAGGCGCTCTTGCACACAGTAAACATGGGCAGCCGTAGCCTTCTCCCAGAAGGTGCGGGCAACATCCATCACGACAGGGTTCGCATCGGGGAAGCTGACACCCTCCATCTCTGCCCGGGCCAGATCGCAGGTTACGATGCGACGCGCATGTGGCTCCCCGGTGGACCTGGCCCCGAACTCAAGCAAGACTCGTGGCTGGATGTAAGAGCTCGCGGGTGTGCGGGGAGGGTAGTGGAGGTAGAGCTTGTCACCTTCCTGCTGCAGATCCAGTTGGATGCCGGCGTTAGCGATCGCTTCCCCAAGCAGGGGGGCGACGGCCTGCTCGATCCAAATTGGTAACTGCTTGCGTACTTCCTCAGTCCAGCGACCGGCCTGAGTGCGGCTCTTTGGAATTTCGGTCTCCGCCGCAGGAAGCATCTGACGGACGTCGTACGTCAGATCAATATCCTCCGAGAAGCGATCGATCAGCCGATATACCTTCGACAAGGAGGTGCCGCCCTTGAAGGTGAGATGATCACCAAACGGGGTAGAGAAAATCCTCCCCAGTGTCCACACGACGTAGATGTCCTTCTCCAGGACATAGGCTGGCCGGCCAAGCATCTGCGCCGCTGTTTCCAGAACCTCGGATTGGTCATCTGCGCTGAGTTCGAAGAAATCAGGCATTCATAGCCTCCTTACCGAGGAGTGTGGCCATCCATGAGGGCAGGGTAGAGCGGCGCGCGAGCAGCATGGCCCACTCGGAGGCAGGCAGCTTGCTATGCAGCTGCTTGATTGCCGAATAAGCGTGATGCTCACCCAACCAGGCCAGAGCACGAATTGCTTCGCCGGCGGCCGACACCCCCAGCATCCAACGGGGCGCATGCCTCACCTGAATTTCGGTTTTGCCGAGCTGCAGGGTTCGCGGCCGGCCACTCGTTAGAAACATCTCGCGAACAGGCACCTGTTGCGTTAGACCGAGTGCGTTCGCCGCTCGAGCGCCAGTCGAGGTCACAGTTTCATTGTTCCTCTCGGCGAGCGCCTGGACGATTTTCTCCGCGGCCGGCGCGCGGGTACCGAATCGACTTTTCACAGGCACCACATACGTACCGCGGCAGATGCGCAAAAGCTTCCCGGCCTTCGCCAAACGAGAGAACGCTTGGTCAATGGCAGCACGTGATCCCACACCCAGAAATTCTTTCGGTGCAAGCACGCCACCTTCCGGCAAGGTCTGGCTGCGCTCCAGGATGAGTTGAGGAAGCTTCTTCATATCGCCACCACTCGGTGATCTGATGCAATGTCATAACTCTATCAATGTTTCTGACATTTGGTCAATTTTCAACCGAATACGCCGCCATGGAGCAGCTTCCAGCGCGCTAAAGGGAATATCAACAGCCTTAGCTATTCCTTCGCATAATAAGCATTATGTTAAACGACGTTTGCGCGCTAAATTTTTGCGAACCACCTATGCTGCGACGATTGCCGTACAGCATGCCTATTCCGACAGCATCGGGACTCCACGACCACTGACGAAATGGTGTAAAAACTAAGCCGCAGCGAGTCATTTTCACTGGAGGAAACATGCTGAAAGTCGGAAGCTTCTTCGACCTGGGGCAAGCCGAGAAGGTCGGCGATATCTGCATTCGCAACGCCGGCGACGAAATTGCTTTCGACCTCGCGCATAGTGATGGGTATCGATACACAGTCACTATCCGTCGAGTGCAGGACAACCTATTCAAAGGGGTTGCAGAGAATCAGCCTGGTGGCGATCTTGCCGAGGTTACGTGTCGGGTATTCCAAGGTGAGCCAGACGACACAATCCTGCTTGTTGGATCCGGCTGGCGATACCCAGGTGACCCGACAAACTATCCCTGGTTCGTGCAACTCCAGACCGAATGAAGTCAGATAGGGCAATTTGAGCTCAACACCGAAAACGCCCGTACCCCGGGCGTTTTTTCGTTCTTCGCGCTGATCGACCGAAATGCCGCCTGCGCCATTTCCAAAGATTATCGTCGCTCAAAATGACATACAGGCCTCCCTGGTTAGCTCCACGCCTGCCGGGATACTTCTGCTAGCGCGAGGCAACCACGCGCTTGGGTTTCCCTCCCGCTCTCATAGCCTGGACTCAACCTATTAGGAGCCCAGTGCATGAACATCAAACTGATCCCCATGATACTGCTGCCAATGTGCGCGCTGTGCAGTTGCGCAGCGGATAAACCCTCTGTGGTAGGCCAGCCCCAACCAGGGCACGAACTGCAGGGAACCGTTCCGAGGCCAGCTCCTCAGATAGCGCCGAACTGTGCAGTGATCGCCGGGGTGCTCCGATGCCAGTGGGTCGAACCGGCAGGTTCCACTCGAACCCTCATGCTTTGAGGTAGTCCCCATGAACTACACACACGAGCAGCTACCGGCCATCAACTCGCTTGCGCGGTTGGTAAAGCTTGTTGCCTTCGCAGGCACAGGCAAAACCACCACGCTAATCGGCTACGCCTTGGCGCGGCCGCAGAGCCGCATCCTTTATCTCTGCTACAACAAGAGCGTCGAGCAGGCGGCAAAGCAGCGGTTCCCGAACAACGTCGTATGCAAGACGTCTCACGGCCTCGCTTTCGGTGCCGTCGGCACGCGCTACAAGCACAAGCTCACACAAAACCTCCGACTGACCGACGCAGCAAAAGCCATCAACAGTCAGAACTGGGACTTGGTCAGGACGGTGCTGGAAACGCTGAACAGTTACCTCGCCAGCGCGGATGCCGGCATTGAGATTGAGATCGACCACTGCCCTCCCGAAAAAATGAAGAACGAGCGGATGCGCCGCGCCGGCACCGGAGTCGTGGCCGCAGCACGTCTACTGTGGGCCAGGATGCAGGACGTTGAAGACCGGGCGATAGGAATGACGCACGACGGCTACCTGAAGCTATGGGCCCTGTCCAGGCCCAACCTGCGGAGCCGGTTCGATATTGTCCTCGGTGACGAGTTCCAGGACATCAATCCAGTGGTTGCCGGCGTACTTGCAGATCAAGCCAGCTATGGCTTAGGGGTGGTGGTGTGCGGTGATGGCCACCAGATGCTCTACCGGTTCCGTGGCGCTGTGGATGCGCTGAACGCTTCGTGGCTCAATCGCGCCGAGGTGCATTACCTCACACAGTCCTTCCGCTTCGGCAGCGCCGTTGCGCACGTCGGGAACATGATCCTTTCGTTCAAAGGTGAACAGCGCCAGCTGGTAGGGCTTGGTCTGGCAACCCGAGTGACCAAAAAGATCCCCGAGGGCCTGGAGCACCGCGCCATCCTTTGCCGAACCGTGGTCGGAGTAATCGAAAGCGCGCTGCGCTTGGCGGACCAAGGAGAAAAAATCTTCTGGGTCGGGGGGATTGAGGGATACAACCTGCAGGCCTTGGAGGATCTCCATGCGCTGTCGATTGGTCAGTACGACCGAGTAAAAGGGAAGAAGCTGCTGCAGGAGTATCCGCAGTACACCTTCTACAAGGAAGTGGCGAGCGACAGCCAGGATCCGGAAATGCTGCGATCCATCCAGATCGTCGAGCAATACGCAAAAGACCTCCCTGCTCTCTTTGCCAAGCTGCGGTTAAACGCCGTCGCTGACGAGCTCGAGGCGAGTGTCACGCTAAGCACCGCCCACAGAGCCAAGGGATTGGAGTGGGATGTCGTACAGCTGGCAGAGGATTTTTCGTTCGAACCGTTCAACCCCAACAATTCCCGCGAAGCGTGGGAGGACGAAATGAACCTCCTGTACGTCGCCTGCACCAGGGCTATGCAGGTTCTCGCGGTCAATGCCCCTGTTCTCGCGATCATGGCGGAATTCGTCGGACGCCGAGATGGCGTCAGGCCGGCCACGCCGCTCGTATTCAAACAGGATCGCCTTGCAGCGTGAATCTGCCTTGGGATTGCTCAGGATGGGCATAGCGTGGTGATTCCCAAGAAATGGAGAACGCCCATGCCCCACCCTTCCCTCATGATCCAGACCAGTGCTGGAGAGAGGCTCACGCTAAACCTCTCGCCCATGCTGCCGAAACAAAACACCGAGGCCCCCGAAGAGGCTGAGCCGCGTCGCCACTGGCAATTCACAAACACGAGCGCTGCGCGCATCAGGGAGTTTCTCAGCAAGCATGATGCCGGCTCGCTGTACCTGCGCCAGCAGCTGCTCATCCTGGTTGGGAACACTCTGGTCGACGCTGCTGCCAGCGCGCACGCGTAAACCTGACCGAAGGCTCAATGATGGCTCTTCGCCACAAGACCAAAGCCGTGGATAATGGCAGATTGCATGCGGACTGGATGCTTTGCCGCAGATCGTATCGAGGACTGAAAGATGCAAAACAAATCGGGGACGCCAAACAGCCTGTTGGACATCTGGCGCGAACTTGAAGAAGTGCGCCAGGCTGCCCGCTCCAAGGCACAAGGAGGCGATAAGGCCTCGGACACGCTGCTTGGTTATGTGTCCAGCATGATGGACCTCGCGCTGTACCCTATTGATTCGACCATCTACAGCAAGGTCGACGAGCGCGACGGTACTGCTGTAACGCCGGCGGGATACCCGTGGCAGGTATCGGCGACCGAAGGGAATGTGCGGCAGCTGGTGTGCATGGCTACCGGTGCCGTAGTACTGAAGACGATCGAGCAACTCACCGCGGAGCTCTCGCTCGTGCCGGTATCGCTCCCCGAGATCTATCGCCCGGACGTTCGTCTTTCCCCTGCTCAGCTCGATGACAAGTACAGCGACGGTTCTGCCCCCACGCATCCGTTTTTCACCAGCTTGCAGTGGCGCCACCATGTTGCCCAGAACCGTACCATCTACGGCTACTGGGAGTGGCTCAGCCAGCAGCTGCACTTCCTGAGCGCGGCCGAGGCCGCGTAAAGAAAAGGCCCGCCATATGCGGGCCTTTTTCGTTATCGGGCTCAAGAAGATCGGCGCGCCAGAGCGGGGCAGCCTCAGTTCACTTAGCACCCAGGTCGCGCTGAAGTTGCGCGATCAACAGCGCCGGCGTCATGCCCGGGTTTTGTAGAAGAACCGCGCGCGCGATCAGTGTCACCAGGTCAACGCCCAGCGCGTCCGCGATCTCCTGAGCCTTCACAAGGGAAGGCGTTTTGAGGCCGCGCTCCACCTCGCTGATGTAACTCTGGCTGGGACCAACCGCTTCTTGCTGTACACCCCTCTCCTTCCTTGTTTGGCGAACGGCTTTGCCAAACGCTTCGCTCATATCCATTTTGCGTCTCTGGCAAAAGGGACGATGAAGCCTTCTGAGATGGCAAACAGCTATACTTGATAGCGTATATTTTTCGCCCCAGGATAGAGACTTGACCGGCAGTGACGCCCTTGGAGTCGGCATGAAAAACACCTACCCCGTAGAGTCAGTCCTCTACAGCAAGCAGGACGTCCGGACGGAGGCTGCTGGTGGCATGAACAGCATTGTGCCGGCAGGACATGCCTGGCTCGTAGTCGCCGCATCGGCGTCGACGCGCACGCTGAAGAGCACCACGACCGGCATAGAAATAGGGAGAGTTGTGGACGAGATTCGTGCTGCTTTTGCGCCAGCCCCGCTGACTGTTCCCGAGGCCTACCGGCAGGATCTCCAACTATCGCCGGTAGAACTAAGCGCCAGGTACGCCAGCAACTCCGTAGACACCCACCCGCTCCTACCTGTTCAGCTGTGGCGCCAGCACGTACAACAGCAACAGACCATGACGGGATACTGGGATTGGGTCAGCCAACAACTGGCCATGCTGGCGGGCGTAGATCGAAGCTAACGGCAGACAAACAAAAACGCCCGCTAAGCGGGCGTTTTTGCGTTTGGAGGGCTGCTCCAACAATTCTGCAGCCAGGGTATGGGAATGGATTAGCGCCTCGTAGCGAGCCTTGAAGGAGCCCTACTCGCCGGGCAGGTGAAATCGGGTGGTGTGGTGACCCACTTCGGTGGTCAGCATCATCAGGATCGGCAGATCGTCCTCTCTCAAAGAAACGAGATAGATGGACCTGATCTCGCCCTCATGAGCTAGCACGGCGAGGTTGGTTTCCACGATCTCCTCACCAGCCACACCGAAGTCCCCACAGCAATGGCGCTCGAGCAGTGGAGCGAAAATTTCGTGTGCTGCAGCCGGCGAGCCGCACAGATGGACGATGCCCTTGGATACGAAAACCGCGCCGCAGTCGAAAAGGTGGTTCTGGGCCATGCCAAGGTCCTTGGAGAGTGAGTAGTCGCAACCAGGATGAGCTACCTCTGCAGGAACCCAAGCCGTCAGTACTTGGCTGGCAGGTCCACTCCTCCCTCCCATAGGACTCGCCACTCCTCAGCGTACTGGCGCGCCAGCTTCGGCACGTCGCGGAGCAACAGCACATTCTCGGCATTCTGGGAGTGTGCTGCTGCGGAGTAGTTGAAGCTGCCCAGCTGGACGCTACGGCCGTCGATCACCATGAACTTGTCATGCAGGATCGCGTATTGGCTGCTCAGCCGTACGGCAACGTTCTTATTGGCAAGAAACTGCGCCGCGGAGTAGCGCCGGCCAGTCCGGCTATTCGGGTCGTTCGCCTTCGCATCGGCGACTACTGCGACTTGGACACCTCGGTTGGCAGCCTTGAGCAGGGCCATGGCCACCGGCTTGCTTGTGAACGAATACGCCGCTACCAGGATTTCTGATTGAGCCGATTGAATCCCTTGAAGCACCACGTCCTGGGCGCCAGCTCGGGGAGAAAACCCAACCAGGTAAGAGGCCTCAGGGATCGGCGTGGTGGCGCCGGCGGTACTCGCCCCCAGAGCAAGGACGAAGGAGATGAGCAAGGCCTTTCTTTGCATAGTGAACCTCAGCGGAACGTGATGTTGCCGATGAGGTTATTGGCCTGGCCACCCTAGGAGAGGCGTTTTCTGGGCAAGAACACGACGGAAAGAACTGCTCAGTTTGCTCGTTCTGAAGCCCTGCCTTCAGCAACTTGGGATTGCTTGATGACTGCGTAGTGTGGGTGCCAGAACCAATCACACGAGATCGAGCATGTACCAGAGCACCCGCGCCTCCAAAGCCGTTGGCCTTGAACTGAAAAACCTGCGCTCCTGCGCTAGCACCGACGGTGACGCATGGAGCGCCTCGGTTTATCTCGTCGGCAAGCGCATCGGCACCGCAATGTACGGTGGCACCGGTGGCCCCGTTGAAGTCGAAGTCAATGATCAGACGCTGGCCAGCATTCGAAAATTGGTCGAAGACGCTGGATATCAGATGCTGGATTTCAACGGCAGCCCTTACGTAAAGCCCGCCACTCTCCACGGCTTTGCAGAGTTTTTCTTCCACGAGTTGGCCGAGGAATCCATGATCCTGAAGAAGCTTCGGCCCAAGCTACGGAAATCGACTTACGTCCATCTAAAGGGGGCACCAGAAGGTCAGTTCGTCGTTTACAGCTGCTCTTTCACGCCTGATACGAAGCGTGAAATCCAGAAGGAGGAAGGCTCCAAGCTGGAGTACTTCTTGAACGAGAAGATCGCCGACCTGCTGTAACTGCGCTGCACTCTGGGCCTGAGTTTTGGATGCCTTCTTCAGTGGCGGCCTAGGGCCGCCACACTAGGGAGCTCCGCCTGAGAGAGTCTCGGCTACAGCAGCGGAATGCTTCGCCCTCCCCTTTGTCGCCGTGAGCTTTTGGGTCGTGGTAACCACCTCGACATTAAGGAAATAGTCACTCGCGTATGGACGGCGCTGAAAAGCCTGGTGGAGGTACGCTACAAACCGTTCGGCGAGCTCAACACTGTCCAGGTAAAGCGTCTTGTAGGAAAGCCGGCCTGTTGGGGTCGCGTAAAGCCCATCGACGATATCATCATCCCTGTAGTACGGATTCTGAAGATTCGATGGGATAAGGCGATGAGGAATCAGTACCCGAATGGTCGCGTACTCCACCGCCGATTTGTTGGGGAAATCTCCAGCACTGCGCAGTTTTTTGGGTTCAATCACGACGTTAATCCCTTACTGTCCGTTGTGCCAGACGGTACCACCGCCGTGATCCGTTGGCATCACCGGCCCGCGACAGTGACCAGCACTAACCCTAGATCTGAGGTGTCAGAACCGCATGAGCACTCCATCAGTACTGAACGAGCTTGTTAAGGCGTTAGAAACGCAAGCTTCGATGCTGATTATATCCTCCGAGATGGAAGCAACAGGGCCAACGGATCCTCGCGACGACTTTGTTCGTAAGCAGCTGAGGCGAGCAGCTGAGTTCGTAAGCGGAGCGGCGGTTTTGGGCTCTGCGGCAAACCCCGCCTGCCTAGGAGTCCTGAGTCGATGCCTACTGGAGCAGCTGATCACGGTTTTGTGGGGCATCCGATCCATTGAAAATGCGGAGTCGCAAAGCAGTGCGGGCACCGCTCAATTGGCAAAGGCGTTCAAATCAAACCTAGAAGCAGGAACCATGCAGGTCTTCGACCGGAGCACTCGCGAGGATGTTACGGCTCGCTACCTAGAGCAGGAACAACTAAAGCGACGTTCTCCGCCCAGTATTCAGCAGCAAGCCAAGGAGGCGGACGTTGCCGACCTGTACACCGCTGTCTACAGATTCTTGTCGCTTGAGACGCACGGACACAGTGAAAGTCCCAGCGAGAAATCACAAATCGCAGATCTGTGCAGTATCCACCTTCAAGGCATTGGCGCCGTAAGCAACGCCATTGGTCAGGGCGGTGTCTGGTGGCTGATTAATCGTCACTGGCCTGACAACGAGTCGCTACGTGAAGTGCTGGGGCTGAACCAGAAGAAGCAGTAGCGCTACGCGTTTTAGAGTGCGGTTTAAAAGCCCCGCAGAGATGCGCTGGGCCTCATACATTCACGTTCAAAGAGGCACTCTCTCGAAGCATCGGCAGCCGAGCGATTGAGGCAGCGTTATGAGGGAAAGCGAAACTGGGCCAACTGGAAAGACACCATCACCAGGCGCAAACGCCGTTCTGAATCAGTTGACGTCGATAGCACTCACTCAGGGTTCGACCACGTCAAGCAACGCCCAAGGCCTGTAGCCAGCTGCACGAGCTGTCTTTTCCGCATCGAGAATGGCCTCTGTCCTACTGATTGACCGCGAGCGATGTTCGTACCTGAAGGCCGGCCCACCGTCGCCGCGCACGCTCAAAATGACCAAATAACCACGCATTGGATTGCTGGCTTCGATGGTGCGTTTATCCTTTTTCGGAGCAACACCCAGAGCTTCTCGCATCTGCCGTTCGAGGTCATCAGTTGGGTTCATTCAAGCTCATCCAGAGTGGGGAGTTCAAAGTCTATCTGAATCCCAGGCAGTCGCGTTCACCCGCTCTTTCCGTGCCGTGGAAAGATGAAATAGCATTGGGCCATTACTGCATGGAGCAACCAGATGGCACGACGCCGATCGAGATCATTTCAATCCTGGGCACTAGGGCTAGTCGGGGTCATCGTCACCGCCGTGGTGATGTACTACGTACGAGTCGCAGCCATCGACTACATCGCTGAGCGCCAAATAGAGCGAACACAGCGAGCCCTGGAGAAGCTTCAGGCGCTCAACACACGCCCCTCAACAGCTTCAGCTCCTCAAACCTACCGTCAGCAAGATCAGTACGACGCCGAGGTTGTCAGGGTTGCCGCCGAGACACAGCGTCAACACGACATCGCGTGGGAGCGCTTTTACCAGCCACCCCGTGGTTGCGATAACTGGAGAAGCGACCAGCACATGGTCGAGTGCGTCGAGCATAAGAACCATGCCAAGCATGAGTTCGAAGTGAAATGGGCCGCCGGCCAACTGCGGTAGGGCGGCACAGCTATTGAAGACAGCATCGCAGAGTCAGGACCATGGACGATATTGAACTCGCCTACGGGGTAACCTTGAAGATCGGCGACCTCTACAAGGAAGGAAAGCTCTTCAGCCTGGCCACACCAGGGTATGCGTTGACCCAGCTACGGGGACTCGCTTCGGTGTACTGTGATCTCCTTTTTCCTAGCTTCGACGAACGCACGGAGCTGGCGACGAAAATCCGGATGCTAGACGAGCGCCGCTTGCTGACCTCAAAGGAGAAGCGCCAGCTCAAGATACTTCAGCTCAACGGCAACAAAGGTGCTCATCCCGAAAAGTACGACTTCCAGGCCGTTGGCTTCGCTGAACAGGCCCTTGAGTCACTATATGCCGCTCGATCACTAATCGAGGCCAACTACCGCTCTAGGGGACAGCAGGTTCCTGACTACGCGGTCGTCGACGTCACAGAAGACCCGCTCAAGGATGTCTGCTACCGCGCCATGATTGATGGGGATGTAGATGCAATCCATCAGGCAGGGGTTTACTTCAAAGAGCGCGCGGATCAACTCAAAAGACAGGATCAGTTCATCCTGCAGGATGGGTACGGTCCAGCATCCAGGGTGGACATCGACAAGGCCATGTACTGGTTCAAGCAGGGGGCCGACGCCCGCCATTCGGACTGCATGTTCCAGTACGGGTCCTACAAAGCTAAAGACACTGGCGTGGACGAAACGACGCGTCTGAAGGGCGAGCAGTTGGCCCTCCACGCTTCAGAGCTTGGCCACCCTGATGCATTGGCCTTTATCGGTGACTGCAACCTTCACGGCTCTCCTGGATTTGCCAAGGACGAGACGGCGGCCCTCCTCTACTTTGAAAAAGCTGCACAGCACGGGCACCCGGAAGCACTCAGCCAGTTGGGAGCGATGTATGCAGTGGGCCGGGGCTGCGAGATTAACCCCACCAAAGCAGCAAGCTACTGTCAGGAAGCCGCTGAACTTGGTTATCCCCAAGCTCAGTTCAACTTATTCGCTCTCTACTCCACCGGGCAAGGCGTTCCAACTGACAAGCAACTTGCGCTCAAGTGGCTGGTGGAGGCCGCCGCTCAAGGCTTCCCCAACGCAACGTTCAGCCTCGGGTACGAGATCTGGGAAGGAGCTCTACCCGACCGTAATCTCGCAGAAGCGGTGGACTGCTTTGAACGCAGCATCAGCTTCATCGAGTTTCGAGTGCGTGCAGCACGGGCATACGCACAATTAACGCTGCGCTTGGAGGACAACAAGGCTGGCTGGGAAAAAGCTGCGAGCGCCCTACAGCTCTGCATGGAGACAATAGCCACTGAAGGTGACCCGCATGATGATGAGGCAGCATGTCTGGAGCTTTCGCGCATAGCAGTGGGAAAGCTCCGGAAATGGCTCAGTCAGAACAGGACCGCCGCCGTATTCGATCTGAACAGTCTGCTGGTGTGTGGCCTCTTCGACAGAAATGCAGTACCGGTTCGCAGCAAATTTAAGCGACTGGCCGAGCTGAGGTTGCTGATAGACGTCCTTTCACAGGGCGACACCACCCAGAGACAGCGCAACTTGTTCCGGTTACTCAGAGAGGTGGGGGTGGAAGGAACAGAAGCAATCGAGCGCCTGCAGCATGATTCACCGATTCCGGTGCGCACTGGGAGGGGCAGCCGCGAACAGGGACGGAATGATCCGTGCTGGTGTGGCTCCGGCCAGAAGTACAAGAGGTGCCACGGCACTTGATGACCAGGAGAAAGACACTCCCTCCGCTTCCTCAGCGTGCCGAGCCTAGCGGCATTCGTTAGCTAATTCGAACCCTGCCGACCTGGCGGCCGCCGGCGAGTCGAAGTCAACCTGGTCGCGACGGTTCAGGCGACGTTTGGTGGTACACCCCTCGGGCAAGTAGAAGATGTTCGTTCGTCTGTTCCCCACCACGGGACCGGTCCAACTGTCGACGACGCCCTTTTCCACCGCCGGCCGAAGTGCAGACTCTCGATCTGCCGCATCCAGCCCATCCGCCGATGGGACATAGCCCGAGACCCAAGATCGCGCCCCAGTGACGAAGGGATTGGGGACACCGGTAAGGGCCTCGAGCTTCTTCTCGCGTTCAGCCTCCCAGGGCGTCACCGGAAAGCTCCGGTCCCATTCCATGAGCATGTCCTGCTGCTGCTCGCTCAAACGAATTGCATACCGGTCGGCCATGTAGAAGGTCACCCGGGCGACAAATCCTTTCACTTCATCGCGCGGCTCAAACAGTCCAGCTCCTCGGTCGAATTTTGAAGGGCACAGCCCATAGCGAGGGAGAGAGCTGGGCAGCTCACCGAGATCCGCGCCAGCGCGATCCATCGCAACCTCGCCGCCGGCCGGCACCAGATTGTGCAGATCGGTGGCCATGGCCTGGAATGCGTCGTCACCGGCGGAGCAGGCCTTCTCCCCACCGCGGCGCCAGCACTCCCTCCCCTTGCCCATGGCCTGCAGCGGAACGATAGGTGCCCAGGTCAGTTGCTGAGCCGCGCGGGGCTGGGTGCTGGCCACGTAGCCGCATGCGCTCAGCTGCATCTTACCGGCGCCGTTTTTCGTCCAGGCCCAAGTGCAGCCGCAGTACAGATCACCAATTCCGGTCTGGTTCCAACTGGCGTAGACCTTGCGCAATGCAGCGTTTGAGGTGCGGGGGGCTGTCCCTTTATCGCCGGCCGCGTGAAGCGGGGGCGAGAGCAAAGCGAAAGCTAGAACAATGACCGCGAATCGAACAGGTTGAACTTCTTGGATCGGTACGTCCCAGGTTGTCGCGATGTGGTTAGAACTGCTGGGGCTCATGCGCATCTCCATTCAAAGGTTACGCGCAGGCTATATGCCGTCGGAAACGCTGACGGGTGATTTTCAACCTGTTCGATGCAGGAAAAAAATAGGCCACCTCATCCCTTGATCTGGACACAAGCATCGCAGGTAAACTCGACTTTTAAGGCACTAACCGTCTGCCTTCCTTGCTCGCAACGCCACATGGATACGTCGAATTGCTAGGCATTAATCTCAGTAAAAGCGACATCGCTGAATACGCTCACCTCACACAAACCATCCACCTTCATCGGGCTGAACAAACGGACCTGGACAGCCTGATAAAAGCGCTATTCGAGCCTGAATGGGATTCGGGATTACGTGTGGTAGACGGGACCCGGGATGTCTTGCGGCCAATGCTTCATGAGATGCGGCACTGGGTCGATATGAACTGCTCTGTGCGAGGGCTGAAGACGCTTTCAGCGATTTTCCAACTCATGGCAGACCCGACACCAAGCAATTCCGCCATCCCGAACTTGAAGTTCGACATCACTCTGAACCGCTTCATCGAGCGCCATGACCCTGCAAATGGAAACATGCATTACCCTTGGCAGGTAGCCTTTTCTCTAAGCGATCCTCAATTTCATGAGCCCATACGGCACGTGTCGGCATGCTTCTATCGGAACAATGACAGGTTCCGCCGCAAAATCCTTTTTAAGTCCCCGATATACCTCGGGAGCATGCTGGAGACTTGTGCCTACTATCAGGAACAGCGTGACGCGTTATCTCTGCTAACCGAAGTGTCAACCCCAGCTGGCACTCAAGCGAGGGTCGAGACTGATGAGATGGCTTTTCTACAGGATTCCTCACGGCCCGAGTACCACGCAATCATCCATGCAGTATCGTCGGCCGCTCGGCAACCCGAAGCCGTGCATGGCATCGCCCTCGCTGCTGGCCTATGCACACTCCTGCTGCATATGCCGCCCAACATGCTAAGGGATAGCTGCCAGCGGGTGGAATCCGCCATGGCGGGGCGACAGTACGGAAAAGCGAAAGTGGATGCCGACCGGCAAATGCGTGCAATTACCTGGGTTTGCCCGGAGGCCGCACTAATTCATAACGCCCTACACGAGCTCGGAGTCAGATCTGAGTGGTCGCCCTTAACCTACAGCGACGATCTAATTTTCGACCTGGTGCCACTTTGGAAGAAACGACAGGGGGAATTTTTCGAGCGAAGCCATGACCAGTTTGTGAAAACAGTCCAGGCAATCAAAGGTCCGGATTATTTCCACGAATCGGTTCCAGCACTGATTGAAAACAATCGGTGGCTGCTGGAGCAGGGAACCCTAGCCCCCAGCATCGTCAGGCTACCGAAGCGCCCTCCAATCATTTTTGGAGACGCATTCATTCATCCTCCAGCCCCAGAATTCGCAGGTGTGATTCCGCATTACATGGGAGCTGATACTCGGCAGGTGGAAGAACTACTTCGCATTCGTCCGCTATACAGCGACGTCCACCACCCCTGGGACGGACAGTAGCCGGCACCCAACCTGCGAGCGACGACCTCTGCACGATTTAAGCGGATCCGCTGCGGGCAGATGCTGAACCTCCTCATTCCACCTGCTAAGCCTAGCAGTTGGCATATTCTTGGGTGGGTCCACCAAGTGGAAGCTGCAGACGATGGAGGCATGGGGTGTCCTGGCTCGCCGCCGCAACTGCTACTTCCACGTAGGCCGAGTGAACAGCGCGCGCCGGATCGCAACGTGCTCGGCGGCCGGCGCCAGCAGCTTCGACGGCACCAGCGTTACCCGCTTCGCCAAAACCCTTCCGCGTCTCGACGCAGCACTGGGATTTGCAGAAGACCAGCCAGACCTATTCGACTTGAACACTTTGCATGTCCAAGAAACCCCTTATGACTGTCGCTGGCCACTCAATGCTGAAAGGTCACGTCACGGTTCGTGAAGATTGTCGCTAGCGTGGCCGGCTCAGCTTTCACATCCGTCTTTCTCCTCACCTGCTCAAGCGCCAGCTCAAGGCGGTAGTCTTCGAAATGACGGAAAAGGTCCTCCAAAGGCATTTCATTAATGGCGCCCGCATTCTTCGCAAACAAAATGTGGACGATAGCGGCAAGAGGCAGCGACATTGCCTCGTTCTCTTCGTCGTCGCACCCTTGAGAGAGCACCCGGAAGCACTCCTCGAGATGTTCCTGGAGCTCGCTGAGCCAATAATCGTTGAGATTGCACGGCAAGGTAGCCTCAGGGCTGCTAGACAACACTTCCTGTTGGAATTTTTGTAGTATCGCGCTCGGCATGTTCACTCCTTTGAATAGTTCCTGGCAGCTTCTTGGCCTCTGGAGCGCCAGGTCCAGTCGCTACTGGGGTAGATGGATTGTTGCCATGCGAGGATGTGGTTCCAGTCTTACGGAATAGCCACATGGGCACTTCCTAGTGAACCCTTCACTGGCCTTACCTATCGTAGATAGGGTTTTCTTGTAACAGTTCGGGCAAACCACCCGCCGCCTAAACTTCGATTTAGCCATCACAAGACCTACTGGTTGAAGCTGACGCTTCGAAACTCCTAAACGCCATCGACTACAGATTCCGGCACATCTTCCCCGGCTGTATCAGCGTTTTCCTTGCTGCGGTAATCGATGTTTCGTTCAGGGAAGGGTGCTATCGCCTTCCCTAGGGGATCGTCGAATGCGTTCCAGTGCCACCACCCCGTAGAACCGTATTGCCCGTTGTACCAGCGAATCTTCCGTTGCCGGCGAGTCCGGTACTCTTCGGTGTCCATGCCGAACACCTCTAGGGGAAACTGTGTGTCTCGCCCCATATCCAGCAGCCAGAAGTCGGGGAATATTTCGTCCTCAGCTTCGAACCGCGGTGGCTTGAAGAAAGCGCGGCCTTGGGCGTGAAGCTTTGCCTCGATCACGGCCTCATAGCCGGAGTCGAGGGGAATCATACGCTCGCTAACGCGCATGAGCGCGAGCTCCAGGACCTCCGCATAACGCCCCTCCTTCAGGTTCAACTGAGCAATCGCGATCACCTTATGCCCAGCCTTCCAGGCTGCAAACTCCGCAGCGAAACTGCGCTCAGCGCGGCTGCGAACTTCAAAGCGAATGTCCATCGTTGGCATTCCGAAGGGACCCGCTAGCGGCAGTTGCCGGAGGTCGTGGCGAGTTTCGTCGTATCGCGCAAGAGGCGCTACCGCGATCAGTCGTCGCTTGTGCGTGCGCGCGGCCGCGACCACATCGGCATTCTGGGTCGCGCGGCCAGAACCCTTGCTGGCCGACACCACCAACACGTCGTGGATAGTCATTCGGCTAGCTCGAACCCGCTTCGCCGCTTCCGACACCCAATACGACACCGCGCCCGACTTTCGCTTTCCCTCCATGAGGGGATACCAGTTGGCCAAGCCGGCCTCCAGCCACAAGAGTTGAAGCAGGCCAAGGAGCTTCATTGAAGGCTTTTTCACACCGGGGACACGAGGTGGAAGGTCGTGCCCATCGCCGGAAGGAGCCGCGTCGTTGATCCGCAGGCCATGGGCCAGGCGAATCCTCAAAGTGTTGTCCTCTGCCTCCTCTATCACACCGACGTCGTAGCCCTGCAGCCCCGATCTCTCCGCTGCAGGTGCGTAGAACCGACAGTCGTTTGCGTGCTCTGGGCCCGTGTTGGCGTATCGGGCAAGGTGATAGCTGTCGCTTCCCTCTCGGTGCTTCACCGCGAGACAACGGTTACCATTTCCAGGGCAGAGGCAGATCACCTGGGTGCCGTGAGCCCGCTGCAGAACCGATTTCCAACCATCGGCGAATTCCTTCTCGGTTTGGAAATCTTTGGAATACTTCTTCTGGGTGCTGAGTACACGTACTTCGTAGATCGTCGGCATCTCCCCTCCCTGACCTGGCCTCGCGCCAATCGCTATCGAACCACTCGTTCACCATGCCAGAAGGCCTGGAAAATGATCCAGCTCTGCGCGCCTTGCCTCTCTTGCTACCACGCTTAGAACCTAAGACCACCGAGACCTACTTGGTTCTACGCGCCGTTTGGCTGATTGCATGTGAGCGGTCCAGTATCGCGCTCAACTCGTCAAAACCATCTAATCAAGGCGCCAAAATGAAAAAGCCCCACCGTTTCGGGCAGGGCTTCAGGGTCTTGCTTTTGTGAAGTCTACTAGTCAATCCATTACCAGCACCTCACCAGCGGCTCATGCCGCGCGTTGGACCACCGAGATCTCCAGATTGAGGCCGGCAGCACCCAGCAGGTTTACCAGGGCATCAAGGGAGAACTTATCGATCTTCCCTTTGAGCAGGTCGTTAAGTCTCGGCTGCGTGACGTGCAGACGAGCAGCAGCATCTTTTTGCGGTACATCCCAACCGTTGACGGTTCTAGTGAGTTCCCGCATGAGTTGAGCACGGATACGCAGGTTTTCGGCTTCTTCTGGCGAATCAACCAGCGCATCCCAAACATTGGTAGCGCGTTCGTTTGCCATGGATTTATTTCCTCTCGATGAGTATGTGTTTCTAGTAGAGCAGGACAGCAGTGACGAGGAGCCCCCTCTCGGCCAGACCTTGACCGGAGGGGGTCGCCCATCCCTCTCATCCCAGTGATCTCAGCCTGTCTTTCGCCAGGTCGATGTCACGCTTTTCCGTCTGCTGTGTGGTCTTCTGGAAGACATGTAGCACGTAGATCGCCTCTGGCCGGTTGGCCACATAGAACACGCGAAAAGCCCCTTCACAACTCACCCGGATTTCCATCACGCCAGGTCCAACCTCTGGCATCGCCTTCCAATCGCTTGGCATGTCACCGCACTGCACTTGGGAGAGCTGGAAGCCAATCCGTTGCTTGGCTTTAGCTGGACAGTCCCGCAGATCGTCCAGGCTGCTTCCAACAAACACCACATCCTTCTGCTGCTCGAGTTTCATAGAACCTCCGACGTCGACCCAGTTTGTCAGCACATTCCCGTTTCATGGCCCTTTCCTCATTTGAGTGCTGGACGCATCTGCCAGAGAACCCCAACCTCAGGAAGGTGGATCCGCCGGCGCCGTTGCCTCATTGCGCCCAGTGAAATCAGCCTATATCCATTTTGATATAAACGTCAAGACGTGAATGCTTGGGGTCATTTTGAGTGAGGGAATTTGGAGCGGGTTGGTCGTTAAGGACTGTGGACTCGGGCATAGCACTCAGAGCGAATCAGTTCAGTCGAAGTGCAAGCCCAGCCGTGCCGGATTTTGTAGTCGATTAACCGACAGCGGATGGGCAGCTGTATTTGACACAGGCAATGAATGTCTCAAAAAATCAGAACCAGTCCCGACGCTCAGCGTCATCGTCGTGAAAACGCGCCTCAGCCTCGTATCTCTCGGCAAGCAACTCAAGAGCTCTCGCGGTGAAAGGATGCTCTAGAGCCACGGACTGCGACCATCTCCGGTATTTTTCCACCTCGGTACGCTCAAGCGCTCCACCAGCGCTAAGAAGCCTGGTTGTGCCGCCACGTCGGCTTACTTTTCCTGCATAGAACCCATTTAGCAGCGTCTTGTTGCGCAGTTCATCGATGACTTCTCGCACCGGCTCCGCCGGCCAGTTCCCATCAGAACCCATTGGAGAAGCAGACAGAATCGCCCCGATTTGATCGTAGGCAATGTCCTTACGATGCCGTGCTTCGGCCAAGACGATCACTTCGTCAACCCACTTGATGAGTGCGTCATGGTCGATGGAACCGTCTTCACGTGTACCTGGTAGATGACTCCACAGTCTGAGGAGGCGATAGGCTTGGCTTGCGACACTGGCGTTTCTGTCCTCCTGCTGAGCAGTCTCCTGCTCCGATCCCTCGCTGGGAGAGAACGCAGCCGAGAGCATCAGAACAAACAACGCTGGTTGCTCAGCCAGGGCCACAAGAATCGCTTTGGGCGGACGCCGTGAATGCTCTAGAACTTGCAGGTACTTCCACTCCAGAAGAGCTAGAGCGTTTTTGTCCAGATCGTCTCGCTTATCCAAGCACTGGAAAATCTCGCCTACGTAGTACTGGAACATTGTCCCGTCGTTAGGGTCGGCTGATGGTTCTGCTGACTCCAGCGCCGCTCTATTTAGCAGATCGACAAGCAATTCCGTCTCTAGTTGTAGGCCGGTGTCTCGCCCAGCAAAAGCGACTGCAGCTCGAGCTCTGCTGACTGACACAAACTTCTTGATGGCGAAGATGACCTCGTCCTTATGTTCCTTCGACCAGAACACAGGAACGGACTTCCAATAGCTCTCCTCAATCGCCGTTCCGGCAAGATGCGCTTGCTCCCAGGTCCAGGTATTTCCCGGAAGCGAGAGCAGAATCGCGAGAATTGCTGACGGATCCCAGTTAGTGGTGCGCGCTTTTTTTAGCAACGCCTCAGCCCACTCTTTCCCCTTGTGGTGGAACCTAGGCGCGATGTATCCCCTCGCCACTTCGCGTTGCCGGCTGTCGCCGCTAAGAAGAGCTGCCTCTACAACTGCCTGAACAACAGGCTCTGGATTGTCAGTCTGGAATAGTGCCTTCCCCACAAGCATCGGATGCTCAACCTGACGAGCGAGCTCAAGAACGGCCTCCGGCCCGCCAGTTTGAACGAGCTCGTTGACTGCGCGTCTTCTGAGCTCATCAATGTCTCGTTCCTCTGCCTCCCATCCAGAGGAGGGCCGCGGCACAGAAACGCCGCCAGCAAAGAGCCAATTCAGGCTCTGTATTTCGTCCTTAGGGGTAAATCGCTCGTAGATCATCTCGAGCCGAGCCAGCGTGTCCTCAGGCATAGCCCAATCCATGTCGTGGAATTGCCGATGGTGGTGTAGCGTCCGTCGAATAGCCCCCCAAAGCGCAGTGCGCCCCTCTTCGTCCGATATCTCCCTTTCCGCCACCTCAAGCGCACCCAAGACATCACCTGGCCCCGAGACAAGATCAGGCAGCCGATCTACGAGGTCCTTCCAACGCGGCGCACTGCGACCTGCGTCTGCGATCAGACGCTGAGTAATCTCTACGACACCGCGGCTTATCAAACTCCAAGAGACCTCCTCGACCCTTTCTGGGGTGAAATCGCGCCACCGCGGACTTGGAGAAGGGGTCGATGTGTCATTGCCCTTCGGAAGCATGCCGAGCATCAAACGCCAAGCAGATTCGCTTTCACGCTTCCTGAGTACGTCAAGGATCTTTAGCCTTTGCTCCAATGTTGCATAGGTTTGAGGCCCCCAAAGGAGAAATACATTTCGCAGGCTGTTGCTAGGCCGGTTCATGTATCGCGCGGGGGTGGTGTCGATGGAGTCGAGCTTCGCCAGAACCCGAGCCACGCGAGCAAGATGCTCCGGAGACCACGCTAGTGACTCGAGAGCCCAGAGGAGATCGCATAAGTGCGATGCTCCTGCGCCAATTCCGTCTTCAATGGTGAAGAGTGAGCCCAGCGGCTGATCCTCTTGCTCCAGGCTGTCCTCTAGCGCGTCGAGAAATGCCTGGGGCGATGCTTCGGCAAGCAGGCGGAAATCCTTGGAGAGAGACCACCAGCGCACCTGGTCGGCATTTCCCATCAACATCCGAACGATCTGGTCCGCGCTGCGCTTTGCTTCGGCAGTATCTCCCCACAATGCGAGCAGGATCAGCGTTTTCCCAACGCCGTGGCGCAGCAGCTCCGAATAGCTGGGGCGAATGTCCCGCAGAGAAGCCAACCAGCGCTCATCGGGAGCCATTCCAAATCGCGGATCTTCGGCCTCCAAAACCTGAAGTGCGACATTCTCAAACCGCGCCAGCTCCACACTGCTCAACGACTTAGAGAGCAGCATCCACGCATCGATAGGAGATCTGACCCGCCAGGCTGACGCCACCTTCTGAAGCGGACTATCAAAGTTGCCAGCAAAGGAAGCCAATTCAACCACGAGCTTGTCGTACGGCAGGTCAGCGATCTCCGCGATGCGCGCACAGTCGGCCTCAGAAGATTCGTCCCAGCCGCCGGCTAGAAGGGCAGCACGGAGCACAGGGCTCGTAGAGGCATCAGCCCACCGCGGCCGACGACCGGGTGCTGCAAACATAAGGCGCCTTAGCACGGTCAGATTGCGTGCACAGTCGCGAGCGAGCGCATCAGCTTTCGCTTCGGGAACCCCAGCCTGGGTAAGGGCAAAAATGATGCCCTCACGTGATGGTCTCTCCAACACGCGAAGGTCGCCCTGGGTTACTTGGCGATCGTCATAGCACTGGAGGACATAGTGCCCACGGCCAACTAGCACCTTCGCCAAACCTGGATCAGGTTCCATCAGCAACATAATCAGCGGCGCTGGCGCCACTGCTAGATCTCGCGCTGCCTTTGTCGTCGCAGCGACTAGGGAACGGGCGCGATAAGCCATTGAGAGTTCGTTGGGGAGCATGCTCAGCGTGGCGTGGAAGAACGCGACCACCTCTTCAGTTGTGCTCGCTTGAAGCGACAACATGGAAGGGACGCCTCTAAGCCAACGCAGTGTCTCTATCGCGTCTTGGTCGCGATCGCTTAGCACCAGTTCTTCCGAGAGTGGCTGGATCGATGCCAGAGACCATTCTTCCCAGACTTCGCTGAGCTCATGCACGCCGTCAGGTCGTTTATTCAATCGCCTGGCGAGCCACAGCCCAACCGATGGAGTTTGCTCAATCCAATGGACGAGATCATCAGCATCGTAGGCTCGGACGTCCTTCCACACACCCTCTTTGTTCCGCTCGTTAACCCACTCGTGCTTCTTAGGCCAAGGGCGTGTTGAGATGAACACATAGGTAGAGGTGGATGGGTCAAGCGGGTCAGGAGTCTCTGTTCGCTTCCTGTAGTCGCTAGTCGCCTTTCCCGCGATGTCCATTCTCTGGGTGGTGATCTCCCAACCGGTCTCCCCTGGTGGCACGTAACGACTGCGGGCCTCACCCGAGGTCACGCCATCCCACCCTGAATGCCTAACGCTTTCTTCTGCTGGGAATCGCCGCCAGATACCGGCCCCCTCAGACGCATAAACCAAGTGGGAGAGCAGCGTTGACATGCTTCCAGCAGCATCAGTGCGATTGGCCCAATCGGTAAGATCTTGCGACGTCACCCAGCGCAAAGGGATGCCCGATGGAGCGACTGATGCAGGCGGCGCTATAGGGGGAAGAGCCGGACCGATCACAGCGCCTTGAGGCGGGAAGCTGATGCCGGCGCGCTCTAAGGCATTGCGGATAGCCGCCGCATTATTGGCCATAGGTATCCGGTGGCCGCGCTCAAAATCGGCCACGGTGGAGGTCGCTACGCCAGCATTCTTGGCGAGTTCCTGCTGAGACCACGCCAGTAGGGCTCGTGCTGCCCTTACTTGCTGGGGTGACAGTTCGTCGGGGGGGCTAGACTGATTCATGGTCATATGAAATATATGACGTCATTGATTATCTCTCAAGCGTTATATTTTGGTGACAAATAATCGTAAATGCCTACAATAAATAACAAATGATCCAGAATGATTTGACTCATCGGGAACGAGCCCTTCGCCTTGTCCAAGACAGGGGAATCGTTCGCGCGCGAGATTTCACCGCTGCCGGCATCCCGCTGGTCTACCTGAAGCGTCTTTGCGATTCGGGCGATATTTTCCGTCTTTCCCGGGGGCTCTATCAGGATCCAAATCGTCTCGGCGAGCACGCCGCCCACGATCTGGCTGAAGCGGCACGTAGAGTACCCAACGGAGTGATCAGCCTAATCAGCGCCCTCCACTACCACCAACTCACCACCCAGCTGCCCCACGCGGTCTGGATGACGATTCCCCATAAGGCTAGAACACCCCAAGCCCAGGGGCTGCGACTGGAGTTCGTACGCGCGACCGGCGAAGTAATGTCCGCCGGCATCGAGCACATCAGTGTCGAAGGCGTACTGGTACCAATCTTTTGTCCAGCCAAAACCGTGGCGGATTGCTTCAAACACCGGCGAATCGTGGGTGAGGACGTAGCAGTAGAGGCACTGAAAGACGCCATTCGGCAACGAAAAGCGACGCCCAGTGAGTTGATGCGGTTTGCAGCAATCAATCGGGTGGCTGAGCGGGTTGCGCTCTACCTGAGAGCCCTTCAATGAGCGTCAGGTCCATCAAGAACCCCGGGGCCTCCATCAACGCCCGCCTGATGAATCGCGCAAGAGATCGAGGCGATATTTTCAACCTCGTCCAGACGCGCTATGCGCAGGAACGTCTGCTCTATCGACTTAGCCAACTCCCCGAGGCGGAAGGCTACATGCTCAAGGGTGCAATGCTCTATGGGACCTGGCCCGAGCACGTATACCGCCCGACGAAAGACATTGATCTACTCGGCCATGGAGATCCCAGCCCAGAGGCGATTCTGGCGCTGTTTCGAAAGGTCTGTATGGTCGTCGTATCAGAAGACGGCATCAGTTTCGATCCCGCAACGCTCTCCGTGCAGCCAGTGAGGGAGGATGAGCACTATCGAGGGATCTCCCTAACCGTGGAAGGGCAAATCCACACCGCCAGGGTCACAGTGCAGGTAGATATCGGTTTTGGGGACCACGTTTATCCTGCGCCAGAGTCGCAAAGATTTCCCGCTCTTCTGCCAGGACTGCCCGAAGCTCGCATCCTGATGTACCCGCAGGCGACAGTAATCGCCGAGAAATTCGAGGCGATGGTTCGTTTCGGCGCGATCAACAGCAGGCTTAAGGATTACTTCGATATCTGGGTGATCATCCGAACATTTCCGCTGGACATGTCAGTTCTGATCCGGGCGATCTCCGGGACATTTGAGCGCCGCGGCGCAACAATCCCTACCGGTATCCCCGTTGGCCTCAGTCCGGATTTTGTTCAGATCGTCGGCCAACGGTGGCAGGGCTATCTGCGCCTCAATCCGCAGGTGAGCCCACCGTCGTCCTTCGAGGATCTATTGTCCGACCTACGCCAGTTCTTTGGTCCTGTGATAGCAGGCTCCCAACGTCCGGAGTTCCACCAGGGCCAGTGGGACCCGAGCAAGAAGGAATGGACCTGAATAAAGCCCTGGACTGCTCTGCCAGATGCAACGTAGCGGCAGTAAACACCCTCAGGCTGGCCCGAAATCGGTAAGCCAAGTCTTCGATACAAATACAGATCCATACCGGAATTTGTAGTCGTAAAAAGACCATCGACTACGGATACCGGCTGTTCAAGGCTCCTCGTCGGCACGCTCATCTTGTTCCAGATGACGTCCCCACCGCTTAACAGCCGAAACAACCTGCTCCTTCGCTAGACCAAAATCCATCGGCTCCACCTGTGTGGCATGCCTCTGAATGGCGTGGCGGCTTTTATCGCCGCTTGCGGATGCGTTATTCGCGACAGAACCAATGCGATCAAAATGTTCTATCACCCCCCAAGATTTCAGAGTGGTGCGCCCGACCGTCTGTACGAGTTCTGTGACGTTGAAAAGCGTCGCCCAATCATCTGCCAGGAGAGTACTGAGCAGGCGCAGCGCCTTGGCGAAGTATTGATTCTCTTTCGTGGAGCGCAGGTATAACTGTGGCAACGGTAGTGTAATTGTCCCATCAGGAGCACGAGCGAAAATAGTTGGACGTCCATAGGTGGTACCTTCTATCCCCTTGGGACAGAGGTAGCTAGTTGCTGGACCTTCATTTCGGTACTGTTCCAGTCCGGCAAGCGTCCAACTGCCTCGCACGCGCTCGATCACAGCAATGCCATTCAGCTGCAACAACTCCTGCCTACCAGCCGCCAGAGCAGACTCCGGACCAGAGTGCTCTGTCGCAAGATTGAAGTACATTCCGCTCGGTTCGGTGTAGATGAACCCATCTAAGTCCGTTATGGCACAAAGGTGAGTACATTCCGATTCATCACCATCCCAACGAATCCGTATTCTCCAAACCCAAGGCAACGTCTCTGGCATTTGCCCTCCTCAAAGCCAATGATGGCGATAGGTTTTCTCTGGCTGTACTCGCGTATTTTCTGCTGTTAAATACCCAGCAGCAACAGTTAGAACAAGGACTTCTGCTCAGCCTGGACCCGATCGACTACAGATTCCGGCTTACTGAAGCACCGTGTGGGCGTGAAGAGATCCATCCGAACCACGATCGATACTCATTACAAAAGGAGCATGAACATGGAGCGTATTGAATTACACCTGACGGATGAACAATTCACATCTATTCAGCGCGACTTGGTACGCGGCAAGAGCTCAAACACTGGAAAATTAGCAATGGCGATTGCTGAGATTCATTGCCGTTCTCTGTACCCGGATTGCACGTTTCAATACAACCTTGACGATGCAGACTTGGTAGTGACCACTGCCGACATAGTCATAGCCTTAGAGGTAAAAGGCACTGAGACAATTAACAATATTTGGACTGGTTTGGTGATAAACGGAGACAAATCGCACCAGAAAATTACATCCGGAATGCCAATCTATCGCGTCACAGGAGTTTACGACCGATCCCCGTCATTTACGTTCTCAGATATGACATCGACTTCACTGCCGATCAGGAGCCAAGGTGGAGAGTAAGACGGATTAGCTGACATATGAGGCAGAGGTTATTCCTCTGAACTGCCGGCTTAGAGGAGATCACGGATGATTTTTCTCCCTCGCCTCTTTAACTCCTGCTACGAACTACACGCTCCCTCGCTGCGCGACACGGGTCAGTTGAGTCTAATCCGCTGAGCTTCGAAAGTGATCCTGTTTAAGAGGCAGTACCCTATCGGGTAACCTTGAACGAAGTCCGACTTCAGCCCTGATTCGTTCTGGATCATGCAGGCGTCGACGTTGAATGAAAATCCAGCGGATGCATATTTCCTGGAGTTGATGCGGCATGTGGTGCCCACGAAGCTCGTGCCTTCGATCTCGGACCACAGCAAATGAATTCCCTCAGCGAACAGCCCCTCGGCGGTGACGCTGAATATCCTCATCACGCGACCTGTCTGTGGAACCAGGGAAAAGAACTCCCCATTGGGTAGTATCGGGGGGAAGTACTTCCCCTCCTCCAGCTTGCGGAACTCCAAATCCTTCCTCCGGTTGAATTGCTTTCCCTCGCCCTCAGTGGGGGTCAGAAGGGGTAAGCGGACGCATCTCATTCCTGCCTGGCGCATGGGCCCTGAGCACTGGCAGACCCACGCCAATTATCCGCTGCGTATCCGAAACCCAAGCCCGAAAGCCTGGGTCGTGATTCGAAGGAAAAACGGCCTCAAGTTGTTCTTCGCTTCGCGACACGGTGTCAGTCACAGTCAGACTTCCATCTCTTATCTATGGAAGTCTGGGCTTTCATTTCGCATAGCAGCATGGGGTAAACCACCTGCTTATGGCTGATGCCTCCAGATATGGCTGACACCTAGTGCCCCGGCACAGATCTCTATCGGAGCGGGGGAACACCTACGCCCGACTCAGCCATCACGTTCAGCTATCCCTTGATGACTGACTGGGATGGCTGACGCCCGTATTTCTGCGGGTTGCGCTGCACTAGGCTCCATGGGATCACGACAAAGGCTGACGTCATGTCAGCTACTCGGATCGCGCGTCAGGCACCTCGGCCAGGCTGCGGAACGAGGCTTGCGTAACCTGCCTGGTGACTTTGCCGTGATGAGCTTGAAGCGACTTTCGAAGGGCACGGTTTTCAGAGGCAAGCTGCCGCAGTGTCGCGAGCTCCGTCTCATAAGCACGCACCAGCCCTTTCAACGGCTGCTTGACGAAACTGAACGCTCCAACTGGGTACTTGAAGCCAATCCCTTTGTTGATCGTGCGCACCGACCGCCCCTGCGCAGAGATAAAGATCCGCACCCAATACGCTGCAAACGAGTTCTCGGATGGCTCCAGTACAGCGATCCCGATTGGTACGTGCCCCTTCTTATCAACCTGCAGCGCAAGCGCCCGCTGGAAAAACTGGTCACGCATTTCCTCGGCCTGCTCGCGAAGCTGCTTGTACAGCTGATCGACGACGGCAACAGGGTCTGGGGTTGTGCTTGGTGATGATGACAAAAGCGATCTCCTACTTGGCTTGGGATCATTTTTTGCCGTGGTAGAACAGAAATAGGTTTTTTTCTTGCCACTTTTTGGTTGGAAAAAGCCTTACAGACGGAATCTTGGGCGCCAACATCTGCATCGCCGTCAAACGTCGCAGCTTTGTTGCGTGACTCACCTGGTTAGCAGCTGAGCCACGAACTCCAAACGAAGTGATGCGTGTTGCGCCGTCATCCAACGGCATTCCGTCGCATGATCAACTGAAGGACAGATCCAGATGCAGAGATTCCTTGGCCTCGATATCGGCTATAGCAACGTAATCGGGGTGTATGGCCACGGCGAATCCGAGTTTCATACCTTTCAAGGCCCCGCTCAGGCTGCGCCTTTGACCTGTCTACCCGGTGATGCGGGCCTTCGGGCTGGTGAGGTAATTGTTACTGTCGGCGATACACAGTGGGTTGCATTTGCGTCTCCGGGACGCGTTCAAGAAGGAAGAGAGCTTCACGAGGACTACACGGCAACGGATGCTTATGAAGCATTGTTCAAAGCATCGCTTTTGCATGCCGCACAGGATGGCGACACGATCCACAGGCTTGTGACCGGGCTTCCCGTAAGCCAAGCGCGTGATGATAGCTACGTCGAACAAGTACGGAGCCGGATGCTTGGTCGCCATAAAGTTTCTCTGAAACGCGAAATTACAGTTGAACATGTGCAAGTGGTTGCTCAGCCACTCGGAACCCTCACTGACATCTACTGCAATACCGAGCACGGCGCGGTACTGGAGCAATCCCTCACCCTCGTAATCGATCCTGGGTTCTTCAGTGTTGATTGGGTAGTTTTTGACCATCAGGAACTGGTGGCGAAATCCAGTGGAAGCAGCCTGAAAGCTATGTCTGTACTTCTTGACGCCTGCAACGAAGAAATCGCCAAGGATAACGGTGGCGTGCCTGGTGTTGAGAAGATCGAGCATGCACTCCAAACTGGAAATGACTACATCTACCTCTTCGGACAAAAGGTTCTCCTTGACGACTACCTCCGCCTCGCCGCAGATCGCGTAATTCCAGGAGTGTTCACCGAAATCAAACAAGGTCTGCGCTTCTTGCGCGGGCGCACTGTCGACTGTGTTGTTCTAGGCGGTGGTGGAGCAGATACCTATGAACGATTTGCTCGTAGTGAATTCCCGGAAGCTCTAGTCATTAAACCCGACAACAGTGTTCGCAGTAATGCGGACGGATTCGCCTGTTTGGCAAAAGACTAATCCGATGGCGCAGGGACGCGCCTGGCCAAGGAAATATTATGCGCCTTCAATGCAGAATAACGCCTGCGGAGCAAGAGTTGTACGAGCACTTGGATAACATTCCGCCCGAGTACCGTGCCAAGCGGTTAATCGTAATGGCGTCTATGTACCTCAGCAAATGTACACAGAGTGCGGGAATACCTGGTGACGTTACTCAACCTTCAGGTACATCACAGGAAGTACAACCAGCGAGCACGTCGCATAAGCCGAAGAAGCCAGCGGGATGGATAAGGGATGCCGGTATTCAGAAGCCATAAGGCGATGCTGCTAGCAGGAGTGCTGTGCACTTCAGCGCTGCCACCTGCATTTGGCGAGTCGATAGGTTTCACTCTCAAGGGAACAGTTTGGGAGCGAGCAGCTCTGAGCGCTCCGTGCAAGATTGAGCCTGAACTACTCTTCTCGCTGGCATTGAAAGAATCGCACGGCGCGGTAGCGAAAGGCCTAATATCCCCACAGCCCTACGCTCTAAGAAACGGTCCTAGTGGTCCTGCTTACCCTAAAACCCAAGGTGAAGCAGAAGCTCTACTCGTCAGATACCTACAGGAAGATCAGCTGACTGATATAGGTATCATGCAGATAAACTGCAGGTGGAACTGCGGCCGGGTGAAAAATGCTAGTGCTCTGCTCAATCCCGTGGAAAATATAAAGGTAGGCGCAGCCATACTCTGTGAGTCAATATCCGCAAACCCTACGGATATGCAGCTTGCCATCGGCGGTTATCACACGATGAACCCCACCCGCGAGTTCGATGCGCGCCTGTACGCTCAAGATGTAATTGCCATCTGGCGATCTATTCAAATGCTGAAGAAATAAGGACAACTAAGCATGAAGTTTACGATCAACCGAACCCTGGTCCAAATGGCGGTCAGATGGCTAATCCAGGATGAAGCTGCATTCAAGCTGGTGCTGATGCAGCAGCGCTATCGTCAGGATGATATTGTCTGGCTCACAAATGTTGTAGCGAGCCCTCCCAAGCTACAAGCCCTGGATGCGCTGCCGGTGTCGATCAACCGAATCGAGTATGAAACTCTGAGCGTGGGGAATACGCACCTCGACGACAAGCAGTTTTTCAATCTCGGCCTTCGTCTGACCATGTTTACTGAACTCTTCAACTTCGCGCGCCACAATAGCTTCAACACTCTCAACGCCATTGGCTTGGACGATACAGCGTTTCGCCTGATGGAGACCTCTTCCTTCGAAGAGCGGCTGATGCTGATCCGTTCTGGTGGGTTCACCATCAGCATCCGGTCACCAGTCCGAAAGCTTCGGCTGAATCCAAATTCGACTCGAGACCAGATCCACGACACGACCCTGGTGCTTCTCGGGGACCTTCGGTTTTTCCTGAAAAAGAACCCTGATGGCAGTGGCCGCATGCAAGACTTCGGGCCCACCATTCCAACCGAATCCATCGCGCGGGAGCTGTTGCTAGCTCGCATCCAGCCGAAACTCGTCGCGCTGGCTACTGGGATGTCCCCTGAAGAGGCCGGCAAACTCAAGCGGAACATCACCCGCGGAGTACCCGGGGCGCAGTCACAGAGTGGGCGAATTCAAATCCCAGAAACGACACTCGCTGAGTACCCGATGCACAGCTTGCTGTACCTCACCATCTACAGGCTGCTTGCACACGACCCCTTGCGGAGAACAAACGTCCGCGCCCTGATGGCTGCCCATCGGGAGTACGAGCAAATCTGCGATGCCTTGAATGTGCCAAAGGGCGACACCATCAGCCCAACGAACGCATTCCAATTGAGCAACGCGATTAAGTCTGGCGAGATCCTGATGCAGGAGTGCTCAAGCTGCAGTGAGATCAACGCTCGATTTGTCCTCAAGCCAGCCAAGTGCATCTGGTGCGGCCACTGACAAAGGCAAGCCCGACCAAGGAAAGACCTGAATAGCACTAGCTCAAGTGCTGGGTCCAGTCCGCCCCACTTGCAGTCCCTGCCCCCTCACTGTCGGGCTTTGGCGAATGAACTGATCGAGATGAGCAACGTTGGCAATCGCCCTAGCCTGTCACAGACCTGGCGTTGATTGATTTGGGATTCAGTGAGCCCCATGCGATCATGACATCAAAGCGATATCAGGAGACCGCCTCATGACCCAGTCCACCGTGCTCTGCCATTGCTGCGGACACCACATGGTGCCGCAGGTAGTCAGGAGCCGAGGCATCTATGTCGGTTGGGAGTGGGGTGGTCGCATCGGTGCTGGCCACCCGATCGACTCAGTTTGCCCGTTCTGCCTTTCGTCCAACTGGGATGGTGTGCAACGCCCTGAACACCACGGTCCTGCATACAAGCTGGTCCTCATGATAGCTCTTGCTTTCTTGGGAGCTGTTTTCTTAGCAGTTATTGAATCGATGTATGAAATAACGAATCATCGCTTAGCATTTAAAGAGTTTGAGCCCGTCATAAATTGGGCAGTTTTCGGACTTGGCGTTCTAATCTACAGAGCGATGAGATTCAAGAAAAAATAAAAAGGGGCTATAAGCCCCTTTTTATTACTCAATTTTGGGAGGTGGATCTTTTTGAGGAGCACTCTGTTTCTGCACAGTCTCTAACTCAAAGCTCGCCGACCGAGTCTTGGTCGATCCGAGACTACCAGCACTAGCCGTAGGCCTAAACCCAGGGACATCTTCTGAAGCTGGTTTGCCTGGACCAAGCTCAGCTGGCTCTAAAGTCTTACGATCTGCTTCTGTCTCGCTATTGAGGCCAGCTCGCATCGTGTCGATTGGATGATTCGCAAATTCGCGCATACTTTGAATGGTTGGGCCCGCTTCATCGGCACCAAACAGCATCATCCCTTTTTCCGAAAGCTGTTCAGCCCCCTTCACCAATCCTCCTACAAAATATCCATCGGCATAACTCTTAGCAGTGTCAAGCACTGGAGTGGTACTTTTAACATCAATGTCGTTTGTAGGAACAGGATTGTCCTGCTGAAGGCTCTCCATTCGTTTAGAGGCCATATCGTTAGCCTCATCGATTCGCTCCAGCGATTCTCTACGTGATTCCTGAACCGCAAGTGGTCCGCTCTCTTTCATATCAGTCAATCCGGAGTTGCTCATGTCTTGATTACTACGGAAAGCCTCGGACGCTCCGGCGTTTACCTGATTCATTCTGGTCTGCAGGTTGCCTGTACTGATCGAGGTCTGGGCTAGCCCCGAGCTCTCGTTGCCGCTGACGGCAGCCATGGAGAAGTCGAACGGCGACATCTTCGAGCTCACCAAGTCACCAAGCCTTCCGTCCTGGTTCAACGCGCGTATTGCAGCCATGGCAACACGCTCTTCCCTATCGGTCGAGAGCCCGCGGATAGAAGCGCTCGCCATCGCTGTATTAAACGCCGCACGCCCTCCTTCGGTTTGGCCGGCAATCTCAGCAAGGGCCTGGGCAGACTCCGCACGAGACTCTCCACGAAGCAGCGAAGTCACTGCTGCCTGCTTGAGGTTCAATGACTGACTCGCAGCGTAAACATTCTCCATTTTCGAAGCCCGGGAGTAGGTTTCCTGCGCTTGACGCGCCTGCCCAATGGACTGACTGAGAGTTTCACCAGTCGATTGGCTTACACTCGCCTGGGAAGAGCGACTGAACGAGTCTGCAGCGTTGAAGGCGGTTTGGTCGTTCGAGCTTGCCTGCACCGCTGAAGTGAGTTGAGTAAAGGCCTGTTGGGCTTGCTGCTGCTGAGTGGATGACAGTTTCTGGAACTGTTCGGAATCCTCAAGACGTGCGCCTGCCAAGCCCAAAGGCGCCGCCGCGCCAGCGCTGGCTGCGAAGACGCCCTGAGCAATTTTATTCTCATTGAATCCCAGACTTTTGAGCTGGCTCGCGGCACTGGTGAACTGGGAGTTCTGCGAAAGATTCAGGCTCGACGCCACTTGGTGGCCCAGCGACGCGAGGTTCTGCTGACCCGTGGTCGTCTGTGCAGATTGCTGAATCGCGCTTTGAAGAGATCGCTGCATGTTCTCGGTCGCGGTTACCGAGGCGTTCTTCGAGCTCTGAACGAAGGCGGAAGCCGCTTGCTGCCCACTGATCGTTTCGGCCAACTGTGTCGCGCCGGTAACGCTTACGCCCTTGCCAACCTGGTCGGCTGTGTAGACTGCCTCCGTCGCCATAACTGGAGAAGGCCGCTGAGTCCGAGGGGTCATATCCTCGCTGTTGAACTTAGTGTCAGAGGTCGCGCCCGACATGATCGCAGTCATGCCAAAGGCTCCAGCTCCTACGATCGATGCGGCGATTGCGGGAGTGTAAGCCGCGAGGTAACCACCCAGGCCAAGGGCTGAGCCTATGGCTTGGTCGATGTCCAAGAGTTGCATCTGAGCGAAGCCCGTGGAGATCGGGTCGTACCCGTTGAATATCGCTTCCATTTTGGCGCCGGCATACCAAAGCGTGAACGCGTTCACCACCGACAGCAGAGGCATGCAGAGCGAAGTCGACAGCGGCAATGCGCAGAACTTCGCCAGGGTCATTGCCCCCCTCGAACCCATCATCAGAAGCAACGCCATGAACGGCGCAACCGCATAGACCAATCCCTCGAGGAAGCCAAGCATGGGTTTGATATAGAACTTGAAGCTATCCCCCTTCCCTGCCCACTGGATCTCCTGTTGGCTGAGCGACTGCTGAAGTGCCATCGCTGCACGCCGCTCTTGCCAATGGTTCAGTGCATCAACACGGCCCTGATTGAAATACCGCTGAATCAACGAAGCAGCAACATACTCAGACGCTTTTTTATTAGACAAAGCAAAGGACTGGAGGGAATTATCGATCTCACCTTGCATTTGGGTGAAGTTGACAAGCTTCCCAGAGTGAACATCATCACTAAAGCCTTTCTGCATGATATCTTCAAAGACAGAAGGAAGCACATCTTGAAGTGCAGCAGTAAGCAAACGACCGGCTTCAGCGCAAGTTTTCAAAGAAGGACTCGGGGAGTCGTAGAAATATACCGATTGCGCCTCCGAAGTATTTGATAGAAGCGATGCAACATCTCCGGTGCGCTGTAGTTGATCCACAGATGCTTTATTGCGGAGGAAGACTGGATTAAAGTTGCAATAGGTCATGTACTCTTGGAACGACCGGCCCAAGTCCCATCCCGCGCCTTTCTTGTAGTTCTGGAACTGGTCAAGTGCAACCGGATTCCTTAGCACATCCCGCACGCGTGCAAGTGTCGTCAGACTCGAAAAAAGACCGTAACGTGTCATTCCAGGGGTTGAGTTTGCTTGTTCAGCTAGCTCAGAGATTCTGTAACCAACAGTCGAAAACACCGATCCAACAAATGCAGGCCCAAGCGGAACATTATCAACAACACGAACCTGGTCAGTCGTAGTGTCTTGCACAATAACAGTCGCAGTGGGCCCATAAAAACACATGTATCCAATTAGCATGATGCCAACTGCGTGGAAAGGAATTGGCTGGTTTTTGAAGCCTGCCTGGAAACCGATAACCAAAACCCCCATCAAAGCGCCAATACGCGCCATATCATCTATTGAACCGCTGCCGGTAAGCATGGCGCATGAATTAAGCATTATCTGGAGGAACTCGGAACTCCCCGCAGTGTATATTGTAAAATCCATGCTTCCCCCTTATGAGCCACTGCTCTGATTGCTCGACCCTTGATACAAGTGACCACCATCGTCGGGCGGGCTCATCTCCATCATGCTGGATGCATCAGCGTCGGCGTCTTTATCTTTAAGACTCACCTGGATGTACTGGTCGTACTGGCTTCTGATGTCAGCCCTGGCGGATCGCAGGCTTTCAAGGTTCTGCTTTGCGTTGGGCATATCTGAACTCGTAACTCCAGCTTCCGCAACGCCAAGTAGCATTACAATCAGGTTATAACTCGACTGAGCTGCAATCGTAGTCGCGTACTTATTCAAATAATCGTAACCAGCTTGCGCCCCGCTCTTCTGAACGATTCTGACGAGATTTACACCGATACGGCTCGAACCAAGGTATCCGATACGCGCATCATCTCCCGGCGACAGCACGCCATTCGCAATATGCTCGAGAACTTGATTATTTTGTAGGTCTGCAACAATCCGTGTGGAGAGACCGGTAAAGGTAGACATGTTTGCAATATTTGGGCTCGTGCATCCGCTATCGTTCGAATCGCAACGGTAGACCTGATAACCTGCGTCCTTAGTACCCTCTACGAAGGTCTTTAAGCCATCGCTGCCGATGAGCGTAGGGAGAGGGTTGACTGTGAAGTTCTTCCCTCCCTTCTCGTCTGTTGCTGGGGTAATTATGAAAGACCCCACCATCGACATAATGAACTCGGCATTCTCGTCACTTCCAAACAGAATCTGAGAAGCTAAGCTTGTCTTCTGCATGGCACACCACAGAACATTGCCAACGTCCTTGCAATTAGTTGCTTTCCCGGAAGATACCAGTCTGTTGGCAGGTGAATCATCTGCGGTAGATTTTGCACTGAAGAAGTCCGTAGCCACATTATTACCGAAGGCACTGATCGCCGATGATAAGTCTGAAGACTCATCATAAGCCTTTTTTGCGTCAGTAATTAGACCACTGGCAATTTGACAACTATTCGAGAACATCTGATTTAGAGATTGGATCTTATTCGCCAAGTTCCTAATTACACCTGCAGTTTGAGCATCCATTGCATCAATAGCGAGATCAAATGCAAAGCCAGATACGATCCCAGTCGCGTTTGCAGCGATGTTCCGCATCAGAGCCACGAACTCCTCGCCATTAATAAATGAAAAAGAACCGGAGTACAGATTAATACCGCCACATCCAGCTTTAGCGCTGGGAGGAGTAATGCTGATCAGGCTTGAAGTTGAGATTCGATTCCTCAGCACTACCGCCCCGCCCGTAACAACGCCCCTCGATGCGGTTTGATAAGCGCCAGGCTTGGTTGTATTGATCATTCCGTTAAACATTTGATCAACCTGCTCTTGAATTGAGCACTGACCAATTATCGGGAACATGGAAATAGCCACCGAAACAGCGAGCCGCTTTAGATTCATCACTCACCCCCAACACTTTTAATGAATGCTTTGCGCGCTTCTTCCCGCACGCGCTTTGAAAACTCTGATGGATTGTTTACTACATCCGGAGGAAGGTCCGACAACGAAGCCGAATCGATAAGGCCGACAGTATTTACCCGTGAAGTTGCAGCCAATTCCTCACCAGTAATTAGCCCGGAATCCTTAGCTGCAACTAATATCCTGCTTATTGCCGTGTCCATAGACACGGTACTGAACGCTACAATTTTTACATCATGGGGTGGGATTGCGATGGCTAGGGCTGGAGCGGTAATCACACCAAGTTTTTTGGCAAGTCCGTTATCATATTTCGTTTTAGGATATTTGCCGTTAGGCAGCGGGTTGCCATCCATAGAAATCGGAAGGACGGAGAACCCATATTTAAACTCTAGTGCCGAAATTGCGGCTATTGCCTGATCACATAGGACGCAACTCGATCCCTTGTAGAAAAATACAAGAGATGAGTTCTTTGCAATTTCGCGCATCAGTAGATCGCGTTGCTTTCCAGACTCGGTGGATATGGCGTCAGCTGCCGCGTTTGAAGCTGGATAACGCATGTCCTCATCGAGGAACGGATCATTACGAATAGTTTCAACGGAATTGCGCGAGAACCTCTCCGCTTTATCTAGCATTAACCTCTGAGCAAAGTAATACGCGCTCATATTTTCGCGAGTGGGATTGTCAATCGCCTGGTCCCGTAATTTTGGGAGTATCACGCGCAACCACGCGACGGTACCAGGGGCTGGATCAGCAGCCGGCGCTGGTTCAGCAGTTTTCGGAGACTCCGGCGCTTTGGGTGGATCAGGCTTCTCAGGTTCCACCGGCGGAACAGTCTCTTCTGGCGGATCCTCATACCAGAACCACCCACGCTCCTTGTCCTGGTAGAACGAAGTCCCAGCCAGGGGATCAGCAGGCGTGGCCGCGGGCACGTCTGCCGCTATCGCTCCAGTAGCGAAGACGGCGAGAACAGCGGCAGAGAAAGAGTGAGAAAGCATGGCAAACCGCCTTGGCGCAGCAATCGATGCTCAAATTCTGCGTGGCGGAGTGAAGCGCAAAGGGCGTTTTCAGGCAGAAAAACGTACGGAAAAAAGTAAATCAGGAGGGAAGGCCTGAGGCCTACCGCACGTGGCGGTAGACCTCTTGCCCGGGGAAACCGGCCGGGCCCTGCCAAAGCAGGACGTCGTTCCAATCAACCCCTTTGGCGCCATGCGGTATGTCTATTGTCGGCTCCAGAATTCTGGCCCTAACTCCCAAACTCCACAGGCGCTTTTTGAGCGCGACTCCAGCATTCACACCGGCGCTTTTGCGGTCCTTGTCGATCCAAATTCGAACCTCCTCAGTTCCCGCCGGCGGCACGAACATCTCCATCAGGTAGGTGTTCACCAGTGGCCATACCGGCAACCCCGTTGCGGTCTCGATTGCCAACGCTGTTTCCAACCCTTCGCAGACATCAATCACGCTGCCAGGCGAAGCTGTCGGGATCGCGCAGCCAGGCAGTGCTCTATCGCTTGGAATTGCAAACATCTTCTTCGGCTCCGCGATCGGGGCTTTCTCACCCTTGGGGGTCAGAAAGTGCCTCTGGACCGTCACGGCCTGCTTTGCCGGGGACATCAATACACCGATGATCCCAGGGAAGGTCGTTTTCTCCCCATCAGGGCCTTTGTGGGTCAGCCTTGGGTGGAACCGCACGAAGCGGCTCAACTCAGGCCGGTCCCAGACAAGGATTCCGCGAGATCGAAGGTAGAGACGAGCAGGTTCGGCATCCGGGTGGGTCAGTGCGACACTCTCTTGCACCATCGTTCGAAGAGTGGCGATTACCCATTCATCCGATAGGCCCTTACTGGCAGCCTTCGGTACAGCACGCTGGGGTATCACCCGCTGAACGTCACCGGCGGTCCGACCATGCTTGTCCTTCACTCCCATGAGGCTTCCGACTTCCTGCAGCGCCTCGTGGAAACTCCAGCTGTTTACCCACATCACCAACGCCAAGCCGTCCGGCTTGATTCCACAGGTACGGCATACGCCGCCACTGGTTGTGTCGCTGGTTTTTCGGAAGATCTTGAACCCATCTCTACCACCGTGAACCGGGCAAGGATAGTTTCGGCCAGGCTTGCCGTTGGCATCTGCCAACCCAGGTGCCAGTTGCTCGAAGACGAATTTCCACCGTCCTTCTGCAGCTTCCAGCACGTCTAACTTCTCGGGGGCGTATACGCCCATCTGATTTGCAGACATGAGTAACTCCAAGGAAATGAAAAGCACCCCGTAGGGCGCTTCGTGGTGGATCAGTCGATACGGTCGATTTGCCAGGAATTCCTGTGCGTGTCCTTCCATTCGACTTCGTCGTTTTCTTTTCGAATCGGCACAGTGACCGGCGTCTTCTCAAGGAAGGTGAGCCGGATTTTGTCCCCTTTCTGGATATTGGTTCGGTTGATCTCCATCGCCAGCTCAGCACCCCAAACGAGGTGATTGCCAATGCGCAGATAGAACGACCGACCATTGCGTTTATTGAAGCGATACCAGTGCGAGCCTGAACCGTTGTAGATACCTTCTACAAACTCCCCCTCCATGCCCTGCCGGAAGGAAAGCTCGACGTCTTCTTCAGCAGCACAGGAGTTCGAAGCTTCGGCATCGACTGCATCCAGTCCCCGGTGGTCATTTTGCTCAAGGAGCTCCCCTTCGACCGAAACAACTGCAGCCTGCATTGCCGGCTGCAACCGATCCTGCGGGCGATACAGACGATTGAGGATGACGGGCTCGAGAGCCAAGACATCATCATTCAGCTGCAGCGCCACATCGTCACGACAGTACCGATGCGAATGGACGCACATCCCCTTGTAACTTCTGAGGTAGGCCGGCTCATCAAAATCAACGCGGACAGTATTCATCAGCACTCCTCCCCTTGGCGCAGGTAGGTGGGCATGTGGAAATTGTCGTAGTCGATGTGGTCGCACCAGACCGCAGTAGCCGTTCCAACGCGCGTAGCTTGCTGGGACGTCGTTCTCGCGCGGCGTTTCAGAGCCCCTCGGATTAGCGCCATGAGCGACGGAGCGTGCATCAAAGCAGCAGCGAGCACGATGCAAAGGGCAAATGGCACAAATGCCTTTACGAACGCCGGGGCATACAGCGCGCCCAGGAAGGACAGCAGAAAGCCATAACCAACCAGCACTTTCGCCTTCAGGGTTTCATTGGATTTGATCATTTCAGTTCTCCGTTTTTCCGACGGAGAACCCCCTAACGGAGGTGTGCCCCGTCAGGGTTTTTGAAACGAAAAAAGGGAGGCCTAGGCCTCCCTTTTTTGATGACGCTCTGCAGGTTGCAGAGCAAATTTTTAAGCTGATTGGCTCAGCTGGGCACAGCCCCAAGTGCATACACAGCTTGGGAAACCCACAACTGCACAGCAGCTATGAAGGTTGGCGGAGCCCTAAGGCAATTTTTGATCGGGGCAACCCGATGGATGCTGTGATTTTCTCTACCGGTACAGCGGTCGTCAACACCTCCAGGGAGAACTTCTATTTCCGGCGTAAATCAAGCAGAAAAAAGCCATTCCAGTCTTCCTGCCGCTGTTGCAATGCGGTGGCCACCAACACTGGAGAACTTGAACATGACCACCCAATCTGCAACTGCACCGAAGAAATACCAATACTCCACAGCGCGGCTGAAGGGGCATCTCGTACTCAACACTGAACAGGCTAAAGCCTTCAGCGGCAATCGTTTCGATAACGTGATGACCGCCCTCTTCGTTATCGATGTCGTCGCCCGGAAACTGGCGCAGAAGCTCAAGAGCTTCGATTACCAGGCGGTGGCTTCCGCAGTAAGCACCAAGCTCGCCAACGCGGAAAAAGCAATCAGCGACGACACCGCGCGTATCAGCGCCCTGCTGGGCGCGCTCGCCCAATGCCTTCCGGAATACGACCATCCCCAGGAGCGTGCCTACGAGATCACCAGCCCCGAAATCGCTCGGTTCGGCGCCCTGCTGAAGGCTTACGACCACCTGATCATGCTGGTCGACGCAGGTTGGTTGGGAGGAGTGATTGAAAGCGGTGAAGCTGACGCATTCCGCCAAGAGAAGCATAAGCAGATCAACAAACTCGTCCGCTTTCTGGTTGGGACCGGTCAGGCCGCAAGAACCAAGGCTTACGCCAGCAAGTCCTTGGAGATGAAGGCCGATCTTGAGCAGGCAGACGCTCAAGAGCAGACCGAAAAGGAAGAGCGCAAAGCAAGCGGCTTCGTGGAACCGGAATCCAATGACCTTGATGCCGTCGAGCAGATCGAGGCGCGCGAGACTGCGATTGGCTGAGTGGCTTGCTGACGCCCCTCACAGGGCGTCAGCTCCTCTACGGAGAAGCATCGATGTTGTCGACGCGCGAAAAAGCAACTGCAAACGATCGATTCGAACATTCCAGGTGGCTCAGCGTACTTCAAGACCCGCCGGAGGCCTCCACGGATAAAGGTAAGTTTTGGAGTTTCTCAGTGGTTGCCCTGGTCGTCATTGCGGCCACTGCTGGGATCGCTCTTGGCATTCCTCTTGGGGCGTACTGCTGGCTGCACTTTTCCTTCTAGCCTCTTTCCTCTTGAGCAGCTCGACGTGGCGTTTAGCTGCCCAATACCCCCCTTTGACCCGACACCTTTCAAGCGCCTTCGTGATCGAGGAAACATGCCCGGCGGTGAATACCGGTGCGCGAAAGGCTTGGATCTTCCGTACAACAGACCAGATGCTGAAAACGCCCTCCGGCATCCCATAGACAAATTTCGCCTGCCCCGCCATCACGACGAAACTCCGAATTTGCTGAGAGTGGATTCCGGTTACCCGGTGAAGCGCTTTGACGTGGGCATAGTTCTGCAGCAGCGGGTTCCTGACTTTGTACTTCCTCCGGCCTACCCGTTGCAGCCAGGTGTCAGGTGCATTGGGGTCCGTGACTATGCGCCCGCGAAAGCACTTCGTCTCGATGACAAACAGGCCATACCGGCTCACCACGATGTGATCGATCTGCGTGGTCTCATCATCCGTCTGCCCGCGATAAAGTGCGTTGCTGAAAACACGGTACTCCCCACTCAGGCACACCTTCAGCATGAAGTTGACCTTGTATTCCCCCCACCAGCCACGGTATGCCGGCCGGGCCAATAGAAGCGTGTGCGCAACGGCGCCGACCAGTAGCATGAGTGCTACTGGCGGCGCGTATATCCAAAGGAAATCTGCCATAGAGATGCCCCTCCGGGCCTCCTGTTAGAGGTTGGAGCAGCAGTCTGTCCAACGCCAAATGAGGTACATGGAGTCATTTCCAGTACCTGGTACGTGGCGCGAAGGGCCACCATCCCAAAGCTGTGGTGGCGTACCGATCCACATTGCCTTCTGGTTCTGCGACTTCGGGTAGAACTGAGTGAGCTTGTACTGGCTCTTCGGTAAGGTCGGGTAGATGCTCGCGTTACACAGGTTGTCGTCACCCATTGTCCTACGCGCCAGTCCCCTGCGGTGTTGCTGAGCAAGGATCCGGGCCGCCAAAAGCGCGGAAGACCGGTTCACGTCTTGCGCCGGCGTAACGCCGGTAAGGGGATATACGCCGCCCCACGTTCCGGTGCACCACCACATGCTTTCCAGCGGCTCCTTTCCTGCAGCAACCATTGCTGAGTCGGCGGCACATGCCGCGATCGCAAGCGGATTCTCCACTGCAGCAGCCTCAGGGTTCTGAAAGAAAGCGAGTGTCGGAGATGACCAGGTTGGATCGATCTCCGTGAAGGAAATGATGTCGAGATCCAGGTAGCCATCAGGGTTGCATTTCGTTGGCGTGTACAGATCGAGTATCTGAAGCAGCGGGAAAGCGTAGTAATGGGTGTGATAGAACGATCCCGCAGCCTGGCCGGTCTGTGTGAGGTTGTCCTGCCTCAATCGTCCGTACGTGCGGGAGTTCCCCATCGGGAGTGTGATCCCACCCAGAGTGGGCGAACACCCGGCCTTGCGCACGTTCTCGACGATTCTCGCCGGCTGCCACATGGAGGTTACGACGCCGGGCGTATAGATCCCGGAGCTGCCTTTCTGGCAGACGCAGAGCACTTGCTTCGACGCTCCTTCAGGCGCTACTCCAGGCGTGATTTGGGCACCCGATACCCGAATTGGAAACAGGCAGGCCCAGCAAATGTCGGTGAAGAGTTTTGGGCCCAACAGCCCAGAGTCCTCACACATCACCTCGCTTGCCCGAGCGCCGACACAGACCAGCAATGCCAGCGCTAAACCAACGAAAATCCTACTAGCGAATCGCATCGATTGCCCCCTGCGCATCGGATTGAGATATCTCCCGTACAACGAACTTCTTGTCTTCGGCCGTAACGACTGAAGGCACAGCCGTCACCTGATACCGCGCGGCTAGATCCTGCTGGAGGAGATACAAGGGAGCTGCAATCGAGTCCTGAACATCGTTGAACAGCTCCCAACCAGATGGGCCAACGTCCGACGTTGAACCGGGAATGTGGCTGGCGATCACGATGACCTGAAGCCCATCCTTCGTAGCAACCTCGCGGCGAGCAAGGTCCACCTGCCAGGAGGAGGTTGGGTCGATAACCACCAACTTGATACCGAAAGGCATTACCTCCAGTGGGTTCATCCGGCCAGCTTTGATTACTACTCGGCCGTCTGGGCCCAGGATGTCTTGCGGGATGATCACAGAGGGGTCAACGGGCCTGATGCTGCTGTGTTCAACGGTTGGCAATACAAAGCCCGGCTGCTTGTCCCAAAAGCGAGCAATCGCGCGCTGCTTCATCGCGCCGACGTCCAACTGCTCGATACGCGACTTCGCCACGGCCATGAGATCAGGCTCAATGATCTCGGTGGTAGAGCCGAAGGAGCCAAGATTTCCGCGCTTCCCTTGGGCAACCCTTTGAGAAAGCAACGAGGTCGACGAGCTGCCAGTAGCAAACGCAATCTGATGCTGCTCGCCATCCTCACGTCCAATTGATGGCACCGCGAAAACACCGTGGCGCTGGAAGGCGAGTGGATCGAGGAGGATTGGAGTTGTGGAACGGGTGACTTTGGTTAGGCGCTGCATTCTCGCCACTGCCGTCGCCATCGGCACATCCTCCGGGATGCCCCTAAAGACCACTCCAACCCCGGGGACTCCGTCGTAGGCCACCAAGATATCTTCGATGGCACGGGCGCCCATGGACCAGGAGACAAATATCAAAGTCTTTTCCCCATCTCCAAGGGGGTGCGGCGGCGGATGAGAGCCGTTGTCGACTGCCCCGTCTCGCTCTCCCGTACTCGCTCGCACCTCCTCTCCGGCACGCTTGACCCACTCGTAGTCGTGCGGGGATGCATCGGCCGCTATCGCTCTGCTGTTGTCCACAATCGTCTTCGCCTGCTCAAGCAGAGTCGGATCAAGGTCACTAAGCGCGGGCCTGCTTGGAAGGGTGTCTACAGCCAAAGCGGCGGTGGAGAGAGCAGCGCTGGCAGCCAGAACCACAAAACGCCTCACCATAGTGGATACGCCCTCCCCCACAGCTGCGAGCGCGCAACAGACCCCCAGTAGCGCGAGTCAAAGGAGTCCTGCGTTCTGCCCATGAACCAGTATCGCTCGATCTCTATACGGCCATGACGCACATACCGTGCAATATCAAGGTTCCGCTCGGTGGCAACGGCCAAACCATTGCCGACTACCTCTCCGTTAATGGCTGTCGTTGCCTCAGTCACTGAAACGTCATCGCCAGGCAGACCAACCATTACTTTCACGATGTTGGTGCCATCGGGGAAAATTGGCTGCAGCCCCTTGGCTTTGAACGCAAAGGTCCCCCCACGTACCGGGGTGGTGTCTGCCTTGTCGATGACCCAGACCCGGTACGGTGGGAGGCACAGGGCCTCCTGAGTGGCAATCGCAATGCTGTAGCGGCTCGCGAGGAGGACAATTCCACCTGCCAGTAGCGAGGCAAGCGTTACCCCCTTCAGCAAAAAGCGAGAATCCAGCGGTCGGCGTCGCCGAGCCGAATTCACGGCCTCGACAGTACGCCGCACCTTGGCATCGATGCTGAACGGATTCCGCATCACGCAGCCTCCGAAGCAATGATTCCCACGTCGATGCCACGGTCGCGCAGTACTTGGAGGATCGCCTGATCCTGAGGCATACCCGCCTGGGTGTAATTCCTGATCGCTTGCACGTCCTCCGGTGCAGTGGAGTACAGCAACATCGAATAGGGGTCGACGGTGAGGCGTGCAATGCCGGCGCCACGCGGCGTGAGCATGAAGATTTCGGAGTAATGGCCCTTGTAGGAGCGAACTGTCTTGAGGATGCGATAACCACCGTCGCCCAGAGGCAGGCGCTTCTTCTCTTTGATCGAGTCGATGGCCTCGGCCTTCTGGCCCAGGAGAAGGGTAAATGCCGAGTTCTCCGCGATAGCTTGGCCGACCTTGTTCTGATAGAGGTCGTTGACGCCCTGAGTGATGACAATCGCGCCGCCACCGTACTTACGGAAGCGACGGTAGCCGTGTTCGATGAACTCACCGACGTTGCCCTGCGCCAGCAGCGACCACGCCTCGTCGATGATCACGATTTTTGGCCGGTCACGTTCGCCGAGGTACATGTCCTGTTGGATCTGGTAGATGAGCTGCAGTAGCACTACCTGCTGAAGGTGGACGCGCCCTTTGAGCTCCTCTAGTTCCAGCACAGTGAAGGGGTTCTGGAAATTGAGGTTGTTGCGACCGTTGAAGTACTTGCCGTACTGGCCGCGGGAGGTGAATGCATAGAGCTGGCTGCCGATGTCCTTGATCCGCTGGTCTTCATCGCTCAGCAAGGACTGCTCGATGTGATCGACCAGCAAAGCCTTGCCATGTTTATCCCAGCAGTTCGTCAGGTGGCGCTTCAACCCAGCAGTTTGGAAGTCCTTCAGCGGCTCCGTCGGCGCCGCCATCGCAGAAATCAGCCCAACCAGGACGTCTTCCTCGTCGCTGAAATCTTCTACCAGTTCGAATGGGTTCAGGCAGATCTGGGAGCCCTTATCGAAGCACGCGAAATCACCCTTGTATGCCTCGGCGAGTTTCTCGTAGGAGCGACCTACGTCAATGCACCAGACCTTGGCGCCCATGCTCAGGTAGGAGGTGATGAGGTAGTTGGTAAGGAACGATTTACCTGACCCCGACTGGGCAGCAATGGTGCCGTTGTAGTTGGTGTCCGAATCGTAGAGATGGAAGCTGATTGGCTGCCCGTTTCGGGAAACAAACGGGGCCACAGGGGTACCGGTTCCGCGCCAATCGCCGTAGATCGGCAGAATTGGTAGAGCCTGCGCCAGGCTCATAGTTCTGTAGCGGAACATGTCCTGGATTGCTCCGGTGTCCGCGCACATCGGCAACGCATTGATGAAAATTGGCAGGACGATGAATTTGTCCTCGAGGAGCGTGAAACCTTGGGTCGAGAAGTGGCTCTTCGCGCTCGCCGCAGCCTGGATCAAGTCCTCTTTACTCTTTCCGAAGACGACGAGGGTAGTGTTTAACTGGATGTTCGGCAGCCCCTTGTCCAGGTCCTCGAAAAGGGTGTCATACCCCTGTTTTTTCTTTCGGAGCGCCGGCACGAAATGGGGCATCGGGCCGACCGCCTGCTTGATCGACCATTGGCGTCCACGGTTGAGCTTGTCCTTGGTGGAAAGCTGCGGGGGAATATAGATCGTGCTGGTGAAGATGCAATTGCCGCGGATTCCTCCCCGCTGGGAGAGAATGTCCGAAAGGTACTGCGAAGCATCCCCTTGCCACATCGAATCCGGATATGCCTTGGGCGAGAGGGTTTTAACGAAGCAGTCATCACCGATTTTGAGGTGATCCTTTTTCGGCTCGACACTGCGGTCGAAGTCCAGTAGCTGCTCGTTCAGGGGCTTGTCGAGATCAGCATGCAGTTCGGGGTTGTTTCGCCACGAGGCGTTCGGCCCCTTGTTCAGGATTGACTGGAAAATCTCGACATACGCGTCATTGGTCAGAGCGACAGGGGCTAGGTTGCAGCTGTCCAGGGAAGTATTGAGACCGTCAGCCAGTTCCTTGGCCATGTTGGCCTCAGTAGCGGACGGTAGTGCATCCTTAATCGGCATCGTCACAGAGATCACCAGGTCCTGCTGGCGAACCTTCACGCCGGAGATACTATCGACAGGCAGTAGCGTGCGATCGGACAGATACTGCCCTCGAGCCTGAGTGACCTTCTGCAGGAGAGCCTGTGTTTCCGGCGGTAAGTCGGACACGCCTCGCTCCACAAACGCTTTGCGTAGGTTAAGGAATCCCGCTTTCAGATGGTTGATGTTCTCGGTACAGATCAGGCTGAAGCTAATTGCAGTACCTTCCGGCCAGTCGACAGTAAGACCTGCCTTCAGGCGCGCTGCCTCGTCGCCGCTGGAGCCGGCCAGAGGCGAACAACGGAACGCAAAACCCAAACGGTTCCCTTCCAGTTGAAACAGCTGCATTTCGGGATCGTAAGCAAGGCCGTTGATCAGTTTGGAAAGGCGCGGAAGAGGTGCCAGAAGCGATGAGAGAAGCGACATAAGGCCCCCTTAGTTCGAGCGGTTGCTGAGGATCCACGAGCGCAACCCTTCGGAAGGCTTGCCTTCGTGGGTGAGCCCGTCATCGCGGATCAAGAAGGGGACGTTGCGAGCGCCCAGGAACTGTGCCGTGAGGCGACGCTTGTCGATAACCTCCAGAGAACACGCACCCTCCGGTTTTTGAGCCAGTGGAGTGTCCAGATCCCCGGTCACGCCAGCCTTCCAGGCAGCGACTTTGTCCTCGGCGCAAAGCAGTTCTTTAGTCCGCGACGCACTGCGCTCAGTCAGCAGCGGAAGCTCCAGCACGTCGAGGCGGTACCCTTCCGGTAACTCCTTACGTGCCTCTTCCATAATCTGCTTGCAGTAGCCGCAGGCGGGATCGGAGAACATCGTCACCGCCTTTTCCCCATTACCGATCGTCATCGGGGCCAGGTCGGCAAATCCTGTTTTCACTCTGTCGACCGGCACGTACTGAGCAGCGTACCGAGCGTCGTCAAGGTTCTTGATTTCCTTGTTTTGCCAGACGTCGAAAACTGTGCCCTGGATGAGGAATCGACCGGTATCACTGATGATGGCGAATTTGCCATTCTTCTCGATGCCGATCATCGCGCTTGCAGGGAGGATGACGATGTCCTTGGAAGGGGTATTGCCAGGAACTCCGGCCAGCGCGCCGGAAGTGACGAATGCGCCCAGGAGGGCTAGGAAAATCGATATCGGTTGCGATGGCATGTGCCGTTCTCCTATAGGGGATTGGCACAGCGTAGGGATTGCAGAAAAGCGAAGGCCCCGCTTTTCCGCCGCTTTTGCGACGGAAAAAAACGGGGCCTTGAGCGGTGGCCGAAGCGCTGTTAGAGCGCCACAGGCAGATGCTGCAGAGCGCTGTTCAGGCCATTCATCACCGGCACAGTGGCGGTCATGATCGATTCGATCACATCGGGCGCAGCGTACAGACCTACGCCACCGCCGACGCCAGTTACGAAGGGCATCAGGGATTGGCGCAGAACGCCGGCACCGATGCCGGTCAGAATCATCAGGCCGATGAGGATACGGCCCAGGGTACCTTGCATCCAGTCGGTCAGGGTTACCCAGACCGAGTCGAAGGTATCGCCGCCAGTACCGGCGACAGCAACCCCTGCGACGACCATCAGCGCGGCGGTGAGAACGACCGGGTTGACCATCGCCTTCGCGACTTTACCCGGCTTGAATTGAATGTTTTGGACTTGCATCGTGACTCTCCTGGAAATGCGCAGGGCCTGCGCTCGGAGGAGAGTTTTCCGCCTTGCAACAATCGTTAGTGGCGCTTTCCGACGCGGTTTTTACTCAAAATAGAAAAAGGCCGCAAAGCGGCCTTTTCTAGGGTTACTTGTTCGCCACCGGTGGCGACTCAGCTCCCGAGTCATCGATACCGATGAGGGTTATCACCGGCTCCCCATCCGGGTAGCGCCACATGGGGATCGAGATGTTGTTGGAGTTCAGTGCCTGCTTTTCTCCATTGATGTACCAGTTGTTTTTCGACACCCGGCCATCCGGATCAGTGCAGGTTGCCTTGGCCAACCAAGAGGTACGCCCATTAGTGACTTCGAGCGAGCAGCTCGGCGCCTGGTTGGCGACCACTGGAATTTGGACCTCCCCACTTGCCTCATGCCCCATCTCCGTAGTGATGTTCATCGTTACCGTGTGAGGGCCAGGGGTGGCCAAAGTCGCGCGACCGTAGTCTCCCGTGCTGTCGAGCGCTTTCCCATCCAGGGTATAGGCCTTGGTCAGAATCCTGTCCTTGGGATGACCTCCGCTGATCGATGGTCGCACCAGCACTCCAAGGGGAGCGCGGCCGAACTTGTTATCGCCGGACCACGACAGCAGCACGTTCCAGTCAGGCGGCGGAAGAAACTCCATTTCGGTGGACACGGTACTCAGGTTGCCTCGTGCATCGGTGACTGTGTATCCGAACTGGTAGGTTCCTGGCTCGGTCACTCTGACAATCCGGCTCTTCTGGTCGGAGTCCTTGACCACGCTCATCCCCTCATACGGGGGGACATCCCAATCAATCTTTAACCCTTCGAACTGCTGGAAAGTGCCACGGTTCCTTGCGGTCATCGTGAGGTCCGCAGGCGCGTAGATCGCGCTCGTTTTGCTCTGGATGTACCAGTCGGGCCAAACGTACTTCCAGAACTGCAGCAGCTTCTGGGTAAGGCCGCTGCCGCCACGGTCTTCGTAGCCGTTGATCCACCCCTGGAAGCCGATGTAGGTCTTCTCATCCGACATATCAGCGGATGTGGGGGTGTACTCAGCCTGCAAGCTGTGGACTTGCTCTCCGTTTGGCATGATGAAGTAACCATCCATTGTCACGTCCATGTTGGGGTATGGCAGCATCATGTTGGCCTTCCATGTCCCCTTGGTGTCGACCTCCGGATGGCCTGGCCCGATCAGTTGCACCCGAGGCGGGCGAATCTGGCGGAACGCGACTCCTACAGTGACCTTCTTGTAAACGCTGGGATGGTCAGGGGAATCGTTGTACTTCAGCCGCCCGTACAGCGTGACACGGACTGCTTCATCTCGAGTCAGGCGGTAGACGCCATCGCCTGTGCTGCTGGGCACCCACGTCTTACCCCGGTCCAATGACCAGTCCACGGTCATATCAGAGGTGTCGAGCGGCTGCCCCTGCAGATCGACCAGCTTGAAGATGGCGGTGTCGCCGATAAACACGTTTTGCGGCCCCTTCAGCCGTGCCTGCGGGACCACAAATGCAGTGATATCGATCACCGGCGTAGTCGATTTAGCTCCCGAGTTTCTGTTGGTGAGTTGCGCACGCAGGAGATAGTGCCCACGCGGGAAGGTGTAACTCAGGTGCTGGGGGAGCTTCGGATCCGAGCTAACGACGTCCCAAGTCACACCCTCATCCTTGCTCAACTCCCACACAACTTCACCAAGATCACGACTTTGGGTGCGGTCGGTAGTGACTGCGTAGAAGCTGTTTTTCAGCGGGGCCGGCCCGAGGATACGCAGCGCTTGGATCTTTCCATCGAGCGCCTCCCCGTTGAGGACGGTGAGCATCAGCGGTGCACTTCCTTGCCGTGTAAGCGAGTACTCCGGCACCGGCGAGTGAACTCGCGCCTCCGCGATGATCCGAACCGCTTTATTCGTCAGGCCGGTGAGATCAACTTTGAAGGTGGCATTGCCCTCGGCATCTATCGGCTGCCAATCCGCTAGCTGCTGATAATTCACGCCCGACGTGGTCGACAGAAGGCGAATGTCCCAATCACCCATCGTCGAAAGGCTATAGGGGTCGCTCATTGCCACCGTATCGCGAATGCCAGCCTTGATGGCTAGACCGTCGGTGTCGAGGACCTGGCGCTCATCATTAAGGATGACAGGCTTGATGGAGTCCTTAGGAACCGCGAGCAGCTGCACGGTTTTCTTCGTATGGGCCTCTGGAAGAGCGCGATAAGCCACGTCGACAACAAACGGCGTCTGCGACCACAGCGGAGCGGTCTGGCCGGAGATGTACCGTGTGAAGCGTTGCGCCTGACCGTAGCTTAAGGAGACAGAGTTTTCGAGTTGGGCGCCGTCGAGAGTCGCCTGATAGGTCAGGTCTGCGGCTATGGCACTGATAGACATTGCCCCCACCGAGCCGCCGGCCTGCGAAACCCAGTACATCCCCTCCTTCACAAAGTTCGTGGTCGGCAACGAAACATCGATTGCAGGCGGTGGAACCACGTTGAAATCCTGCCCGCCGTTGCCGCCATCAATCTGCGCACCACTGGGCGTGAACAAAGTGACATTCCATCCGATCGACTGCAGCCCAGGGACGTTCATTGAGCCGTTTAACTTGGCATCGGTTGTCGAGCTTGGTTGGACCATCCCCTCAGGAAGCTGGATCCACTGGATCAAGCAGCTTACGTTCGTCTGCCATTGCTGCGCTGACTTCTTGGCCATGTCTGCGCTAACCGTCGGCGTGCAGGTTGCTTGGCTGGCGGTTGACTTAAGCGAGAGCGAAAGTGACTGGACCTTCTGGTACACATCGCTCACTTGGGGGCTCAGTGCAAATCCGAGCTGGCCGGCCAAAGGCTTGACGATCAAATCGTGCTTGATGTCGACCATTTTCTGCGGCTGGCCACTCTGGTCGAAGACAAATGCCGTGGCCTGAACCAGCTGCTTTCCAGCGGCCATGCCAGCGGCAACCATTGCGAGGTTTGTGCTCGAGCTAGTGTCCTTCCATTCATCTGGCGTCCCAGTCCAGGACAGGAAGCAGGTGGGCGTGTCCAGGGCGTTCCGGGACTTGGCCATCTGGGCATTCGTCAGCAGAGCGCATGCGCCATTCGACTGTTCAACGCGAATGGCTGTCCGCCCTGTGCCTTGATAGATCGACCAATTATCTGCAGCGAGCGCACCTTCAAACGCCCAGATACTCACAGGTACCGAATAGACCGGCCCAGTACGGTCCGCGCGGCTCAGGTACACGTTGGATGTGCCGGCTACCCCGATATTCAATGCCCCCATTGGGGATTGCAGGTCTGTTGCAGTGAGCACCTTGGGAACCAAGCGCATGCCGATTCCTGGGGCCAATTGCCGGTGCTGCAACGTCACGCCAACTGATGATGAAGGAGTGACGATCGCAACCAGGTCGTTGCCCAACGACTCAAGCACCTCTGGCTGGCTGACTTGGAATGCCTGCTGACCGTTGGTATGCACGAGTTGGGCGGCTACCGCCGGAATGCGAGGAACAGCCTTTGTGGTCACGACTTCTCGCCCGTCAAAGAATTCCCAGGCCGGCTTGAAGGTCAGCTTGATGTCCTTCTCGACAAACAGGCCGTCCTGATCCGTCGCTCTCAGCCGAACAGTCGCGGGCTGATCGTCATCAGTGCGGTAGGTCAGCGTATTCCCGGAAATACTGACTTCTCCATTGCTCGGCTGCTGAACCACTTGCAGCGAAGTCGCCCCCCACAGGTTGGGATCGACAACGGCGAGCTCCGCGCTTCCGCCGATGCCGGCGTACATTTCCAGCGTGTGGGGGAGGATATCGGTAGGTGCATAGTTGAACTTGTTCACGACGACGCGCACCTGTCCGTCCACCCACAGGCCGCCAGAATCTGTTGCGCGAATCGTGAGGGCGTCATCACCGAAGTACTGACTAGACGGGGTGTAAACGAGTGCCCCGGCGACCAGCTTGATCGAACCGTGAACGGGCTGGCCAATTATCTGGAAGGTGAAGGTGTCGCCGTTCCCCAGATCGGGATCCACGACCCACGGAATAACCGAGGAACTGGTTTTCCCCTCGTCGGTGACGATAGTCGCGCCAGTCGCCTGGGGAGCATCGTTGACGGGCACGACGGTAATCGTAACTGTCCCGACGTTCGACTTGGCCCCGTGGGAGTCAGTCGCCTGGTATTGGAGCGTTGTTTTTCCATTCCAATCCAGACTGGGTGTGAAGGTCAGCTTGTTGCCACTGATCGATGCTGCTCCGTGCTCTATCTCAGGAGCAGTCACGATGCTGAAGGTATGACTGTCACCCTCGAAATCAAGATCGACGTCATGGACTGGAAGAGTTGCTTCAACCGCAGTGTCTTCATTGGTGGTGAATTGCAGGTCATCCACGGAGGGCGTGTCATTTACCGGCGTGACAGTGATCGTCATGGTCGCGATGTTGGACTTCGCCCCGTGCGAATCGGTCGCCTGGTACTTCAGAGTCGTGGTGCCGTTCCAATTCGCCGTTGGCACAAACGTCAGCTGGTTCCCGCTGATGGTCGCTTTCCCGGCCGAAGCAGGGGGAGCCGCCGTAACGATGAAGGTGTGCGAGTCCCCTTCGAACGCCAGATCGACGTCGTGCACGGGCAATGTCACAGCACCTGTCGTGTCCTCAGCAGTCGTCAGTTGCAGGTCGTCCACCGAAGGCGTGTCGTTCACCGGAGTGACGGTGATCGTCAGGGTGGCGACGTTGGACTTCGCTCCATGCGAGTCGGTGGCTTGGTATCTCAGCGTCGTAGTGCCGTTCCAGTTTGGCGCAGGTACGAACGTCAACCGGTTACCACTGATGGTGGCTATTCCCGCTGCTGCTGGAGGAGCTGCCGTGATGGCGAAGGTGTGGGAGTCCCCCTCGAACGCAAGATCGACATCGTGTACGGGCAACGTGACAGCGCCAGCAGTGTCCTCGGCAGTCGTCAGTTGCAGGTCGTCCACCGAAGGCGTGTCGTTCACCGGAGTGACAGTGATCGTCAGGGTGGCGATGTTGGATTTCGCTCCACGCGAGTCGGTAGCTTGGTACTTCAGCGTCGTGGTGCCATTCCAGTTTGTTGCCGGCACAAAGGTCAACTTATTCCCACTGATGCTCGCCGTTCCGGCTGCGGCCGGGGGTAATGCCGTGATCGCGAACGTGTGGGAATCGCCTTCGAACGACAGATCGACGTCATGGACAGGAAGCGTCACTGCGAGGGCGGTGTCCTCTGCTGTTGTTGCCTGCAGGTCGTCCACAGAGGGTGGATCGTTCACTGCTGTGACGGTAATGGACACAGTTGCCGGTGATGACCAAGCACCGGCGCTATCCTGCGCGCGGTATGTGACCAATGTCGTGCCGTTCCAGTTGGCGACCGGGATGAAGGTCATGGTCGAGCCGGATATCGTGGCGGTCCCATAGGGCGAGTTGGCAACAATCTGGAAGACTGTCGGCGCCGGCGAGTCGATATCGGTTGCGGACAAAGTGACAGAACCAGTGGTGTCCTCCGCCATTGTGAGTGTCTTGGCCTGGGCAACGGGCGGATCATTTACCGGCGTGACGGTGATAGTGATCGTAGCGGCGGCAGACCAAGCGCCTGCTCCATCCTGGACCCGATAGGTGATGGTGGTGACCCCGTTCCAGTCCTGGTTGGGGGTGAAGCTCAACGTGTTTCCGGAGATCGAGGCGGAGCCATTTGCCGGACCACCTAGAATCTGGAAGGTATACGGGAATGGACCGTCATCACTGGCGCTTAGGGCCGCGGAAAGTGGGGTGTCCTCAGGAGTGCTGAGCGAGACATTCTGTACAGTTGGAGCTTGGTTGTAGCAGTTGTTGTAAACAGTCCAATCGGAGTAGTTCTGAGTACTGCCGTCTGAATACACATCATAGGTACGGTTCTGGTAAATACTCCCGCTAGGAGTATTCGCCGGGCATGAAAGCCATTGGGTTTCTGTTTGCGTCGAAACATAGGTTGGGCCGGACGCAACACAGCTACTACTCTTAAGCTTCCAATACTTTGAGTACGACGGATTGTTAATAGTTGTCGACTTGCACTTCGGCTTTGTTTTCAGCGACCCATCTGGATCGGTTGTACAAGAACCACCATTTACACTTTGCGAACATGTGTAAATTTGCGACCCCGTCTGCCCTGCCGGGCATGCAACAGTTTCTTCACATGCAATGTTGACTGTGCCGCCATCTGCAAATGCAATAAGCGGTGCCCCCATTACAGCAAAGAATATAGCTAAGAATCGTCTCATATTGCGCTCCAATACAAACGCGAAAAGGCAGATACCTGCCTTTTCAATTCCTTGGTTCGAAACATTGGCCTAACGGCTGTTCATGCCGGGAGTCGTTCCGGGAGAGGCACTCTTATTTGGTGTGACGATGCTGAGCGGTCGCAACGTCGGGCTTGCTGTTGCCTGACGCGTACCGATTTCCCAGCGGCGAGGTTCGATTTCGGTGTAGATGTAGCCAGGTACGATCAAGTCGCCGTTGTCGTCTTCCCACGGGTCGATCGCGATGCGCATGACTACGGCTTGAGTCCGGATCGGGATAGGGTTGCGAGCACGCATAGGCATCGGCGCGTTATCTGCACTCTCGGCATACAGGACTCGTGTTTCAGGGACGGCGGCGGCCTTCCCGGCACCACGCCCGGCGGCTGCCTCCTGCTCCTGCTTCAACTGAGTCTTATAATTTTCACCCTCAGTGGCGGTGTACACGTCCTTGGCGGACATGCATGTCACACCATTAGGCATACCTTTACAGGCATATTCGCTCTCCCCCACGTTTAGCATATTGGAACAGCCGGTGAGCGCCGAAGATGACAGAAGCATTGCAGCGATGACTTTCTTCATTAGTTACTTCTCCCCTTCGCAGCGCCAGCCGCCGAGTTATCTTTGGTTTTCTTATCCGAATCCAGGCCCACGGACTCGTTGGACTTTAATGTGTCCGAGTTGAACTTGACGGTCATACCCTTATTTACGATGAAGTCGACTTCACGCATTGCATCGATTTCGATTACGGGGAACAGGTTTTGCGCCATTTCCAAGTAGTAATTCGCAATTCGATCTAATGCAGTGCCCATACCAGTGGCAGCTGCGGCTTGCAGGGCATTGGAATCAAACACCTGTTCATACACCGCACTTTGTTGGTCGCTACTGCCGTTACTGCCACTTCGAGTGATGTTGATTGACGGGACCTGGCGGACGTTGAAGACGGACGAAGCTCCTTGCATCAAGCCAGCCATAAGGCTTCGAGCGAGTAGTTGTCCTTGTTTGCTAACCAAGCGGCCGCGAAGACCGTTCTTGCCATCCTCGCCCGAGGCGAAAGCCTCAAGAGGAGCTTCCAGCGTCTTCCCGTCTTGCCGAACACAGGACAACCGCTCGGCGCGCAAGTAGGCACGCTCGGAGCTCATGTCTCCCCATCCACCAGCAATGAGGAAGCACTCGCGAAAGTCTGCACGGAAACGGTTCGGCAGAATTGCCTCGGACTTAATCCGAACGAGCGTTGGGAATGGGTCCCGCTTCGCCTGCTGCCCGGTTGGTGCGTCCATACCGGTGACTAGAACACCCGACAGCATGGAGCCGGCCGGGAGCGACACCGAAATATCCTCCGCCTTCTCCTTCTTCTCTTCGTTCTGATTCCGGATTGTCCGGATCTTCACCGGCTCCTTCTTCACAGAAGAGCGAGCTTTGGGGTCCTCCTTCGGAGCGGCGGGAAGGTTGCTGTAGACATCACCCAATGCAGCAGACGAGCTTGTTGCCTTGGGGACGAAGCGAGCAGGCGCCGAGGGCATAGCGTCTTCGTCGGCGGTGAACTCCTCATCGGAACCACCATCGGCACCGCCTTTCCGTCCCTGCCGCTGCGTTGCCTCCTTCTCGACACGCCCCAACTCCCCCTGAAGCGTCTGCAACTGGGCCTTCAACTCATCCAGCTCCTTGGAGCCCTTTTCGTCCCTGCCACTGCTCTGCTGCTGTTCCAGGAGTCGCAAAATCCGAGCTTGGTCGCCCTGCAGGTTACGCACCTGGGTAGCGAGCGATGCGATGCCCAACTGACGTGGGTCGTTATCGGTCAGAACAGCCTCAACTTGGGGCTTCTTCGGTAAGCGGTCTTTGTGCTTAGGACCAGCCCACTGCAGAACGATCCCAACCAGGGCACCCACGGCGATGACTGTGCCGCCGATCACGAGAAGGCGCTTCGCGTTCGGGTTCAGCCGGTCAAGAACTCCTTGAATTCCGCTCATGGCCGCCCCCTCAATTCAACAGGCTCGGACGGACGGAAGTGTCCGGCACGTCCACGGGTACACGGGTCACCACGTACACCTCACTCTTCTGGCCAGGCTCCAGAACCTCGTTTGGCCAGACGCTCACGGCCGCGCGGTTTGGGTGAGTGCAATCCGCATAATCGAACTCGACCGTGCGGGCGGAGATGTTCTCAACCGTGGCCACAAAAACGCGGAAATCGTGCCCTTCCAAGAGCTGCGCATGGCTGAAATCGAAGCTGAGGTTGGGTTGCGCGCAGGCGGGGACTCGACCGCCATTGGCTGGGGCACCCATCGAATAGCCCCGAGGCAGATTGCCCAGCGCCAGCTGGCGGAGGAGCTCCCGGAGCGTCTCCATGTAGGGCATAGAGCGCTCCCATTTCTTCGCTTGGCCGCTGTAGGAGCGAACCGAAGCTGCAGCGATGCCACCAGCGCCTTGCGGCTGGGCGGCACCGGGCAGTGACTTCGAGAAAATCAGGTTTGCCTGGATCGGCGGGATGTCTTGCGGGAAGAGCGTGAGAGAGATCGCAACCGACTCATCGTCAGCGGGTGTCACGTACATGGTGACCGGGCGCTCAGGCACGATAGTCGTTACGTAGATGACGTTTCCGCTCGTTTCGATCGTCGCATCCGAAACGGTTTGAACCTTCGGGTCTTCGAAGGGCGTGACGATACGGTTGATCTGTCCGAGGCTAATCGGAATCAGTGTGTTGGTTCCGTTGGTGACGACCACGTCTTGTCGAGTGTCGACCGGAGGCAATGACTTGACCGGCTTGGGCAAGACACTGCTCGGTACCGCAGGGTTATCAGCACTTCCCGGTGTTACTTGGACTAGGCGCGGTTTTGATGCCGCCGGCGCGGGAGCAGGTGCATGACCTTGAACTGCCACGTCCGGTTCAGCCTCTGCAGCATCAGCAACGCGCTGCTGTTCAACACGAAGGGCGGCCTGCCGCTGGGGCTGCTGCGTGCTCGCGGCAACGGGCATGTTCAGCCCTGGGATCTGAATCTGTTCTTCAGCAGCGGCGTACGGGGCAATTGCCAGTGCCAGCGCCAGCGCAGCCGGGCGGAAGAGTGTTGGGTGCCTCAGGGACATCGTCATGACCTCTGTACTTTGATGAGGTCATTGTGGGAAGGCGTCAGGCTTCTATTTCGGCTTTTCCAACCATAAAATGGTCAGAAAAAATCTGCACTGCCGCGGGCGCCAAATCGGGAAACAAGCCCTGGTCAAAACATGCAGGCAAAAAAAACCCCGGACCTAACGAGGGGCCGGGGTAGGAAAAACTGGTAGGTCAGCCGCGTGAGTGTGACTGCCGCTTAGCCTGGCGCTCGGCCGACTCGGCTTCGCGATCTTTCACGTCCTGGGTGCGAGGGTCGCCTCGGTTGGTCGCCATCCAGGTCAGGTTGGGCCTGTAGTCCTTGATCACGAGTTCGAACTCATAGGTCCGGTTCTCACGCTTACGATCGCCGGCAGGGCCTTCAGCAACGGAGTAGCCGGAAACGTAGAATTTGCTGGGATTGAGGTTGTCACGGAGCACCTTCTTGGGCTCAAAGCTGAGGCTGACCCGATCCTGTCGAATCTGCTGGATCTGCTTGTCGAGCACGACCATGACGTCCTGGTAGATCGATGGGTCGAGAATGGGACCGATCGCCTCTTTGATGATGTCCGCGTTATCCGGATTGACGTTGCCTAACATCATACCGAGATAGAGCGCCCAAGCGCTGGTGTACTCGCCCGATGCCTGTGTTTTGCTGACCCACGCTTTCTCGGTGAGGGTTGGTGGAATGACGGTCACTTTTTCTTCTCGGCGCAGTGACGCACACGAGGTAACCATCTGAGCAAAGACCAGAAGGATCAGCGCAGTCCGGTAGAACTTCACCTCCCCCTGCAAACCACTGAACGATTTTTTCAGATTGCCGAAGAGCATCAGATGAACTCCCGCTCATAGGAGTTTGGCATGGTGCGTGTCTCCTTCATGCCGATGGACCCCATGTACCAGTAGATGGCGTGGAGCAGATATCCATCCGGCCGGTTATCACAGAAGCGACGGTAGAAACGTGCCGCTACCATGCCCACCGCGGAGCAGATGATCAGTTGGGCCATCAGCACGCCGGCAACAAGCCCAATGCCGATTGGCATTACTTCGTCCAAGCGCCAGAAGAGAACGTGGGGAGGCTCGTCGATGTGCGCGGGGATGACTGTCGGCTCGTTGCTCATGGCGTGTTAGCTCCTTTGGATGGGGATAGTTTGGCAATGGCGCTAAGGATGCCGGCAGGACTCGCGTGCTCGCCCTGCAGGAGGAGGGACTTACCGGTTTGGTTATCCAGCACGAGGGTGGACGGAGTCTGCGTGACGCCAAGCTGGATCACCTGTTCCAAGTCCTTGCTCACTCGTTTCGCCACAGCCCTGGACTCCGAGCAAGCTGCGAAGCGGTCGCCGTCGAGACCCATTTCCTTCGCAATAGTCACCAGGGGCTTGCCAACGCCCTGCCCCTCGCTTCGAGTCAGATCGAACACCTTCTGGGCGAACTTCCATGCAGCGTCGGAACCCCCTTGGTCGCCCGCGCATTCGATTGCGTTGGCCTGATTGCGCGAGGTCTCACCCAGGAAAGGAACCTGCAGCAGCGCCGCGTTGATCTGGCCTGCAGACGATTCCACGAGGGATTTCAACAGGGGGAAATGTTCTTTGCAGAAAGGACACTCGGTGTCGGTCATCTCGACCAGGGTGTAGCGCGCTGAGACGTTTCCGTAGACCCAGTTGTCGGGGTAGTGCTCAGGCGCAGCAGCAGGGGGGGCCGCGGATTGCAACCCCGATACCAACTCGTTGATCTCCTTCGGTGTGAGACCTTTAGCGCTGGTATCGGAAAGCTGATTGCTGACCTCGGCGAGCTGCGACTGCAGCACGCTCACTTCACCGAGCGTTTGCACGTGGAAGTAGCCCAGTACAGCCAGTGCAGAGGACAAGGCCGCGATCGCAATCGTCGGCCCGTAGGATTTCTTAGGAGGCGTTTGGGTGGGAGCACTCATGAAGGCGAACCTGTTCAGAGGAATGCTCCGATTGTTCCCGGCGCGGGCTCATCGATATCGCTTTTTCCTGCCAGAAAACGGACGAATTAAAATTTCTTCGGCAGGTTGCTAATGAGCAGCGACAGCAGGATCGGAATCGCCAAGATGAGGAACGTACTGACCACAAGCGGCGGCAACGGGAGCGGGAAGATCAAACTCAACGGTAGTAGTACCGTGCTCATCAAAAGCATGTTCGTCGCATGGTTGTTTACAAACGGCGACGTGTAGCTGAACCCTGCCCTTTTCGCATGCCAACGCATCCAGCCGGCGTAGGCCCCGGGTACAACGACAACAGCAAGGAATGGCAGCCAGAAAAGCGCCAGCACCACTCGATACACCACCTGGTAAATGATCTTCTGTAGTGCCTCCCCCCGCTCGCTCAGGTAGTTGAACCACCAGCCTGCTTTTTCCTCCAGAGCATTGACGGTTCCCCTGGAGCTTCGCTCGCCAATGAATACGTCGGCGACCATGGCTTTGACCCCGGAGTCGAGGAGGAGAAACGAGTACCAGTCTCTTGTCTTCGACTCCACCGCAGCCAGATCGCTTTGGCCTAGCAGTGCAAGTCCCCAAGCCCGTTCCTTGACCATGACCTTGTCCACGAGCTTGTTTGGGGCGGCGGTGGCCAGCATCAGTACCAGGATGAACCCGAATGCTATCGACGCAACCAGGCCCTTGGGCCACTTCTCCTCGATATTTTCAGCCATGGATCAGTTGCTCCGTCACGATCGAAGGTACGTTCGACAACGTGCACCATTCCAGAACCTGTTCATTCGGCAGGGCTGCATCGCTTTTGCGCAGATGGTCTAGAACATGGCTGAGGACAGCACGCAGGCGCGAGAAATCATTGCTCCGCTCAATGCACATCCGCTGGTACTGCCCGAGTACCTCCTGCAAGGCATGACCAATCGCCAGCGGCGGATACCCAGCCTCCAGCATGAGCGTGATCAAGCGGGTACCGCAGCGCCACTCCAAATCAAAAGTGCGAAGTAGCTTGGTGGACTCCGCATCCAGCTGGGTACGGCGTTGAATCTCGAGAGGAGTCGATACAGACACAGGGGCCTCCTATCAGGCTGCTTTGTCAAAATTGATGATCGGGATACGGCCCTTGCGAAGATCTCCGCCAGCAAACACTGCAAGGAACTCAAGGTCGGGCAGTTCGCCCAGCAAGCCGGTAGGGAAACGCTCGCCCTCCTCCTGCATCAGCCGCTCACCGACGTTGCCACCGACACGAATGCCGCTCTGGTCTGGGCTATTTCCTTGCGTGCGCATGACGTACTTGAAGCGCGTCGGCGTGAGTTTGTCCGCGATGAAGGCTTGCGTATCGGTATCGAGCACGCGCAAAGCCACGACGTGGTTGCAGTTGCCGAGAACCTGCATGGCTTTCGATTCATCCCCCAGCCGCGCCTTGAAGTCTGCGATGGTCTGCGTAGCGATGTAGAGGTTGATGCCGGCGCCGCGCCCCTTGTTGAGCAGCTGGATCAACTGGTCGTTGATCACTTCAGCAGCCTCATCCACGAAGATGTTTACGGGCTTGGGAATGCGGTGGTTGTAGATTTCACCAGCCGTGGAGGCCAAATCAGCCAGTGCCAGCGAACCGATGGTTGAGCCAACCATCGAGTCCGAGAGCGAGTCGAGGCCCATGTAGAGCACCTGGTCCCCGTTGATCACGGAGTTGAGGTCAACAATGGCACGCTCGTCATCGGGATCCGCCACAGGAGACAGGAGCGGGCCCATGGCACCAGCAGTCAGCATCACCAGAATCGGCAGTAAGCCCGCGATCATCTTGCTGAAGTGCGAGCGTTCGTGCTCCAGCATGGTGAGAAGGCCTTCAATGTCACCTTTCGCTCTGACGGGCGCGATATCCTGGTAATAGACACGGCGAAGAACCTTGGCCTTCCCTTCGATATCGCCTGGCTTCACCTTTGCGCTGATCAAAGCGGCAGAGGCCATGGCATCGAACTGCGCGTCGCCGAATACTTCCGCGCCGTAGGCCATGATGACCTTGATCGTCAGGCCCGGAACGTCCCCTTCCAGCGTTCGCCTGAGCCCAACCAGGGTGGGTTGGATCTTGCAGATCAGCATGGCCTGAATCACGTTGTTCAGGGCCATCATCGAGAATGCCTGGAAGGGGTCACCGGCATCGCTTTTCATCAGAACAGCAACACGTGAGGCAATTTCTGTCGCGCGACCGAAGTTTTTGGTCAGCGACAGGCGTACCGAACGCTCAGGGAAGGCCGGGTGGAAATACTTGTACCGGTGGCTCTTGCCGATTCGTGCCGTTGCCATCTCACAGGTGCGCGCTAGCCCCTTGTCACCCTTTGGATCGATCACGATTACCGGTTCGCCACGGGCGATGCACTGGGTGATGGCCATGTCAAACCAGCGAGATTTTCCGGCGCCGGTGGTGCCCACCACCAGGAAGTGGATGTTTCGCGAATCCGCCGGCCGCATGCAGGGCTCTTCCTCTCCCATACCCAAGCCATGGATCCACTTGGTGCCCTTGACTGTTGCCTTCCGCTTTCCCTTCTTGCCCAAGATGTCTTCAAGGTCCAAAGCAAGCAGCTCGAAGGCGTACTGCCCATGCATGTGGCGCCAGGCAAAGGCCTCTCCGAAATAGATATCGTCTTTGTTGGCCCGGACCATCGCGATCATTTGATCCAACGTGATGGTATGAACGCCGGCGCCATAGAGACATGCCTTCGCGTTGTGTACGCGCAAGGCCTTGGGAAGCGCTGCGAGTGCGAAGCCCGCCTGAACCCCTACCGTGATGAGGTACGGAGTGATAGGCATGCTGGTGAGCAGCTGAACGGCCGTGCTGCCGATTATCGAGGTGCCCCATGCAGCGACCTCGTGGGCTTCAAAGTTTTTCCGCCAGTAGCTGGTGTAGTCCCATTCGCTCATTTGGCAGGGATCTCCTCAGGTAGTGCTCTGATGAAAATTTTGCGTTTAACCGCCACTTTCACTGCATCGCGCAGCGCGAATATCGCCTCCTCCAGAAGGGCCGGGGTGACGCCAAACTGATCTGCGATCTGCGAAACCTGGTGCGGAGTGATGGCGCGCAGGCCGAGGCCGGCGATGACCTCGAATGAAGACTTGGCGATCACCTGCTCGACCGCGTTACGCAGAACAGGAAGCTCGCCTGTTGGAAGGCGACTGAGGTGGGGCACGTTCCAGTCCAAACGTGCCAGCTTGCAGACGATCAAGCTGTAGTCCTGCGTGAGCAGGAACCCTTCCTGGTTCTTGAGCTTTTTCAGGACAGCAGGTCCCTCGGACGCGATGTCCTGCCAAAGCCATCCGGCCTGCACCAAGCCCTCAACATCATCGTGCTGAAACGCCGAACCCAGGCGAACGAACACCTTGTTGAAAGCGCTGCGCAACGTATCTGGCTCTGCTGCTGCAGCTAAAAGCTTTCGCGCCAATTCCGGGTGCATCTGCAGCAGGTACATTTCGTGGTCGGCCAACAACTCTGCATCACCAGGGGATATCTCCAGGGGAGCAATAGGTGCTGCAGATTTCTCTGGTTGGGCTGGTTGGACCGCTAACTGAACTTGCGGAACGGTCGCTGATGAAGCCTGAGGCGGCGACAATGGGCTTGCGCCGCATTGATCGCCGCGTAACTGGCTTAGGCTGATTCGTCCAGGGCGAGCAGCGCGCTCCGGTGCCGCGGCTGCAACCGATTGCTGTTCTGGAGCATCGTCAGCCGCCAGCGCGCCGGACGGCGTTTCGGAAGTCACCGGAGCCCCGTTATTCGCCCCACTCGCGTTGTCCGCGGGCAACTGCGACAAGTCGCCAAGCATTTGCTCGAGGGTGAACGTCTGCTCCGGCTCTTCTTCATGCTCCACCGGCTCTTCTGCGGAGCCTGCAGCTGGTTCGGTCATCTCGAGTGAGGGGGATGCCTCTTCAGCTGTAACACCTGCTCGCACACCCGGCGAAGGCTTACCGATCTCAGCCGTCGCTGGAGCTTTCTTCCGCTTTGGCTTGGTCTGTTTATCGGCCGGCGGTACGACCTCCTCGCCACTGTCATCGGCCTGCCCAGGGGGTGCAGTGCTTTCCTCCTGGAACAAATCGCCCTGGTTCTCGTTCGTCTGGCTCGCCTGCGCACCCAGCTTGTCGTTGGGTGCTATGAGATCCCGTGCCTTTCCCTCCTTACCCAAGCTGATTGAAACCGGGGGTGGCAGAGGTGTAAGCGGGAAGAGGATGTCCGGCGAGACGAGTTTTATGCACCGCAGCGCCGGCGCCTGTCCGTTCTTACGCAAAAGGTGCGGGGTGACGTACCAATAGACGTCGCCATTGGAGGCGCGCTCCGCGATACCGTGCGCAGCTAAAATCCCAACCAGGGTATCTGCGGCGCGCGGGATCGCGACAACACCGTCGGCGACAACCATCTGCACGATCTCGTCGGCAGCCATCGTCCAAGCGATGTAGATTCCGTCGGTAGCTATCCAGACTCGTCCACCAGGAACATTCGCCTTCCAGGTACCCTTCTCGATCAGTCGAAGCATGGCATCGGTAACGAGGCGAGCTACCGGAACGCCTGTATCACCACCGGTGGTATTTCGTGGGCCCTTCAGGAGATCCCGTTTCACTGAGGCCTCATCCGCTGCACGCACGAGCGATGTCAGCGGCCCTGCCCCCGCGCCAGAGATGGCGTCGAGCATTGCCTCGTAGATGTCGTGGCCACCGTCCCGAATCCAGGCCCTGGCCTCATCTGGAATGATGCCCCTAACCAGCGAGACTGAAACTTGAACGTGATTAGCGTGCCGATCAGGATTCCAGTGGAGAAAATACCGGTTGATACCGGTTCGACTGGACCACGCATGGAGCGTTTCCCGCTCGTAATTCCACTCTTCCCCACCCTCAAAGCTCGTCGCCCGAATGTCCGACAACGGTTTGCCGGCATCGTGAAGCAACCCGGCAGCAACGCCAGCCACATACCAGCGGCGCAACCGCATGCTTCGCCGCGAAGGCGTTTCGCCAGCGTCGAATGCCGTGGTCAGGCAACCGTCGAGCGTGAACGCTGCCACTTCCATGCTGTGACGGAGCAAACCTCCAGGACCATCATGGTGATGGCTCTGTGAGGCCGGGAGGAGATGGGCCAGCTCAGCGAAGTTATTGAGGATCGGCTCGACATACCGCGCGAACTCTTCATCAGGCAGTCCAAGTGAACCCATGAGCCGGTCGAAGAGATCCTGCTGATATCGGCGCATGAACCAACGGCCGGCAACCAGACCTGGGTAGCCTTCCTGGTAGGGTGGGTACCGGAGGTTCCGCCAATTGTGATTCTCAAGGTATGGACGGAGCTCAGGGGCAATCATCTCCTCGGCAGGGTGCGGGTACGAACGGCCGACGCGATCGACGTTCCGGTTACCCCCAAGCGAGAAAATCCGTCTGATAAGCGAGATAGGCGACATAGGCTTCTCTTTGTGTGGACTGGCGCATGTTGCTTGCGCGCAACCCCGGCAAGAGGCCATTTCCCGCCAAAAAACGGGCGAAAAAAAACCCGGCACATGGCCGGGCGGGGAACTCAGAACCAGAAGGTTCCGTAAGCGACTGAAGGCTCTGTGGCCTCTTTCGATTCAGCTGGCGCCAACCTGCGAACCCTAGGTTTAGGCTCTGGCAGCGCTGTTGCTTCGTCGTAGTTCGGATTTACGGTATGTCGATATGCAACGGAACCACCCGTTCGATGACGATTCAGGACGTCTTCAGGAATTGCGTCATGCAGTTCCTTCGCCACCCCTTCCCAGTCAACAGCACCGGCGATCTCGTAACACGTCACCCGCACACCGAGAGCATCGGCTCGTCGAAACAGCCCCATCAGCGGTCGGAACGCAGCATCCTGTTCCTTAGCTTGATTGGTCAGTGCTTTGAGCTCTGCCTTCAATTGCGCGATTTTTTGCTCCAACTCTCTTCTTGGCCTAGCCAGCTTGCGCCAGGCATCCAAGTCGAGCTGCTCCAACGGCAGAACATCACGCTTGGGATCAGCCGCCGGCGGGCAGCCGGTTTCAACCAACTCCCAGAAGTGGATTTCAGCAGCGACAATCCGCTTGCGCGTAACTTCGTCGAGCGTCACCGGTAGGCAGCAGGGTTCGTGCTTGGGGGACCAAAACCACAAGTACCCTTCACTCGCGCCGCTGACGATCAGTTGGTGCCACACCTGCCACCGATACAGCAGGTAGGCAGGGCTTTCCATCTGAAGGCGAAGCACTTCCAGGTGATTCGCGTCAGAGAGGTTTTTAATTTCCACCGGTGCGCCGTTGGCCAACAGACCGTCGAAGGATGCCCGAATGATTGGGTACTCCTGCGACTCGCCGCAGACCGGCATGCCCAACTGGCCGTACTTCTCTTCGAACGCCTGCAGAGCCATTGGCTCTCGCTGTACCCCCTGCCGCACCTGCGGAATGACCGATAGGTCCGGCGGGGTAACGATGCCAACAAGCTCCCTCCATAGTTCAAGGGGGCTTTTCTCTGGGTTTGCACCCATGATCACTGCACAGCTGGTCGCAGAAACTCCCTCACGGCGCCACGCGTGCCACTCTGGGGATCGCTGCGCGAGATCAATGACTTTCATCTCGTTCTCCTTTTCAAGTAGTGAACCACTTGGTCATGCGGACCCAAGTGGTTCCCACCGGAACGAACGAGCCCCTTGGGGCGTCCGCCCCAGAGGGATTTCTTCTGGTACTCCAGGCTGCCCGGCATCAAGCAGCCTCTGCAGCAGCCTGGTACCGGGCATAGATCTCTTCTCGCTGTCGAATGGCGTCTTCGAAGCTGAGCAACCCTGCGTTGCAGGACTGGATCAGACCGACTACCTCCATGCCACGGCGCCATTCGACGGTATCGGCAACACGGTCAAGCGCGCCCGGGTCGGGCGCGCCATAACCGTCGTCGACCAAATCACCGAGACACTCCTCCATCGAATCGAAGGTGACGTGCCCGGTAAAACCATCGCTCTGGAACGCCTGCCACCGAAAGCGGCCAGGCTGCGAGGCGTCAGGAAGGATGATCCCCCAGGAGTCTCGCCGGCAGTGCTTCAAGGTCAAACCGACTTCGAGCTGGCCGACGAGAAACTCCAGGAAGAATAGCTTCGCCTGAGTCTTCTCGATCACCTCTTCAGCACAGACCGAAAACGGGCCGCCATCGTGAAGAACCTGCTGCCACTCGCGTAGCGATTTATGCAGGCTTTCAACGGTGGACGGCCGCATTGCTCTGCTCCTTGGCCAGGGACGGTTTCAGGGGCAGGAACAGGTCTGGATGGTTCTTCTCAGCGATTTCGATTGACTGCTCAAACGACTCCGCCTCACAGCGGAATTGCTTCGTTTCATTGGTCAACAGGTTCACGAGGGTATGAATGTAGGTGCGCATGGGATTTCCTTTTCAGAAGTTGAACACCTGAAAAGGCAGCGCTCCCGAAGGGGGCGAATGCCCCCTCAGGGTGGGTTTTTCCTGGCGCCTTACGGCAGCAGCAGGGTCAGGATCAGCTTGATGATGTCGAGCATGATGCTTCCTCAGTTTTGCCAGAGTCGCCCGCTAGGGGGCTTCCCTGGCGGGTTGGTTGACTCGGCGTGCCCGGAGGCGGTCGAGGATGATTTATTCGCCCTGGGAGGCGATGGCATAGGCTTCAGCTCGCGCTGAGTTGATTTGCGTCTCCGCGTAATTGCGAGCATCTACCGGCCAGGTCGACACATACTCCAACGCTGCATTCCAGGCCCCTGAAAGGCCCGCGCGGCGGACCAGTTCAGCAACTTTTTTGAGCGTTCTTTCCGGGAAGTTAGGTGCGGGCACGGCTTCGCTATCAGCCGCTAGCAACTCCCCCTCAACCAACACAGCTTCCGGTGCCGGCTGAAGCTCAGCTGCAGGTACGGCGGCCGGCTCGGTGTCCACCCGGCCAGGCTGCAGACCTTCCTCTTTCGAGGTAGGTAGCGGCTCAATCGGATCGACAACCTGCGCATTCCCCATGAAGCGCTCGATCGCCGACACAGACACGCCGGTGGTAGCGAATCCCTCGCCACCATCGGTGTTGAGGTACTCAATTACCTTGTCCAGCTTCCCACCAGCGAACGGCCAATACTTGCGGGCAATCTTGATCGCCGATTTCTTCTGCATCGAGCTTTCATAGTTCACCCATGGACCTTTCTTTTTTCTCCGCCACAGGTCTGAGGCCTCTCTTGCAGCGTGGATCTCCTTGAGGGTCACAACTTCGACGTGGAACCGACCATCAGGGAGTTCCGCTTCGACATAGCAACCCAAGAGTTCTCCTCGCTCCTCCAGGGGGGCAAATGGTTTGCACTTAAATATCGGCTGTTTGCGCTTACCGAGGTATTCGAACACATCGTTCGAATACACCAGCTCGACATTAGCATCTTTAATTGCGCCATCATTCACGGCGACCTTAATCATGCCTCGCCAAGAAACATCGAGGACGACTTGCCCATCACGAGGAACCAGATAGGCCAGTTGCCGTGAAGGATCCAGCGTCAATCCCGACGCAGCAACTTGCGCAAACGCGTTACGAAGTGAAAGCTTGTTCTGGATTGCAGCATTGCAGAGATAATCGTTATTCATCATTGCTTGAGCTGCATAAAGCAGCTCATTCTGAAATACGACATCCGAATTGCTCAGCTTGGCAATCGACTTAAACTTATCTTCCTGCTTTGCAATTACAGCCAAAGCGTTTTGAAGTTGCTCGCTCATGAGATTTCCTTTTATAAAAATAACGCACCCGAAGGTGCGTCTTTCTTAAACAGTTCCGACTTCAGCTAATCAACAGCAAGCAGCGGCTGATGGGCGCGAACGGAATGTCGTCATCGAACGAGTCGTAATCCGGAGCTGGCTGCGGTGCCGGCTGCGGTGCCGATTGTTGCGGGCGCTGTGGCGAGCGCTGCGTGGCGTGGCTCGCTGGTCGTTGCTGACTCTGAGCTTGTTTCTGCCCATCGTCTTGACGATTTCGGTTACCACCAAGCAATTGCATTTCGCCGTTGATGTCCACAACCACTTCCGTGGTGTAGCGATCCTGGCCGTCTTGCGCTTGCCACTTACGAGTTCTCATCGATCCTTCAACGTAGATCTGAGAGCCTTTTTTTACGTATTCCGCTACGACTTCAGCAAGTCGACCGAAAAACACCACTCGGTGCCATTCGGTGCGCTCCTGCTGTTGCCCAGTTTGCTTGTCCTTCCAGCTTTCACTGGTGGCGAGCGTTACATTGGCAACAGCATTGCCATTGGGCATGTAGCGAATTTCTGGATCGGCGCCAATGTTGCCAACCAGAATTACCTTATTTACTCCGCGAGCCATAGTTTTCTCCATATCAAGAGAACTAAGGACGGCATGATCCCGTAAGGGGCATGTCGCCCCTAGGGGTTTTTTGAGAGGTTTTTGGTTGTATTTGTAAATCGGCCAACAAGCCGACCATGTGCAAAGAGCACATGACTAAACCTAAACGCTCAAGCGATTAGATTTAATTAGAGAATTCTGCTGGTCATGCGGCGAGCACTTGGTGAGCCGCAGAGGGTGGCCAGGAAGGCCGAAGATGCTTTTAACGCCATGCAGGCGTGCCGCAAGTCTGCAACAGCCGGTATCGATCTGCAAGATAGCGGGGTCGGCATCTTTTTTTCCGGCCAATTTGTTGCGTGAAAAAGCGAATCCTCACCGTCAGCGGCTCGGACAATTTCAACAAATTGATCCCGAGGATCCACCATGCCCAACTGGAAGTTCACCGGCCGATTTGGCCTCTACGCGGGACTGCTCCTTTCCGCGTCCTGTACGCACCAGCCACCGGCTGACAAAGCCGAGCAATTGCCGCTCGGCGTTCCGTATGTAGTCGAAAGCTACGGCCCTGACTTTCGCGATCACTACACCAGCTGGGGTCATGCGGGCCGCGGTGGCGCCGCGCTTCGAGAACCTACCTACCAGCCAGTCCTGGGAAGCAAGGACGTGCTCGACACCCGGAACGGCAAACTCTATCCGGAGCTTCAGCCGCAGCCGAAAGCATCCCACCAGCCGATGGTGGCCGTGCCCCCCGGCCTGGTGGCAGCCAACTGCGCCGAGAACAACGGTGTCGCCCAGACCTTCGCTCTAGGCACACCAGCAGGTGGGAAGTTCATCACCACGCTGGCCAACGGAAAAGGCACCGTTAACGAGTACGTGCAGGTCCGCAACAAGCTCTGCCGCGGCACTGAACGGCTCACCTATGACGAATGGCTGATCCTGGTGAACGGCACACCCAAAGACTTGCCGGTGCACCTGCAGGCTCCCTCCCGCCCATCTACCCCTCAATGGAAGTGAAACGATGTCCAATTCGAACCTGACCGGCCATATCGCGATCACTGTGCTTGGTGTGGCAGTAGCGGTCGGCGTGTCCTTCATGCTGAACGCGCGTTACACGGACGCCTATGTCACCACTCAACTGGTAGAGAAGCTTCCAGGCCAAGTCGATAAGACCTTGGAGTTACGGGAGTCGAAGGTCATGGCGGCGCAGCGCGATCGAATCCTTGCGGGCTGGACCGCCGCCAAGAACGCCGACATGAAGGATGGCCGCCACGTTTACGGCAACCCCCAGGCCGAGTTCACGCTGGTCGAATTCAGCGATCTGGAGTGCCCTTTCTGTCAGCGTTTCCATGACACCCCCAAACGCATCGCCGACGGCTCCAACGGCCAGATCAATTGGGAATGGCAGCACTACCCTCTGCAGTTCCACGATCCGGCAGCTAATGCAGCCGCCGTAGCAGCCGAGTGCATAGGCGAGCAGGTCGGAAACCAGGCTTTCTGGGCATTCACCGGCGAGTACTTCAGCCATACCCAGCTGAACGGCCAAGGCCCCGAAGACCTCGAGAAGATAGCGCTGTCGGTCGGCGCTCAGCCGGACCCGCTGCGTAGCTGCATGAGCAGCGGCAAGTACGACGAGAAGATCCAGAAGCAAATCAGCCGCGGTACTTCACTAGGTGTCACTGGCACGCCGGCAACGGTGGTGGTGGACAACACCACTGGCAAGCACCTGATCGTGAAGGGGGCGCAGCCGGCGCAGTCGTTCCGCGCCGCGATCGCGCAGCTGGTCGCTATGCGCAACGAAGCTCCCGACCAGGAAGGTCTGCCGCCACCGGAACAATCCCCCGCAACCATGCCAGCCCCGATCAAGCCCTTGGACCTCGGAGGTGCGCATGAGCAGTAGCCACGCCCCTCTCGAAGATGCCTCGATTCGCCGCCTGGCAGACCTTTTGGAGCAGGGCACTGAGCGTGAGCGAGTGTTTGCCCGCCTGCGGGCGGCGAAAAGCTGGTGGGCCGTAGGGGAAATCCTCCAGCAATACGGTCTCAGCGTGATCGGGAACGATGGCGAACTGTTCGCGGTGAACTTCGAGCGACGTGAGTTCTTCGCTCTGGCTGACTGCGGGCACAACATGCAGGTCTTCGAGGAACGGTTAGGTCCCTACCCTAACGCCTAATCCGTCTGTTGCCGGCGCCGCTTATGCGGCGCTTTTTTTTGCCTCAGCTCCCACTTATATTCCATGATGGCATTTTGACCATGCTAGGAGCGCTGTGTGTTAACTAGAGGCCTACTAATCGGCGAGATTCTGGACGAACTATCCAGCCTTTCGGAAAGGATCAAACTAAGAACTTCACTTAATCTTAATGATCTTCCACTTTTTGCAGAAGACTTCTGCAAGGAGTTGCTTTCTACGCTCCTGCAAGGAAAATTCATCAATCTGAACGCGGAGCGTTCCAACAGCCCAGGCCTGGATCTTGGTTGCATAAAAAATAAGATCGGCATACAGGTTTCGGCAACATGCACAACCGAAAAAATCAATAATACACTAGACAAAATAACTGACGACCATAGAAAACTGTACGAACGTTTCATAATACTGACTCTCGGAAAGAAACAGACCTCATATACGATAAACAAGAAGTTAGCCAAGAAGAATAATTTCAATGAGAAGGGTGACATTTGGGACCTAAAAGATATTGCAAAGATGGCTGTCGACCTAGAGCTCAACGAATTAAAGGAACTTCACAGTCAAGTTAGAAATCAAACGACAAGACTTCTCATTGATTTAGAAATCCGCCCAGAGGATGAAGAATTCCCTACCAACAATTATAAAAACTGGGAGTCCATGCCAGAACCCAAGCATGGAACTGGTGAACAGTTTATTGCGTATACTGAATTGAATGGCCCTCTCGATGACAAAGAAAAAGACAGTATCTGCGCCGAACTAAACGACGCAGCCAACAGACTTGCAAGACTGCCGAGAGTAACCCGCGAGTTCTTCGCTATGCTATTCGAGCGCAGAGAGCCTGACGGGACAAAGCGGATAAAACAATATCGCGGTTACGAAAGCATTCTATTTGACTCACTGCAGAGGCAATACAGTGGCGACTTTAAAGGTGAATTAGATCTATTGAGCGAAGCAGGTTTCGTCAGTGTAGAGCATCAAACCAGAGAAGACTACGAAGATGGACCATCTGCTGTTGGCTTTATTTTGGGGAAAAAAGATAGTCCGTTTAGCCTGGGGTTTGTCGATTATATAGAAAAAAATTCACTTAGCTTCAGGAAAGTACTTGGCGAGGTTAACTTCTCGGATTTTTAAACTTGGAAACACCAGTTTGTCCATCATGCTATCCATGTACTGCAATGATCTGTATTCTCTCGATCCGCATGGAGTTACGACTTAAGGAGTTTTCCCAATGCTTCAGCGACTTGCACTAATAAGCTTTGTGACTGCGATAGTTGGTTGCGCCACTACGCAGCAACAAGCCCCATTGCCTGACCCGCAGACGGTGCCACGTCAGCAATGGTCCGACGCACTAACGGTCTTTGACGCCATGGGACTCAAGGGTCAACGTGACATTCCGAAGGAGTTGTTGGGCAAGGCCCAAGGACAAAGCCAAGGTGTGAACGTCAGCTCCGGCGCAGGTGATCTGGCTGTGGGCCCATCGGCCGGCCTTGGGCTCGGGCTATTCCTCCTGGGTGGCGGCGGCTCGCCCGCAGAAGGCCTTCCCCAGATCGCTGCCTGGGTCCCTGCAGAGCTTGCGTCGACACCAGAAGCAGCAACAGCACTTGTGGCCAAAGAGTGGGAGCAGGCTCGCCAGCGCGTCTTTAAAACTGACCTGGCCTCGATCCCGACCACTACGGCGAAATATCCCTATGGCTGGAGCGCCAAGATCGCTTATGCAAGCATGAAGGAATACTACCTGGGTCAGCCTCTGCAGCTTGATAAGGGCCCGGTTCCAGGCCCAGCATTCATGAAAAGCCGGCAGGTCTACGGTCCGGTGTTCGTTTTCCCGACACAGCTTCCTGTGGATGAAAGCCGGCACAATCTTACGGCGCCCCAGGCTATGGCTGAGCTTGCAAAGAATCTCCCGGACTGGTTCTACCTTTACTACCCCGGCTCCAAGTATTCGAAAGAAGTACTTCCAGCTGGCGTATTCAACGGAGCACAAACATTCCGGTTTGTGAGCAAATAATTAAAAGCCCCGCTGTGCGGGGCTTTTTTTTCACTTAACCGGCTGCATTTGTTGAGCGGCATTCTTCTTCACAGAATCAACATCTACATCTTTTAGCCGCTCTACGTTGCGCTCAACTGTATCAGCGCGGCCCGTGCCGTCATTGAATATGTCATTCAACTCACTTCCATTACCCGTCAAGTTCGTGAGGGTCACTGAGTTTACTGTGGGAAGGTTCCCAGTGATGCTCAGCATTCCGATCCATTCAGAGAGGTCTATTTTAGACCAATCGAGTTGCTGAAGCTGCGCAGGAGTTAGGCCTTCGCAACTTGGACTTTCAGCCTCGCCAAAATTCAAACCTAGCTGCTTGCGCCCTTGCTCTTGGATAATTCGTCCTACTACCGATCCAAAGCAGCAATATGCATCACGCTTTTCGATGCAGCCCCCAATCGACTTGCTTGCACAATAGCTTCCTACGAATGTGCATTGTCTAGTCTCATTCTTAGCGCCAAGTTCGAATTCTTTCGGCTCGCACTCTGAATCGCCCCTAGTTTCGTAGACACCTCCAAGCCTCATAATGAGGCCCATTAGGAGGTGCCATGAGCAACCAGCGTTACCCCGAAGAATTCAAAATCGAAGCGGTCAAGCAAGTGACTGAGCGCGGCCTCCCCGTAGCCGAGGTGGCAGCGCGGTTAGGCATGTCGGTGCACAGCCTGTATGTCTGGATCAAGCGCTACAGCAAGCCCCAGGAGCAGCGGCAGCAAGAAGACGATCAGCAGGCCGAACTGCGTCGTCTGCGCGCCGAACTCAAGCGAGTGACCGAAGAGCGAGACATTCTAAAAAAGGCCGCCGCGTACTTTGCCAAGGAGTGCGGCTGAAGTACGCCGTCATCAGCAAGCTGTCGGTGGAGTACCCGGTTCGACGCCTCTGCCAGACCCTGAAAGTGCATCCCAGCGGTTACTACGCCTGGCTGGCCGAGCCGAAATCCGTGCGCGCCAAGGAAGATCAGCGCCTGCTCGGGTTGATCAAACACGCCTGGCTGGAAAGCGGTGGGGTCTACGGCTATCGCAAGATTCACGACGACCTGCGTGAGCTGGGGGAGTCCTGTGGCCGGCACCGCGTGGCTCGCCTGATGCGGGGAGAAGGGCTGCGCTCACAAACCGGCTATCGGCGGCATCCCGGCTATTATGGCGGCCGGCCGGCGGTGGCTTCGCCCAATCGCCTGGAGCGGCAGTTCAACGTCAGTGAGCCGAACAAGGTCTGGGTCACCGACATCACCTACATCCGGACCTATGAGGGCTGGTTGTACTTAGCGGTAGTGCTAGATCTGTTTTCACGCCAGGTGATCGGCTGGTCGATGAAGTCACGAATGTGCAGCGACCTGGCCATCGATGCCCTGCTGATGGCGGTGTGGCGGCGCAAGCCCAAGCAGGAAGTGATGATCCACTCCGACCAGGGTAGCCAGTTCAGCAGTTCGGACTGGCAGAGTTTCCTCAAGGCTAACAACCTAAGCAGCAGCATGAGTCGACGTGGCAACTGCCACGACAACGCGGTAGCGGAAAGCTTTTTCCAGTTGCTGAAGCGGGAGCGCATCCGACGGAAAACCTACGGCACCCGCGAAGAAGCCCGCAGTGATGTGTTCGATTACATCGAGATGTTTTATAACCCCAAACGCCGGCACAGCAGCGCTATGCAGCTATCGCCAGTGGAGTTTGAAAAGCGCTACTTCCAAAGCTTGGAGAGTGTCTAGGAAAGCCGGGGCGATTCAGACCGTTGATCACCAGAATCTGTTTCGATTTTCCAGGTTGCATTTCTCAACCCCTATAAACGACAAAAGGCCTTTCGGCCTTTTGTCGATTCGATAATGTTACTGAAGCCAACTATCTACGACTTCTGCACCGTACTCTGCCTTCCAGGCTTTCAGGCCAGTGTGGTTGCCACCCTTAGTTTCGATGACTTCCCCGTTATGGGGGTTCTTATAGGTTTTCAGCTGACGGGGTTTGCGACGGGAGTCAGCCTGGCCGCTGGTCACCTGACCTTTCAGCTTGCTATCCGGATCGAGAAGGCTGATCACATCGCGCAGCGATTTCTGATGTTTCTCCATGAGATCACGAAGCTTCTTCTCGAACTCGAGCCCCTTCTGCAGCTGCTCACTTCCTTTGAGCTTCTCCAGGTGCTGTTGAAGACGTTCAATCTCAGATTCGGTATTGCGATATTCGTGAACGATAGACATGGAGTCCTCCTTAAAGTCTTTCGATCTTATAAAAAACGATTATGGTTCGCCACGACTTTGTTCAGATTGCTCCGATCCAGATGGCTACGCTGTAACCAAAGAGGATGCCGAAAGCGATGTATGCAGGGTACTTAACTGTAACTTGAATCTGCTGAATCATGCGACACCTCATTATTCCTTTGCTATGCCTTTTCGGTTACATCCGTTGTGATGTCAGTGACTTCATTCCACCGTCACCTTTATCCAATCACACCAGGGATGAATCCCAACAAAAAATTATCGCCGGTAGACCCGGCTCCTAATTCTGTCTCTGAGTAGCACTGCTACCTCAGTTGTGAATGCCAGCAGCTGCAGATCTAGACCTTCGTCGACTGCGTCGAGAATCTCCTCGACCACACTTGCTGCTTCCCGCCCCTCTTGCATTCCAGAATCAGCAAGTTCGAAGAGGAGCAGTGCAGATGGCTTTCTTGAAAGCTCTGACTTTGCGCTCGTGTCGACAGAAGGTAGCAACGCAAGTTTTTCTGGTTGGGGGTCTTCTCGGTGTTCTGGAGCGGCTTGGGAGAAACAGTCTACCGAGTCGTTCTTCGGCTGCTTCATACGCTGTGCAGCCAAGCGCAGCGCTTTGGTGCCTCGGTCACACAGTTCGTCCTGCTGGTGGATGGGGAGCTTCGCCAACTGCTCAGCGATCGAGATGCTCACCTCACCGTTTTTTACCGCACTAACGAGCTTAGGAGCTCCATCCCGCATAACTCGCTTTGCGGATGAGACGGATCTCGGGGAGACATTCATCGTCTTTGCGGCGTTTGGAAGGAGGATGCGCGCAGATTGCTCTGTTGCATCGCTATCGCCTTTCGGGGGTTTGGCCAGCTCAACAGCTATCAAAGCCCGCTGTGCTGTCGTCAGGTGCCTCCGACGGAGATTTAGAGCGACGACAAAGGCGAGCGGATCATCACCTTCAAAATCCTTGGTTATCGGATCCATTCCTAACTCTAAGCAGACCCGGTAGCGATTGCGGCCGTCGAGAATCTTGCCTTCGAGCAGGATGATGGGTTCGAGCTGACCTTGCTCCTGGACATCGCCCTTAAAGCCGTCGTAGTCAGCCCCCGATAGGAGCGGGAAGATATTAGCGAATGGGTGGTATCAAGGACCGAGGTCTGCATCGAAGGCTCCCATGGTTGGTCTTCGATGCAGCCTATGTTGTCGCTGGATAAAGTTTGATTCTTTTTCAGCAACAATATTGCAGGAAATTGGTCCGACTCTACTGTTGGTTTGACATCGACTCTATTTCGTCGATGAGGGCCTGCAGAGCCTGGGGATCAGGTTCAGTTTTGACGAATTGCACGGAGTTGTCGGAAAGTACTTCCAACACGCCCCATTGGAGCTCACGCAAGTCCTGGCCTGGCTCCGGCGGGTTTTCCCAGTACGGCATCCTCCGTACGACGTGTGGCGTTTTCGAGCTGTTCATGGTTTGTCTCGGCCGGTTCCTCGAGCGTATGGCAGTTTCATGCGTCGCTCCTTGTGACGCTAAGACAATATATTACAAAACTTCAGGTAATGACCAATTGCCATTACCGCGATTCGTATCTCATTTCCTGTAAAAATGATCTAACGACCGACGTTAAAATATCGTCAAATACTTGTCGGCTTATTTCCTGCAACTTTTACGTTCGAAATAGCATGTAACCGAACTAATGCAGAAGAGCTTCCTCCCCTCCCCTGCTTTGAAGCGATTTTGTGATGGAAATGATGACATCTTCAAGGCCATCAATTTCTGATATATCCCCAGTTATTGTAGGGTTACTTTCCTGTTTGTCTGAAGGCAGCGTCATCACGAAGCGCTCCGGCAACTCTGGGTCCACCAGAATCGACACCCCTGACATGCTTTCAAACGCAATGACGAATCTGCCCTTGCTTATCGACAGGATCGCATTGGTCTTGAGCGCTTCCGCACTCAAAACCTCCTCTGCCCCGTTATCGTGCCGGATCTTAATCAGTCCCATTTTCAATCTCCAGCCTGAAGCTCTGTGGCATCGAGCGAAGCAAGAAACTCCTGGAGTTTGGAGTTTAGCTTTTCGGGATTGATGCTTTTTTCGATAGTGAGCTCCAGCTTCTCACCTGCAACCTTCAGTTTCCCAATGCCTTGTATGGTTTGAACTTGAATTCTGTGTCTTGGTGACTGAGGGGATTCCGGCTTTGCCAGGTAGCGCAGCGCAGCTTCCTGCTGCATGCCCTCCTCCGCCATTTTCTTCACCACGTCGCTGAGCTTTTGAGGATCTTGCTCACCAAAGGCGACGAACTTCGGAGCGTAGTTAAGCGTGATCAGCCATGGCTTATCATCAAGGATAGCCTTAACTGAATCCGGGAGAGACATCATTGCAACGCAGCGGCTTACAGACGAGACGTTGATGCCGAGTTGGCGTGCGAGTGCGCGTTGTGACGTATCTCCGCTTTCCAGAGCGTTTTGGTACGCCCTCCCCCGCTCATAGTCAGTCAGGTCTTCTTGCTCATTGTCAGTCAGGGCTAGGACCATTGCGACCGTATCGGTCATCGGACGGACTATTGCTGAAATTTTCGACAGACCCAGCAGCTTCGTTGCGCGCCATCTGCGTTCCCCTCCGACTAACTCGTACATGCCGTTTGGGAGAGGTCTGACCAGGATGGGCTTCGCCAGGCCCATGGCTTGGATCGAGTTTGCGAGCTCCTCTAGGGCTTGTTCATTAAAAGTTAGGCGCGGCTGGTATGGTGACCGGACGATCTGGTCTACACCGATATCTTGGAGCGCTGCCTCACTAGCGAGGATGAACTCCCCTTCCATAGGTTGGATTAAAGTATTTTCTTGTACCGGTGTAATGGGGCTTGGCGTTGGTGCTTGTGCTGGACTCTCGCCATCACCAACTACCCGGGCGGGTTTTCGTACCCCAACCATGCCACTTGGTTTCGCTCGACCTGGATAGTCGCTCGACTTCATCTTTTTCTCCTTAGGGGTGTTGCTACTAGCAACAGCCGCTGGATTCTGCGCAGTTCGTCATTCATCAGCTGCCTAATGCTGGTGAGTGTTGCTACTAGCAACAGTTCGTTTGACCACGCTTTCTGCTTCAGTGTTGCTACTAGCAACAGCCGGAGGCGAGGGCGGATTTTCGATTCTCTTGATGTCCGCCTTGGCCAGTGTTGCTACTAGCAACACCCATCTCAAGAGGCCTGGCCGATCTTCTGAACGACTTGAAGGATCTCCTGGTACACCTTGCGAGCTGCTTCCAAGGTATCGGACTTAGCGTTCCTCCAGAGGAGCAAAGGAAACCCTTGATCCATGGCCTTCGAATAGTCTTCTGAGAAATACAGGTTTTCCTGCGTAACTCGTCCAGGGAAGTACTCGTTGAGCAGGGCAAGGTGCTGAAGAATTCGCGGCCGATTACGGATGAACATTGTTGGAATAACGGCCAGAGCGGGACTTCGTTTGTAATCCTCAGCAAAGCGCAGCAGCCAGTCATTCAGGCGATTCAGTGCGCGGAACGAAAGCTTATCCATACGAATGGGGCAGAGCTGCAGGTCACAAGCAGCTACTGAGTTCTTCGTCAGCCTCGATGCTGCCGGTGCATTGTCGAAAATGATCACGTCGTACACCGAAAGATCGCAGTTTGGAAGCTTCCCGGAGTTACCAGCCTTGATCCATTCCGAGTACCAAAAATCGGGGTTATTTGCAGCATCCAGTGCGATGCTCAGATCCTCGAGCGAGTTGTCAGCGGGAATGATGTGAGGACCATCGGCGCCGAAGGGCATTTTGACTACCTGTTCGAGGGTCTTGGTCTCAAACGGCTTCATGCGGAGGAGGGGAGCGATTAGGTTGCCCAAGTGGCCATCGACAATTCGGTCCTTGGGAATCCCAAAGGCCTCAAGATCCTCATAACTGAGGTCAGCGTCGTAGTCGAACATACTCGACGTGTCCCCTTGAGGATCGTTATCGATGACTAAGACACGTTGCCCGGAAAGCTGAAGTTGAATAGCCAGGTTGGTGGCGTTGGTCGACTTGGCTGTTCCGCCCTTATGAATGAATACAGAAATTACGACCTGCTTCTGCAGAGGTTTCGTGTAACCCCGCTGGCGACGAACCGCTGCAATCTTGAAGAGATCAGAAGGACGATACGCGCGAGTAGTCACCGTACCGCGGGGGACACGAGGAATATCGATGCCGTTTTCTTCCTCGATATCCTTAAGCCTTCTGGTGGTCAACCCAAAGCAATCCGCTGCGAACTGGGGTGTGTAGTAGACCTGCTCCCAGTCGACGTAGTTTTGCATCTCTTCTTCGTGTTCGACGTGCGTATTCATCATCCACCTTCGGCATCAAGTTGTGCATCGAAGGAGATCATAGTTCCGGATTTCCAAAACCCAAAGCTTTCAGTTCAGGCTTTCGTCTGATTTATGCGCGAAAACCTGAACTTAACTCAGATTACTAGGCATAACGTGGAAGCAGAGCCCGATCTGCTCTGTAGCCGAAGGTTGAGACCGTGATGGAGAAACGATCGCTCAGACCATCATTCTCGAGGGTCACCTCGAGATCGCCCTGTCGATAGGTTACTGACGTGAAACCGGTCTGGCCCTCAATCTCTGTCACCACATCCAGTTGCTCATTGAGCCGTTCCAGGATGGGTTCAAAGTAGGGTGTGTCGATTTTCGCTAAGGCAACGTCGAGAATTCCCCGCGAATTGAAGGATAGCTGTACATCATGGAGTCCTTCCGTCTTGAGCTCCCAGTCGTTCAGACCGTAAACAGGGCCGCCGGTGTAGGAAATACCGATTTCATCGATGATCTTCATAGCTTTCTGTACATCCGAAGCGGTGGTACCGCCGACTTGAACGCAATGATGAAGATGATTGGCGCCGTGCTGCGCCTCTGCTTTGTGAGGCGTGATCAAAGTGAGCGCTTCCAGGAATCGCTCTAGTGGCTGTTTTTCTTCTGCAGACATCCAGGAGCTCCGGATTGGGGTGTTCCGGACAATTCTGGGGAGTGGGGTAGGGCGGTAGCGGCCTTTTCTGACCGAATTTCGGCCCGAATTGAAAAATCTTGCTCAAGCGCTGAACCGCCAACCCTCAGAAACCTTTTTAGAGCTTGTTTTTCTCTTGTTTTTTCTTGTTTTTCTCTTGTTTTTAGCAGGCTGGAGGCCTTGTGGGGCGGAGCTTTCAGAAGGGTATCGACTACAAGAACCGGTATTACGACTACAGATTCCCTGCTTACGACTACGGATCGCGGGTTCACGACTACAGTATCCGGCGCGAAAAGCTACATCTACCGGCTGTTATCCACAGGTCATGCACCAATTTTGAGCAGCGTGTGTGACTGAAACGGGCCCTTGGCGAAGGTCGGAAGACCGAATTATGACTGATAGGGCGGTAGGCGTTTCATGCTGAGTGAATTTTGGCCACTTTGACATCGTAACGACTACAGATTCCGGGCCGATGTAGCTCTGAATCGAGATTACGACTACAGATTCCGGCAGGGGCGACCCTGTATCTGTGTTCATCGACTACAGATTCCGGCTCGCGCATGGAATCCCAGAACTGAAATGGGCGTAACCCATGCGGCACTAGGGATTGCCTGAATCGACTACGAATTCCGGCTCCGCATTCTCGGAGCTCTTACGACTACACATTCCGGGTATGGCTAGGTCTTGAACTAGGCCAGGATCACCATCAGCTGCACGATCAGGCTAAAGCGTTGGTTCATTTCTAACCGAATTTTTGCAGGAAAGCAGCGAGTACAGCTTTGGCGCCCTGTCGGCAATGCCTAACTATCTGTTTTATAAGGATAATATCTAATCGACTACGGATTCCGGCTGTGAGTTGATATGGGATCGCGGCCGGAAAAAGGATGGCTTCATGACTCGACTACAGATTCCGGTATTAGCACTGGGGAAATCCCTCAGCGGCAATCGACTACAGATTCCGGCTCATTGCTAAGCGACTACAGAAACCGGCTGTGACTTCAGTGAGTTCTGTCCCAGTCACGACTACAGATCCCGGTAGCGGAGGCGCGACCAAGAGGTTTGAGAGCCTCGATGGATCGCATCGACTACAGATTCCGGTACGTATCCTGGCATTGAAGGCGTGGTTAGGGTTCCAGGAGGAACAAAGTGATAAGGAAATCATATGCTTGTACTTCAATAGCCGGAATCTGAAGTCGAATCCAATGAGCCAGCGACTACGATTTCCGGCTGTTGAAATGTCCAGCCCGACCTTACATGCGGTCTATCGACTACAAAGCTAAGTGCCGGTAGTCTATGCGGCATACGGGGGGAGCCCAAATGACCGCGAACATCGAGCAAGAACAACCTGGTTCTAAATCGAAGGATAAGGACCAGCGGCCGCTACGTGTTTCCAAGTCCAATGACCTTATCCAGGCTTCGTACAAACTGACCTTGCAAGAGCAGCGCTTGGTACTGGCTGCCATCTGTAAGCAGGATCCGCGCAAGCCGATGGAGAAGGTGATCAGTGTTTATGCCTCCGACTTTGCCAAGATCTACGGCATCCCACTCCGTCACTGCTACGAGTACATGAAGGAAGCCGCGGACTCCCTTTACGAGCGGGACATCAAGACCTACGACAACAAAGGGATGGACCGGAAGCGCTGGGTTGATCGTGCGAAGTACGTGACGGGGGAAGGGCGGGTGGATCTGTACTTCACCGTTCACGTGATGCCATACCTCTCGCACTTGACCAAACGGGTAACCACCTACGATCTCCGCAGAGTCGCCCAGCTTGAGTCGACCAACAGCTATCGACTGTTCGAAATGCTGATGCAGTTCCGGAGTACAGGCTGGGCGCACATCGAAGTAGATCGGCTGCGCGAGGCCCTTGGGTTAGACGGAGCCTACGAGCGGTTCAACAACCTGCGGCAGCGGGTAATTGATCCTGCGGTTAAGGAGCTGGAGGCCAAGAGTGGTCTGATCGTGACCTACGAGTTGCAGAAGGCCGGGCGCAAGGTGAAGGCAATCAAATTTGCCTTTAAGGACGCAGTGCAGATGCCATTGGTTCTGCCTGACCAACCCGAATTCATTCCTGGGAGCTGGGACAGCGACACGCCGCTATCTGACGCATTTGGCGAGCTGCTGAATGAGGATCATGAGATGGCGGACGCTGAGATGCATTGAGAAGTGTTGCTAGTAGCAACATCAAAACCCGGCATAGCCGGTTTTTTTTATACCCGGCATCTGGCCGTCATTCGTTGTAGGGCTGTCGTTTGCCAATCCAGGCAGGCAACCGAAATGAATAGGTGCCGTAATTTGTAGTCGTTTTGTCGTTAGGCAGGAACAGCCGCCGAGTGTCGGTCCAAGTAGCTGCCGTCATCCGTTGTCATTCTAAGGCCAATGCTAGTAGTTCGGGACAACCGCGAACAGCGCACGTCGCCATCGAGCGACCTGCTCGGAACTCGCTTTACCCTGGTTCCTGAGGGCAGAAAATACGGCAACAGAAAATCTCATCGCTTCGTCGTCATCGTCATGATGATCAATCATCACGATAGGGAAGGCGCCGGCAGTCCCAAGGTCCAAGGAAACAACTGCAATAGTTCTCACCAGGTGAACACCCCCGACGTCGACACCCTCTGCAAGAAATCTTGAGAGCGACGAGACGATGCCTTGCTCGCAAAGAGCAACCAATCCGCTTGGCTGAGTTGCTGGTCCAGCGAATTCAAGTTCCGGATCAGTATTTCCCATTTCATCCTCGTTGCTGCATCCAGTTGTAGACCCAGACTATTGCGAATGTTGAGCAACCCAAGCGTGAATGCAGCAGAAGCGTTGCACTGCTGAGAAATCCCTTGCCAGCTCCTGGCAATCTGATTTCCAGCCATTTTTAGGGAGGAAAAGCTGACCTGCGATCGCGGCGATCTCGGAAGCTTGGTGTTGTCCCGCCCTTGGGATTTCCAAAGCGATATTTAGCCTGATGAGTAGTCAGCCGCTCGGCGATCTGAAAATTGGCTCGAAGGATAACGCCTATGTACCAAGCCCTCGCTTCAAGACCTGGTGTTCCGACCTCGACTGCTTCCCTGTCAACACCATCGGTAGTTCCCCAACCAGAGGTTGTCCTGCTGCACCAGGCAATCCAGCTCTTGTGGGAGGTTGCCCAATGCAAGGAGAACGCGGTGGACCCGCAATGGCATGCAAAGCTCGACGAACTGATGGGCAGAATTGGAGATTCACTTCCAGATCTGCTCGCAGAGCAGTCGGAGGCTGAAAACGTGCAGAAGGGGGGCTGGACCGCAAATCTGACTTTGGCAGGGGTAGTTAAAGCGGCTGCATGGATGCTCAGGACGCTGGACGAGAGTCCTGGTCTTAGGATGCGCTGTGCGGAAATGTTGTCTGCAGCACTGCAGGCAAACACAGCTGAAGAACGAGCGCCCCTGGTGGAAGACGAAGGAGTGGTGACGCTGACAGAAATCTGGGCAGCCATCGGACGTCAGCCCTCAATGATGCCTAGGAAGAGTGGTGTACTGGGGATGCTGCGAATCATCGCAGGCACGTCGGGCCAGGAGATGACGGCCGCGCTCCTGGACGTAATCCGTGAGCGCCGGCGCCAGCAGGATGAGGAAGGATTCACTTCTGCGCACGACGATCGCTTGTCAGTTGCTGAGTTGGCCCGGGCAGCTGGGTGCTATGCGATGGGGGCTGCGGACTTGATACGGACGATCCGCCCATTCTGGCCCTGGGACCAGGCCAGCCTCAAGTTCAAGCACCAACGGCAGAATCTGGTAATGGCCGCGGCTACCAGCCTCGCGGCTTTGGAACGGTTCGACCGCTTGCACAACCCGCTGCCGGCGACCGATCGATGAGCAAATACCGAAGAGGGTGCATGTTCATTCGTCGTTTGAAGCCCACCGATCGCACGGACAGCTTCTTGCTGGCAGTACGAATTGCTGCTCTGAAAATGCTGGCAGAGAGGAGAGGGCGAATGCCTTACGTTGTGGTTCGACACGGATTTGAAGATGTCATCGCCGCCGGGGCAACCAAAGCAGAACTCAAACGAGCCATACATTCCTCTCATGCATCAAACTGGAAAGAGGCTGCACGCAGAACACGCGAATGGCATCGCGAAATAAGGTCCCTTGACTGATTAATACCACCCCCTCACTTTAGGCATGGATGATGCTGACTCCCCCGGCCCTGTTAACAGGGGAGGGCAGGAAATTCCAGGGAGCGTCCGTTACAATATGTAAAGGGGTGGTATTATTGAGGTGAGGGAATGACACAGGCGATCGCCGACGCTTACGCCGAATTACTGCACGCAGTAGCGACCTTCAATGAACGCTGGCCCAGCCTGGTGGAGGAGGGGGCAGTTTGGGAGTTACCGCTTCTGCAGGAGCAGAAGACTCCGAAGCAAATCCCGGTGAAGCATCTAACAGGCGAGGAGGCGGTAGGTGCAGCTCTGGCTGCATTCAAGGAGTTCAAGCGTGACCTTGGCCAAGCGCCAGGTACGGTCATGCGACTACCGGGTTACTTCATCTTGTCATCGTCAATCCTGGCAGAGGGGAGGGCGGTGAATCGGCGCAAGGCGGAGTTGGAAAGGGCGATTGAAGCAGAGCGCCAGTTCCGCAATGTCTCCATCAGCCGGAGGTCGCACATCATGCGACAGGCTCTAGGGAGAAATTTTTCCCTCAATCAACTCAAGCGAACGATCCAAGTGTTCGACGCCTCGCCAAGACAGATCACGTTTACATGGGCTGGCCACACTTCCGGCAAGGAAAAAATCCGCGTTGCCCAGGTGCGTGAACTGCTGCTGGCCGAGGCAAACGAGCGAGTTTCCACTGGAGGGATCCAGCTGGAGCAAACGCCCCAGTGGCTGGATCTCCGAGGGCTCTCGAACATGGCTGAGGATGACCTCCTCGATGTCCCCAAGCTGGTCGCACCTCATCCTCGCTGCATGCTTTGGTTCTCCGAGAGCAGTCGCTACGACGCAATGCTGCATGCAAATCTACCGTTTTTCGTTCTACGTGGAGATCGCCGGCCGAAGGTTGTGGGGCTCAAGGACTTTGATAGCGCAGCGCGAACCGCCAAGCGGCCGGACAGTAAATCGAGAGAGCCTGCGCTACCAGGTGGCCGATTTTTCGTCGCGGAAGATTCCTCACCGGCAGCAGGCGCCCCCGCTGCCGGCATCATCGAGGGCGTAGAATCTACCTACGCCGAATCACTGAATCCGCGACGGCGCGAATAGCCGCACGGGAAAGCGCATGCAGTTTTGGCCGGTAAGTCATTAGGGCTGGTTTGCACTTTCCCGCACTCGGGTACTCTCTACGGAATCGATCTACAAGGGCGCGTGAAATGGACTTCGACCGAGTCATCCGAGCAGGGGCTAATCGCGCAGAAGCGCTGATTGGCAAGTATCTTGGACTTCGTCCGGGCAACCTTGACTTGGCCGAGTTGGACATCTCTGCCCTGGATGGCGTTTCCGCGGACTTCAAGCGCTGCGCGCAGAGGATCCAGGACCTGGCTGCGGCCCCGCCGAGCAGGATCGCTGCCAAGAACATGATGATCCAGGTGGACGCCCTGGGCGAATTAGTTAAGGCGCCGCGCCTGCGTCAGCCGTTGATGGCCATGTGGGAGCTTGAGGAGTCCTTGTCCACCGTCGCCGGCCTCATGTTCGTTCGCCACGCGCTGGTCATTCTGCTGATCTTCCTGGGGGTTGGTTTCGTCTCACCCGTTATGCACGGCGTTCCGATGGCCATCAGCTACACGGCATTGATCGCCGGATACGTTTCACTGGCGCTGGGCCTGACGCACTTCAAGAACTCAACTGCAGCGTTCTTCATTGGCTGTCCGCTCGCCCTCGTTGCCGGCGCGGGAATCATTGTGTTGGGTAATGAAACTCTGCTGATGGCTGCATTGCTGCTCGTATCGCTGGGCATGTTCGTCAAGAACGCAGTGACCATGGTCAGGAGCCGCACGGGACCCGCACGCCACGTCGACAACGGTGTCCCATTCGTTCTGGAGACAGACTCGAACCTGTTCGATGACGAAGGAGATCCCTTCATGCACAACGTCGCCGGCACGTATCCCTACGCTGCAGACGATTAACGCCTACGTTACTGCACCTACTTGTCCGCCCGTCGACAATCGACCACATGCGGAGAGTCTGCAATCGACCCAGGCTGTGTGAAAACGTCGTCCTCGCCTAGAGTTGCTGGAGCAACCTCAGCGGGGGAGGCGTATGAAGCGATTCATCGAAGAGGCGAGCCGGGCACAAGTCAGCTTGCTTCCCGAATGCCTGGATGACCTCGTCGCCGAAGACAACCCGATTCGCGTGGTCGAAGCCTTCGTCAAGCAACTCGATCTGGTGGCCCTGGAGTTCGATGGGGTCACTCCTGCCGTAACTGGGCGGCCGTCTTATCACCCCGCTGTGATGTTGAAGGTCTACATCTACGGCTACCTCAACCGCATTCAGTCCAGCCGTCGCCTGGAGCGCGAATGCCAGCGCAACCTCGAGTTGATGTGGCTGACCGGGCGACTGGCTCCGGACTTCAAAACCATTGCCGACTTCCGGCGTGACAACGGCAAAGCCATTCGCAATGTCTGCCGGCAGTTCGTCGTGCTGTTTCGCCAACTCGATTTGTTCTCCCAGTCGCTCGTGGCCATCGACGGCAGCAAGTTCAAAGCGGTCAACAACCGTGGTCGCAACTTCACCCATGGCAAGTTGCGCGCTCGGATGGAGCAGATTGAAAAAAGCATCGACCGTTATCTGGCGGCGATGGACACTGCCGACCGAACTCAATCCGATATCGCCGAAGCCAAAGCTAGCCGCCTCCAGGACAAAATCGAGAAACTCCGCCAGCAGATGCAGTCGCTCAAGGAGATGGAGCAGCAGCTATGTGAAGCACCGGATGGGCAAGTCTCGCTGACCGATCCGGATGCACGCTCCATGGCCACCAGCGGTAAAGGCACCGGCGTAGTCGGCTACAACGTGCAGACGGCGGTCGATACCCGGCACCACCTGATCGTTGCGCACGAAGTCACCAACGTCGGCCATGACCGTGCAGCGCTCGCCACGATGGCCGAGCAGGCTCGTGAAGCCACCGGGTCTGAACACCTTAACGTCGTTGCCGACCGAGGCTACTTCAGCGGGGTGGAAATCCTCGCATGCGAGCAGGCGGGCATTACTCCCTTCGTGCCCAAGCCGATGACCTCCAGCAGCAAGGCTGAAGGGCGTTTTGGTAAACAGGACTTCGTCTACATAGCCGCTGATGATGAGTACCAATGTCCTGCTGGGCAGCGTGCAATCAAGCGCTTCTCGACGGTGGAAGATGGCCTCGAGCTGGATGCTTACTGGAGTTCTGCCTGCCCGAGCTGCCCGATACGCAGCAGCTGCACCACGAGCAGTTATCGCCGACTCAAACGCTGGCGGCACGAGGCGGTACTGGAGGCCATGCAGCAGCGGCTGGATCGCGAACCAGAGATGATGAGCGTGCGCCGCCAGACCGTGGAGCACCCGTTTGGCACGCTCAAATATTGGATGGGCGCGACGCACTTCCTGACCCGAACACAGCCCCGAGTCAGCACGGAAATGAGCCTGCATGTGCTGTGCTGGCCTACAACCTCAAGCGGCTGATGAGCAACTTTGGCGTCACCGGTGCGATGGAGGTACTGCGGGCCTGAGGTCTGCCATTTCCCTACGTCTCTACACCACAAACTGCCGTAGATCGCCGCAGAGACTCTGGCAGTGGCTAACAGCCTGTGGACGATATCGGTGCTACATCTTCGGGTCCAAATCCCATCTGCGGCTCTGGTGTACGCACTTCGACGTTTTCACACAGCCTGGACCCATAGCGGACGTCTCACGCGCAAATCAGGATGCCCCGACGCGCGTTCACATTAAGAGCTTTGATCTACACGTAGAACTCAGACGCCAGCACTGCCTCTAACTCTAAGTGCTTGTAGAGGAGCTATTTGCGCTCCATCTCGACTTAAACCAAACGGTCATCAATGAAACGCAGCTTCCGGTAAACGCCCCCAGAAGGGCCATATGTCCAGAACTCTAGCTTCGCTGCCCCCTTTTCAGGAACGCCATTCACCCTCAGCTTGGGCTGCCAGACCTCCTTTGAGGTTGGTGGGCCGCACTTTTCCAGCACTTGCTCCATAGTGTCACCTTCCGCAACGATGGAGGTTCCACATCGCATGGATGATGCTTCTGAAGAGGTAGCAAGGGCCAGAAGCATCCATGCAAGACCAATGATGTGCCTACCATTCACCATGAACCCCCAAAATCTGAATTGAATGCACCTAGTTGCAATATTCCCTTTTAGCCAGGTGCTGCCATTGACGACGGGCACCTTCCGACTGTGGATTCATCTAGTGTTGCTTGCCCAAGGCTGTTGTCGCCTCGACTGGTGCCGACGTTGCCGGTGCGTGCGGTTCTGCCCTGGCGATCACTTCCGTCTCCGGTTCATCGGTCGCGGCGACCACCATCGATGCAGGTGACACTGGGACTGCGGACGGCGGGTTGCGCATCTGCAGCAGCCTTGACGGAGAGCTGGATGTTCGCTACGTCGATTTGGGGCAGGCCTTTAGAGTTGTATTGCCACTTGCCGCTGCTGGTGATGAACTGACATTGGATCGACCAGCGCCATGAAGGCGTCCAGTTCAGCAAGATCCAGATGACCAGGTAGCCGCATGGCGACGCCTTCTGCCGCAAAAGGAACGAGTGGCTGCGGCAGATACAGACTTTGGTAAATGAGGCCGTTAAGGCTAATACCCGCGAGCGAGGAATCATCGAACTGCTCGCTGACGATGAGCAGCCCGCTAATGATCAATACATCGAAAGGGTATTCGGTGCATCGTCCCAGAAGGCGTGCCTCGTCCAGAGTTGAGGCGGTGGCGATCCTATGGTAGCCCAGCCTATTAAGCAGGCGCTCCACCATCAATGACTCCGAATTTTGGCTTTCGGCGATAAGGATGCGCAATTTTTTATTGGTCATATGGGGAATCTCAGAGACTGCAAAGGCGAGCTTCAGACATAACTACCCGCCAGCGGCAGTTCTCGTCTGCGAATGCTTGAGAGGTAAGATCTGCTTCTATTTTGCTGGTGCCGCTCAGCCCTTCACTGAGAAGCAAACGAGTCAGTGCATTTCCCATGACTGGTTTGTAGAAGTAATGCCCTTGGGCCACCTCACATCCTAATCTCTGCAGGTGCTGCACTTGGCTCTCGCTCTCGACGCCTTCGGCCAACACGGATAACCCCAAGGCGCGGCTGAGTAAGACAGCACTGGCGAGAACCGCACTGCGGCGCGGGTCCTCGTCCAAGTCCATGAGAAAGCGTGCCTTCAATTTCATTTCTGTAAACGGCAACTCGATCAGGCGTTCCAGTGTCGACTGGCCTCGGCCAAAATCATCAATGGCTAACCCGCATCCGAGCACACGCAACTGCAGCAGATTTTCAAGGCTTACTGCAGGTGTCGGTAATGCTTCCGTTTCGGTCAGTTCGAAGGTGATTTGCCTTGGATCGATACCTAAGCGCGCCAGGAGGTGAGATATCTGAGCGGCAAACCCAGGTTGGGCAAGCTGTGATGGCTCCAGATTAAAAGCGAGATTGAAATGATGCTCACTGTAAGCCTGCAGAGTGCAGACTGATTGATCGATCAATGTGAAGAGCAGTGCATCGAGCAGGCCCTTCCGACGTAATACTGGTAAGAATTGGTCCGGAAGGATTATTTCGTTGTCTGCACGCTGCCATCGAGCCAGAACCTCGAATCCGATAATGCGGCCAGTCTTTATTGAAACCTTAGGTTGTAACGCAGCGTGAATTTCTCCACGGCTCAGGGCTACAATGACATCGTGGTCAGAAGGAATTTCGCGCAGCGACGGCAGAGCGGGTACATCTGCGCGGCTTGGCTCGAACGTTCCGAGAAGGGCTACCATCTGCTCCTGAGTTGCCGGTCCACCGTTCAGGCGCAGCACCTGCAACCCTTGCAGTCGCAACAAGCGCGAAAGTGCAGGCCAAGTGCCGGATGCTAAGTCGCCGATGATGGCAACCCCCTGAGCCAGGCGCTCGCGAGCGACTACTTGTAGAAGTTCCAGCCGAGCCGCTGGTTCATTGCGTAAGTCACACAGCAGGAGTCGAACTCCATCTAGTTCGCGTAACTGGCGCAAAGCAGGCTCGCCAAACGACATTTCAGTTACGTAGTTGTAACCGAGGTGTTGCAGGGCGGCGACAGCTATCGTGCGATGAAGACATGGGGCTTGTAGTATCAGCGCGGAAAACGGTCGCATTAGCCAACTCCTAGAGCAAGGAAGAAGGTCAGATTTTGCTGTAGAACGCACAGGAGGTATTTCGGCTCTTTCCGTTATCGGTGTAGGACGCATCCTACAAATTCGGTATTAACCTGGCCTCGAATTTAGAGGGGAATCGCTGCTCTCCGTTAGTTCATGGCTCAGGCAATCTAGTCCGCGTTGCTCACTGCATGGCTTCAGCCGCGTGCCATCGAAGGGAGAGGATGGTTCCTACAGCTAAGTAGTCCCCAGCTGATAAAACGACCCCAGCACGATCTTTAACCTACCACTCCTCGTATATTTCCCTGAGTGGTAAGAAGGTGCGCATCCTTAAATTCTTGATCCGAGCGACTTTGCTAACCTCCGTTGCAATAAACTCCTATGCCGATGAGCTTGATCCGCCCAACTGGCTTAGTGATGATAAGGGTATTCTTGATAGTACGCACGGTCTTACTCTCGTGCGTGGCTCTTTGGGCTTTCCTTTCAAATCGTTGCACCAAGTGTCTGCCGGGGATTCGAGTAAGCTGCAGATCAGCCGTCAGTCATTTGTTAACGTAAAGTCTTTGCCAAAAAGCGAGTCGGCTTCCGAGTCCCGTCATCGGATAATTCGCCGGGCAAAAGAGTTGATTGGTACAGCATATAAGTGGGGTGGGGTGTCAGAGGTTGGTGGGTTTGATTGTAGCGGCTTTCTCGTTTATCTATTTAGAAGCGAAGTAGGGGTTGAGCTTCCACGAACGACTTCTTCTATGATCCGGGAAAATTATCAGCGTGTGTCGCGCGACAAGCTGCAGCCCGGCGATGCCGTCTTTTTTACGCAAAACGGCAGCAACCGTGCTAACCATGTAGGTATCTATATCGGGGAAAATAGATTTATTCATGCCCCGCGGACGGGAGAGTCTATTCGTATAGACTCATTGAATAATAATTACTGGAATAGTCGCTTTTTTGGTGCTCGCCGCTTTGAGGTTGAGAAGTCTAGTTGATGGGTGAGCGGGTGGGGCCTTGGGCTAAAGTTAAAGATGGCCCATATGGGGCATCTGAAAACCAACCTTCAGGTTGCATCGGAGCATAAATGAGTTTTTGTGTCCGGTCCGATGCGCGGAGCAGTTTTTGCCAACTCGGTAAAGCTAACCGCATGCACCGGCCAATGGTCTGTTTCATGCCATTTCCTGCAGGCTCGGCATCCGCTTCAGGTTGTACACCGCAGATTTGATCGTAAGAGCAAACACTGTCCGTGCCAGACCACCTGATCATTTTTCCACGCTATCTGCCTCATGCTGGCGAAGATGTGCTCGACCCGCGTTCCCGGGCTGGCAATGCGTCGATTACACGCCTTGTCGCGCTCGCCAATCGCCCCCCCTGTCTGACCTTTTCGCTAGATGCTGGGTCGTTAGCCGATCTGCTTGAGCCAGCACCATGATAGTCCCGATCGGCCCAGAAATCGCGGCTGCAGTTATGTTGATCCAGCCCCCACCAGGTAACGAGTGACAGCCACGCTGGCGTCACTCATCTTGAACTAGCGGATCAGCTTATGCCGCCGATCCACACTGACCGACAGCTTGTAGCCGAAGTACGAATTGCCGTGCTTTTTCGGCAAGTATATCTGGACATTCTCTTGCGGCCGCTTGGACGGCGACCATTCGCCTGGCACCGTGCCGGCCTTGACTTGTGCTTGCCTCCCGGCGCTGTTGTGCTCATTCGGTGCCCACGATGACGGCGTCGATGATCTGGCCTTTGCAAGCGCGAAACCGCGTAACTGAAGCTGACGTTGGACTTCGTCGAAAATCAGTTGCTCCAACTTGGCTTACACCAAGCGCTTACGGAAGTCCCAGATCGTGTTGCGAGGCACACGAGCCGTGTTCTTCGGGCCGATAAAACGCTGGAAGCTCACGCGGTCGAGCAGTTGAAACTCCATCTGCTCGCCGGACAGGTTGAATAGTTGCTGGAGCGCCAGCAAACGCGTGATCAACTCTGTGGGATACGGCAGCCTGCCACCTTCGACACGGCTCGGGTGCGGAACCCAGCAGTCAATCTCGACGGCCATGGTAGCGAAATCTAGATGCTTGCCCAGCACGGCCAGCGGATCGCCCAGGCTATCGAGTTTTGCTTCACGTTCCTAGTCGGCAAACAGGCTGAGTGGAGGCTACAGGTTGGAGCAAGCGCTGCGGGGCGCCGGGCCATTAACAGAAGTGGTTCGGCGATGTACGGAGGAAGCCTACATGAGTGTAGGACGCAGACTACAGAATCATGTGTTGGCTACGTAGGATAATTCTCTCGTCGCCCAGAAAGATGGCTTGTAATGCAAAGCACAACAGCTTCAGACATCCAGACTTTCAAGGCAATTTCGCTACTTAAATTTGGAGTTGTTAAATGAAACGCAATGCCCTCGCTATTACCCTTCTGGCCTCTGTTGCTGGTATTCAATTCGCCAACGCGGATGACGGTACCATTAACTTCAACGGCGAACTGACTAGCCAAACTTGCACCATCGCTGTTGATGGTGTCGTAACTCCGACTGTCGCTACCGTGACTCTTCCGACCATTTCCACTGCACTGCTCACTGCGGCTGGTCAGGTGCAAGGCAAGACTGGCTTCAACATCCAACTGACCAACTGTGTTGGCACCGCCACCACTGCGGCTGCATTCTTCAACTCCGGCTCGACCGTTGATCCGGTGAGCGGCAACCTGAAGAACATGACCGGCAGCGCATCCAACGTCCAGCTTCAGCTGGTGGACGGTCAGGGCGGTGCGGTAATCCAGGCAGGCAACGTCAATCAAAAGACCAATACCACTCGTAACACCATCGATGCTAGCGGCGCAGCTAATATGCCCTACGCTATTCAGTACTTCGCCACCGGCACCACCACTCCGGGTACCGTGGTAAGCTCTGTAACGTACAACATCGACTACCAGTAAGCCCTGGCGCGCTGGCGCTACCAGACCCGAAAGGATCCGGAGCGCCGGCCCTCAGCTATCGAGGTGTGTCATGCGTATAGCATCCGTTCTGCGCCTTTCAGCTTTGTTGTTTTGTGCCCTTCTGGTCCACTCACAAGCGCAAGCTGGCGTGGTGATCACTGGTACCCGTCTCATCTACCCCGCGAGCCAGAAAGAAATCACTGTCAAGCTGAACAACAACGGGACACGTCCCGCTCTTGTCCAGTCTTGGATTGACAGCGGTGATGTGAATACCAGTCCAACTAAATCAACCGCTCCCTTTGTGTTGTCTCCACCGGTATCGCGTATTGATCCGGGTAAGGGCCAGAGCCTTCGTTTGATGTTCACCGGCGCTAAGCTACCTGCTGACAAAGAGTCGGTATTTTGGCTCAACGTGTTAGAGATTCCGCCCAAAGCTACGGGACCTGTTGACCTGAACGCGCTGCAGATGGCATTCCGCTCTCGGATTAAAATTTTCTATCGTCCAGACGGGCTACCAGGCACTGCAAGCGATGCGCCAAAGCAGTTGCAGTGGAAAGTGGTTGCTATTGATAAGGGCTACGCGCTGCAGGTGTTTAATCCAACTGCATTTCATGTCTCGGAGGTCGATCTCGCATTGATGATCGGCAGTCAGAGCTACGAAAGCGAAAACGGAATGGTAGGTCCTGGTCAGACTAAGACCTTTGCATTGCCGACGCTGAAAGCGCCGTTGAGTGGTGGTGGAGAGGTGCAATACAACGCCATAAACGACTATGGCGCGTTGGTGCCAACTAGGCAGCCACTGACGCCCTGACCAAATTGGTCTCGCTGCATTGAGGTGGTGTGCACGAATGAATACTAAACCTGCTTAGTACGGCTGGAGCGGTAAGAAGCAGGTACCGCTACCGCCACACATTCTAAGCGATGAATGTGTGGATTCCCTCTAGGTCAAGTCGCGACACTCCTCCCGGCGCCTAGCCTCTTCCTGGTCCATTTACTCGCCCCCTTAATTCCTCCGGCAATGATGCCAAGCGCATTGCGAAGCTAGCGCGCGCCAGAGCGTCAAGTCGTGGGCGCCACCGCCCTATAGGACGCGTCCTACAGAGGAGTAGGGCGTGGACTGCATAAGCCGCTTCCCAAGGATGAGAAAGTTCTTACACGGTTTGGAGGGGGTGCTTGATAGACAACTGCTTCTCCTCCTAAGCCTCTGTATCAACATTTCGGTGTCCGAGTAACTTATGAACGCTAACTCCCGCCTGGCGGTCTCTGCACAGGCTCGTCCTTGCTTTGCCCTAAATCCCCTGGCTGCGCTGATCATGATGGTTAGTGTCGTGGGTGGCGTTGCGCTCCGGTCCGCCCAGGCCGAAGAGGTTCAATTCAACGACTCATTCTTGCCAGAAGACTCACGCAGCCTTGATCTCGGTGCCTATCAACAAGGTAACCCTGTGCTGCCAGGTGAGTACCGCGCTGACGTAGCGGTCAATGGGAAATTGATTACTCGCCAGGACATTCGCATTAACGCAGAGGCGGATGGCAGCAATCCGACGGTTTGCTTCAACAGCGCGATGTTGGAAATGATCGGTGTTGATATGCGGAAACTTTCTGTCCCAGCGATGGGGAGTCTTGAAAGCGGTGCGAGCTGCCTGGACATCTCGAAGTTGATTGAAGGCGCAAGCGCTGTATTTTCTCCTTCTACTCAACAACTGGATATTAGTATTCCACAAGCTTCTCTTAAAAGAGAGGCTCGTGGTTACGTAAGCCCGGAACTCTGGGATCGCGGAGTTAACGCCGGTACCTTGAGTTATAGCTTTAACGCAAATCACAATAAGACAAGCTACAGCACCTATGACTCTGCATATATGGGACTGAATGCTGGCTTGAATTTAGGTGATTGGCGCTTACGTCACAACGGCTCTCTCAGTTGGGATAAAGAAAGTGGAAACGATTATCAGACTCTAAATACTTACGCGCAGCGTGATATCACGATGCTTAAAAGCCAATTATTAGTAGGTGAAGCGAACACTAGTGGCGAGATCTTCGACACTTTGGCTTATCGCGGAGTACAACTAGGCTCTGATGATCGCATGCTGCCAGAATCTCAGCGTGGCTATGCTCCGGTTATTCGAGGAATTGCTCGAACCAACGCGCGAGTGTCGGTTCGGCAAGCCGGTAACCTACTTTACGAAACAACGGTTGCGCCTGGTGCGTTTGTCATCGATGACCTGTATTCTACAGGTTATGGTGGCGATCTGGACGTAACTGTGTATGAAGCAGATGGCAGCGAACAGTCGTTTGTCGTGCCTTATGCTTCAACAGCTCAACTGTTACGCCCTGGTACTTCGCGATTCAATGTGACCGTTGGTCAAACGCGTAATAACTACGTTGAAAGTCAGTCCAAACTAATTCAGGGAACCTATCAGCGAGGGCTGAGTAATATTTTCACCGGCTATACAGGTTCGCAGTTGAGCGATGGTTACAAATCAGTACTTGGTGGCTTGGCGTTTAGTACACCTATCGGATCCGTGGCAGTGGACATTACTCAGGCGCAGACTGACCTGAAAAGCGGCACCGCAAGCGGCCAGAGTGCTCGCATCAGCTACAGCAAAAATATTCTTAGTACTGGAAGCAACTTCGCGGTAGCTGCGACGCGGTTTTCCACTGAGGACTACCTCGATTTTACCACCGCTCTGCAGCTTCGCGATGCAGAACGAAATGGCTTGGACACCAGTACGTTTGCTCGTGCGCGTAGCCGCTTGTCGCTTACCGCTAACCAGAGCTTGGGCGATTGGGGGCAAATAGCATTCAGCGGCTTTACTCAGAACTACTGGAACTTGCCTGGCAGCGATGTGCAGTACCAGTTCAGCTATAACAAGCAAGTTGGTTCGGTAAGTTATGGCATTAGTACCAACCGTAGTCGGGTTGGCTCGGGAAAAATGGATAGTAGCCTGCTGTTCAACGTCAGCATGCCTCTTGGGTTCGGTTCATCGGTGAACCGCCCCCAATTGGCCGCACAAGCCATTCGTGACACCAACGGCAAGTACAGCGAGCAGGCAACGCTCAGCGGAACAGCTGGAGCTGATCGCCAGTACAACTACGGTGTAACAGCGGGGCACGATGGTGCGGGCGGTACCAACAGCGCCTCGGTGAACGGCCAGTACACCGGGCCTAAAGCCATGTTCGGTGCTACTGCGAGCACCGGGGAGGGCTACGACAGTCTGTCGCTCAATGCCAGTGGCAGTGTCGTTGCACATTCCAATGGCGTGACCTTCACTCCCTACCGTGGAGAGACCATGGCCGTCATTACTGCAAAAGGTGCCGAAGGTGCGAAAGTCGTCGGCTTCCCAGGCCTTAAACTTGATAAGCATGGCAATGCGGTTGTGCCGTATCTGAGGCCCTATGAATTGAACGAAGTGGCGATTGATCCGCAGGGGACCTCCATGGACGTAGAGCTGAGTGAAACCAGCCAACAGGTCGCTCCGCGTGCTGGTGCTGTGGTCGCCCTAAAGTACGGGACCAACAATGGGCAGGCATTACTGCTCAACGTCAGCCTGGCGGATGGCAGTCCCCTACCATTTGGGGCTGGAGTAGTCGACGAGCGTGGCGTCTCGATAGGGATAGTTGGGCAAGGTGGTCAGTTGTACGCCAGAGTGAAGGAAGATACGCGTCGGTTGTTGATTAGTTGGGGAGGGCAAGCTGATGAGAAATGTGATCTGCAGTTGCCTCCTGGAAAGAGCGAAAGTAAGCAACTGCGCCAGGTTGACGTGGTCTGCTCAGTGACTAATTCAAATAACCGCGTTGCTTCTGTTGACAACGCACCGGAGTACAAGTGATGTATAAGATGGGGTTGAAAGTATCGACCGTATGCGTTGCATTTCTGGCCATATTAGCTGGTACTGCAATGGCGGATTGCAAAATTGTCGATGGTTACAGTCCGATGGTTCGTACCCAGCCACTACTGGGGGGAAGCTTGACTGTGGGAAGGGACATCCCTGTCGGGGCAGAAATCTATCGCCAAACTTTCAACCCTGTCGGAAATATCATGCTGAATTGCTCCGCTGGCATTTACACTATTCAGCAAGATGCGTCACTGCCCATCACACCATTACCGAACTCCGGTTGGTCAGGCGGTTTGTATGGTAATAAGGTGTATCAAACTGGCGTTCCAGGTATTGGGGTGGCCATACTCACCTTAGGCCAGCCACTTCCCGCCTCCACTCCGATGACAAACTGCAGTGCAACTGGTGCTTGTAATTATATCTATAGTTGGCATATGGGGTTTGATTTGTCCTTCGTAAAAACTGGGGATGTTTCGCCTGGGGTGATACAGGGATCTCAGTTGCCAACTATGGCACGTAGCTTGATTAGTTCCAATACAGTGGAATATCAGCGTGTGAATTTTTCTGGAAGTATCAACATTGTCTCGCGGACGTGCCAAACTCCGGATGTCACGGTGCAGATGGGTAGCCATAAGACCGATGAGTTTTCTGGCAGGAATAGTTCTACGCCGTGGACGGATTTTTCAATCTCGCTGAATAATTGCCCTGCGTTCAACGGGTATTATCAGGGGACAGGCCCAAAATGGTCCAGTGATGGGACAATTGCTAACTTGAATTCACGAAAAAACAATGTGATTCAAGTTAGCATCTGGCCAACTATTATGCCTCTGGATCCCGGTCTTAGTATTTTGGACTTAGATCCATCTCCTGCTGGAATGCCCCCTGCAGCCACCGGAGTTGGTGTGCAAATCGCCGATCAGACTGGTACGCCTTGGCCACTCATAGCATTTCGTGAAAGTGGAATCACGCCGAGCTCTGTTGAAGGTGCGAGTTATACGATTCCGTTGAAAGCGCGCTACGTCCAGACAGGCGACACAATCTCTGCTGGACCTGCAAATGCCACTGCGACATTTACGCTGAATTACGAATGATGCCTATAGAAGTGGAAGTAGGTCTGGCTCTCTAAGCTTTGGATGGTCAACTACAGCGCGAAATGGCTATAACTTGTTTTGAACGGATTGTTATTTTTTATTCTAAAAAGTCATATTGCGATCAAAAGCTCTACCTGAAAATGGTGGGTACCCATCGATGCTACTGAGACTTAGGCGTAGATCCTTGCTTTTTCGGCGTCTCTGGGTTTGCAGGGGGCAGAAGTGGAAAATATAAGCTTCGCGTCATGAAATGAGCCGCATGAAGGCAGAAGATGTCCTACGCTTTCTACAGGCTCTGCAGTCGACTCCTAACATAAACTCTACATGAGTGATGCTATGTCCTGGCTGGCTTTACATTGCTCTAAATACCAATGTGCGAGACTCTGCTCTATGCGCTGCAAGGTCCTCTTCTCTTTCTTCGCATTATTAGTTTCCTCTGTTTGCTCCGCCAATAGTTATTCTGCACCCAGGACGATCCAACTCCTTGGTCATTCCGTTATCTCGCAGCAAGAGTTGTCGCTTAGTGACGAGGATTGGCGTTGGCTTCGACAAAAGAAAAAACTTGTTCTTGGGGTGACCCAGTGGGACTACGTGCCATTCGATGTGACGGTGAAAGATGGCCTGTATGAAGGAATTACTGCAGATGTAATTGGTATGGTTGGCCAGTTATTGAATATTCCGGTCGAGGTGAAATTATTCCCTGATCGTGTAAGTGCTGTGAGTGCACTGAGGAACTATGAGATCGATTTGCTCGCAACCGCTAATGACTACGATGCGAGCATTCGTCCATTAAATCTATCTTCAGAGTATGTTCTCGAGGATTCGGCACTGTTCAGTAGGCTAAACGAGAGAAGAAAGTTTGGTAATTCTTTCTCTGGGTTGAAGGTCGCTACAGCTAACGACTATTTACCAGTAGATGTCTTACGTGGCGCTCTTCCTGGTGCGAATTTTCAGTTTTTCGATTCGCGGCAGCAAGCGCTCGCGGCACTTGCGTTCGGCCATGTGGACTTGTATCTCGGTGATTGGTTGTCGAGCAATTTGCTGATCAATCAGGGTTATTTTAATTACGTGAAACTTGAGCGTGATCTAAATATTTACTCTGGCGGTGTTAGCTTTGCGTTAAGTCCAGATAATCTTAGGCTTCTGGAAATTATCAATAAAGCTATTGCTGCGATCAAGTCTAATCAAATAGATAGCATCATGAAACGATGGGGAGGAGGGACAGGGATCGCCGTTAATTCTTATATTGAATGGACTTCGGCGGAGAAGAAATGGATTTCCAACCATCCAAGGCTGAGGATTTTGGTTAGCAACGATCAAGCCCCAATAGCTTTTGAAGACGATAATGGAAATTTCAATGGTGTTGTTGCGGATCTTATAAAGATGGTGACAATGCATACCGGAGTTCAGTTTGATATCAGCTATACTGATCAGTTAAGCGACCTCAGCAAGCCGGATGCCTTCGCCAGTGCCGATCTTGTTATTTTGACTCCAAGTGAAGAAAGGGAAGGTCTCATGCGATTTTCCTATCCGTTCCTCTCTGCCCCAATCGCAATAATCACACGCAAGAATGACGACGTTCATATAGATGAAAAGTCACTGCATGGCGCACATGCTGCGATACCCCAAGGGCAGCTATTCATTAAGATGTTGCAAAGTATGTATCCTGGAAATCCACTGACAACAACGCCGTCGTTGCTGGAGGCAATGGATCTTGTGGCACACGGAGATGCTGATTTTACGACGGCAGGTCTTAATGTTGCTCAGTACTACACAACAAGAATGTTCGATAAAAAACTTCGAATAATTAATGTTCTTGGGCCGGGCACATCCAATTATTCTTTCGCTATGTCGCGGGGGAATACCGAGTTGCAAACTATCCTGAATAAGGTGTTAGAAAGTATTCCTCCTGATGAAATGAATGTAATCGGCACGCGATGGAGGGCAAATGTAGTTAGCCGGGATAAAACTTGGCTGGATTACCGGATGCTAATTTATCAGGTTAGTGCTGTCATAATTTTGCTAATCCTGGTTTCTCTAATCTGGAATTCATATCTTCAGCGTCAGATAGTTTTGCGCAAGAAGTTTGAGAGCAAACTTGATGACCAGTTGCGTTTTAAACAAGCCTTGATCAATGGTACTCCTCATCCAATCTATGTGCGGGACCGAGGAGGTAAACTGGTTTCTTGCAATGATAGTTATCTTCAGATATTTGGATTAAAACGGGATCAGGTAATCGGGAGATCTGGACGTGATGAGGTTGTTAGTAACGCTTCAGAGGCTTTGGGTTTTCATGATGACTACATGAGGGTGATGAGTGACGGACAGCCACTGGAGCAAGATTGCACTATTGAAGTTTCCGGCAAAACCTTAAGTATTTACCACTGGATTCAACCATATCGAAATTTATCCGGCGAGATCTTGGGGGTGATATGCGGGTGGATTGATATCAGTGAGCGACATGATCTTGTAGAGCAGTTGCAAGCAGCAAAAGATGAGGCCGATTCCGCAAGCCGCGCCAAAACTACTTTTCTTGCGACTATGAGTCACGAGATTCGGACCCCAATGAACGCAGTGATAGGTATGTTGGAGCTGTCGCTAAAGCAAGCGGATCAAGGTAAGTTTGATCAAGGCGCAATCGAGATCGCTTATGACGCTGCTCGCGGGCTTCTTGAGTTGATTGGTGATATTTTGGATATTGTGCGGATTGAGTCTGGTCATCTTAATGTAAGTCCTAAGCGTGCTAATTTACAGGAACTTGTTGCTTCAGTTGTTCGTGTATTTGATGGGTTGGCGCGACAAAAGTCGCTGACGCTGTGTATGAGTGTTAGTTCAAATATAAATACAGATGTGCTGATTGATCCGGTCAGATTTAAACAGGTTCTATCTAATCTCATCAGTAACGCCATAAAGTTCACTGAGCAGGGGCAGGTTGATTTGAATATCCAAGGGGAGTACTTGGAGGATGATCTCTTACACGTAATTTTGCAGGTAAAGGATACGGGGATTGGGATTTCTGAAGACGATCAACAGCGCCTATTTCAGCCATTTGCTCAGGCCGAACAACCCGTGCACATTTCCAGGGGGGGGACTGGCCTCGGTCTCGTAATCTGTCGGTCGCTTTGTAATATGATGGGGGGGACGTTGAGTTTGGAAAGTACCCTTGGTGAGGGTACTACTGTTATTGTTGAACTGACTCTAAATACTCTTTACCCATTGCCGAACGAAGAACTGGAATTGCCTTTACAAAACGGTGTATCAAACCAGCCGCTCCGAATTCTAGTGGTAGATGACCACCCTGCTAACCGCTTACTCATGACCCGGCAACTGGCCTATTTGGGGCATCAGATCAAAGAAGCAGTTGACGGTGCACAGGGTTTTGAGGTGTGGAGAGAAGGGGCATTTGACGTAGTCATCACTGACTGCAATATGCCCGTAATGAGTGGCTACGACCTCACTCGCAAGATTCGAGAAGTTGAATCTTCCCGCGATATGCTGAACTGTACAGTTCTTGGTTTCACTGCCAATGCTCAGTCTGATGCCGTTGATCGATGCAAAGAGGCGGGTATGAATGACTGCATGTTCAAGCCTATTAGTCTTGCGACTCTAAGTGTTGTGCTGTCTCAAATAAGCCCAATTAATCCATTAGTAGATTTGGATAGTGAAGGAAATAAGTCTCCGTCGGCGCTGTTCAATCTGGAAGAGCCGGAACGGCTGACAGGGCACGATCCAGCATTAATAAATATGCTGCTAGCGGAGTTGTTAAGTACCAATCGAAGTGACTTGGAAAAGCTGCTGAACCTAGCGTCCTCTGCCAAGGATCATAAAGGTTTGTCAGATCTTGCGCATCGCATTAAGGGGGCGGCTCGGATGATCCAGGCACAAAAATTAGTACAGGCATGCGAGGCTATGCAATCAATTTGCGATGTTGCCTCTCCTAGCGAGCAAGCTATTATAGCTCAATCGAAAAATCTTGAGCGAGCTGTCCATGATCTCGAGATTGCTATCAACGAGTACTTGGATAGGAAGGCAATAGCGGATGAGTAAATGTGAGGTGCTGTCAGTCTAGTTTGTTCCGTTTCGCAAATTCGGCGAGATCTAATGTTGTCTCGGCTTCCAGTTTTTCCATTAAACGAGATTTGTAGGTGCTAATAGTTTTGTTGCTTAGCATTAAGTCGTCGCCGATTTCCTTGTTGGTCATTCCTTTCGCGATTAAGCGCAATACCGCCATTTCGCGATTTGAAAGCTTCTCAATTTTATCTTCTTCTGTCTCAGGTTTGTATGCTTGAACGGAGATGGTTAATTCTCGAGGAATGTGTTGATATCCATTCAATACTGCTTTAATTGCATACTCCAGTTCGTCGAGCTTTTCTCCCTTGGTTACAAACCCTAATGCGCCTGCACTTAAGCAGCGCATAGCGAATTGATTTGCAGAGTGGGATGTTAAAATTAAAATTCGCATCGACAGATCTATAGCTTTTAGTCGCTTGATTACTTCCAAACCATCGAGTTTTGGAATGTCGATGTCCAGAATTACGAGGTCGGGCCGAAGGTCCCTAGCGACCTGCACTGCTTCCACGCCGTTGTCAGATTCAGCAACTATCTCATGACTAAGTTGATTCAAGAGCAATTTGACAGCTAGGCGGATGACGGGGTGGTCGTCAACTATTAAGACCCTACTCATTGCATACTCCAATTCAAAGGTGCATGCCAGATCGTTAGCGGCAGGCTCCCAAGCGCGGAATCTTACTCCGTTTTGTGGGGGACGGCGCATTTGCTGTAGGAAAATTCTTCGTATCAGACGCTTCCTACACCACATAGAGAAGCATTCCTGTAGGAGGACTTCAAGTGGATCGGTAGCCTTTTGTTCTTAACTAGACTCTACGGAGGACACCATGACTGATCTCAGAGTGCTGGTTCTGGAAGACCATCCGTTTCAGAAGGCCCTCGCCGTCATTGCCCTGCTCAAAGCGGGTGTGACGAATGTCATCGAGGCTTCCGAGGGAGAAGAAGCCCTTAGAAAGCTTAGGGTTTTTGGTTGCGCTGACATTGTTATTTGCGATTTACGTATGCCCGGGATGGATGGCCTCGCTTTTCTTCGTGAGGCTTTTGACGGCAGATTAGTGGGCTCAGTCATTCTCAGCAGTGATGCTGACGCCTCCTTGCGGCAAGGGGTGATAAGCATGATTGATTGTCTGGGGCTTACTTTTTTAGGCGACCTAGGCAAGCCATTTAACTTGGACAGGCTGCGTCTGTTGATCAACCGGTATGAGAGCTTACGGAATAGTAAATCCTCGCCGAGTAACTTGGACACCATTCCGCAAATTGAGGATGTCCAGCGCGGACTTGATAATGGTGAATTTATCGCTTATTACCAGCCAAAAATTGATCTGCGAACTCAAAAAATTGCCGGCGCTGAGGTGCTGGCTCGATGGAATCATCCTGAGCGAGGATTGCTGTCTCCCGGAGAGTTTTTGCCAGCGGTAGAGTCTTTTGAGTTACTAGATAGGCTTTTTTGGAATATGTTCGAGCAAGGTTTGAATTTTCAAAAAAAGCTGAATCTAGATGGGGATACTCTTGAGCTGGCTTTTAATTTAGATGCTTCTCAATTGCACTCCAAGCAGTTGCCCGATATCTTGCGTGATTTTCTAAATAGCTACGAAGTTTCGGCGAGTGGTTTGATTTTCGAAGTAACCGAGGTTGGCATGCTTGAGGCTCCGACAAATAGTTTGGAAAATTTGGCTAGGCTTCGAATGATGGGGTGCGGACTTGCCATGGATGATTTTGGAGCAGGGTATTCTTCCTTGGCGCGATTGTGTGAGCTTCCGTTTAACCAAATAAAGTTGGATAACACCTTCATACGAAATTTGGAGCATCGGCCGCAGAATCGCGCAATCATTCGTAGCGTTATTGCGTTGGCCAAGGAAATGGATATTTCGCTTGTGGTGGAAGGGGTCGAAAAGCTTGAGCAAGCAAACGATCTCAGGAGGATGGGGGGCACTCTTGCGCAAGGGTACTTTTTTTCTCGGCCCGTGCCAGAGGCTGATATGCGGAAATTTATCAAATCGCTAGACCTTCCGGTGGCTAGGGACCAATTTTCTTCACCTTGGATTTCCTAAGGCTAATCGCTTTCGAACTGGTTAAAGCGTGCTCAAATGGCTCCGCGGCTGCTAGGTGTGATCTCTCGGTAGGTTGTTCATCCAGGGCTTACCCGGAAAACTGGAAGTGCGACCAACCAATCCTTCCAGGAGCCCCGAATGAACCTGCATAAACATGCCCGTCTTACACCGCGCGGTCGAGCCCTTTTAGTCCAGCGCATGCTTCAGGGATTACGTGCTGAAGAGGCAGCGCAGGCGGCCGGTGTCAGCGTACGTACGGCCTACAAATGGCTTCGGCGTTACCGCGAAGAGGGAGAGGCCGGCATGATGGATCGCACTTCGCGCCCTCACGCCTGCCCCCATGCCACACCCGAGTCCCGGCACGAAAGGCTGATTGAGCGGCGCAGCGCCCGTCAAACCTATCGGCAAATAGCCAACGAGTTAGGGCTGGCAGTCAGTACCATCGCTCGCCACCTCAAACGACTCGGACTCAATCGGCTCCCCGAGTTGGAGCCCGCTCCGCCGATCAGGCGTTATCAGTACGCTCAACCAGGTGATCTACTGCATCTGGATATCAAGAAGCTCGCACGCTTTTGGAGACCAGGACATCGAGTTCCGGGAACCCGGCTGATGGGCTCGGATGGAGCGGGCTGGGAGTTTGTCCATGTCGCCATCGACGATGCCTCGCGCATCGCCTTCTCCAGCCTGCATGCTGATGAACGAGGTGGAAGTGCCTGTCGCGCTCTGCTCCAGGCTTTGCGCTACTACCGCTCGCTGAAGATTCGATTTACTCGGGTCATGACTGACAACGGCGCCTGCTACCGATCAGGTCTATTCCGCCGCCTATGCCGGCGTCTGGGCTTACGACATATCCGCACCAAACCCTACACCTCACGTACCAATGGCAAAGCTGAACGCTTCATTCAAACCAGCCTGCGGGAGTGGGCCTACGCCCGTAGCTACGAGAGCTCTGAGCAGCGCGCCCAGCATCTGGCCCTCTGGCTACACCAATACAACTGGCACAGGCCTCACTCCAGTCTGGATTACTGCCCACCCATCAGCCGCATTCCACTGAACAACCTACTGGGTTTACACAGCTAGGCGCTATGTGTCTGCCTTTTTTGGTGGGTGGAAATTGTCAGATGGTACTTCTGTCATGGAAATCTGGTTATAGGAAACTTCCTACGACCTTCTGCTCTAGGTCCTACATTTTCACCTCCGCCCGTGCACGCAGAATTCATCCCGTGTCAGACAGTTCTGACGTCCTTGGGGGGGTTGCCTACAGGTACCGTTGCTGTTCGGGAAAGTCAAAGCCCGCTGTCAATTTGACTTTTCTGACGTAGTGATTTGGCTGAGGGGTTTGTAGATGGGGATTTCTTCTGTCAATTCAACTTTCGGTAATACACATCAGGGGTGTCTGCTGGCTGGCGCATTAAATAATTATTTTAAGAGATTCGTCTAAATGAAAAAGATTGTCGCTGTTACCGCTGCTTCCGTTATTATGGGTCTGGCCACTTTTGCTAATGCTGCACCGCCGGCCACTGGTAACCCTGGCACTGTACGTTTTATCGGTGAAATTGTTTCCGGTGCTTGTGGTATCGACGCCAACTCCCTGGACCAGACCGTTTCTCTGGGCCAAGTTCCGGCCAACACCTTTAAAGCAATTGGTGATCGCTCCTCGCCAGTCAAGTTCGACATCGTCCTGACTGAGTGCGATACCTCCACTCAAAAGAACGCCCGCTTCACCTTCAGTGGCGTGCAGGACCCGCGTATTCCCGCACTCTTTGCAACCACCGGTCTGGCTCAGAACGTAGGTATCCGTCTGCAGGCCAGCGCTGGCGAAATGCTGCAGAACGGTAAGGAACAGGTCGCTCCGGTCGTCCTGCAGGACGGTAACAACACTGTGACCTTCGCCGCCATGTACGAAGCCACCGCCGCCACCGTTACCACCGGTGAGGCTGACTCCATCGCCAACTTCACCGTGGCTTACAACTGATCCGCCTTTCTCGGTCGTTGTGAGGAAAAGGGGCGCAAGCCCCTTTTTTCTTGTTTGTCATCGTCCTGTCTGTAACGGTGGTTTCAGGTGTTTGGTCGCAAACTTATTCTGTCTTGCATATTGGCTTCCTGCACGCGTGAAACGCTTGCGGTGGAATTCAATTCTGAGTTCTTGAATATCGATAATAATACCGGTATCAGCCTCGATAAGTTTGCTCAGGCGCAATACACCGCTCCTGGCAATTACTTGCTGGATATCGTAGTCAACCAGCGTTACTTTGGCACCCGCTCCATCGAGTTCAAGAGTGGCGAGAATGCGCAGGAAACTTATGCCTGCCTGCCGGCAGACCTGGTCTCGATGCTTGGCATCAAACCCAGCTTGCTCAAGGGGCTGCCGCGCCTCGCGGGTGGCGAGTGCATCGACCTGGGCGCCATCGACAACGTGACGGTCAAGTACCAGCAGGACAAGGGACGGCTCGCGATCAGCTTGCCTCAGATCACCCTGGAGTACGACGACCCCAACTATATTCCACCCGCCGCCTGGAGCGACGGAATCAACGGTGCGCTGCTTGATTACCGCGTGATCGCCAATCACCGCGAGTCGACCGGCTCCGGCTCCAGCGGCGATTCGAATGCGCTGCAAAGCTACGGTACCGCAGGCCTGAACATTGACGCCTGGCGGTTACGTGCTGATTACCAAGCGCAGAATAGCTCCGGCGAACTGAATAGCGCCGATAGTAACAAGTATTTCCAACTCAACCGTCTATACGCCTATCGTGCGCTGCCCTCCATCCGCTCCCGACTCTCGGTGGGCGAGGACTATCTCAATTCTGATGTCTTCGACACCTTTGCCCTGCGCGGTGTGGCGCTGAGCAGTGACGACCGCATGCTGCCACCTAGCCTGCGTGGCTACGCACCGCTGATCTCTGGACTGGCGCGTACCAACGCGACGGTGACGGTTTCCCAGCAGGGCCGCGTGCTCTATTCCACGACAGTGACGCCCGGCGCCTTCAGCATCCAGGACCTGAGCAGCAGCGTGCAGGGCACGCTGGACGTGACCGTGCGCGAGGAGGACGGTACCGAGCAACAGTTCACCGTGACGACGGCGGCCGTTCCGTTCCTCTCCCGCGAAGGTGAGTTGCGCTACAAGGTCTCCGCCGGCCAGCCGCGCCTGACCGGCAGCGGCGGCACCGAGCCGACCTTCGTGGCTTCGGAGCTTGCTTATGGGCTGCCGTGGGACGTGACCCTTTACGGCGGCGTGCTAGCGGCGGAGGGCTACCTTTCCAACGCAATCGGTGTCGGCAAGGATCTGGGCGCGTTCGGCGCGCTATCGGCGGACGTCACAAGCTCGCGGGCAAAACTGCGCTGGACCGGCGACACGGCGGTGGGCAACTCCTACCGCATCAATTATTCCAAGCATTTCGACAGCATCGGCACCGACTTGCGCTTCCTCGGCTATCGCTTCTCCGAGCGCACCTTCACCAACTTCTCGCAGTTCGTCGGCGACCCGGACTCCTATTCGCAGAACTCCGGCAAGCAAAGGTACTCGGTGATGCTTGCCCGGCGCTTCTCCTGGCTGTCGACCAGCCTATCGTACGACCACTCGACCTACTGGGATGCATCCCCCACGGACCGTTTCGGCCTGTCCTTGGCGCGCAGTTTCACGCTGGGCAAGGTCAAGAATATCAACGTCAACCTGTCCGCCTACCAGACGAAGAGCGCAGTGAATGACGACACTCAGATCTACCTAGGCGTGAGCGTACCTATGGGCAACAACTCGATTATCACCAGCAACGTGCAGGGCTCGGGCTCCGGTTCGCCGTCTGCCGGAGTCGGCTACAGCCACGACGATGGCGAGGGCATGAACTACCAGCTCTACGGCGGCGTTGGCGACAACCGCTATGTCAATGCCTACGTCGGTAAGCGCGCATCGTCCTATCGCGCCAATGCCTCGGTCACCACCGACGGTAGCACATACCGCTCCGTCACCGGGGAGATCGACAGCTCGCTGGTGGCGACTCGTTACGGTGTGTCGGCCCATGGCAATGGCTCCAACGGTGATACCAGGCTGCTTGTCTCGACCGATGGGGTGGCGGACGTGGCCTTTAGCGGCCAGGCCCGCTCGAACAAGGACGGCTACGCGGTGATGGATGGGCTGCCTTCGTTCCAGGCCTACGAGGCGCGCGTGAACATGGAGAAGCTGCCCCTGGACGTCGAAGTGGCCAACCCGGTGCAGCGCCTGGCGCTGACCGAGGGCGCCATCGGCTATATCAGCTTCTCCGCCGGCCGAGGCCAGAACGTCTACATCGCGTTGACCCAGGCTGATGGCAAACCGGTGCCCTTCGGCGCATCGGTTCAGGACAAGAACACCAACAGGGAAGTGGGCATCGTGGGCGAGGAGGGCGTGACCTACCTGCTCGGAGCCAAGGCCGGTGCCGAACTGGTCGCCCGCTGGGGCGAGGTCGGCCGCTGCACCCTTGCCAAGCTGCCTGACGATTTGGTCGTGACCAACGTCGCCCAGCCTCTTGCGTGCCGCTAGGGCCCTTCCTTTTTCGTCTTGGAGAGTTTCATATGTTTTGCTTGCCTGTTTCGCACCACCTGACTCTTCGTGTCGGCCTGTTGGCCGCGCTTTGCGCACCGCTGCTGGCCCAGGCCGCCGTGGTGCCTGACCGCACCCGCGTTATCTTCGAGGAAGGTTCGCAGGCGGTCAGTGTCACCCTGAGCAACAAGAATCCGCAGCTGCCTTTCGTGGTGCAGTCGTGGATCGAGGATGAGCAGGGCAAGAAGATCACCACACCCTTCATGGTGCTACCGCCGCTGCAGCGCATCGAACCCAACGAGCGCAGCGTTGTGCGCATCGTCAAACTGCCGGAGACGGCTTTGCCGGCAGACCGGGAATCGGTGTTCTACCTCAACGTGCGTGAGATTCCGCCCAAGAGCGAGGCAGTGAACTCCATGCAAATCGCCCTGCAGTCGAAGATCAAGCTGTTCTATCGCCCAGCTTCGGTGAAGCGCGAGCGTGGCCAGGACCTGGCACGCGGGCTGGCGCTGAAGATCGACGGCAAGCAACTGCTGATAAGCAACCCGACGCCGTTCCACATCACCGTGGTTGGCCTGCTGGCTGGTGAACAGAAGGCGAAGATGCCGGTCGACACCGTGATGATCGCACCCTACGGCAACACCCGCCTGCCGCTCAGCCAGACCGGTTTCCAGCAACTGCGGGTGTCCAACATGAACGACTTTGGCGGGCAGACCGATACCTTGTTCCACTGCACCGCCACGGTGTGCCAGGCAGACACCCAATGAACCGCGTGGTCCCGCTACTGCGAACCGGCTGGTTCAGGCTCTGCGTGAGCGCTCTGCTACTGGGGTTGTCGCAGATGTCCTTTGCGATGATGTGCAAGTCACTGGATGGGGGCAGCTATTTAAGCGAGTACATCGGCCCGGTATCGGTGCCCGATACCGTGCCTGACGGCACCATCATCTGGCGCTCGAAGACACACGTAGTGTCTGCCAAGTGCTGGAAACTGTACGATGTTCACTTCGAAGAAGATGACCCGATCTACTTCTATGGCAATCCAGCGGGGATGGATGCTACAGGTTGGGGCATCGAGTTTGGCTTGGTATATAAACAGCAGACCGCATGGGACGGGGACTGGAGCTCCAACCCGACTCAAGGCGTCAACACCGGTTTTGTTTCTCGAGGTTGCCCGCAGGCAGCTGGGACGGGTGACATGAGTTGCTCGGATGTTTACCCGACCATTGCCTTCCAGGTGGTTATTCGCAAGCGTGGGTTACTCCCTTTGCAGCGACCTTCACAGGATACCTACGATGTCTTCCAGTTCGACGGTCTCTACGGCCTCAATGCCGGCCCGAGCAACCCGTTCGGCAACTTTCGCTTTCAGCTTAACGGCCTGCAGAACATTGTCGGCACAGCCTGTACAGTCGACGTTACCGTGACTCCGGAGCCAGGCATCGTCGACTTCGGTGTGATCCAGAAAACCACCACCGGCTTTTCGCCTCCGCAGCCGACCAAGCCGTTCAGTCTTGCTCTGGAGAAGAAGTGCAGCACGCCGATCAACATCGGAGCGACCATCGTCACTGCCAACCAGCAGGGCACCTACAACATCCTGCCGGCGGCCGACAGCCAGTTCGGCATCCAGATCCGTGATGGCCACAATAACCTAGTGCCGATCAACGAACCTTTCCCCTTGGCCAATTTCGCGGCGGACGTGACACACATCGACGTACCGTTCACGGCCTCGCTGGTTTCGTTGGGCGACCCCAAGGTCGGCCCCTTCGAGGCTACCGCAGTGGTGGAGGTGGTTTACTACTGATGTTGGCGCTAGTGGCTGAACCAGAGCACTGTGCGTGCGTTGAACTCGTAGTGCCTACGATTGATGCTCTACGTGATTCGCGAATGCATCCTCGACTTGCGTTGCTGAGACAATCGAGTGCGCGGTTAAAGAGCTCCCGGTGCGTCCGCTTCTGGCCGATTTCTGGCGCTGGTGAGAGGCAGCTACCGACCCATAGCGGACGTGCACTTCTAGACTATTGGGATTGCCCATTGGCAGCGTTGCATGGTCCCCAACCAACCAGACGCTTGTCATTCATCGCTCTTATTCTCTCTCATCGCGCCGTTAATAACTCTCAGGGCTCCTTGACCTTAAAGCTAACTTTAATCTTAGGGTTCCGCACAGACACCGCCAACTGAGTCGGTGCACAGATGCTGCCTCCTCTGGCGGAGCCAGCCCAACACGCGGAGACCTTCGATATGAAACCTGTTTCACTTGCCCTTGCTTGTGGCCTTCTTAGCGCCGCCATAGCGGTGCCTTCCTGGGCTTCACAACCAACCGATCCAGCGGCCGCCCAGGCCGCCACGACGATTGCCGGGCAAGTCATCCCTGTCGTGAAAGGGGGATTGTACGATCGCTACCACTCCAACCCGCCACTCTCGGTGATTGCTCAGGAGGCTCCGGATATCGACCTGAGCTGGTTCAAGACCCTGACAAAGACCAAGGTCGACATGGGCTTTGAGTCCTATTCCCCGAATTTCTATTACAACAACAGCCGGGTCACCGTGGTCTTCACAGCCGATCTGGACAGACTCCGGGGTCTGATGCCCGCCAAGGTCCTGGAGCAGGTGCAGCCACTACAGATCTGGCCTGGCCGAGGTCTGGTGGCGCTGACTGCCTACGCCTATCACTACTGCGACAACGACAGTTACAACGAAATTGCCTTGTCCATCGTCACCAACAAGCCAGGCCGCAGCAACCTGGGGCCCATCAGCCTGATCAGCCAATCGATGAGCAGGGACCTGTGGGGGTATGTGTTGAAGCTGCCGGTCAACACCGAGCTGGCCAGAGTGCGCGGCGTGGTCGGCTACAACCTGCCCAAATGGCTGACACCTATCGACTATCGTGAGACGGACAAATCGGTGGTGGTGAGCATCAGCGATAGCCAGACCGGCAAGGTCGACGTGACCCTGGAAACAGCGAAGCTTGCTGATCTGTCGCAGGACGTCGAACTGGTCACCAACAGTTTCACTAATCTCGATCACAAGGCAGAGCTCAGCTACGGCTATGCGGTCTCCCGGCAGCTGCACCATGCCTCCACGACAAGTTCGGACGCCGTCAAGCTGAGCCTGAGCGACGGCAGCCTGTCGACCTACATCAAGTCACTGAAACTGGGGTCGATGCTGAAGTACGAGTATGTGCCGCAGTTCCAGAGTGCCTTGTATGCGCCGGCACCGCTGCAGACGATGCTGCCGCGCGATTGAGTGTTGCGGGTTCCCAGGGCCAAGTGAGGAAATCGCATGCAGACCATCTTGGGCGCCACCGGCCAGATTGCGGTGGAACTGGCGCGAGAGCTTAACCGCGCCTATACAACAAATCTGCGACTTGTGAGCCGCCGACCTGAGAAGGTCAACGACTCCGACTCCCTGGTGCCGGCCGACCTGCTTGATGCCGGCCAGGCTGCCAGGGCGGTAGAGGGTAGCAGCATCGTCTACTTCACTGCGGGCCTGCCGCCGGATACGCGGCTGTGGGAAGAGCAGTTTCCAACGATGCTCAAGAACGCGCTGGATGCGACCCGAGCGGCAAAGGCCAAGTTCGTCTATTTCGACAACACCTACATGTACCCGCAGGATGGCCGTGTACTGACCGAAGCATCCGTATTCGAACCCGTAGGCCGCAAAGGCAAGGTGCGTGCTGCGATGGCGTCGATGGTCCTGCAGGAGGCGGCACGGGGCGAAATCCCCGTCGTTATCGGACGAGCCCCCGAGTTCTACGGTCCTGACAAGACGCAGAGCATTACCAATACGTTGGTCATCGACAAGATCAAGTTGGGCCAGACGCCGCGAGTGCCGGTGCGCGACGACACCCGGCGCACGCTCATCTGGACTCCCGACGCGAGCCGCGCGCTGGCGGCCTTGGGTAACGCCGCGGACACGTTCGGGCAAACCTGGCATTTGCCCTGCGACGATGATCGCCTGACCTACCGACAGATCGTGGCGTTGGCATCCGAACTGGTCGGTCGTGAGCCCTCTTATCGAGTGCTCGGCAAGTGGACTTTGATAGCCGCCGGCCTGCTATCCCGGCAGGTCCGCGAACTTCGCGAGCTACTGCCGCGCTATGAGCGCGACAACCTGTTCGACTCGGCGAAATTCAAGCGGCGCTTCCCGGAGTTCAAGGTGACCACTTATCGCCGAGGGCTCGAGCAGCTCTTTGCAGAATCCAGCCCGAATCCGTTTGAAAGGTAAACCGTCATGCCCCGTCGCATTCTCCATGTCGTCTCCAACGTGGCTCACTTCGACAATCCCGACGAGCCAACCGGCTTGTGGCTGTCGGAGCTCTCTCACGCTTACGACCTCTTTGCTGCCCAGGGCTACGAGCAGCGGTTGGTAAGCCCCAAGGGGGGAGCAATACCTCTGGAGCCACGCTCACTCAAATGGCCGAACGCCGATGCCTCCGCTAAACGTTGGTTGGCTGACCCCGCCAGCATGGCGTTGCTCTCGCACACCGCCTCGCCGGGAGAGTTATGCGGCAAGGATTTCGATGCGATCTACTTCACCGGCGGTCACGCCGTGATGTACGACTATCCGGATGATGAAGGGCTGCAGCGACTCGCCCGCGAGGTCTATGAGCATGGAGGCATCGTTGCCTCCGTATGCCATGGCTATTGCGGCCTTTTGAACACTCGGCTATCGGACGGCTCGTTGCTCGTCGCAGGGCGACGCGTGACCGGCTTTACCTGGATGGAAGAGATCCTGGCAGGGGTGGCTAAACAGGTGCCTTACAACGCCGAGGAAGAGATGAAGCGACGTGGCGCCCGATTCGAAAAGGCGCTGGTTCCCTTTACGCCGAAGGCTGTGGTGGATGGCCGCCTGGTGACAGGGCAGAACCCTCAGTCAGCCAAGGTCACTGCCAAACGGGTCATTTCAGTACTGAGCGCCTGAAGACAACCAATTGTTGGCCCTGGAGACCCGATGAACCCTCAGATGGGTTTTGCTCCTGGAATAACCGAACAGCGGTGCGTGGTAGTCGGACGCGCAATTTCGGAGGTAACGCTGCCGCTGTGATTGACGCGAAGGAGGCTCCGCATGGTGGCGGTCGTTCGTGCATCGGACGGCACGCTGCGGAGCAGCCAGTACAAGGGGCGTAGTGGTATCGCTGCAGAGTCAGTCTGGGTCGATTTTCGCCTCTCGTTCCGGCCGACGGATGGAATAACGCTCCCGGCCACAGCACGTGTGCAGGCGCCGGTTCATCGATCTACACATAATCCGGAGACACGAACATGGGATACGTCACGACCAAAGATGGTGTCGAGATCTTCTACAAGGATTGGGGCCCCCGGAACGCCCCAGTCATCCACTTTCATCATGGCTGGCCGCTCAGTGCCGACGACTGGGACGCCCAGATGCTGTTCTTCGTGGCGAACGGCTTCCGAGTCGTTGCTCACGATCGCCGCGGGCATGGACGATCGAGCCAGGTGTGGGATGGACATGACATGGACCACTACGCTGACGACGTGGCCGCGGTAGTCAATCACCTTGGTAGCCAGGGGGCGGTACATGTGGGCCACTCGACCGGCGGCGGAGAGGTCATCCACTACATCGCCCGTCACGGCGAGGACCGTGTGTCCAAGGCCGCGATCATCAGCGCGGTTCCTCCGCTGATGGTCAAGACCCAGAGCAATCCTGGCGGCCTGCCCAAGGAGGTGTTTGACGACCTTCAGGCCCAGCTCAAGGCCAATCGCGCCCAGTTCTATTACGACGTTCCGGCCGGGCCGTTTTACGGTTACAACCGCCCCAATGCGAAGACCTCTGAAGGCATTATTTGGAACTGGTGGCGCCAGGGCATGATGGGCTGCGCCCAGGCCCATTACGACGGAATCGTAGCCTTCTCGCAGACGGACTTCACAGAAGATCTCAAGGGAATCACCATTCCTGTGCTGGTGATGCATGGGGATGACGACCAGATCGTACCCTACGAGGATTCCGGGCCGCTTTCAGCAAAGTTGCTCAAGAACGGGACTCTCAAAACCTATTCTGGCTTCCCCCACGGGATGCCAACCACCGAAGCTGAGACAATCAACGCAGACTTGCTGGCGTTCATTCGCGGCTAACCGCGCCAGGGAGCCAGGTATTTCTGGCTCCCTTCCTTTCCATGGGCGCGACGGCATGGCGTTCCGTTTAATTAGCCGTCGGGGCGAACGTCAGTGCCTTTAACCCGAACATTGCTCCACGAGTGCGAGGACCGCAATCTCAGCCCCATTCGTTCGCTTCTGGCCAATTTCTGCCGCTGGCGAGGGCGGCTACCGACCCATAGCGGACACTGAGGCTCTACGCTGAAAGTCTAGACAGCTTGCCGTCCTCTAAACGTTCAACTTTGGTTGTCAGCGTCCACTGTCGGGACAAGGTGTTTCTCTGCAAGTCAGCTATCTGTCGTCGCTCACTTGCCCCCAAGGTTCGCCCGAGCCCATTGTTCAGCGGTGGTTACTGGAATCGACTGCTGTTCGTTGAAGGTGCCCGCTTTAGGCCATGCCACACCTCTGCCTTGTGCGAATACAGCGCGGTACTTTTTGATGTGATGGGTAGGGTCTTTTCTCAGCTCATCCATCAAGTACGGAACAGTCCACACGTTAGTTTGGAACGGACGACCCAGTACATGTTCGAGGATGTTCGCGACCTGTCCATACGACACCGTGTCGCCTGAGAGATAAACAATCTCGTTGCGGAAGCGAGGTTCAAAGAAGACGATTTCCGCAGTGAGAGCACCGATGTCGTCTGGCGTGGTGAGCGTCACGCTGTTCTCGAGACTGCCGAGCGCGTTAACGGTGTCATTGTCGAAGTCGACTACCTCAAATACGGGCTCGAAAAGGAAGCTGGTGAACATGCCCGTCGAGATAATTACCCATTCGGTTTTGTCTTGCGCGCGGAGCGCCTCTCGTACATCGAGTTGAGCATCGAAAAGATCTTGGGGGCTGCCCCGACCGATCACTTCGAAATCCACGCCAAACTGCCACGGGAAGTAGCGCTTCACGCCCGACCTTAGCGCTGCTGTCGCCAACTTCATGGGGGTTTCTCGACCTGCGACCATGCCGGCACAACCTATGACGGTATCGAACCGGGCGAACACTTCAGCCAACTGATCAATTGAGTCGTTCACCAGATCCGCAGCGACCATCTGAATGCCCAGCCCACGAAGCTCGTCGATTTCGGCCTTTTTCTCCGGTATCTGGGTGTTGATGGTCGACTCCCTGAGAAGAACGCTGATTTGGGAGCCGGGTGCGCGTTTGGCCACTCGCGCGAGATTGCGCAAAACCGGGAGACCCAGTTCGCCAGCGCCGAGAACAAGAATGGATTGAGGGGAAAACGGGGTTGCTTCGGTCATGATTTCTCCTGAGGCGTGATGCCTTTAACATGAGCGAATGCTGGCATGATCAGGCAGTACTCGTAAGAAGGCACACGCGTGATACCTAGGAGGATAAATGACCAATCAGGACGCTCTGAGCCAGGCAGAAGCCATCTGCCGAACGCTCCGAGAAGATGACGATGGCGTCAGACGGGAAGTCCTCGCCCACGCGGGTAGCCGATGGTCATTGGGCATCCTGCATGCTTTGGGCGTGTACGGCACGATGCGCCACGCCGAGATAAAAAGGCAGATGACTGGGGTGACCCAGCGAATGCTGACCAAGACGCTACGCGCCATGGAGCGGGATGGATTGCTGCTTCGACGGGAGTTCGGGGAAATTCCGCCGCGCGTCGAATACGAGCTGACGCCGCTGGGTATGGAACTGTTGGTTCGGATGTCTCCTGTTTGGATGTGGGTGGTCGAAAACGCCGAGGAATTCCGCAAGGCGCGGCGCGCTTTCGACAGTCAAGATGACAAGAAACCAGCCTGGCAAATCCCCACGTCGGCTCCCTCTAATCCAGAGTAATCGATAGCGTGTACTTCTCATTCAGAGCAGTAGCACTCGACCTAACCTCGCCCAAAATCGAACGCCCGCTTCTGGCCGATTGCCGCCCCTGACTAGAGGCAGCAATCGAAGCTGAGCTTGAACTCCATGCTTTCGATCACCCGTTGCACCTCAGATCTTCAAGGCGCCGCATCGCATGACGCGCATCATCAAGCACTGAATCAAAAATGGCTTCCACGCTTTGCACAGCGTTAGCAAATACGATCGATGGGCCGCAATCGAGCATGCCTTGGTGGCTATCCCCTGTCTTGTAGGCGTGAGTGGTTAGCGTGCCCATGACGTGAGGGCGATAGCTTTCGAAATCGCTCGCTCCCGCCGCGTCCAATGCTGCAACAGCCTTGGCGCTGTCGTTGTTCAGGACTCGGTGATGTTGCCGCAAGCCGGTCTTCACGATGATGCTTTCTGTGCCGTCGCTCTGAACCAGTCGTTCCTTGTACTGGCGGTGAATCCACAGCTCCTCGGCTACCAGCATTCGCGACCCCATCAGGATTGCATCGGCTCCCATCATCAGGGTCGCCGCCAGTTGTCTTCCTGCACCGATCCCACCACCGATAACCACAGGGATGGAAACCTCTTTCGGTGCGTGGGCGGCTTGAACCATGCTGCTGATGCCGTAGGTTCCGGGATGGCCGCCGCAATCATTGCCAACTACGATTACCGCGTCCACGCCAAGACGCGCGGCTGATCGCGCGTAGCGAACCGCCGGAACCTTGTGCAGAACCTTGATACCCGCTTCTCGCAGCGCTGGCAGGACTTCCTCGGGGCTTCCACCTGAAGTCTCGACACGGAGCACTTCTTCCTCGGCAAGAATCCTCATCTGCTGCCGCAAGCGCTCAGCTGCGTTGGCCTGGCCAGAAAGGTAGAGGTTCACCCCGAATCCTTTTCCCGAGGTGAGGCTACGACACCGACGAAGTTGCTCCCGGAATTCGTCTAGATCGGAAAATCCGGCAGCAACCACAAATCCCATCCCGCCTGCGTTGACCACAGCCGCGACGTAGCTCGCGTCTGAGACGCTGGGGCCCATACCGCCGCAAAGAATGGGATGACGGATACCAAGCATCTCGGTAATGCGAGTTCTGAACAGCTGATTACGCATTGGCACTCCGGTTCGGCGAAGAGCATGGACAGGCGACGTGAGCCGCCCTGGGAGGGGTGAATGGTGTTCCCGAAACGCTCGACTTGATCTAAGGTCGGGGTCATTCTTATAGCTGAACAGATGTTCAGCAGTAAAGGCCGCGATGGCCGTCCGCCAAGGGCGCTCGTAAGTCCTTGCTTAAGCTCGCTGGGGAAGCCCAATGGCTTCGCGCATGTGCAGAGCGCCGGATATCTGAAATAGGTGAGTAGGAGTTCCTGCAGAGGCGAGCCTGCCTGTCGTGGCTTTTCGGGAGGATTTTTGATGGGCCCCGCTCCTGTGGCGGCCGGTACGTCAAATCATCGGATCCCAACGCTGTGACCAGTCCGGGTCCTGCGACACCACCTCGCGCAGCAGCTCGAACGCCTGCTGCAGCGCCTGCGAATCGCGGTCCCGCGAATACACCAGATAGGTCGGGTAGCTGAACTCCGGCGCCTTGGGCACCCGGCGCAGCACCTTGCGGTCCAGGTAACTTTGCACCACCCGCGTGCGGAAATAGCCCGAGCCACCGTTCTCCAGGATGTACTGCAACGCCAGCGGGCCGAGGTTGAACGACACCGGCGCCTTGGACAGTTCCGGCAGGGCACTGTCGTGTTGCTGGCGGAAGCCTTCGCCCCAGTCGATGTAGACGTAGGGCTCGGGGTTCTGCGCACGCACCAGGATCAGTTTCTCCTCCAGCAACTGCTCCACCTGCATCCCCGGCCAGTAGGTTGGCTGGTAGACCAGGGCTGCGTCGAGCACCCCCAGCTCGAGCTGGCGCAGCAGGCTGTGGCCGTCGCCGATCTCGGCGCGTACCGCGTGGTCGCCGATCGCCTGGCGGATACGGCTGACCCAGCGCAGCATCAACGGGTTGCAAAGGCTCACTTCGCCACCGATGTGCAGCACGTTGTGGATGCCTTCGGGCAACGGCAGGTCGCGCTGGGCCGCCTCCCAGGTCTGCAGGATCTGGTTGGCGTAGGTAACGAAGGCCTCGCCGTCCGGCGTCAGGCGTGCACCGGCGCGGTTACGCACGAACAGCGTGCAGTTGAGATGCGCCTCCAGCTTCTGCACTCGTGCGGTGATCGCGGTCTGGGTGACGTGCATGCGTTCGGCGGCGGCCACGAAGCTACCGTGGCGGACGATTTCCAGGAAGGTACGGGTGAGGTCGATGTCCATGCGGAGGCTTCTGCGCGATTTAGTCGGCCAGTGTAACGGAAAGGTCGGTCAGCCCAGATGACTGAGCAGGTCGCGTTCCAGGGCGGCGATCAGGTCGGTCTGGGTGATCACGCCCACCAGTTCGCCGCGCTCCAGTACCGGCAAACAGTGCAGACCCTGGTCGGAGAGCAGCGGGATCAACTCCACCGCATGGGTGTCGGCATCCACGTGCAGCACCGGACTGGTCATCACTTCGCCCAGCAGACGGTCGCGGCGCAGGCCGATGCCGCCGAGCAGTCGCTTCCACCAGACGCCCCTGGGCACCAGGAGGTCGATCAGGCTGACGATGCCCACCAGCCGGCGCTCCTCGTCAAGGATCGGCAAGGCCTTCAGGTGGTGCTTCACCAGCAGGCGCAGGGCGTGACTGAGCGGGGTTTCCGGCGAAGCGCAGATCAGGTCGCGGGACATCACCTCCCGCGCGCGGGTCTCGCCCATGCTGCGGCGCAGGGCATGTCGCTCGGTACTGCGCACCAGGCGTTCCAGGTCGTCGCGGGTGATGTCGACGAAGGAGCCCAGTTCGTCCAGCGCCTGGTCGAGGTCGGCGGCCTGGATGCCGACTCGCGCGCCGGGCGCCGGGTCCTGGGTCTGGTGGTTGTCCGGCGCAAAGCTTCGGCGGCGCGGGTAGGGCATGCGCGTGAGGTTGTTGAACAGCAGGGCCAGGAGCACCAGGCAGAGGCCGCCGCTGATGGCCGGCAGCGGCGCCGTCCAGCTGGGCTCGCCGGGCAGCGGCGAGGCGAACACCATGCAGAAGGCCAGCGCGCCGCCCGGCGGATGCAGGCAGCGCAGCGGGTACATCAGCAGCAGGCTAAGCCCAAGGGCGAGGGCCGCGCTGGCGATGCCGGCGGGCAGCCAGAAACCGATCAGCAGCGCCACCAGTGATGCGCACAGGTAGCTGCCGATCACCGACCAGGGCTGGGCCAGGGCGCCGGAAGACACGGCGAACAGCAGCACTGCCGAAGCAGCCCAGGTTCCGGCGAAGTGCAGGGCCACCGCGGAGCCGAACAGCAGGCCGCAGGTGGCGGCACTGAGCAGGAAGCCCAGGCTGGCGCCTAGCGAGGCGCGCAGCCATTCGCGCGGGCGGGTGTGGGGAATGTCGGGCAGGTACGCGGCGGCGCGGTGCCGCCAGCCGGTGAGGGCGGGCATCGGTAGGTCCGTGGAGCGAAGTTTGAAAAAAACGGGCTCTCGCGGGGAGGAGCCCTGCAAGGTGCCAACATCGGCACTCAGGGAGGCCCCGTCCATGGGGCTGGGAAACCAGAAGGCTGGAAAACAGGAGCGCTGGAGATCAGGCGCGCATTCGGTACGGTGGTGGTGGCTCCGGCAGGGGCTGGACGATCCGCTCGCAGTGCCGGCCGGTGGCCGCGCTCATGCGCCGCGCGGCATCCGGGTCGTCGGCGAAGGGCAGCAGCGCCGCTTGTTCGCCGTCGCAGCGGCAGGTCCGCCAGCAGGCGGCTGTACAGGCGATCAGGCCGATCAGGCTCAGCAGCATCGTCGAGTCCTCAGGCCGCAGCCGCTGCGAGATTCGACACCGGCTTGCCGGAGCGCACTGTGGCCCAAGTGTTCCACGCCATCAGCAGCATGCCGCTGGCGAAGGTGGAACCGCCGATAAGCCGCACGATGTAGCCCGGATGGCTGGCAGCCAGCGCTTCGACAAAGGAGTAGGTCAGCGTACCGTCCTCGTTCACCGCGCGCCACATCAGGCCCTGGGTGATGCCGTTGACCCACATCGAGGCGATGTACAGCACGGTGCCGATGGTGGCGAGCCAGAAGTGCGCGTTGATCAGCCCAACGCTGTGCATCTGCTCGCGGCCGTAGAGCTTGGGAATCATGTGGTAGAGCGCGCCGATGGAGATCATCGCCACCCAGCCCAGGGCGCCGGCATGCACGTGGCCGATGGTCCAGTCGGTGTAGTGCGACAGCGAGTTCACCGTCTTGATCGCCATCATCGGTCCTTCGAAGGTCGACATGCCGTAGAAGGCCAGCGACACCACAAGGAAACGCAGGATCGGGTCGGTGCGCAACTTATGCCAGGCACCCGAGAGGGTCATCATGCCGTTGATCATGCCGCCCCAACTGGGCGCCAGGAGGATCAGCGACATCACCATGCCCAGGCTCTGCGCCCAGTCGGGCAAGGCGGTGTAGTGCAGGTGGTGCGGGCCGGCCCAAATATACAGGGTGATGATCGCCCAGAAGTGCACGATGGACAGGCGATAGGAGTAGATCGGCCGCTCGGCCTGCTTGGGCACGTAGTAGTACATCATCCCGAGGAATCCCACCGAGAGGATGAAGCCCACCACGCTGTGGCCGTACCACCACTGGATCATCGCGTCGGTGGCGCCCGAGTAGAGCGGGTAGGACTTGAGCAGCGTCACCGGAATCGCCAGGTGATTGACCACGTGGACCATCCCGGTGACCACGATGAAGGCACCGTAGAACCAGTTGCCGACGTAGATGTGGCGTACCTTGCGGCGGGCGATAGTGCCGAAGAACAGGTAGGCGTACACCAGCCAGAGAAAGGTCACCCAGACGGCGATGGGCCACTCCATCTCGGCGTATTCCTTGGACGTGGTGATGCCCAGCGGGTAGCTCACCAGCATCGACACCAGGCTCGCCTGCCAGCCCCAGAACAGCAGGTTGGCCAGGCTGTCGGAGATGATCCGCACGCGGCAGGTGCGTTGCACCACGTAGAAGGAGGTAGCGAACAGCGCGCTGCCGCCGAAGGCGAAGATCACCAGGTTGGTGTGGATCGGCCGGATGCGCCCGAAGCTGGTCCAGGGCATCTCCAGGCTCAGTTGCGGCCACACCAATTGGGCGGCGATGAACACGCCCATGAGCATCCCGAGGATGCCCCAGCCCAGGGTGGTGAGGGTGAAGCGGCGAACGATGTCGTAGTTGTATTCGGCGTCGCGGGAGGTGTGCTGATCGAGGGGTATCGCGCTGTCCATCTTGATTCCGTCGTACTCCGGTTGACTGGCGGCTCCCTGCCCGCACGAATGCGGCAAGGCGAACTAGGCAGTTAGGAGGCAATTCGCCGCAGGGAGCCCGATCAGTCTGAACAGACGCGATGGATGCAACAAACGAATAATAATGCTGCATAAGTGCAATAACTTTGATCTTAAGGTGGGGTGTTGGCATGCGGCGGCTCTGCAATGCCTTGTCCGGGATCAACGCCGACGAGCGACGCAGCGGAAATGAAGAGGTACAGCGCAAGCTGGATGCATTCGAGAAATTGCAGCGTCAGTGCAATTCAATTCATTTAAAACCACTTCATGAGGCAGTCTAGGATGGGCTCTCGCCAAGACCTGGAGGGCTTCATGTCCGACGAACTGATTGACTGGTTGCAGACGCTGATGCGCGCCGAGCGTGCCGGTGCGCGGGTGATGCTCGACAGCCTGCGGCAGGCCGAGGAGTTGGTGGCACGTAATCGCCTGGAGCATCTGCATCAGGGCGAGGCGGAAAGCTGCCGGCGTCTGCGCCGATGCCTGGAACGCCTGGGTGTCACGCCCGATACCGGCGTCGGTGACTTCCACGCCAGCGCCATGGCCATTGATGACTTGGAACTGCGCTTCGACTTCATTGGCCGCGGCCAGCGCTGGGTCGCCCGGCAGATAACCCAGCGCCTGCCGGAGATCGACGAGCCCTGGCTGCGCGAGGAGTTGGAGGCGGTGTTGCGGTTGCATCGGTGAATTGAGCGCTGAGATTATCCGCGATGCCTTGCGGGATCGGCTCGCGGCGAAAACCAACCATGCTGAACATGGTGCGCGTTCCATCGCTGCGTGCCTTTCCAGGCTGCTACCCCGACCAGTTGAAGCGATAGCCGAAATCCGGCCCGCTCAGAAAGAACGTACTGCCGGGCTGGCCAGGTCCTGCAAGTAGGTGAGGTCGCACAGCAGCCATTGCCGGAGTCGCCCCTGGATGCGTCCGGCCTGCTGCCAATCGGACAGCAACCGGCTGAGTGATTCCGGGCGAATACCCAGGTGTGTGGCGAGCTGGCGCTGACTGATCGGCAGGTTGAGACGCTCGCCTTGGCGACGGTGCAGGCCGAGCAGATAGGCGGCCAGACGCTGGGAGGCGGAACTCGCCGTCAGCCAGTCGACCTCGTTCACCTGGCGGTAGAGGCGCAGGCTGAGGTTTTCCAGCATGCGCATGGCCAGCGGCGGATGATCCTCGCAGGCCTTGCGCAGCGCATTGCGGCTCAGTCGGAAGAACTCGCCGCTGCCCTGGCTGCGGGCGTTCATCGGGTAGCGGCCGTGAGGCATGAACATGGCCGCTTCAGCGATCAACTGACCTTCGCGGAACAGGTGGAAGACGCGCTCCTCGCCATCGCAGGTGAAGCGCAGCATTTCCACACAGCCACGCCGTACCAGCAGGAAATGCTCGGCAGGGTCGCCTTCGCGGAACAACAGCCTGCCGGCTTCAGCGCGGAGCAAGGTTGCCGACTCACACAATCCGGCCATGAGGGCGTCCGGCAGGTCGGAGAACTGGGGGAGGGCGCCCAACAATCGCAGGCATTCACCACGATCTGGCGCGAACTTAACATTTGTCATTCGTGATGAGCGTGCGGGCTGCAATGATTTGTGAATGAAGATAAGACTTATTCGCATATCAATCAATCGGAGGCTACCGCGCCTCTTCCTTTCACTTGCACTGGTCGCCGGCACCTGCCTGGCGTCCCCGGCCGGCATGGCCCGGGAAAAGGTTTTGCGGTTGGGTGGCCCCGGCGCGGTGGTCAGCTTTCCGCTGCTGCACATGGTGGAAACCAATGCCCTGGCGGAGTACGCCGAGCGCGTCGAATTCCACCTCTGGCAGAACCCCGACCAGCTGCGCGTGCTGCTGGCAAAGAACGAACTCGACTACAGCGCTGTCCCGGTGAACCTGCCGGCGCTGATGGCTGGGCGCGGGCAGCACGTGCGGCTGCTCAACGTCTCTGTGTGGGGAATCATCTGGCTGGTGAGCCGCGACCCTCAGGTGAAAGGCTTCGCCGACCTGGCCGGCAAGGACGTGGTGCTGCCTTTCCAGCGCGATCTGCCGGCGATCCTGATCGATGAGCTGTTGCTCAGCCATGGCCTGAAGCCGGGCAAGGACCTGACGCTGCGCCCGGTCCGCGACGGCCAGGACGCCCAGGCGCTGCTGCTGGCCGGTCGCGCCGATCACGCCCTGCTGGTGGAGCCGGCGGTGTCCCTGCTGCTTTGGCGCAACCGCAGCAAGGGTGGGGCGCCGCTCTACCGTGTGCAAAGTCTGGAGAGCGCCTGGAAGCAGGCCTTCGCTCAACAGCCTGAACTGCCTCAGGCAGGACTGATGAGCAGCCCGCAGCGCGCCGAGGACGGCGAGTTGGCGCGCGCAGTGGAGGCCGCCTATGCCGAGTCCGCCCGCTGGTGCAGTACGCAGCCGCGGGACTGCGCGGAGCTGGTGCATCGGCACCTGCCGCACTTGCCGGTGGAGGCGGTCGAGGAGTCCATCCGCGTCACGCGCCTGGACAGTGTTGCCGCCAGCGCCGCACGCGGGCCTCTGGAGGCGCTGTTCGGCCTGATCGCCGAACGCCATCCACAGGCCATCGGTGGCTCCATGCCATCTGCGAGCTTCTATGGGCCGTGAGATGAGTCGAATGACTTCCCGACGCTGGGCCGTGCTGGGTGGCGCCTTGTTGCTGGTGGGCTGGCAACTGCTGGCGATGCGCCTGGGCTCGCTGCTCATGGCAACTCCCGGGCAGACGCTGCAAGCCATGGCTCGCCTGCCTTTCGAGGCCGACTTCCGTCTTCATGCCGGCGCCAGTCTGCTGCGCATCGTCCTGGGTGTTGGACTGGGTTGCCTGCTGGGCTTCTGTCTGGGCCTGCTGGCCGGGCTGGACGCTCGTGTACGCGGTCTGCTGGAACCCCTGCGCTGGCTGTTGATGTCGGTGCCGCCAGTGGTGGTCGTGGTGCTGGCGATGCTGTGGGTCGGCCTGGGCTCGGCCATGGTGGTGCTGATCAGCGTGTTGATGCTGGCGCCGGGCATGTACGTGAACACCGTCAAGGGCATGCAGATGGTTGACCGCGGCCTGCTGGAGATGGCGCGGGTCTACCGCTTCAGTCCCTGGCAGAAGTTGCGGCGGCTCTATATCCCTTCATTGACCGCGCCGCTTGGAGCGGCACTGTTGATCGCCACCTGCGGCGGCGTGCGCCTGGTGGTGATGGCTGAAGTGCTTGGCGCGGAAAGTGGAGCCGGTTTCGCGCTGGCTAACGCGCGCAGTACGTTCGACAGCGCCGGGTTGTATGCCTGGACTCTGCTTATCCTGCTGTTGGTCGCCGCACTGGAGTTCCTCCTGCTGCAGCCGCTGCAGCGGCGCATGGGCCGTTGGCAGGAGGCCGCCCATGCTTGAGTGGTACGGAGTCGATCTGCGGCTGGGCCAACGGCGTGTACTCGCCGACGCTTCCCTGCGCCTGCTACCCGGTGAGCGGGTTGGCATTCTCGGGCCCAGCGGCGCCGGCAAGAGCAGCCTGTTGCGTCTGGCGGCCGGCCTCCTGAGGCCCCATCGGGGGCGAGCGGACAACGGATTCCGTCATCCCGTACTGGCATTCCAGGAGCCGCGCCTGCTGCCCTGGTGCCGGGTCGCGGAGAACCTGGAAATCCCCCTGCGCGCCATCGGCCACGACCGTACGACGGTGCGTCGGCTGGCCAGCCTTTGGCTGGAGCGAGTCGGCCTCGCCGGCCACGGGCGCGCCTGGCCGAATCAATTGTCCGGGGGCATGGCACAGCGCGTTGCCCTGGCGCGCGCTTTCTCGGTTGAGCCGGACCTGCTGCTGCTTGACGAGCCATTCAGCGCGCTGGACCCGGCGCTGCGCGAATCGCTGCTTGATCTTTGCCGCGACTGGTTGACCAGCTCGGGTGCGGCCTTGCTGTGCGTCAGCCACCACCCCGGCGAACTGGTCGGCCTCGTCGAGCGCTTCGTGCTGGTCAACGACGGCTCGCTTCGTCCGTTCGACCTCAGTGGACACACCGCCGATCAAGCGGCGGCGGTCCTTCATCAGACCCTGCTGGCCCTGGAGATACCCGCGCCATGATTTATCCGATCCTGCTGACCTTGCACCTGTTCGCCGCGCTGATGTTCATCGGCACGGTGTTCTTCGAGGTGCTGATCTTCGAGAGCGTGCGCAAGTCCGTGCCGGCTGCGGTAATGCGCCAGGTGGAGCAGGGCATCGGCAAGCGTGCGCGGCGGCTGATGCCCTGGGTGTTGCTGGTGCTGTTCAGTGCCGGCCTGGGCATGGTCTGGACGCGCTACCTGCCG
>NZ_JACVBG010000005.1:0-882342 GCF_014852215.1 Pseudomonas sp. PDM19 | reverse complement strand
ACCACCACTCTCAACTTCAAATCTCTGTAAGTACTTGATTTTCAAGTTCTTTCAGCGCTTCGTCGCTGGGAGTGGTGCGCATTATAGGGAGTTTAAATCGGCCGTCAACGACTAATTTAAACTTTCTGCAAAAAACTGTCCGGTCGATCAGTTTATGGCCATTCCCTGCCCTACCAACCTGCGCTCCTGGCGCAACAGGTAGGCACCCACCAGCAGGCCAACCACGCACAGCGCCACTACATAATAAGCCGGGCCCAGCGGGTCTTCCTTCATAAGGAGGGCAACCACCATGGGTGTCAGGCCTCCGAAGATGGCGTAGGCCAGGTTGTAGGAGAAGGACAGGCCGGTGAAGCGCACCACCGCCGGGAAGGCGTTGACCATCACGTAAGGCACCGCACCGATGACGCCGACGCACAGGCCGGTGACCGCATACAGCGGGAACAGCCAGTCCGGATGCGCCTTGAGGCTGGTGTAGAAGGTCCAGGAGACGACGCCCAGCAGGATGCTTCCATATATAAAGGTGCGGCCCGCGCCGAAACGGTCGGCGAGACGCCCGGACAGGATGCAGCCGACGCTCAGGCAGACGATAGCCACGCTGTTGGCCTTCAGCGACGTAGCCGCGTCGAAGCCATAGACGGTCTGCAGCACCGACGGGGTCATCAGGATCACCACCACGATGCCGGCGGACAGCACCCAGGTCAGTAGCATGGACAGCACGATGGCCGGGCGATGCTCACGCACCACCACACCCAGCGGCACCTCATCGGCCAGTTGCTTGCGCAGCTGCAGCTCGGCGAATACCGGCGTCTCGTGCAGCCAGCGGCGCAGGTAGACGGAGAACAGACCGAAGATGCCGCCCAGCAGGAACGGAATACGCCAGGCGTAGCCCTGCACTTCCTCGGCGCTGTAGACGCTGTTGATCAGGGTCGCGACCAGCGAACCGATGAGGATGCCCGCGGTCAGACCCGACGTGAGCGTGCCGCAGGCATAGCCCACATGACGATGGGGGACGTGCTCGGCTACGAACACCCAGGCACCCGGGACCTCACCACCGATGGCTGCGCCCTGGATGACACGCAGCAGCAGGAGCGCCAGCGGCGCCCAGATTCCGATCTGCGCGTAGGTGGGCAGCAAGCCCATGATCAGCGTGGGAACGGCCATCAGGAAGATGCTCAGGGTGAACATCTTCTTGCGGCCCAGCAGGTCGCCGAAGTGGGCCATCACCACCCCACCCAGCGGACGGGCCAGGTAGCCGGCGGCGAACAGGCCGAAAGTCTGCAGCTGGCGCAGCCAGTCGGGCATGTCGGCGGGGAAGAACAGCTTGCCGACCACGGTGGCGAAGAACACGAAGATGATGAAGTCGTAGAACTCGAGGGCGCCGCCCAGGGCGGACAGCGAAAGAGTCTTGTAGTCGCTGCGGGTCAACGGACGTGACGCGGGCGCGGCAGGAGCGTTCACAGAAGGCATGGTGCTTGTTATCTCTGCAGGCAAGGAGGCTGCGGCCGGCAGCCGCAGGTGCCGCACCATAGCAAATTGCGCGGAGGCGACACAGCGGCCGCGCCCGCGGGAATTTCATCCCATCCTGCGGTCGTCGCGCCGGTCCTCCCTCTATATAATGCGGGCAGGCCGATCAAAAGCTGTCCCAAGGCCTTGCGCCGGCAGGTGTCTTGGGAGAGTTTTTCCATACCCTCACCATGAGTACGCCGGGGGCAAGAGGCCCTTACCTATGATCGAGCTCGAACAAGAAGATCCTATCCCGCAAGGCGACCTGGCCTTGCAGATCACCGCCCTGCCGCGCGAGACCAACGGCTTTGGCGACATCTTCGGTGGCTGGCTGGTGGCGCAGATGGATCTCGCCGGAACCGCCATGTCCAGCCGCATTGCCGGAGGCCGCGTGGCCACGGTAGCCATCGACCGCATGGCCTTCCTGGTCCCGGTCGCTGTCGGCGCGCAGCTCTCCTTCTATACCCAGACCCTGGAAGTGGGCCGCAGCTCGATCCGCATGCTGGTCGAGGTATGGAGCGATGACCCGCTGTCCAGCGAATGGCGCAAGGTCACCGAGGCAGTGTTCGTCTTCGTTGCCATCGACGGTAGCGGGCGTACCCGACCGGTTCCTCCACGTCGTGGATGAAAACTGAAAACGCCGGCATTCTCGCCGGCGTTTTCGTTTCTATCTTTCAGAATCAGCGCTGCGGTTTCCCGCGTACCGGTGCACCTTCGGCCTTGAAGTAGTCGGCGGTGCTACGCGGCAGCGACGGGCGACCGCGCACCTTATCGGCGAGCTTCTCGGCCATCATGATCGTGGTGGCGTTGAGGTTGCCGGTGATGATCAGCGGCATGATCGACGCGTCGATCACCCGAAGCCCTTGCATGCCGTGCACGCGGCCTTCGCCATCGACCACCGCCATGTCGTCGTCGCCCATCTTGCAGGAGCAGGACGGGTGGAAAGCCGTTTCTGCGTGTTCGCGGACGAAGGCATCGAGGTCGGCATCGCTCTGCTTGTCCAGGCCCGGACTGATCTCGCGACCACGATAGGGATCGAGTGCCGGCTGGTTCATGATCTCGCGGGTGATGCGGATGGCGTCGCGGAATTCCTGCCAGTCCTGCTCGCAGGACATGTAGTTGAACAGGATGCTCGGGTGCTTGCGCGGATCACGGGACGTCACGTTGATCCGCCCGCGGCTGGGAGAGCGCATGGAGCCGACGTGAGCCTGGAAGCCGTGCTCGCTCACCGCGTTGCTGCCGTTGTAGTTAATCGCCACCGGCAGGAAGTGGTACTGGATGTTCGGCCACTCGAATTCCGGGCGGCTGCGGATGAAACCGCCCGCCTCGAACTGGTTACTCGCGCCCAGCCCCGTACCGAGGAACATCCACTGGGCGCCGATCTGCGGCTGGTTCCACCATTGCAGCGCCGGGTACAGCGACACCGGCTGCTTGCAGGCGTACTGCAGGTACATCTCGAGGTGGTCCTGGAGGTTCTGGCCGACGCCGGGCAGGTCATGCACGACCTCGATGCCCAGGTCACGCAGCAGCGCGGACGGGCCGACGCCGGAGCGCTGCAGCAGTTGGGGAGAAGCGACGGCGCCGGAGCACACCAGCACTTCACGGCGCGCGCGGACTTCCTTCAGCGCGTTGTCATCGCCATGCAGATAGGTCGCGCCGATGGCGCGCTTGCCGCTGAACAGGATGCGGTCGGTCAGCGCATGGGTGACGATGGTCAGGTTCGGCCGCTCGCGGGCCTGGTCCAGGTACCCACGGGCAGTACTGGCGCGCCGTCCTTGCGGGGTGACGGTGCGGTCCATCGGACCGAAGCCTTCCTGCTGGTAGCCGTTGAGGTCCTCGGTACGCGGGTAACCGGCCTGCACGCCGGCCTCGACCATGGCGTGGAACAGGGGGTTGTTGCCAGCCTTGGGCGTGGTGACGCTCACTGGACCATTGCCGCCGTGGTAGTCGTTGGGGCCGATGTCGCGGGTCTCGGCCTTGCGGAAGTACGGCAGACAGTCGAGGTAGGTCCAGTCTTCCAGCCCCTTCTCCTGCGCCCAGCCATCGAAGTCCATGGCGTTGCCGCGGATGTAGCACATGCCGTTGATCAGCGAGGAGCCGCCCAGGCCCTTGCCGCGTCCGCACTCCATGCGGCGGTTGTTCATGTGCGGCTCCGGGTCGGTCAGGTACGCCCAGTTGTAGCGACGGCCCTGCAGCGGGTAGGCCAGCGCCGCCGGCATCTGCGTGCGGAAGTCGGCGCGGTAGTCCGGGCCGCCGGCTTCGAGCAGCAGCACGCTGACGTCGGCGTCCTCGGTCAGGCGGGTAGCCAGTACGTTACCGGCGGAACCCGCGCCGATGATGATGTAGTCGTATTCCTGGGACATGCAGGCCTTCCTCTTTTTCAGGCACGACACCGCCCGCGACGCGTGCGCGCCGGTGTCTGCGTGTTGGGAATGGCCGGTGGTCAGGGAGTCATGCCTGCGACCGGCCTTTCATGGCTCGATCGCGGCGATCAGAACACCGAGGTGTAGTCGCCCAGCTCTACCTGTACGGATTTGATGCGAGTGTAGTGAGCCAGGGTAGTCAGGCCGTTCTCACGACCGACACCCGATTGCTTGTATCCGCCAACCGGCATCTCGGCCGGCGACTCGCCCCAGGTGTTGATCCAGCAGATGCCCGCTTCCAGGCGGTGAATCGCCCGGTGCGCGCGGGCCAGGTCCTGGGTCACGACGCCAGCGGCAAGACCGTACTCGGTGTCGTTGGCGCGGCGGATGGCCTCGTCTTCGGTGTCGTAGACGAGGATGCTCATGACCGGCCCGAAGATTTCCTCGCGGACGATGGTCATGTCGTCACGGCAGTCGGTGAACACGGTCGGCGCGACATACGCGCCCTTGCCGAACTCGCCCTGGGTGACGCGCTCGCCACCGCACAGCAGGCGGGCCTTCTGTTCCTTGCCGGACTCGATGTAGGAGAGAACGCTCTCCATGTGCGGGAAGCTCACCAGCGGGCCGAAGTTGGTGTTCTCGTCCTGCGGGTTGCCCAGGCGGATGCGCTTGACGCGCTCCAGCACCTTGGCCTCGAAGCGCGCCTGCAGGTTGCGCGGGATGAACACGCGGGTACCGTTGGTGCAGACCTGGCCGGAGCTGAAGAAGTTGGCCATGACGGCGATGTCGGCGGCACGGTCGAGGTTGGCGTCCTCGAAGATGATCAGCGGCGACTTGCCACCCAGCTCCATGGTGACTTCCTTGAGCGAGGAGCTGGAAGCGCTGGCCATGACCTTCTTGCCGGTGGAGGTGCCACCGGTGAAGGAAATCTTCTCGATCAGCGGGTGTTCGGTCAGCCACTGGCCGACTTCGCGGCCGCTGCCGGTGAGCACGTTGAACACGCCATCGGGCAGGCCGGCCTGGGTGTAGACCTCGGCCAGCTTCAGCGCGGTCAGCGGGGTGACTTCGCTGGGCTTGAAGATCATCGCGTTGCCCGCGGCCAGGGCCGGGGCGGATTTCCACAGGGCGATCTGGATCGGGTAGTTCCAGGCGCCGATGCCGGCGACCACGCCCAGCGGCTCGCGGCGGGTATAGACGAAGCTGGTGTCGCGCAGCGGGATCTGCTCGCCCTCGATGGCGGGCACCAGACCGGCGTAGTACTCGAGCACGTCGGCGCCGGTGACGATGTCGACGAAGCGGGTCTCGGCCAGCGGCTTGCCGGTGTCGAGGGTTTCCAGCTCGGCGAGCTCGTCATTGCGCTCGCGGAGGATGTCCACGGCGCGACGCAGGATGCGCGAGCGCTGCATGGCGGTCATCGCCGCCCAGACTTTCTGCCCTTCCACCGCCGCCTGCACGGCGCGCTCGACGTCTTCCTTCGAGGCGCGTTGTACCTGGGCGAGGACTTCACCGTTGGCCGGATTGATGGTCTCGAAGGTGGCGCCGCTGGTGGCTTCCACGTAGCGACCGCCAATGTAGAGCTTCTGTACTTCGAATCGAGCCATGGTGCGGTGGTCCTCTCTTGTCGGTGTCAGCGCAAGGCTGCGCCCGCTATCCGGGGCGCTTGGCCAGTTGTTGGTCGAGGTAGTCGTAGGCAATCGCCAACGCCTGCTCGGTGTCGAAGGCATCGCCCGAGAGCGCGCCCCGCAGCCAGAGGCCGTCGATCAGCGCGGCCAGGCCGCGAGCGGCGCTGCGGGCCTGGACCAGCGGCAGTTCGCGGCGGAACTGGCTGCACAGGTTCGAATACAGCCGGTGGTCGTTGATCCGCTGCAGTCGGCGCAGCGCCGGCTGGTGCATGCTGGTCGCCCAGAACGCGAGCCAGGTTTTCATGGCCGGGCCGTTGACCTGGGAGCTATCGAAGTTGCCGGCGATGATGGCCCGCAGGTGCGAGCGCGGTTCGTCGTTGCGCAAGGTAGCGCGGCGCTCGGCGACAGCCTTGCTCAATGCCGACATCAAATGTCGCATCGTCGCTTCCAGCAGCCCGTTCTTGTCCTGGAAGTAGTGACTGATGATGCCGTTGGAGACCCCCGCCAGGCGGGCGATCAGGGCGATGCTGGCGTCGCTCATGCCCACCTGGTCCACCGCCTCGAGGGTCGCGTGGATCAGCTGGGAGCGGCGAATCGGCTGCATACCGACCTTGGGCATTTTTCAATCTCCTCTTCGCCGGGCGTACCTGTGCCGTCCGGCGATAATGTGGGCCAGTCTATTCGTTTTTTATTGAACGCTCAATCAACTAAGAATATGCTGCGTTGCATCAACAGCTCCGAGGCGCCCGCATGGCGGGGCCCGTACCGTTCATCGCTACGCCACCGGCAAGGATCGCAGAATCCGCGCCGGATGTGTCGCAGCCGCTCTCCCCGGTGACGTCGCCTGACGGCACCTGCCCGTTGCGACGGGCCTTTCACAGCCCGGCCATGCCGGGCTTTCTTTTGCCCCATGTCAGGGCCTGCGCCGCGCGCCAGCGACTATGGTTTCAGCCATACCCCTCGCGAGGATCGCCGCCATGTCGCAACACCCGCTCTGGCAAGCCCTGGGCCGCCACTGGAAATGGATCGCCCTGCGCGGCGTCGCTGCCTTGCTGTTCGGCATCCTGGCCATGGTCTGGCCGGGCATCGTGCTGACCGTGATGGTGCTGTTCTTCGGCGCCTATGCCTTCGTCGACGGCTTGTTCACGCTGATCGCCGCCGCACAGATGCGCGAATCCGGCCGGCCGCTGTGGCCGCTGGTGCTGGTGGGCTTGCTGGGGATCGCCGCCGGGCTGATCGCCTTCCTCTGGCCGCAGCTGACCGCGCTGGGCCTGCTGATGCTGATCGCCGGCTGGGCGCTGGTGATGGGCGTGCTGCAGATCATCGCCGCAATCCGCCTGCGCAAGGCGCTGCAGAACGAATGGTGGCTGGGGCTTTCCGGCGCGGTATCGGTGCTGTTCGGCGTGCTGATGATCGGCAATCCGGGAGCCGGGGCGATCGCCGTGGCCTGGGTGATCGGCGCCTACTCGGTGTTCTTCGGCGCCCTGCTCATCATGCTCGCGCTGCGCCTGCGCAAGACGTCGACCTTCAATGCCTGAGGAGCGGGACTGGTGCCTGCTGCGCCTGGACGACAACGGCAACCGCTTCGTCATGCGCCGCCAGCTGAGCCGTGCCGAGGCCGAAGCCCTGGCGCAGGACTACCAGGCCCGCGGCCACCGACAGACCTACTGGGCGGAGCGCGAGACGCCCCGCCCAGCCTGACTCAGCAGCCGGTCAGGCGCGCTTCCACGCGCTCGGCGGGGAAGAAGATCGGGCGCAGACGCACGCCCACCGCGTTGCCGAAGAACGCCGCCACCAGCCACAGCCAGCCGTGCAGGCTGCCGGAAGCGATGCCGCTGAAGTACGCACCGATGTTGCAGCCGTAGGCCAGGCGCGCGCCGTAGCCCAGCAACAGGCCGCCGATGACTGCTGCGATCAGCGAGCGCGCCGGGATCTTCAGACTCGGGGCGAAACGGCCGGCGAGACCGGCAGCCAGCAGCGCGCCGATCATGATGCCGAAGTCCATCACGCTGGTGACGTCCTGCCAGACCGGCGCGGCGAGCGCCTTGGCATTGGCTTCGACCTGCCAGAAGGCCCACTGGTCGACGGCGATGCCGAGGCTCTCGAACGCCTTCGCGCCCCACAGGGCAAAGGCCGATGTGACGCCCCACGGACGCCCGGCCAGCGCCAGGGTGGCAAAGTTCAGCAGCGCCAGCGCCACGGCGCCCCACACCAGCGGCCAGGGGCCACGGAAGAACCGGCCGATGCCCTTCTCGCCATTGCTGGCGATCAGCTCCAGCACGCCATGTCGGCGTCGCTCCAGCACCACGCTGACGGCGGCGATGGCGGCGAACAGCGCGAGGCTCAGCGCCAGCGCCGGGAACAGGCCCAGCGACTGCACGATGGAGGTCGGCGGCAGCGACGGCAGGGCGAACCACCAGCCGATATGGTGGGTGGCGACCACCGAGCCGACGATGAAGAACAGCAGCGTCACCAGCATCCGCGCGTTGCCGCCACCGACAGTGAACAATGTGCCGGAGGCGCAACCGCCGCCCAGCTGCATACCGATGCCGAAGATGAAGGCGCCGACGATGACCGACGTACCGGCCGGCGACACCAGCCCCTTCACCGGTTCGCCGAACAGCGTGCCGGCGGCCAGGGCCGGGAAGAACAGCAGCACGGCCAGCGCCAGCATCACCATCTGCGCACGCAATCCGGCGCCACGGCGTTCACGGATGAACACGCGCCAGGCGGAAGTGAAGCCGAAGGCGGCGTGGTAGAGCGTCAGCCCCAGCGCGCCGCCGACCAGGAACAGCAATGCCTGCCGGCCGCTCACCACCTGGGCGAGGAACAGCGCGCCCGCCAGCAGCAGGAGGAAGGCGACCCAGGGCGCCGTTGACTTGCGCTCGGGAACGGTGGACAGGGCTAGACTCATGGCGACTCCGGGGCATTTTCGAGAGGGGCGATATTCTAGGGAGCCTAGTGCCTCCCGCCAACTTCGTAAGGCAGCTAAGGAAATAGCCGGAAGTTACAAGCCTCCGGAAAAACCCCAGCCGACCGTAGGGCGCATAACGCCCCAAGCGTTATCCGCCGCCTCGATTGCCGCGAAGCCCGGATGGCGGATAACCGTAAACAGTTATCCGCCCTACGTTCGAGCCCAGGCCTTGCGCAGTGCCTTGAGTGCCTCGGCGATCCGCGCCTCCGGCACTGCGGCAAAGCCCAGCACCAGTCCGGCACGCTGATCCGCTGGCTCGCTGGACTCCGGCAACCAGTAATCGCTCAGGGCGTTCACCTCTACGCCAACCGCCGCCGCGCGCTGCACCAGTTCCAGCTCGCGTTCGCGGCTGTCGACGCGCACGCACAGGTGCAATCCCGCCTCGACAGCTGGCATCGGCGCGCACCCAGCCACCTCCGGCCAGCCGCGCAACAGCGCGTCGCGACGGCTGCGGGCGGCGCGGCGCATCCGGCGGACGTGGCGCTGGAAGTGTCCTTCGGCGATGAAGTCCGCCATCACCCGCTGGGTGCCGACTTCGGAATGCCGCACATCCAGCGCACGGCGGCGGGCGAAGGCCTGCGCCAGTGCCGGCGGCACGACCAGGTAGCCCAGGCGCAGCGCCGGGAAGGCGATCTTGCAGAAGGTGCCGACATAGAGCACGCGGCCATGGCGATCCAGCGCCGCCAGCGGCATCAGCGGCGTGCCGCTGTAACGGTACTCGCCGTCGTAGTCGTCCTCGACTATCCAGCCACCGCTGCGCTCGGCCCACTCCAGCAGCTCCAGGCGCCGCGCCAGCGACAGGGTCACGCCGGTGGGGTACTGGTGCGACGGCGTGACGTAGACCAGCCGGCAGTCCGGCAGCTGTTCCAGCTGCGCCGTGCACAGGCCATCGGCATCCACCGGCACACCGTGCAGGCGCGCACCCGCCGTGGCGAATGCATGGCCGGCGGCGCGGTAACCGGGGTTCTCGATGGCCGCGCCGTCACCTTCGGCGAGCAGCACCTGGGCGCACAGCGCGATGCCCTGCTGGGCGCCGCTGGTGATGATGATCTGTCCGGCGTCGCAGTGCAGACCACGGGTGGTACGCAGGTAGGCGGCGACCAGTTCGCGCAGGCGCTGCTCGCCGGCCGGGTCGCCGTAACCCAGGCAATCCAGCGGCGGATCGCGCCAGAAGCGCGCCTGCAGCCGCGCCCAGGTATCGAAGGGGAAGAGGTCGAAGGCCGGCACGCCGACCCGGAACGCCCGTGGCGCGCCGGTGGGCGGCAGCGGCAGATGGTGCCGCGCGAGGCGCTCCAGCGAGGGCGCATCCGGGCTGCGGGCTTCGCTGCGAACCGCATCGACCGAGGGCTGAACCCGCTCCGCCACATAGGTGCCATCGCCCGTGCGGCCTTCGATGTAACCCTCGGCGTAGAGCTGCTCGTAGGCGCGCACCACGGTATTGCGGGAAACCCCCAGCGATGAAGCCAGATCGCGGCTGGCCGGCAGCCGCGAGCGGGCCGCGAGACGACCATCGAGGATGCGCTCGCGCAACGCCTGAAACAGTTGCACGCCCAGCGGGCGGGCCGGATCGAGACGAATACCGGAAGGGTTGAAAGGCAACGGGACGCTCATGGAGAAGGCTACCAGGACGACGGCAATGGTTCCCTTGATTTCACCATGAATGGCTCTTTAGCAGAACCAATTCCCGACCTAGTCTGGAAGCATTCCAACGCACACAAGGTTGTCAGCATGTCTTCCGCCGTCGAGATCCGCCCGATCAGCGCCGCTGATCACACCGCCTGGCTGCCGCTCTGGCAGGGCTACCAGCGCTTCTACAAGACCACCATCGACGAGGCCACCACAGCCGTCACCTGGCAGCGCTTCCTCGATGCGGCCGAACCGATGCACGCGGCCCTCGCCTGGCGCGATGGCGTGGCCATCGGCATGGTGCACTTCATCTACCACCGTTCCTGCTGGACCCAGGGCGACTACGTCTACCTGCAGGACCTGTTCGTTGCCGAAGGCCAGCGCGGCGGCGGCATCGGCGCGCAGCTGATCGAGCACGTCTACGCCGACGCCCGCGCCAATGGCGCCTCGCGGGTGCACTGGCTGACCCACGAGAGCAACACCGACGCCATGTTCCTTTATGACCGGATTGCCGACCGCTCCGGGTTCGTCCAGTACCGCAAGATCCTCTGAGCCGGAGCGCCCATGAACGAACAACCCCTGCTGAACTGGCGCCCCGCCGCCAGCCCGGAACGCCGTACCCTGACCGGCCGCTACGTCAACCTCGTAGCGCTGGACGTCGCCCTGCATGGCGACGACCTGTGGCAGGCACTGCAAGGTCCGGATTCCGACCCGCTGCTGTGGGACTACCTGCCCTACGGCCCCTTCCCCGAGCGCGCGCCTTTCGACGCCTGGCTGGCGGGAAACGCAGCGAGCAACGATCCGCTGTTCTTCGCCGTGATCGACCGTACCAGCGGCCGCGCCGTCGGCCTGCTCAGCTACCTGCGGATCTTCCCGAAAGACGGCAGCATCGAGATCGGCCACATCGCCTACGGCCGCGTGATGCAGCGCTCGCCGGCCTCCACCGAAGCGGTCTACCTGCTGGCGCGCTGGGCCTTCGAGATGGGCTACCGCCGCCTGGAATGGAAGTGCAACGCGCTCAACGCCCGTTCCATGCGTGCCGCCGTGCGCCTGGGCTTCGTCTTCGAGGGCACCTTCCGCCAGGCCACGGTGGTGAAGGACCGCAACCGCGACACCGCGTGGTTCTCCATCATCGACAGCGAATGGCCGCGCTGCCAGCGGGCCTTCGAAAGCTGGCTGGACGCCGCCAACCTCGATGCCGACGGCCAGCAGCGCGAACGGCTCGAAGCCTTGCGCCAGAGCTGATCTTTTCATTCTCCGGGAACTGCCCGCTGCGCGAAGGATCGGTGATACTGAAACTTTCGCAGCGCAGTCCCGGAGACCCCCATGAGCAGCGACATCCAGACTCCCCGCGTCGAGCAGGTACAGATCGATCAACTGTCCTGCTGGCGCATCCACACCGCCCATGGTGAAGCCCTGATCGCCCAGCAGGGTGCGCAACTGCTCAACTACCAGCCCCACGAACAGCCGCCGCTGGTGTGGCTGAGCGAGACCGCCGAGTACCGCCACGGCCAATCCGTGCGCGGCGGCGTGCCGGTGTGCTGGCCCTGGTTCGGCAACCTGGACCGCAATCCGGTGGACATCCGCACCGCCTACCAGGGCGACAAGCCGCCAGCCCACGGCCTGGTGCGCGCCCTCGACTGGCAGCTGGACGACATCGCCGACGAGCAGGGCCAGCTGTCGGTGCACTTCAGCTACGACGCCAGCCACGGCCTGCCCGGCTGGGCGCACTCGGCGCGACTGGAACTGGTGATGCGCTTCGGCGAACGCCTGACCCTGGAAATGACCACCCACAACCTCGGCGACAAACCGCTGCCGCTGACCCAGGCGCTGCACACCTATTTCGCCGTCAGCGACTGCCGCCAGGTGAGCATCGAAGGCCTGCAGGGCAACCGCTACCTGGACGCCATGGAGAACTGGGAGGAGCGCCAGCAGCACGGCCTGATCCGCTTCACCGGCGAGACCGACCGCGTCTACCTGGACGTGGAGAAGACCCTGGTAATCCAGGACCCGCTGTGGGAGCGCGGCATCCACGTCAAGGCCGGCGGCTCGCGCTCGGCGGTGGTGTGGAACCCCTGGATCGACAAGGCCGCGCGCCTGTCGCAGATGCCCGACGATGCCTGGACCGGCATGCTCTGCATCGAGACCGCGCGTGTGATGGACGACGCCATGAGCGTGGCGCCGGGGCGCAGCGAGACCATGAGCGTGGAAATCTGGGGCGAGCCGCTGAAGGCCTGATGGCCCCATGCCCGACGGCCAACGCCGGTATTTACCTGTAGGAGCGCGCCATGCGCGCGATCTCGGGCATGGCGCGCTCCTACAAGGGAGCCGCCGGCTACGTAGCAAAGAGCTTCGAGACGGGGGTACTTAAAGGTCGCTCTCTTCCACCGGCCGCACCTTGGCGTCGTCGATGGCGTAGGCCGCGTCGGCCAGGTCATTGCTGACCTTCTCCACCTTCAGCGTGCCGCTGACCCAGATCGGGTTGTAGATGTCGTCGATCTGGATGCCCTTGGGGTAGCGCACCAGCACGATCTGGTTCGGCGGCGGCGGCGGCACGTGGATGCAGGCGCCCGGGTAAGGCACCAGGAAGAACTCGGTGACACGGCCCTTGGCGTCGTTCTCCAGCGGCACCGGGTAGCCGCCCAGGCGCAACGCTTTGCCGTTCAGCGCGGCCACGGTTCTGGTCGAATACATCACCTGCGGCAGCTTCTTGTCGGACTGCTTCAGCCCGCCCTTGCTGGTGAAGGTGCCGTTGGCCTCGGGGCCGTTGTGGGTGATTTCCGGCATGTCCTCCAGCGCCTTGCGGTCGCTCGGCGGCATCAGGGACAGCCAGTCGGTTTCGGGAAGTTCGGCGGCGGACGCCAGGGAAGTCAGCAGGATCAGACAGCAGGCGAGCAGTGGTCGGCGCATCGTGGACTCGAAGGGCCCGGTCGGGCACAGGCGGCAGGGGCTTCCTGCGCCCTCCCCCTGGGCGGGAGAGGGGCGGAAATCACCGTCAATTCTTCTTGATCAGGCCGTAAATGACCAGCAGCACGATGGCGCCGATCACCGCGCCGATGAAACCTGCCGCCTGACCGGCCGCGTAGATGCCGAGCGCCTGGCCGCCGTAGGTCGCCAGCAGCGAGCCGCCGATGCCGATCAGGATGGTCATGATCCAGCCCATGCTGTCGTCGCCCGGCTTCAGAAAGCGTGCGATGAGTCCGACGATCAGGCCGATGACGATGGTTCCGATGAAGCCCATGACAGTCCCTCCTTGTGGGATGTGCGCGGCGTATTCGCGCGTGTCATGGGACAGTGTAGGAAAGCCTCGCGTTCCGTGTATTCCCGCGCGCCAGAGCGACCCGCAGTGTTTCGTGGGCCTTACAGCACTCCGCCGATCGCCCATGAAAAAAGCCGCGTCAGCGATTGACGCGGCTTTCTCCTGTCACCTGGATCGGCGGGCCGTCAGACCTTGGCGATCAGCGCCTCGACTTCGGCGATGCGCGCCATCAGGGTCGGCAGGTCGGCGCTGCGCAGGGTGGCGTGGCCAACCTTGCGCCCGGCCTTGAAGGCCTTGCCGTAGTGGTGCAGGTGGCAGTCGGCGACGTTCAGCACCTCGGCCACCGGCGGCACTTCGCCGATGAAGTTGAGCATGGCGCTCTCGCCCACTTTCGCGGTCGAGCCCAGCGGCAGACCAGCGATGGCGCGCACGTGGTTTTCGAACTGGCTGCACTCGGAACCTTCGATGGTCCAGTGGCCGGAGTTGTGCACGCGCGGGGCGATCTCGTTGGCCTTCAGGCCGCCGTCGACTTCGAAGAACTCGAAAGCCATCACGCCAACGTACTGCAGCTTGTCCAGCACGCGGCCGACGTAGTCTTCGGCCAGCGCCTGCAACGGGTGCCCGGTACTCGCCACGGAGAGGCGCAGGATGCCGTTCTCGTGGGTGTTGTGCACCAGCGGGTAGAAGCGGGTTTCGCCGTCGCGGGCGCGGACCGCCACCAGCGAGACTTCGCCGGTGAAGGGCACGAAACCTTCGAGGATGCACGGCACGCTGCCCAATTCGGCGAAGGCGCCGGTGACGTCCTCGGCCTTGCGCAGGACCTTCTGGCCCTTGCCGTCGTAGCCCAGGGTGCGGGTCTTCATCACCGCCGGCAGGCCGATGCTGGCTACCGCGGCGTCGAGATCGGCCTGGGACTGTACGTCGGCGAAGGCCGGGGTCGGGATGCCCAGGTCCTTGAACATGGACTTCTCGAACCAGCGGTCGCGGGCGATGCGCAGCGACTCGGCGTTCGGATAGACTGGCACGAACTGCGAGAGGAAAGCCACGGTCTCGGCCGGCACGCTCTCGAACTCGAAGGTCACCACGTCGACTTCATCGGCCAGCTGGCGCAGGTGGTCCTGGTCGCTGTAGTCAGCGCGGATGTGCTCGCCCAGGGCTTGCGCGCAGGCGTCCGGCGCCGGGTCGAGGAAGGCGAAGTTCATGCCCAGCGGGGTACCCGCCAGGGACAGCATGCGGCCCAGCTGGCCGCCACCGATGACACCGATCTTCATGGTCGTACTCAGGCCTCGCGCGGATCGGGATTGTCCAGCACCGTCTCGGTCTGGGTGGCGCGGAACTGCTTCAGCGCCTCGTGGTATTGGGGGTACTTGGCGCCCAGGATGCTGGCGGAAAGCAGGGCTGCGTTGGTCGCGCCGGCCTTGCCGATGGCCAGGGTGGCGACCGGGACGCCGGCGGGCATCTGCACGATGGACAGCAGCGAATCGACGCCCGAGAGCATGGAGGACTGTACCGGCACGCCGAGGACCGGCAGGTGGGTCTTGGCGGCGCACATGCCCGGCAGGTGGGCGGCACCGCCGGCACCGGCGATGATCACTTCGATGCCACGGCCATCGGCCTCTTCGGCGTACTGGAAGAGCAGGTCCGGAGTACGGTGGGCGGAAACCACCTTCACTTCATACGGAATGCCGAGCTTGTCCAGCATGTCTGCGGTGTGGCTCAGGGTGCTCCAGTCGGATTTGGAACCCATGATCACGCCAACCAGTGCGCTCATCGTCGTGCCTCTCTCAAGTGCGCTCTTGGGCGCGTCAGAAACCAACAAGCCACGACTCCGTGAGGGCGTGGCTTGTACGTGGCCAAACCGGCGGGCAGTGCCGGCTTGAAGGCGGCGCAGTATACCGCAAAGACTGTGCGGCAGTGCACTGGGCATGACCGTTGGTCCCGATTTCGTCATTCCACCATCGACAAGGCCTGCGACGACCGCGGAAAAGCTTGCCGCAGCTCAAGATGGCCTAGGCTCAGAGGCTCAGACTCGTCTGACACGAACCTGCCCGGATGGGGCAGGTCCCTCACCCTTCAAGGAGCGAGCGCAATGTCCACGACCCTGCCCACGACCATGAAAGCCGCTGTCGTCCACGCCTTTGGCGAGCCACTGCGGATCGAGGAAGTCAAAGTCCCACTGCCCGGCCCCGGGCAGATCCTGGTGAAGATCGAGGCGTCCGGCGTCTGCCACACCGACCTGCATGCCGCCGAAGGCGACTGGCCGGTGAAGCCGAGCCTGCCATTCATTCCCGGCCATGAAGGCGTCGGTTTTGTCGCTGCAGTCGGCTCCGGCGTCACCCGTGTGAAGGAAGGCGACCGCGTCGGCGTGCCCTGGCTGTATACCGCCTGCGGCTGCTGCGAACACTGCCTGACCGGCTGGGAAACCCTCTGCGAGAGCCAGCAGAACACCGGCTATTCGGTGAACGGTGGCTATGCCGAATACGTGCTGGCGGACCCGAACTACGTCGGCATCCTGCCCAAGGACGTCAGCTTCCTGGAAATCGCGCCGATCCTCTGCGCGGGCGTCACCGTCTACAAGGGCCTGAAGGAAACCGGCGCGCGCCCCGGCCAGTGGGTGGCGATCTCCGGTATCGGCGGCCTCGGCCACGTGGCTGTGCAGTACGCCAAGGCCATGGGCCTGCACGTGGTGGCGGTGGACGTGGATGACGCCAAGCTGGAGCTCGCCAGGCGCCTGGGCGCCAGCCTGACCGTCAACGCGAAGAAGGAAGACCCGGTCGAGGTGGTGCAGCGCGATATCGGCGGCGCCCACGGCGTACTGGTCACGGCGGTGTCCAACAGCGCCTTCGGCCAGGGCATCGGCATGGCCCGTCGCGGCGGCACCGTGTCGCTGGTCGGCCTGCCGCCGGGCGACTTCCCCACGCCGATCTTCGACGTGGTGCTCAAGGGCCTGCACATCACCGGCTCCATCGTCGGCACCCGCGCCGACCTGCAGGAAGCCCTGGACTTCGCCGGCGAAGGCCTGGTGAAGGCCACCGTCGCCTCCGGCAAGCTGGACGACATCAACGCCATTCTCGACCGCATGCGGGCCGGGCAGATCGAAGGGCGGATCGTGGTCGAGATGTAGGCCTCTGCGCGGGGTGGACTCCTACCCCGCGCCTCACCTGTAGGGCAAATAACCCGGAACGGGTTATCCACCCTACAAAGCGACCGCGTCTTCCGGATCAGAACTCCACCGTGGTCGAGAACTCGAACTGCCGCGGCTCGCCGATAGCCACGTAGAGGTTGTTCGCCGCCGACGGGTAGTAGGTGCGGTCAAACAGGTTCTTCACGTTGAACTGAAAACCGACGTTATGCCCGCCCAGCCGGGTGTCGTAGCTGGCGAAGGCGTCGGCCACGGTGTAGGACGGCAGCTCGAAGGAGTTGGACGGATCGCCCGCGCGCTTGCCCACATAACGCGCGCCGCCCCCAAGACGCAGATCGTCGCCGCCGAGCAGCGAGCCGGCGTCGTACACCGCCGTCAGCGAGGCGGTCTCCTTCGCCACGTTCTGCAGGCGGTTGCCTTCCAGCTCCGGGTCATCGGTCACTTCGGCGTCCAGCCAGGCGTAGCTGCCGAGCAGGCTCCAGCTTTCGCTCAGTTGGCCGGTGACGTCCAGTTCGGCGCCATAGGAGCGCACCTTGCCGGCGGTGCTGACACGGCTGTCGCCGTTGGCGTCGAGCTGGGTGACCATCACGTTGCGCTTGCGGATGTCGAAGAGCGCCAGGTTGGCGGTGACGCGGCCGGGGATGTCGAGCTTGCCGCCGATTTCCCAGGACGAAGCCTCCTCAGGCTGGATCGCCGAGTCGATCACCTCGCCGGTGGAGAGCGGCGCAATGGTGGAGTTGGGCTTGAACGACTGGGTGTAGCTGCCGTACAGCGAGACCTCGTCGTTGACCTTGTAGACCACACCCGCGCGCGGCACCCACTTCTGCCCGCTGATGTCGGTGTTGGCCTTGAACGGCCGGCCGCGCCCGGCGTACTGGTCGTACATCTGGTAGCGCCCGCCGGCGACCAGAATCCAGTGGTCGTCCAGGTGCCAGGAATCCTGCAGGAACAGCGAGTCGCTGCGCAGCTTGTCGGTCTGGTCGCTGTCGCTGGCGCTGACGCTGGTAGCGGGAGAAATCTGCCCGTAGACCGGGTCGAGGTAGTTCAGGGTGGTGTTCTTGGTGTCGCGGATCAGGTCGGCGCGGTAGATCTTGCGCTTCTCGCTGTCGATGCCGACCACCAGCTCGTGGCGAAAGCCACCCAGTTGCAGGTCGCCGTTCAGGCTGGCGGTGGCGAAACTGTCGCTGCTCACCGCGCCGTGGGTGCCGTCGACGCGGCGGGTCACGGTGCCGTTGCTGTTCACCTTGGTCACCCGCGCCTGGTTGTCGTCGTAGGTCTCGCGGGTCCAGCCGTAGGCGAAGTGCGCCTTCCAGGCATCGTCGAGACGGTGTTCGATATCCAGGCGGCTCAGGTCGGAGCGGCCTTCGGTGATGTTGAACGGCTCGTCCAGCCGGCGGGTGCGCGGGATATCCAGCGGCCTGTTGGTACGCGGATCGATGGCGGTGCCACGGTCGAACGGCGTCTTGAACTCGCGATGCTCGTAGCTGAGGTTGACCGTGGTGTCCTCGCCGAACCAGGCCAGCGACGGCGCAACGAGGGTCTCGCGCTGCTGGCCGAAATTGCGCCAGTAGTTCTCGTCCTGGTGATCGACGATCAACCGGTAGGCCAGGTTGCTTTCACCCAGCGCGCCGGTGCTGTCGATCTGCGCGCCGCTGCCCTGCTTGCCATGGGCGAAGGTCGAGCCGCGCAGGGTGACGGCGTTGTACTGCTGCAGCTGCGGCTTCTTGCTCACCACGTTGACCACGCCGCCCGGGTCCTGGATGCCGTAGAGCACGGAGGCCGGGCCCTTGAGCACCTCGACGTGATCGGCGGTGGCGGTGAGGTTGCGGCCCAGCACCGAGGGCAGTCCGTCACGCATGATCGAGCCGTCGCGGTTGTCGCCGAAGCCGCGCTTCATCACCGCATCCTGGGTGCCGCCGAGGGTATTGGCCTGGGTCACGCCGCTGATGTTGCCCAGCGCGTCGTCGAGGTTGCGCGGCTTCTGGTCGCGCAGCGCCTGCGCCGGGACGGTGACGATGCTCTGCGGGGTCTCCAGTACCGGCGTATCGGTGCGGCCGATGGAGGCCACCGGCGCCGGCTGGTAGCTGGTGGCGGCGGCCTGGCCGGTGACGGTGGTGTCGGTCAGGCTCAGGGGATCGGCGGGCAGGCGCTCCAGGGTCAGGGTATGACCGTCGAGGGCGCGGAAGCGGTAGCCGGAACCAGCGAGCAGGCGGTTCAGCGCGTCGTTGGCGCTGAGCTGGCCAGAGACTGCCGGGGCCTTGAGGTCGTACGGCGTTTCATCGGTGTAGACCACGCTCAGGCCGGTCACCCGGCTGAACTCGCTGAGCGCCTGGGGCAGCGGCTGGGCGGTGATGGCGAACCCATGTTTCGCCAGTAGCGCGGAGCTGGCGGCGACTTCATCCGCCAACGCGGCCGGCGCCTGCGCGGCGACCAGGGCGGTGCCGAGCACGAAGGCGGCGAGCGGTTTCAGGGACAGTTCGGGAACAGCGCGGCGCAGCGGAATCATCGGGGGCTCACTTGCTCGAAAGGTCGATACCACATGCGAATAAATCGCATTCATGACCATTACACGGAGCAGCCGAGGCAGTACCTCACCCCTTTTCGGAATTATTTTTCGCGCTCAGCGAATCAGCACGAAACGCCCGAGCAGCGGCTGCTGGCGGAAGCCCACCACCGCCTGCAGCGAATCCAGCGCAGCCTGTGGGTCGGCGCTGCGGAAACTGCCGCTGACCCGACGCTGCGCCAGTTCGTTATCGAGCAGCACGATGCGCCCCGGATAGTAGGTACCCAGGCGCTCCAGCACCTCGCTCAGCGGCGCGCGGTAGAAGGTCAACCAGCCCTGACGCCAGGCCAGCGCGGCCTGGGCGTCGGCGGGCTGCGCGTCGCCCAGCTTGGTGCCGTCGATACCGATGCGTTCGCCCGCGCCGAGCACCACTTCCGGCACGCCAACCGCGCGGCTGCCACGCACCGAGACGCGGCCTTCGGCGATGGTGACGCGGGTCTGCTCGCCCAGGCGGCGGACTTCGAATTCGGTGCCCAGCACCCGCGCTTCGCCTTCACCGGCGCGCACCACGAAGGGCTTGGGCAGGTGCTTCACGGCAAAGGACGCGGCACCACGCAGCAGGTCGACACGGCGTTGCTCGCCATCCAGGGAAACCGCAACGGCGCTGTCGGCATCCAGGGTCAGGCGCGAGCCATCGTTCAGGGTGATCTCGCGCACTTCACCCGGCGCACTGACGTAGTCGGCGGACAGATCGGTGACCCAGTTGCCCGGCGACCACCAGCCACCGGCCCAGAGCATCAGCAGCAGGCAGGCGGCGCTGGCCAGCGGATAGCCCCAGCGTCGGTTATTACCTTGCGCACGGCGGATGGCGGGACGATCCATCTGCACCAGATAGGCGTTCAGGACAGCGTCCTCCTCCGCCGCCAGCCGTTGCGCCGGCGCGGCACTGGCCTGCCACAGCGCATCGACTTCGGCATAGGCGCTGGCGTGCCGGGGATCAGCCGCCAGCCACGCCTGGAAAGCATCCAGCCAGGCTTCGCCGCCACGATCCTGCAGACGCAGCAGCCACTGGCGCGCCTGACGCTGGGCGTCCTCGGGCGAGGTGGCGATTTCAGGCTTCATCGGTCAGCGGCTCCACGGCGAGTGGCCGGCGCGGCGGGCATCAGGCTCGCCTTGCAGGCATCGAGGGCGCGCATCATATGTTTTTCCACCGCGCTCTGGGAAAGCCCCACGGCCGTGGCGATCTCGCCGTAGGTGCGGCCGTGCACGCGGCTGAGCAGGAAGATGTGGCGAGTGCGCTCGGGCAACTGGCGCAGGGCGTCTTCTATGAGGGCCAGGTCGGCGCCGGCCTGCACGGCCTGTTCCGGCGAAGGCTGGGCATCGTCGTCATCGGGCAGCAGCGCGCTCAAGGTGCGGCCGCGCGAGTCCTCGCCACGCAGATGGTCGATGGCGAGGTTGCGCGCACTGCGCAGCAGGTAGCTGCCGAGTTCTTCCACCGGTGCCTGCGGGCGCTTCCAGAAGCGCAGGAACAGGTCCTGCACCAGGTCCGCTGCGGTGGCGCGGCAGCCGACGCGACGCCGCACCAGTGCCTCCATGCGCGGGCGCTGGGTCAGGAACACCTGCAGGAAGTCCTCGCGCGGCAGTGCCTCGGCGGGCGCCGGGGCGTCCGCGGCACGGGAGTCGGCCGGGCGGTCGGAATGGGGCATCGGGGACGGAGGCTCGCCAGCGGTCCGCACCGAAGCCGGCGCGAGGGGAAGACCCTGGAAAGCCGCAAATGATAATGCTTATCAAATAAACGGAACAGCCCCGGTCGTCCGCCTCCGCACGGCGGATCAGGGCGTCTCGTCCAGCCCCAGGCCGCCTTCCAGCTTGCGCCAGAGCAGGCGAATCTGCGCCTTGCGCACCAGCGCGCAGCGGTACAGGCGGATTTCCTGCGGGACGATCCAGTGCGGGCCGCCGCACAGCGCCAGCTCGCCGCGCGCCAGCTCCGACTCCATGCTCAGGCGCGGCACCCAGGCCACGCCCATGCCCTGCAGCGCCATGCTCTTCAGGCTGTCGGCCATCGCCGTTTCATAGACAGTGGTGTAGCGCAGGTTGCGCTGGCGCAGCAGCAGGTTCACCCCGCGACCGAGGAAGGCACCGGCACTGTAGGCCAGCAGCGGCACGCTCTGACCGCTGTCCAGGTCGTAGAGCGGCACGCCGGCGGAGTTCACCGCGCACACCGGCAGCATCTCGGTACGGCCCAGGTGCAGCGAGGGGAAGACTTCCGGGTCCATCTGCAGCGCGGCGTCCGGGTCGTAGAACGCCATCATCAGGTCGCAGCCGCCTTCGCGCAGCAGGTGCACCGCCTCGCCGACGTTGGTCGCCACCAGGCGGCTGGCGATGTTCAGGCCCTCGGAGCGCAGGCGCGAGATCCACGCCGGGAAGAAGCCCAGCGCCAGGGAGTGCGCGGCAGCGAACTGCAGCACCTCGCCCTGCCCGCCTTCCAGGTGGTGCAGGTGACGCACCACCTGGCCGAGCTGCTCGACTACCGCGCGGGCGGTGACCAGGAACAGCTGACCGGCCTCGGTCAGCTCGATGGGCGTGCGCTGGCGGTTCACCAGGGTCAGGCCGAGGGCGTCTTCCAGGCTGCGGATGCGCCGGCTGAACGCGGGCTGGGTGACAAAGCGCTTTTCAGCGGCCTGGGAAAAACTTCGGGTGGTGGCCAGGGTGCTGAAGTCTTCCAGCCATTTGGTCTCGAGGTTCACGTCAACTCCAACGCTGTCACACGCTGATCGATTGGTCAGGAGCCGGGCGCGCGTAGCACAGTCATACGCTCGCCGTCATCAATTCGTCACAGGGTACATTATGCCGTTCGTGCATGAGGCAGCCTTTAACAGCATTGGCCGACGAAAGGCGAAATCCCTAGTCTACCGGGCATCGCGGCACTGGCCGTGTTCCTTTGAGACAATCCCTGTCATGTCCCCTGTTGCATCGTTCCGCATCGAGAAAGACCTCCTCGGCACCCTCGAAGTACCTTCTGACGCCTACTACGGCATTCAGACCCTGCGCGCTGTGAACAACTTCCGTCTCTCGGGCGTGCCGCTGTCGCACTACCCGAAACTGGTCGTCGCCCTGGCGATGGTCAAGCAGGCGGCAGCCGATGCCAACCACAAGCTCGGCCACCTGCCGGCAGACAAGCACGCCGCCATCAGCGAAGCCTGTGCTCGTCTGATCCGTGGCGATTTCCACGACCAGTTCGTGGTGGACATGATCCAGGGTGGCGCCGGCACCTCGACCAACATGAACGCGAACGAAGTCATCGCGAACATCGCGCTCGAAGCCATGGGCCACACCAAGGGTGAGTACAAGCACCTGCACCCGAACAACGACGTGAACATGGCGCAGTCGACCAACGACGCGTACCCGACCGCCATCCGCCTGGGCCTGCTGCTCGGCCACGACACCCTGCTGGCCAGCCTCGACAGCCTGATCCAGGCCTTCGCCGCCAAGGGCGTCGAGTTCGCCGGCGTACTGAAGATGGGCCGCACCCAGCTGCAGGACGCGGTGCCGATGACCCTCGGCCAGGAATTCCACGCCTTCGCCACCACCCTGGGCGAAGACCTCGACCGCCTGCGTCGCCTGGCGCCGGAACTGCTGACCGAAGTGAACCTCGGCGGCACCGCGATCGGCACCGGCATCAACGCCGACCCCGGCTACCAGAAGCTGGCTGTCGAGCGCCTGGCCGAAATCAGCGGCCAGCCGGTCGTCCCGGCTGCCGACCTGATCGAAGCCACCTCCGACATGGGCGCCTTCGTGCTGTTCTCCGGCATGCTCAAGCGCACCGCGGTCAAGCTGTCGAAGATCTGCAACGACCTGCGCCTGCTGTCCAGCGGCCCGCGCACCGGCATCAACGAGATCAACCTGCCGCCGCGTCAGCCGGGCAGCTCGATCATGCCGGGCAAGGTCAACCCGGTGATCCCGGAGGCCGTGAACATGTGCGCCTTCGAAATCATGGGCAACGACCTGGCGCTGACCATCGCTGCCGAAGGCGGCCAGCTGCAGCTGAACGTGATGGAGCCGCTGATCGCCTACAAGATCTTCGACTCGATCCGCCTGCTCCAGCGCGCCATGGACATGCTCCGCGAGCATTGCATCACCGGCATCACCGCCAACGTCGAGCGCTGCCACCAGCTGGTGGAGCACAGCATCGGCCTGGTCACCGCGCTGAACCCGTACATCGGCTACGAGAACTCCACCCGCATCGCCAAGATCGCGCTGGAAACCGGCCGCGGCGTACTGGAACTGGTTCGCGAGGAACAGCTCCTGGACGAAGCCACCCTGGCCGACATCCTGCTGCCGGAAAACATGATCGCCCCGCGCCTGATTCCGCTGCGCGCCTGATCACCCGCCCGGCGCGAGCCGGGCACGTCTCACCGGTTGAGGGGGAGTACTCCTTCCTCACCTTTCAGGGATTGGTTACCCCCACTCCCTTCTTTTATGCCCGGCGCGGCGGACTTGTCCGAAGCGCCACGTCTCACCGGTTGAGGGGCCTCCTGGCCCACTCTCCTTTAGAAGGGACACCGCTTACCCCGGTGTCCCCTTTTTTTTGCCTGCGTTTCGGGTACGACAAAGTGCACCGCGAACATCGTCCGCGATGCCCTGCATGTACAAAAGAGACGCGCGGGATCAGTCCTGCCGTTGCAGGTGATCGAGAATCCGCCGATTGAGGGCGGCGATACGCTCTACGGCGTCCGCCTCGTCGCACTCCCCGTGCTGCGCGCCGAGCTGACGGGCACAGAGGTTGAGCGCGGAAAGCACCATCAGCTCATTGCTGGTGACGTAGGGGAATTTCTTCTTGCTGGCGGTGATCTCCGCCTGCAACAGCGCGGCCGCGTCCTGCAGCCGGCGCTCTTCACCGGCCGGCGCCCGGACGCTGTATTCGCGCCCGAGGATGCGCAGGACGCGGACGCCGTCGCCACTCATGCGTGGGCGCGGCTGTCGCTGACGCGGCGGATCAGCGCCTGCAGGCGGGTGGCCGTGGCGTTGTGCTTCTCTTCCTGCTCCATCAGGGACAGCTGCAGGCTGTCGTTTTCCTCACGGGCCTTGAGCAGCTCTTCACGCACAGCGGCGTTGTCCTGCACCAGCACTTCGTTCTGCTGCAGCAGTTCGGCGACCAGCTGTTCAAGTTGTTCGAGGGTGGAATCAAGCATGGGAGCCTCCGCAAAGCCTTTCAAAGGGTGCGGAGGATAAAGAAAGGGGCGCGGCGGGGCCAGCAGAAACGGGAATCTTCTGACAAGCCGTATGCTGTCAATTCAATAGCTTACGAGATAATTCTCGTGTCATTTCAATGATTTCCGGCCGCCAGCATGATTTCGACCGGAAAATCGCCCGTAAGGTTCGCTGGCGCGGACATCTGTAGGAGCGGGCCATGCCCGCGATCGCGCCCATCGAGCGCTCCTACAGGGAGCGCGGTGTCAGACACGAATCACCCCTTCTTCACGCAGCAGCTTGAAGATCGCCTCGGCACCCGCTTCGGCCGTGACGTCCTTGAGCACCTGCCCGGTGCCGCCGGAGGCCTTGGCGGTGGCGGCCTTCATGCGCTCGGCGCCGGTCTTCGCCTTGATCACCTTCAGCCGCTTGGGACGCGGGCGCGCCGGTTGCAGGTTGCCTTCGGCGAGCAGCGGGTCGTCCACCACCTCCACTTCATGGGCTTCCAGATAGCCGCGACGAGCCGGGCCGAACGCGCTCTGGCGAGCCACCGGCGCGGCATTGTCGACACTGGCGACGAAGGGCAGGCGCACCTTCAGCCGGCGCCGCTGGCCTCGGGGCAAGGCCTGCAGCACCTGGGCGCTGCCGCCTTCCACCTTCTCCACTTCCGCCAGGCCGACCACCAGCGGCCAGCCCAGCCGCTCAGCCAGCAGGAAGGGCAGCATGCCCGAGCCTTCGCCGGTTTCCGCCTGGGTGCCGGTGAGTACCAGTTGCGCATCGCTGTCGCCGAGATAGGCCGCCAGTGCCGGCAGGGCGTCGGCGCCAGCGGGCTGCTCCAGCACCGCCAGTTCGTCCAGGCCCATGCCGAGGTAGCCGCGCAGCGCTTCCTCGCCGGCGTCACCGGCATGCACCACACGCAGACGCTTGCCGGCGAGGCTCATGCCCAGCTCCACCGCGCGGGCATCCTGGTCGGCACGGCGCGCACGACCGGAGGCCGGGTGGGCGCCGATGGAAACCAGGGCGACGATGTTCAGGTCGTTCATAAGCCACCTCGGGCTTGCAAGCTGGCGTAGGGCGAATAACGCGCAGCGTTATCCGCCGATGTGGCTACGGCGGCGGATAAAGCCTTCGGCTTTATGCGCCCTACAGTCGGAGAAAACGCCTCAGGCCGCATCGCGCGCCGCTCCATTGCGATGGGCTTCGGCCAGGGCCATCAGCGCCTTGAGGATCGCCGTGGAATCGCCGATCACCGAGAGGTCGGCGCGTTTGATCATGTCGCAGCCCGGGTCCATGTTGATCGCCACCACCTTGTCGCAGGAGCCGATGCCCTGCAGGTGCTGGATCGCCCCGGAGATACCGACGGCGAGATAGACCCGCGCAGTGACCCAGGTGCCGGTAGCGCCGACCTGGCGCGCGCGCGGCATGTGGCCGTCGTCCACCGCCACGCGGGAAGCCCCTTCGGTGGCGCCGAGAGCGACAGCGGCGCGGTGGAACAGGTCCCAGTCCTTCACGCCATTGCCGCCGGAGAGGATGAACTCCGCCTCGGCCATGGGAATCTGCGCCGGGTCCACGGCCACCGGGCCGAGGTCCTCGATACGCGGGATGTTGCGCGCGACGCTGGAGTCCAGCTCCACGGCACGGGCTTCGTGGCGGGTCTCGCTGACCGGTTCGGCGCACTCGGCAGCGGCCAGGATCAGGCGCGGCAGCTCGCGGTGCAGGTCCTGCTGACCGGCACCGGCACGGCCGACGCAGCGCTCGCCTTCGGCCTGCCAGACGCGGGTCGCCGGACGTTCGCCGAGGCTTGCGGCCAACCGGCGACCCAGCTCGCCGCCACCACTGCGGCTGTCGGGCAGCAGCCAGTGGCGAGGAGCGAACTGGCTGTTGGCCGAGCGCAACGCCAGCACCCGTTGTTCCGGGGCGTAGCCGTCGTACTCGTTGCCTTCGATCATCAGCAGGCGGTCGACGCCGGCGGTATCGAAGGCACTTTCCTTGTGCTCGCCGAACACCACGGTGAGCACCGCGCCGTCGCTGCCGGCGAGCTTGCGGGCCAGGCCCAGCAGATCGCGGTCGTGGCTGGACAGACGACCGCCGACCATGTCCGGCACCACGGCAATCAGGAACGCCGGTTGTTCGAGAATCACCAGCGGCAGCTGCACCACTTCCGGAGCGCTGCTGCGCTTGCCGCCGGTGCCCTGCTGGCCACCGGAGCGGTCGATGCGTTTGACGCCATTGGGGCCGATGAAGCCCACCGCATGGGGGTTCTTGCGCACCACGCCGTTGGGGCCCATCCAGCGGCTCTCGCCGCCCTGGGCCGATTGCATGGCCGCGTGCAGCGGATGCAGGCGGTTGCGGGCGATCCACTCGGCGCGCGGGTCGCGGCGGATGATGTCGCTCATGCTCGATGCTCCAGGCAGGTGTAGGGCGAATAACGCGCAGCGTTATCCGCCGATGACGTCGAGACGGCGGATAAAGCCGTTGGCTTTATGCGCCCTACGAAGGCGTCCGGCGCGTTCATCAGTGCACCTCCGCCGTTTCTTCACGGCGCGCCAGCGAGGGCTTTTTTGCCGGCACCTCGGTGGCCTCGATGAGAACCTCGGCAACCAGTTCGGCGATGTCCTTGATCTCCGGGCGCGGCGCGACCACGCCTTCGAGCATCGCGGTGCATTGCGGGCAGCCCACGGCCACCAGCTCAGCGCCGGTTTCCTTGATGTCGGCCATGCGCATGTCGGGAATCCGCTGCTTGCCGGGGATGTCGGTGATCGGCGCGCCGCCACCACCGCCGCAGCAGCGCGAGCGGAAGCCGGAGCGTTGCATTTCCTTGACCTCGATGCCGATGGCCTTGAGCACAGCGCGTGGCGCTTCGTACTCGCCGTTGTAGCGGCCGAGGTAGCAGGGGTCGTGGTAGGTCACGCTGGCGGCCTTGCTCTGGCCGAGGTTCAGCGCGCCCTTGCGCACCAGCTCGTCGATGAAGGTGGTGTGGTGCAGCACCTGGTAGTTGCCGCCCAGCGCGCCGTACTCGTTCTTCAGCACGTGGAAGCTGTGCGGGTCGCAGCTGACGATGCGCTTGAAGCGGTACTTGGCCAGGGTGGCGATGTTGCGCCTGGCCAGGGTCTGGAAGGTCGCTTCGTCACCCAGGCGGCGGGCCACGTCGCCGCTGTCGCGCTCTTCCAGGCCGAGTACGGCGAAGTCGACATTGGCGGCCTTGAGGATCTTCACGAAGGACCGCAGGGTGCGCTGGTTGCGCATGTCGAAGGCACCGTCGCCGACCCAGAACAGCACGTCGGCCTGCTGCTTGTCGGCCAGCAGCGGCAGGTTCAGGTCCGCCGCCCAGTTCAGCCGGCCACCGGGGGCGAAGCCGCCGGGGTTGTCGGTGGCGATGAGGTTTTCCAGCACCTCGGCGCCCTTGTTCGGGGTCGCGCCCTTTTCCAGCGTGAGGTGGCGGCGCATGTCGACGATGGCGTCGACGTGCTCGATCATCATCGGGCATTCCTCGACGCAGGCGCGGCAGGTGGTACAGGACCACAGGGTCTCGGCATCCACCAGCGCCTTGCCGTCCAGCGCGACGATCGGCTGGTGCGGGCCGCCGCTGTGTTCGCCCAGCGGTTTTCCCGGATACGGGGAGCCGGCGAAGTTCGCGTCGCTGCCGCCAGCCAGGCCGATGACCATGTCCTGGATGAGCTTCTTCGGGTTCAGCGGCTGGCCGGCAGCGAACGCCGGGCACATGGCTTCGCACTTGCCGCACTGCACGCACGCGTCGAAGCCGAGCAGCTGGTTCCAGGTGAAGTCGGTGGGCTTCTCGACGCCCAGCGGCGCCATGGGGTCTTCCAGGTCCAGCGGTTTCAGGCCGGTGGAACGACCGCCACCGAAGCGCTCGGGACGGCGGTGCCAGGCCAGGTGCAGGGCCCCGGCGAAGGCGTGCTTCATCGGCCCGCCCCAGGTCATGCCGAAGAACAGCTCGGACACGCCCCAGGCCACTCCAATGGCGAGGATGGCCGCCAGGAACCAACCACCGAAGCCTTCCGGGAGGATGCCGGCCACCGGCAGGGTGGCGATGAAGAAGCTCGCCGAGAACATCAGCAGGCTTTTCGGCAGGCGCATCCAAGGGCCTTTCGACAGCCGCGACGGCGGGTCGAGGCGGCGCTTGGCAACGAACAGCGCGCCGCAGAACATCAGCGCTGTGGCGGCCAGCAGGGCGAAGCCGAGGATGCGGCTGTGCAGGCCGAAGCCGTGCACCAGGATGGCCAGCAGCGCGGCGGCGACGAAGCCGCCAGCGGTGGCCACGTGGGTCTTGGACATGTACTTGTCACGCTCGACCACGTGGTGCAGGTCCACCAGGTAGCGGCGCGGCATCTTCAGCAGGCCGCCGATCCAGTCGACCTGGGCGGGCCGGCCGCGGCGCCACATCGTAAAGCGCTTCACGGCGCCCAACACGGCGAGGCCGAGGGCGCTGAAGAGCAGGATGGGGAGGATGATGTTGAGCATTGTCATGGGTCTCCTCGCAGGGACCGAAATGGGGACTCCGGACCAGTCCCCTCTCCCTTCAGGGAGAGGGTTAGGGAGAGGGTGTTCGAGCCGGCACTGCGCATGGCCTGAAACACCCTCTCCCCCCGCCCTCTCCCGCAAGCGGGAGAGGGGGCTATCCGAGCCAGCCGGAGATCCTTACCGGGCCTGTATCAGAAGTCCTTGCACAGACGCAGCGCGTCATAGATCGCCGCATGCGTATTGCGCTGGGCCACGCAGTCGCCGATGCGGAACAGCAGGTAGCCATCGCCCGGCTCGCTGAGGCACGGCTGCGGCTTGATCGCGAACAGCGCCTCGACGTCGATCTGACCCTTGTTGCGCGAACCCTGCTTGAGCGCGTAGTACAGGGTCTCGTCCGGGCGCACGCCGTTCTCTACGACGATCTGGTCGACCACCCGCTCTTCTTTCGCGCCGGTGTATTCGTTCTCCAGCACCGCCACCAGCTTGTCGCCCTCGCGGTAGACCTTCTCCAGCATCAGGTCGCCGGTCATGATCACTTCCTTGGGGTACATGCTGCGGTAGTAGGTCGGGAAGGTGGTGCCGCCGATGGCCACGCCCGGCTTGATGTCGTCGGTGACGATCTCGACCTGGGCGCCCTTGTCGGCGAGGAAGTCCGCCACCGACATGCCGCTGAATTCGCAGATGGTGTCGTAGACCAGCACGTTCTTGCCCGGCGCCACCTTGCCGTCGAGCACGTCCCAGCTGCTGACCACCAGCCCGTCGGCGGCGCCCCAGTGTTCGTTCTGCTCGAGGAACGGGTGGCCGCCGTTGGCCAGCACCACCACATCGGGACGCAGGTCCAGGATGGTGTCGGCGTCCGCGCCGGTGCCCAGGCGCAGGTCGACATTCAGCCGCGCCAGTTCCAGCTGGTACCAGCGGGTAATGCCAGCGATCTGGTCACGCTGCGGGGCTTTCGAGGCCGTGGTGATCTGCCCGCCCAGTTGGTCCTTCTTCTCGAACAGGGTGACGTCGTGACCACGCTCGGCGGCGACGCGCGCCGCTTCCATGCCGGCCGGGCCGCCACCGACGACCACTACCTTGCGCTTCACGCCGGTGGTCTTCTCGATGATGTGCGGCACGCCCATGTATTCGCGGGAGGTGGCGGCGTTCTGGATGCACAGCACGTCCAGGCCCTGGTACTGGCGGTCGATGCAGTAGTTGGCGCCGACGCACTGCTTGATCTGGTCGATCTGGCCCATCTTGATCTTGGCGATCAGGTGCGGGTCGGCGATGTGCGCGCGGGTCATGCCGACCATGTCCACGTAGCCGCCCTCAAGGATGCGCGTGGCCTGGTTCGGGTCCTTGATGTTCTGCGCGTGCAGCACCGGCACATTGACCACTTCCTTGATGCCGGCAGCCAGGTGCAGGAAGGGCTCTGGCGGGTAGGTCATGTTCGGGATGACGTTGGCCAGGGTGTTGTGGGTGTCGCAGCCCGAGCCGACCACGCCGATGAAGTCGATCATGCCGGTGTCGCTGTAGTACTTGGCGATCTGCTTCATGTCGTCGTGGGTGAGGCCGTCCGGGTGGAACTCGTCACCGCAGATGCGCATGCCGACGCAGAAGTCGTCACCGACTTCCCGGCGCACGGCCTTGAGCACTTCCAGGCCGAACTTCATGCGGCCCTCGAAGGTGCCGCCCCACTCGTCGGTCCGCTTGTTGACGCGCGGGCTCCAGAACTGGTCGATCATGTGCTGGTGCACGGCGGACAGCTCGACGCCGTCCAGGCCGCCTTCCTTCGCCCGGCGTGCCGCCTGGGCGTAGTTGCCGATCACCCGCCAGATCTCTTCCGGCTCGATGGTCTTGCAGGTGGCGCGGTGCACCGGTTCGCGGATGCCCGAGGGCGACATCAGGGTCGGCCAGTTGAAGCCGTCCCAGCGCGAGCGGCGGCCCATGTGGGTAATCTGGATCATGATCTTGGCCCCATGCTTGTGCATGGCGTCGGCCAGGTTCTGGAAGTGCGGGATGATGCGGTCGGTGGAGAGGTTCACCGAGCTCCACCATTCCTGCGGGCTGTCGATGGCGACCACGGAGGAACCGCCGCAGATGGCCAGGCCGATACCGCCCTTGGCCTTCTCCTCGTAGTACTTCACGTAGCGCTCGGTGGTCATGCCGCCGTCGGTGGCGTAGACCTCGGCGTGGGCGGTGGAGAGCACGCGGTTGCGGATGGTCAGCTTGCCGATCTGGATCGGCTGGAACATTGCCTCGAAAGCCATTGCGGCATCCTCACGGGATCAGAGGTTTCTTGTTGTGGTGGCGGCCCGCGGGCCGCCGGTGCCGAAGTCGTGGATCAGAGAGGTTTGACGACGAACAGGCCGTCGTCGTGGCCTTCCTCGGCGCCGCTGTAGACCTGCTCGGCCACGGTGCGCAACGCGCTGCCGCGCGCCTGGAGAATCTGGTCCATGGCGCCGGCGAACCAGCCGGTGAACATGTAGTCGACCTTGCGGTTGACCTTGCCGTAGACGTACACGAAGGCCGAATGCTTCAGGCGTACCTGGGCAGTGCCCTTGTCGAGGTCGATCTGCTCGATCTGGAACAGGCCCCAGCCGCGCTGGGACAGGCGCTTCATGTAGTGCTCGAAGACTTCCACGCCGACCAGACCGTGGCACTCGGCTTCCTTCTCGCACCAGTGCCAGGCGGACTTGTAGCCGGCCTTGTAGAGGATTTCGGCATAGCGCTCGGCGCCCAGCTCTTCCTCGATGCCCATGTGGTTGTTGACGAAGAAGTGCCGCGGTACGTAGAGCATCGGCAGGGCGTCGGAGGTCCAGACGCCGGTTTCGCTGTCGACTTCGATGGGCAGTTCGGGGGCGTGTTTGGCCATGAGGTTTCGCTCCAATTCTTTTGGCTCCCTCTCCCTTGGGGAGAGGGTTGGGGTGAGGGGTTCTACGGGTGAGCGCGGCAGCCCTCACCCCGGCCCTAGCTGCGCGCCCCGCTCCTGAGGGAGAGGGGGAAAAGGGATTACTCGCCCCAGACTTCGCCGAGGATGCGCACCCAGTTCTCGCCCATGACCTTGCGCACCACGCGCTCGGGCATGCCGCGCTTGAGCAGGGTTTCGGTGAGGTTGGGGAATTCGCCCACGGTGCGGATGCCCAGCGGGTTGACGATCTTCCCGAAGTTGGTGAGGCGGCGGGCGTAACCCTTGTCGTGGGTCAGCCACTCGAAGAAGTCCTGGCCGTGGCCCTGGGTGAAGTCAGTGCCGATGCCGATGGCGTCCTCGCCGACGATGTTCATCACGTACTCGATGGCTTCGGCGTAGTCGTCGATGGTCGAGTCGATGCCCTTGGCGAGGAACGGCGCGAACATGGTCACGCCGACGAAGCCGCCGTGGTCGGCGATGAACTTCAGCTCGGCGTCGGACTTGTTGCGCGGGTGCTCTTTGAGGCCCGACGGCAGGCAGTGGGAATAGGTGACGGGCTTCTTCGACTCGAGGATGACTTCCTCGGAGGTCTTGGAGCCGACGTGGGACAGGTCGCACATGATGCCGACGCGGTTCATCTCCGCGACGATCTCGCGGCCGAAGCCGGAGAGGCCGCCGTCGCGCTCGTAGCAGCCGGTGCCGACCAGGTTCTGGGTGTTGTAGCACATCTGCACGATGCCCACGCCCAGCTGCTTGAACACCTCGACGTAGCCCAGCTGGTCCTCGAACGCGTGGGCGTTCTGGAAGCCGAAGAGGATGCCGGTCTTGCCCTGCTCCTTGGCCTTACGGATGTCGGCGGTGGTGCGCACCTGCAGCACCAGGTCGCTGTTGTCGCGGATCAGCTTGCTGCTGGAGACGATGTTGTTCACCGTCGCCTGGAATCCTTCCCACACCGACACGGTGCAGTTGGCGGCGGTCAGGCCGCCCTTGCGCATGTCCTCGAACAGCTCGCGGTTCCATTTGGCGATGATCAGGCCATCGATGACGATGCTGTCGGCGTGAAGTTCGGCTGGGCTCATCTTGGCGTCTCTCTTATCAGGGCCGGCTGGTCAGGCAAGGCTTGTCAGGCTTGGCGCGGCGGGTTTTCCCCCGACGCTTTGCAGGCAGGATATCCCTGCACCCCGAGGCGACCCGGTTCGAAAACGACCAGGGTCATACCGAAAGCGTCAAGGCGGCGACATGGGCGACAGCGTTTGCGTCGCACAGGGGAATGCGTGCCGCGCAAAGGCTCGGAAGCCGCGGATTACCGAGTAAGGGGAGATTCAGAGCCGAGACGCAGGATGGCGTGGAGCGCAGCGATACCCGTCAATTCACGACCGCGCTGCGCCGATGGGTATCGCTTCGCTCCACCCATCCTACAAAGAGCACAGCGACAGGGATCAGCGCTTGCGCCAGCAGGCAAAGAGGTTCCACGCCACCAGGCCGGTGACGAAAGCGGAGCTGCTGTAGAAGAGCATGGCGTCCACGTGGCTTCCTCCTGAACGACAACGCCCCCGTAGAGGGGGCGCTGGATGGCTGGGGCTTACTTCTCGGCGACCAGGCGGGCGTGGGCGGATTCCTCGCCCAGGTTGTTCAGCAGCCGCTCGCTGTACCAGTCGAGGAAGTTGATCACGCCGAACTCGTAGGTCTTGGAGTACGGCCCCGGCTGGTAGGCGGTGGAGTTGATGCCGCGCTGGTTCTCCTCGGCCAGGCGACGGTCCTGGTCGTTGGTGGCATCCCAGACTTCGCGCAGGCGGGCGACGTCGTAGTCGACGCCTTCCACCGCATCCTTGTGCACCAGCCACTTGGTGGTGACCATGGTTTCCTGCGCGCTGATCGGCCACACGGTGAAGACGATCAGGTGGTCGCCCATGCAGTGGTTCCACGAATGCGGCAGGTGCAGGATGCGCATCGAGCCCAGGTCCGGGTTCTGGATGCGGCCCATGAGCTTCTTGCTGCCCTGCTTGCCGTCCATGGTCATGGACACGGTGCCCTGCAGCAGCGGCATGCGCACAATGCGGTTGCGCAGGCCGAAGCTTTCATGGGCATAGGGAATCTTCTCGGCTTCCCAGGCGGTGGTGCAGGCGGCGACCTGGTCCTTGAACGCCTGGCTGGCGCGCGGGTCGGTGACGTCGTCCCACTCCAGCAGGGTGTTCAGCAGCTCCGGGTGGGAGCCGTTGCAGTGGTAGCACTCGCGGTTGTTCTCCAGCACCAGCTTCCAGTTGGCCTTTTCCATCAGCGTGGTCTGCACCGCGACCTTGGTGTTCTCCATGTCGTACGGCTCCATGTAGTGCTCGAGCGTACGCAGGAAGTCATCGATGGCCGGCGGGTTCTCCGACAGCGAGATGAAGATGTAGCCGCCGGCGGTCTTCACGTTCACCGGCTTGAGGCTGTAGTTCTTCATGTCGAAGTCGGCGCCCATCTCGGTGCCGGCGAACAGCAGGCGGCCGTCCAGCTCGTAGGTCCACTGGTGGTAGGGGCAGACCAGCTTGGCGACCTTGCCCTTGTCGCTGACGCACAGGCGCGAGCCACGGTGGCGGCAGACGTTGTGGAAGGCGTGGATCTTGCCTTCCGCACCGCGCAGGACGATCACCGGGTTGTCGCCGATCTGCAGGGTGAGGAAGTTGCCCTTGGCGGGGATCTCGCAGGTCATGCCAGCGATCAGCCACTCCTTGTGGAAGATCTCCTGCATGTCCAGCTGGAACAGGCGCTCGTCGTTGTAAAAGGGCTGCGGCAGCGAAAAGCTGTGGTCGCGGCTGCGCAGCATCTCGGCGGTGGCCTTGCGGGCCGGTTCCAGCGGGTCGCCCAGACTCAGGGTAGTGGTGACGTCCATTGCTCGGTCCTCATGCCGCAGCCCGGTCGGGCTGCCGGCGGAAATAAGTGGCTGATACGGTTTGCCACGCAGGGCTTGTTTGCGGCAGGTGCCAGGCGCGCCGAGTGCGCCGTTTCCCGCCGTCTCGCTCAACCTTGGGAGTTGCTCGGCATGGAGCTGAGTGTGGGGCCGCACCCCGGGATTACCCTTATCCATGGGCGACACGGCCACATCATTTCCCGACGCGCAACGGCACGTCCCAGGCGGCAGGTCGCGATAAGCATGCAAATGTCGCTGGCAGGTAAATGCAGCGGCCATCCTCGTGCACACAATCCGCCCCATCAGGCATGCCGAAAGGCCCCGTGCTTTCTACGCTCAAGCGACGTAGGCAAACGGGCCCCGGCGCTGCCCCATCAGGCCCAGCACGGCCCGCGTGCGCGGAGAGACAGCATGTCGACGAACAACTTCCTCAATCCGGTGAATACCCAGACCTGGGCCAACGGGCGCCACCTGGTGCGCTGCGTGAAGGCCATCCAGGAAACCTGGGATGTACGCACCTTCTGCTTCATGGCCGACGCGCCGATCATGTTCTTCTTCAAGCCGGGGCAGTTCGTCACCCTGGAGCTGGAGATCGACGGCCAGCCGATCATGCGCTCCTACACCATCTCCAGTTCGCCCTCGGTGCCCTACAGCTTCTCCATCACCATCAAGCGCGTGCCCGGCGGCAAGGTGTCGAACTGGCTGCACGACAACCTCAAGGAAGGCGACCAGATCCCGGTGCACGGGCCGGTGGGCAACTTCAACGCCATCGACTTCCCCGCCGAGAAGGTGCTGTTCCTCTCCGGCGGCGTCGGCATCACCCCGGTGATGTCCATGTCGCGCTGGTTCTTCGACACCAACGGCAACGTCGACATGGTCTTCGTGCACAGCGCGCGCACGCCCAAGGACATCATCTACCACCGCGAGCTGGAGCACATGAACTCGCGGATCAACAACTTCAAGCTGTACCTGGTCTGCGAGAAGTACGAGATGGGTGAGTCCTGGGCCGGCTACCGGGGCTTCCTGAACAAGGCGATGCTGCAGCTGATGGCGCCGGACTTCCTCGAGCGCGAGGTCTTCTGCTGCGGCCCGACGCCCTACATGCACGCGGTCAGGCGCCTGCTCGAAGCCGAGGGCTACGACATGTCGCGCTACCACGAGGAGGCCTTTGGCCCGACCCCGCCGGAAGTCCGCGCCGACGTGAAGGAACTGGCCGCCGAAGCCGCCGAGGCGCCGGCCGTGCCCCTGGCCGATCAGAACCTGGTGGAGTTCTGCGAGACCGGCAAGAGCATCCGCGTGGCACCGGGCGAGACCGTCCATGCCGCCGCCGCGCAGCTCGGCCTGCACATTCCCAAGGCCTGTGGCATGGGCATCTGCGGCACCTGCAAGGTCATGAAGCGCTCGGGCGAAGTGGAGATGGAGCACAACGGCGGGATCACCGACGAAGACGTCGCCGAAGGCTACATCCTGTCCTGCTGCAGCGTGCCCAAGGGTGACGTGGTGATCGAGTACTGATCACAGCCTGCCCCCACCTGTCCCACACGTTACCCACTGAGTTATCCACAGGCTGAAGGTGTCCCGAGGCAAGCTCGGAGACACCTCTGGCCGAACCGGCTGGCCGCCTCGATCCCGCCTGCAACCCTTATGCCACGTGGCTTTCACCTTTCCCGCAGACACGCCGGACAGTCGCGCGCCAAGGCCCAACCACGGGCCTTTTCGGGCAGCGGCTGCGACAACTATCCACATTCGCTCAGTCTTCTTCCGGGACGGCCTTGTAGCCACTCGACAGGCGCTGCTGCACGTCCTGTGGGACGGCGCTGTAATGGCTGGAAGAAAGGCTGTAGAGCCCCTGGCCGGCGGTGATGGATTTCAACCGGTTGGCGTAGCCGTCCAGCTCCGCCAGCGGCACCTGCCCGCGCACCAGCGCGACGCTCGCCGACAGCGACTCGGTGCCCAGTACCTGGCCCCGGCGGCCGGTGAGGTCGGCGGTGATGTCGCCCAGGTGGGTATCCGGCGTGGTCACCTCGATCTGCATCACCGGCTCCAGCACGATGCCGCCGGCATTGCGCAGCGCATCGAGCATGGCCTTGCGCCCGGCGGCCTGGAAGGCGATGTCCTTGGAATCCACCGAGTGGCTCTTGCCGTCGAACACCGTGACCTTCACGTCCTCCACCGGGAAACCAGCCAGCGGCCCGGCCGCCAGCGCCGAGCGCACGCCCTTCTCCACCGAGGGAATGAAGTTGCCGGGAATCACCCCGCCCTTGATCGCGTCGACGAAGGCGAAGCCTTCGCCGCGCGGCATTGGCTCAATGCGCAGGTAGACCTCGCCGAACTGCCCCGCCCCGCCAGTCTGCTTCTTGTGCCGGCTGTGGCCTTCGGCGCTGCGGGTCGCCGTTTCGCGGTAAGGCACGCTGGGCGCGCGGGTCTGCACTTCCAGCTTGTACTGCCCGGCCATGCGCTCGAGCAGATAGCGCAGGTGCAGCTCGCCCATGCCGCGCAGCACGGTTTCCTGGGTGGAGGCGTTGTAATCCAGGCGCACGCAGGGGTCTTCGGCTTGCAGGCGCTGGAGGATTTCCGCCAGGCGCTGTTCGTCGCCGCGGCGGCTCGCCTCGATGGCCAGGCCCTGCATCGGTGTGGGGAAATCCAGGGGCTTGAGGTGGATGCGGTCCTCGTCGTGGGAGTCGTGCAGCACCACGCCGTACTCCAGTTCGTCGACCTTGCTCAGCGCGCCGAAGTCACCGGGGATCAGCCACGGCGCCTCTTCGTGCTTCTTTCCCTGCAGGCGCAACAGATGGCCGACCTTGAACGGCTTGCGTCCATCGCCGGCGAACAACTGCATCTCCCGGCGGATCGTGCCCTGGTGCACGCGGAACACCGCGAGGCGGCCGACGAAGGGGTCGATCACCACCTTGAACACATGGGCCAGCACGTGGGCGGCCGGGTCGGGGCGGGCCTTAACCGGGTGCTCGGTGCCTTTGTCATCGGTGCGCAGGAACAGCGGCGGATTGCCCTCGGTGGGGTTCGGCGCGAGGCGCGCAAGGATGTTCGCCAGCTCCGGCACGCCGGCGCCGGTGCGGGCGGAAACAAAGCACAGCGGAATCAGGTGGCCTTCACGCAGGGCGCGCTCGAAGGGTTCGTGCAGCGCCTCGGGCGCTACCTCGCCCTCCTCCAGGTAATGCGCCATCAACGCCTCGTCGACCTCCACCACCTGGTCCACCAGCGCCTGGTGCGCCTCGGCCACCGAGGAGAAATCCGCCTCGCCGTCGGGATTGAAGAAACAATCCACAACCCGCGCTCCTCCCTCGGCCGGCAGGTTGATGGGCAGTACCTCCTTGCCGAACGACTCGCGCAAATCCGCCAGCAGGCCCGGCAGGTCGATGCGCTCGGCGTCGATCTTGTTCACCACCAGCATTCGACACAGCCCGCGCTCGCCGGCCCAATCCATCATACGGCGGGTGCTCAGTTCGATGCCGTTCTGCGCATTGACCACCACCAGCACGGTTTCCACCGCCGCCAGAGCCGGCAGTGCATGGCCGATGAAGTCGGGATTACCGGGCGTATCGATCAGGCGGACCTGCGCGCCCTCGTGCTCGAAGTGCACCAGGGCAGCGGCCAGCGAGTGGTGGTATTCGCGTTCCAGCGGGTCGGAGTCGCACAGCGTGTCGCCGCGCTCCAGCGAGCCCATGCTGGGAATGGCGCCGCTGTGCTGCAGCAGCGCTTCGGCAAGCAGGGTCTTGCCGCTGTCGCCGTGGCCGACCAGGGCCACGGTGCGGATCTGTTCCACCGAGTAACTGGACATGCTGAATCTCCCGCCCCCAGGGTGAGTGAAGTATAGGCAGCGGGCCCTGCGCCCCTGGACAAATATTGATCAGCCCGGCGCAAACCAGAAACAACGGGCTTTCCAGCGATTCATCCACAACCCGCCCACAAGTTCCCGGCAGAACGCTGCACAGCCAATGTGGAAAACCCCCCGAAAAATTCGCTGAAAGCCAGTAACGGCGCGACTTTCGCCAATTGATCAAAAAACGTACTAAGCAGACTGGGCCGCGCCGCGCGTGGCCTGCAGCGATCTGGGTACAGGTTGTCCACACCTTCTGCGAGATTCGCCCCACAGGCACTGTGGAAAGTTTCACGCAGCCCGCATCACTGGGGAAAAGACGCCTTGGATCAGTCGCTTGCATATTTCGCTGATCAATCTTTGAACAGCCCTCTGGAAGCCCCGCTGCCCGTGGCGCCGGCGATGTTTTCCACAGGAGGCACACAAGTGGGTCAACACAAACCGGGGATAGCGGTGGAAGGATCGTGCACAGGAATTTCGTCGCAATCGATACACAGGCCCGCAAGTGATTGAAAACACGCGACTGCTCAGAAAATAGCCAGCTTCAGGGAAGCCCCGTCCCATCGGCTCCGCAGCCACTGCCCAACAGTTTTTCCACAGGTTGGGCAAGCTTGCCTCCACAGCGGCTGTGGAGATCTCCACACCTCACCCAGACATCCGTGAAAGCCACGAATGACGGCGCTTCTCTGAAATTCTGCGACGATTTTCGGTCGTTCATGAAAGTGCCATGCCGCTGTCATTTCCCACCCCTTTATCCACAGCTTTATCACAAGGTTGCCCCCGGATTTCCGCCAAATGCTGAAACACAGCCGGCGCGGCCTTAGGTAGGGTGCGGAGCTATGCTGGATTTCCCCCAGCAGAGGAGTCAGCCCATGATCCTGACCACCACGCCCACCATCGAGGGCAAGACCATCCAGGAATACCGCGGCATCGTGGTCGGCGAGGCGATCCTCGGCGCGAACGTGTTCCGCGATCTGTTCGCCGGCCTGCGCGACATCATTGGCGGCCGCTCCGGGGCGTACGAGAAGGAACTGGGCAGGGCGCGGGAGATCGCCTTCGAGGAGCTGCAGGAGCGCGCGCAGGAGCTGGGCGCCAATGCCGTGGTCGGCATCGACCTGGATTACGAGGTCGTGGGGCAGAACGGCAGCATGCTGATGGTCAGCGTGAGCGGTACGGCGGTGCGTATCTGACACTGGAGTGTGATTACAGGAGCGCGCCATGCGCGCGATCGCGGGCATGGCGCGCTCCTACAAGGATTGATCAAAGTTTGAGTAGGCCAACGCAGACCTCGCCAACCGTGGTCTGCAGGCATTCATCCACAGGTTGGGGACAGGTTGCGCGAGCAACCGTCCCCAGCGCCTGGGGACAACTCAGGCTCAGGCGCCCATCACCCTACGAATGTCGGCCGCCAGTTCCTCGACGCGGGCGATCTCGGTATCCCACGAGCACATGAAGCGCGCGCCGCCGGCGCCGATGAAGGTGTAGAAGCGCCAGCCCAGCTGGCGCAGGGCTTCCAGGGCGGGCTCGGACATCTGCAGGAACACGCCGTTGGCTTCCACCGGGAACATCAGCTGCACACCCGGCACGTCGGCGACGCGCTCGGCCAGCAGTTGTGCACAGCGGTTGGCGTGGCTGGCGTAGTGCATCCAGGCGTCATCCTGCAGCACGCCGACCCAGGGCGCGGCGAGGAAGCGCATCTTCGAGGCCAGCTGGCCGGCCTGCTTGCAGCGGTAGTCGAAGCCTTCGGCCAGTTCGCGGTTGAAGAACAGGATGGCCTCGCCCACCGCCATGCCGTTCTTGGTGCCGCCGAAGCAGAGCACTTCGACGCCGGCCTTCCAGGTCAGCTCGGCCGGGGTCGCGCCAAGGAAAGCGCAGGCGTTGGAGAAACGCGCGCCATCCATGTGCAGGTGCAGGCCCAGCTCGCGGCAGGTAGCACTGAGCGCCTGCAACTCGTCCGGGCGGTAGACGGTGCCGACCTCGGTGGCCTGAGTGATGGTGACCACCCGCGCCTTCGGGTAATGGATGTCCTGGCGCTTGAGGGCGATCTCACGGATCGCCTCCGGGGTCAGCTTGCCCTGGGCGTCGGTGCGCGCCAGCAGCAGCTTGGAGCCGTTGGAGAAGAACTCCGGCGCGCCGCACTCGTCGGTCTCGACGTGGGCGGTCTCGGCGCAGATCACGCTGTGGTAGCTCTGGCACAGCGCCGCCAGGGCCAGGGAGTTGGCCGCGGTGCCGTTGAAGGCGAAGAAGACTTCGCAGTCGGTCTCGAACAGTTCGCGGAAATAATCAGAGGCGCGGGCGGTCCACTGGTCGTCGCCGTAGGCGCGTTCGTGACCGCGGTTGGCTTCGGCCATGGCCGCCCAGGCTTCGGGGCAGATGCCGGAGTAGTTGTCACTGGCGAACTGTTGGGTGTTGTCGGTCATGGCGCTGCCTCGGAACTGCACGGAAAGTCAGTCAGCAGCGTAGCGAAATCCCCGCCTCTCGTGCACCCGCCGGTCTTACATGCGCTGGTTCACGTAGGACGTCACGAACTGCTGGGCATCCTGGGTCTCGGAGAGTCCCTGGTCGTAGCAGACCTTGCGGCCGCTGCGCTCGCCGGGGAGCATCACTTCGCCACACTCGCCACGCAGCACCAGGGCAACGGGCTCCTCCCGCCGGGAATGGAGCTTGAACAGCGACTCATCCAGCAGGCTCAGCCCATCCATCCGGTGAATGCGCATGTTCCAGGCATGATCGACGCCGCCAATGCGCACCAGAAACATGTTGGCCCGGCGAGGCCCGATCTGCTCCACCCATACCTTGACGCCGTCGGCGCCGCTGTAGGCTTTGATTTCATGGGCCGGCGCCGGCATCTGCGTCGCCTGCACGGAAAGCGACAGCAGGGCCGCCAGGAATACAGGCAGGCCTCTCGTCTTGAAATTCATGGTCCTCCACCTCTTCCCGGCGTTGGGGGTAATTAACGACGCCGGGAATTTTCCTAAGAACTAGGCACGGTGGAGGATCAGAAAGTGGGACGAACCCCTGTCAGAACTCTCTTGATCGATCAGGGCAGCTTGGTCAGCGCCATCTGCTCGGAGATCGGCACGAACAGCTCGCGCAGGGACTGGGCGGTGCCGCCGTTGGGCTTGTCCGGCGAGGTCATGTTGAGCACGTAGCGGCCCTTGATCAGGCCGGTCAGGCTGGATTCTCCGGCCTTGTCGTCCGGGCCCGGCACGCTGATGGCCAGCGGGTCGCCCATGCGGGTGCTGTCGATCACCGGCAGGTACTGCTCGCCGCCGAACTGTGCGGCGGTGCCATTCTGCAGCGCGGCCTGGCGGGCCTGGTTGAGCAGCGAGACGTTCTTGGCGGTGGTGTCGCGCAGCTTGGCCTGGGCGGCCAGGTACTGCCTGGCGGCCTCGCCCTGCTGGTCGGCGCCCGGCGCCGGCAGGCCGGTGTCAGTCAGGGTCACGACCAGATGCTGGCTGCCATCGGCCTTGCCGTAGACGATGGTGGCGTCATCGTAGCCGCACTCGCGGGACAGGTAGGGATAGCCGTAGACGGCCTTGGTCGGCGGCAGCGCCTTCTCCAGTACATGGCCGGTGCAGCTGTCGCCCGCCGGGGTGGCCGCGGCGGCGGTGCCGGCAGCTTCGGGCGCGTCGGCCTTGGCGGGTTTGCTGTCGTCACCACAGCCCTGCAGTGTCGCGGTGAGCAGCAGGGCGGAAAGCAGAGTCAGGGAACGGTTCATGGCGTCCTCGCATTTCGTGAGGGGCGCAGTTTAGTCCCTTGGCCCAGCGGTTCCTATCGGCAGCTTCATTGCGGGGGGTTGCAGACCCAGCGCCCCTGCTTCTCGTCATAGCCGGCATCGATCACCGTCACCCCGGCGCCGCGTGCTTCCAGGCAGAAGGTCTTCATGAAGGTCGCCCGCTGGCCGTCCCCGGCACTGTCGCGCCCGCCGAGGGTGACGTTGTACAGGCCAGGCTCCAGGGCCCGTGCCGGGACTTTCTCGCGGAAGCCGGTGATGGCCTGGCCATAGGCGAAGCAGGTCTCGCTGCGCAGCGGTACACCCTGGGTCGGTTCGATGCTGGCCGACGACCAGAACGGCTCGTAAGGCTGGCGGGCGACTTCGATGGAATATACGGCCACTTGCCGTTCATCCACCTGCCGCGTGCGGTTGAAGAACAGGCCGGGCGACTTGAATGCCGCGCCGCCGAAGCACAGCGTCCGGCCCTGCACCCAGACCCGCGCGTCGCCGTCAAACAGGCGCGACATGCCCCAGGCCGACAACGCCGGCGCCAGCAGCGCAAGGCACAGCGAACCACATAAGAAGAAGCGCTTCATCGGGCAGGGCTCCGCGGGCCGCGCCGTCCTGGCGCGGGCATGTCGCATTCTGACCAGCCGTCGCGTGCAATTCCACGCACGCGGTCGCTTTTGCGCCGTTCACGGCATGTCGCAAACGCACCTACCCGCGACGTGCGCAGGCATCTGGGCTGACGGGGCCAGTCATACCATCGCTTCCAAGGGGGCCAGCTCGCGCCCCGCACCAGCCATGGCGCCCCACCGCGCCGCAGGGAGACCAGCGATGTTCAGCAAGCAAGACCAGATCCAGGGTTATGACGACGAACTGCTCGCGGCGATGGATGCCGAGGAAGCGCGCCAGGAGGACCACCTCGAGCTGATCGCTTCGGAGAACTACACCAGCAAGCGCGTCATGCAGGCTCAGGGCAGCGGGCTGACCAACAAGTACGCCGAAGGTTATCCGGGCAAGCGTTACTACGGTGGCTGCGAGCATGTGGATAAAGTCGAGCAGCTGGCCATCGATCGCGCCAAGCAGCTGTTCGGCGCCGACTACGCCAACGTCCAGCCGCACTCGGGCTCCTCGGCCAACTCCGCCGTGTACCTGGCGCTGATCAATGCCGGCGACACCATCCTGGGCATGAGCCTGGCCCACGGCGGCCACCTGACCCACGGTGCCAAGGTGTCGTCCTCGGGCAAGCTCTACAACGCCGTGCAGTACGGCCTGAACACCGACACCGGGCTGATCGACTACGACGAAGTCGAGCGCCTGGCCGTGGAGCACAAGCCGAAGATGATCGTCGCCGGCTTCTCCGCCTACTCCAAGACCCTCGACTTCCCGCGCTTCCGCGCCATCGCCGACAAGGTCGGGGCGCTGCTGTTCGTCGACATGGCCCACGTCGCCGGCCTGGTTGCCGCCGGTCTGTACCCGAACCCGCTGCCCTACGCCGACGTGGTTACCACCACCACCCACAAGACCCTGCGCGGCCCGCGCGGCGGCCTGATCCTGGCTAGGTCCAACGAAGAGATCGAGAAGAAGCTCAACTCCGCCGTCTTCCCCGGCGCCCAGGGCGGCCCGCTGATGCACGTGATCGCCGCCAAGGCAGTGTGCTTCAAGGAGGCGCTGGAGCCCGGCTTCAAGGACTACCAGGCCCAGGTGATCAGGAACGCCCAGGCCATGGCTTCGGTGTTCATCGAGCGCGGCTACGACGTGGTCTCCGGTGGCACCGACAACCACCTGATGCTGATCAGCCTGGTGAAGCAGGGCCTGACCGGCAAGGAAGCGGACGCCGCCCTGGGCCGTGTCGGCATCACGGTGAACAAGAACGCTGTGCCGAACGATCCGCAGAGCCCGTTCGTCACCTCCGGCATCCGCATCGGCACCCCGGCGGTGACTACCCGTGGCCTGAAGGAAGAACAGTGCCGCGAGCTGGCCGGCTGGATCAGCGACGTGCTGGACCACCTGGGCGACGCCGACGTGGAGGCCAAGGTCGCCACCCAGGTCGCGGGCCTGTGCGCGGACTTCCCGGTCTACCGTTGAGATTCCCCGAGGCTCTTTTGTAGGAGCGGGCCATGCCCGCGATTGGCCGGCAAAGCCGGCAACGGGTCGCGGGCATGGCCCGCTCCTACAGGTAGAACGCCGCGACAAGAGATATTCAGGAGCACCCCATGCAACGCTACTCCGGCTTCGGCCTGTTCAAGCACTCCCTGAGCCACCACGAGAACTGGCAGCGCATGTGGCGCACGCCCACGCCCAAGCAGGTCTACGACGTGGTCATCGTCGGCGGCGGCGGGCACGGCCTGGCCACGGCCTATTACCTGGCCAAGGAGCACGGCATCACCAACGTCGCGGTGGTCGAGAAGGGTTGGCTGGGTGGCGGCAACACCGCGCGCAACACCACCATCGTGCGCTCCAACTACCTGTGGGACGAGTCGGCGCTGCTCTACGAACACGCCATGAAGCTGTGGGAAGGCCTGTCCCAGGACCTCAACTACAACGTCATGTTCTCCCAGCGCGGGGTCTACAACCTCTGCCACACCCTGCAGGACATGCGTGACGGCGAACGCCGCGTGAGCGCCAACCGCCTCAACGGCGTCGACGGCGAGCTGCTCAATGCCCAGCAGGTGGCCGAAGAGATTCCCTACCTGAACTGCACCAAAAGCGCCCGCTACCCGGTCATGGGTTCCACCGTGCAGCGTCGCGGCGGCGTGGCCCGCCACGATGCCGTGGCCTGGGGCTTCGCCCGCGCCGCCGATGCCCTCGGTGTGGACCTGATCCAGCAGACCGAAGTGATCGGCTTCCGCAAGCAGGACGGCGCCGTCATCGGCGTCGAGACCAACCGCGGCTTCATCGGCGCCAAGCGCGTCGGCGTGGTCACCGCCGGTAACTCCGGGCACATGGCCAAGCTCGCCGGCTTCCGCCTGCCGATCGAATCGCACCCGCTGCAGGCACTGGTTTCCGAGCCGCTGAAACCCATCATCGACAGCGTGATCATGTCCAACGCCGTGCATGGCTACATCAGCCAGTCGGACAAGGGCGACCTGGTCATCGGTGCCGGCATCGACGGCTACAACGGCTACGGCCAGCGCGGCTCCTACCCGGTCATCGAGCACACCCTGCAGGCCATCGTCGAGATGTTCCCGGTGCTCTCGCGCGTGCGCATGAACCGCCAGTGGGGCGGCATCGTCGACACCACCCCGGACGCCTGCCCGATCATCGGCAAGGCCCCGGTGAAGAACCTGTTCTTCAACTGCGGCTGGGGCACCGGCGGCTTCAAGGCCACCCCCGGCTCGGGCAATGTCTTCGCCGCCACCCTCGCCAAGGGCGAGCCGAATCCGCTGGCCGCGCCCTTCTCCATCGAACGCTTCCACACCGGCGCGCTGATCGACGAACACGGCGCTGCCGCCGTCGCGCACTAAGAGGGCAAAAACCATGCTGAATATCTTCTGCCCTCATTGCGGCGAGCTGCGTTCCGAAGAGGAATTCCACGCCAAGGGCCAGGCGCACATCCCGCGCCCGCTCGACCCGGCTGCCTGCACCGACGCCGAGTGGGGCGAGTACATGTTCTTCCGCGATAACCCGCGCGGCATCCACCACGAGCTGTGGGTGCACGCCGCCGGCTGCCGCCAGTACTTCAACGTCACCCGCCACACCGTGACCTACGAAATCCTGGAAACCTACAAGATCGGCGAAAAACCAAGCATCAGCGCCGAATCCGAGAAGAAATCCGCCGTCCAGCCCGCCGTGGAGAAGGCCTAATGAGCCAGATCAATCGCCTGTCCCGTGGCGGTCGCATCGACCGCAACAAGCCGCTGACCTTCAGCTTCAACGGCCAGAGCTACCAGGGCTTCGCCGGTGACACCCTGGCCGCCGCCCTGCTGGCCAACGGCGTCGACATCCTCGGCCGCAGCTTCAAGTACTCGCGCCCGCGCGGCATCGTCGCCGCCGGCGCCGAAGAGCCCAACGCCATCCTGCAGATCGGCTCGCGCGAATCCACCCAGGTGCCCAACGTGCGCGCCACCCAGCAGGCCCTGTACAGCGGCCTGGTGGCGACCGCCACCAACGGCTGGCCGAACGTGCAGAACGACCTCATGGGGATCTTCGGCAAGGTCGGCGGCAAGCTGATGCCGCCCGGCTTCTACTACAAGACCTTCATGTACCCGCAGTCCATGTGGCTGACCTACGAGAAGTACATCCGCAAGGCCGCAGGCCTGGGCCGTGCGCCCACCGAAGTGGACCCGGACAGCTACGACTGGATGAACCACCACGCCGACGTGCTGATCGTCGGCGCCGGCCCCGCCGGCCTCGCGGCCGCCCTGGCCGCCTCGCGCAGCGGTGCGCGGGTGATCCTCGCCGATGAACAGGAAGAGTTCGGCGGCAGTCTGCTCGACACCCGCGAGACCCTCGACGGCAAGCCGGCCGAGGAGTGGGTGGCCAAGGCCATCACCGAGCTGCAAGGCAACCCGGACGTGATCCTGCTGCCGCGCGCCACGGTCAACGGCTACCACGACCACAACTTCCTCACCATCCACGAGCGCCGCACTGACCACCTGGGCGAGACCGCTCCGCTGGGCCAGGTACGCATGCGCGTACACCGGGTCCGCGCCAACCGCGTGGTGCTCGCCGCCGGCGCCCACGAGCGCCCGCTGGTGTATGGCAACAACGACGTGCCGGGCAACATGCTCGCCGGCGCTGTCTCCACCTATGTCCGCCGCTATGGCGTGGCACCGGGCAAGAAACTGGTGCTGTCCACCAACAACGACTACGCCTACCGCGTCGCCCTGGACTGGCAGGAAGCCGGTCTGCAGGTGGTCGCCATCGCCGACGCCCGCCCCAATCCGCGCGGCGAGTGGGTCGAGGAAGCGCGCAAGCGCGGCATGCGGGTCATCACCGGCAGCGCAGTGATCGAGGCACGCGGCAGCAAACGCGTGACCGGTGCGAAGGTCGCCTCCATCGACACCTTCCGCCACAAGGTCAATGCGCCCGGTGAGTGGCTGGACTGCGACCTCATCGCCAGCTCCGGCGGCTACAGCCCGGTGGTGCACCTGGCTTCGCACCTGGGCGGCAAGCCGGAATGGCGCGAGGACATCCTCGCCTTCGTTCCCGGCCTGGCCTTCCAGAAGCGCCTCTGCGCCGGCGCGGTGAACGGCGTATTCCGCCTCGCCGATGCCCTGGCCGACGGCTACCAGGCCGGCAGCCAGGCCGCTGTCGACGGCGGCTTCAAGTCCGTCGAAGGCGAGCTGCCGGTGGTTGCCGAGCGCGCCGAGGACGCCACTCTCGCGCTGTTCCAGGTGCCCCACGAGAAAACCACGGCGCGGGCGCCCAAGCAGTTCGTCGACACCCAGAACGACGTCACCGCCGCCGCCATCGAACTGGCCTGCCGCGAGGGCTTCGAGTCCATCGAGCACGTCAAGCGCTACACCGCGCTGGGCTTCGGCACCGACCAGGGCAAGCTGGGCAACATCAACGGCCTGGCCATCGCCGCCCGCGCCCAGGGCAAGAGCATCGCCGACACCGGCACCACCATGTTCCGCCCGAACTACACCCCGGTGACCTTCGGCGCCGTCGCCGGCCGTCACTGCGGCCATCTGTTCGAACCGGTGCGCTTCACCGCCCTGCACGCCTGGCACGTGAAGAACGGCGCCGAGTTCGAGGACGTCGGCCAGTGGAAGCGCCCGTGGTACTTCCCCAAGCGTGGCGAAGACATGCACGCCGCCGTGGCCCGCGAGTGCCGCGCCGTGCGCGAGTCGGTCGGCCTGCTGGACGCCTCGACCCTGGGCAAGATCGACATCCAGGGCCCGGACGCCCGCGAGTTCCTCAACCGCGTCTACACCAACGCCTGGACCAAGCTGGACGTGGGCAAGGCCCGCTACGGCCTGATGTGCAAGGAAGACGGCATGGTCTTCGACGATGGCGTCACCGCGTGCCTGGCGGACAACCACTTCGTCATGACCACCACCACCGGCGGCGCCGCGCGCGTCATGGAGTGGCTGGAGCTGTACCACCAGACCGAATGGCCGGAGCTGAAGGTGTACTTCACCTCGGTCACCGACCACTGGGCCACCCTCACCCTGTCCGGCCCCAACAGCCGCAAGCTGCTGGCCGAAGTCACCGACATCGACCTGGACAAGGACGCCTTCCCCTTCATGACCTGGAAGGAAGGCAAGGTCGCCGGCGTGCCGGCGCGGGTGTTCCGCATCTCCTTCACCGGCGAGCTGTCGTACGAGGTGAACATCCAGGCCAACTACGCCATGGGTGTGCTGGAGGCCATCGTCGCCGCCGGCGCCAAGTACAACCTGACGCCATACGGCACCGAGACCATGCACGTCCTGCGCGCCGAGAAGGGCTTCATCATCGTCGGCCAGGACACCGATGCCTCGGTCACCCCGGACGACCTGAACATGGGTTGGGCGGTGGGTCGCACCAAGCCGTTCTCCTGGATCGGCTGGCGCGGCATGAACCGCGCCGACTGCCAGCGCGAAGACCGCAAGCAGCTGGTTGGTCTCAAGCCCACCAACCCGATGGACCTGCTGCCCGAGGGCGCGCAACTGCTGTTCACCCCGCAGCACAGCATCCCCGCGACCATGGTCGGCCACGTCACCTCCAGCTACATGAGCAGCAGCCTGGGCTACAGCTTTGCCCTGGCGGTGGTGAAGGGCGGCATCAAGCGCCTGGGCGAGAAGGTCTATGCCCCGCTGGCGGACGGCCGGGTGATCGAGGCGGAAATCTGCAGCTCGGTGTTCTACGACCCGAAAGGCGAACGGCAGAACGTGGATTGATCCCTCGCGCCCGCTCCCCACACGGAGCGGGCTGACCGATTTCCAGGCGCAACGCGCCCCAAGGTGAACAGAACATGAGCAAAGCCAACCTCTACCAGCAACGCCCCGAAGACGGCATCCAGGCCGAGTCGCCCCTGCACCACGCCGAGCTGGACAAGCTCGCCGCGCGCAAGGTGGCCAACGCCGGCGTGACCCTGCGGGAGAAGAAGTTCCTCGGCCACCTGACCCTGCGTGGCGATGCCCACGACCCGGCCTTCGCCGGCGGCGTGCACAAGGCCCTGGGCCTGGAGCTGCCGGTGGCCCTGGGCCTGGTGGCCAAGGGCGAAACCTCGCTGCAGTGGCTCGGCCCGGACGAGTGGCTGCTGATCGTCCCCGGCGGCGAGGAGTTCGCCGTCGAACAGCGCCTGCGCGAGGCGCTGGGCGAAGAACTGCACTACTCGGTGATCAACGTCAGCGGCGGGCAGACCCTGCTGGAGCTCGAAGGCGCCAAGGTCCGCGAAGTGCTGATGAAGTCCACCGGCTACGACGTGCACCCGAGCAACTTCCCGGTGGGCAAGGCTATCGGCACGAACTTCGCCAAGTCCCAGCTGGTGATCCGCCATACCGGCGAGCACACCTGGGAGCTGGTGGTGCGCCGCAGCTTCTCCGACTACTTCTGGCTGTGGCTGCAGGACGCCTGCGCCGAGTACGGCCTGCAGGTAGCGGCGTAACAGGCGTCGATTCCCCCTGCCGCACCGGCGGGGGGAAATCCTTCGGAGTCAGACCATGAGCCGCACCCCCGAAACCTGGATCCTCACCGCCGACAGCCCGAGCCTGCTGGGCACGGTGGACGTGGTCACACGCTACCTGTTCGAACAGAGCTGCTACGTCACCGAGCACCACTCCTTCGACGACCGCCTGGCGCAGCGCTTCTTCATCCGCATCGAGTTCCGCGCCGGCGACGGCTTCGACGAAGCGGCCTTCCGCGCCGGCCTCGCCGACCGCGTCTCGCCCTTCCAGATGAATGTCGAACTGACCCCGCCGGGCTATCGCAGCAAGGTGGTGATCATGGTCTCCAAGGCCGACCACTGCCTGAACGACCTGCTCTACCGCCAGCGCATCGGCCAGTTGCCGATGGACGTGGTAGCGGTGGTCTCCAACCACCCGGACCTGGAACCGCTGGCGCGCTGGCACGGCATCCCCTACCACCACTTCGCCCTCGACCCCAACGACAAGGGCGCGCAGGAGGCGAAGGTCTGGCAGGTGATCGAGGAAACCGGCGCCGAACTGGTGATCCTCGCCCGCTACATGCAGGTGCTGTCCCCCGAGCTGTGCCGCCGCCTGGACGGCTGGGCGATCAACATCCACCACTCGCTGCTGCCTGGTTTCAAGGGCGCCAAGCCCTACCACCAGGCCTACCAGAAGGGCGTGAAGCTGGTCGGCGCCACCGCCCACTACATCAACAACGACCTCGACGAGGGCCCGATCATCGCCCAGGGCGTCGAGCCCGTGGACCACTCCCACTACCCCGAGGACCTGATCGCCAAGGGCCGCGACGTGGAGTGCCTGACCCTGGCGAAAGCCGTGGGCTACCACATCGAGAAACGCGTCTTCCTGAACGCCAACCGGACGGTGGTGCTGTAAGAGCCGCCTTCGTAGGGCGCATAACGCCGCAGGCGTTATCCGCCATGACACCCGAACGGCGGATGGATGGAGCTCATCCGCCCTACGTTCCGACCTGGACTGTGGCGTTCGCGGTAATGCGCCCTCTCCCAAGCACCGAGCAACACCGACAGACCGCCGGCTGCCAATCCCCCGGCCCTGTCGCGCAACACACGACATCCCAGTGCAGAACCGCGAGCCGCAAGGCCCGCCTTTGTACCCACAAACACAATGAGGAATGCGTATGTCTGGCAATCGTGGTGTGGTTTATCTCGGCCCGGGCAAGGTCGAAGTTCAGAACATCCCCTATCCGAAGATGCAGGACCCGCAGGGCAAGCAGATCGACCACGGGGTGATCCTGCGCGTCGTTTCCACCAACATCTGCGGCTCCGACCAGCACATGGTCCGTGGCCGTACCACAGCGCCCGAAGGCCTGGTGCTGGGCCACGAAATCACCGGCGAGGTGGTGGAGATCGGCCGTGGCGTGGAAACCATGAAGATCGGCGACCTGGTCTCGGTGCCGTTCAACGTCGCCTGTGGCCACTGCCGCACCTGCAAGGAGCAGCACACCGGCGTCTGCCTGACGGTCAACCCGTCCCGCGCCGGCGGCGCCTATGGCTACGTCGACATGGGCGGCTGGGTCGGTGGCCAGGCCGAGTACGTGATGGTTCCCTACGCTGACTTCAACCTGCTGCGCCTGCCCAACCGCGACGCGGCGATGGAGAAGATCCGCGACCTGACCTGTCTCTCCGACATCCTCCCCACCGGCTACCACGGTGCGGTGACGGCGGGCGTCGGTCCGGGCAGCACCGTGTACATCGCCGGCGCCGGTCCGGTCGGTCTCGCCGCCGCCGCTTCGGCCCGCCTGCTGGGCGCGGCCGTGGTGATCGTCGGTGACGTCAACCCGACCCGCCTGGCCCACGCCAAGGCCCAGGGCTTCGAGATCGCCGACCTGTCCAAGGACACTCCGCTGCACGAGCAGATCGCCGATCTGCTGGGCGAGCCGGAAGTGGACTGCGCGGTCGATGCGGTGGGCTTCGAGGCCCGTGGTCACGGTCATTCAGGCTCGCAGCACGAGGCTCCGGCCACCGTGCTGAACTCGCTGATGGGGGTGGTGCGGGTCGCCGGCAAGATCGGCATTCCGGGCCTCTACGTCACCGAAGACCCGGGCGCGGTGGACGCGGCCGCCAAGCAGGGCTCGCTGAGCATCCGCTTCGGTCTGGGCTGGGCCAAGTCGCACAGCTTCCACACCGGCCAGACCCCGGTGATGAAGTACAACCGTCAGCTGATGCAGGCGATCATGTGGGACCGCATCAAGATCGCCGACGTCGTCGGGGTGGAAGTCATCACCCTCGACCAGGCGCCCAAGGGCTATGGCGAGTTCGATGCCGGCGTGCCGAAGAAATTCGTCATCGACCCGCACAGCCTGTTCAGCGCAGCCTGACAGCGCAGCTTAACCCCCGGCCGCGACTCCACTTCCGCGGCCGTCTCTCCAGGGGAGCCGCAAGGCTCCCTTTTTTTCTGCCCGCAGGTTAGAGCCCGTTCCTGCCAGATATTCCTCCGCTCAGGTCGACCCTCACCCTAACCCTCTCCCAAAGGGAGAGGGGACCGTGCGGTGGAGGATGAAACCGCAGCTTCAGCCGGCACGGTCTGCTCCCTCTCCCTGAGGGAGAGGGCTGGGATGAGGGGGACGCGCAAACACGAAGCTACCCGGGGAAGAACCGTTGCTCCTGCAAGTATCAGGGCTTGGGCGCAGGGCAGTTGAAGTCGCCTTCCTGGCAGTCGGACAGCACCTGCAGTTCCTTGATGCGGTTGTCGGTCATGACTTTCAGGCAATTGTTGTAGGCCATCGGGTAGCCCGAGCCGCCCTTGGCGCCGGCCGTCTCGAACTGGCAACTGAGATCGCGGTAATTCAGCCAGGCCTTCTGCGCGGCAGTCAGGGCCTTCTTCTGCCCGGCATCCAGGCGCTGGCGATACTGCCCGTAGAGGTCGTTGAGGCGCTTGTCGCTGGCCTTGTAGGCGGCGCCGGTGCAAGCGTTGATCTCGGCCTGGGTCTGGGCGTCGGCGCAGTCGGCGGCGGCCTGGGCGGCCGCGGAGAACACCAGCTGGCTGGCGGGCAGGAGCAAGAGGAAGGACAGGGACTTCATGGGACGCGATCCGTTGTTTTGGATGGAACCCCCACTCTAGCCGCTTCGGTCATGATCCGGCCAAGCGGCGGATAACGCTTGGGCCGTTATGCGCCCTACGCACGCGCTCAGGCCCGGTAGAAACGTAGGGCGAATAACCGCTTGCGGTTATCCGCCGTTACGTCGCCAGGCGCCATGCTAGCAACATCAGCCGAGCAGCTTCGACGCCATCCGCTCCAGCGCCTGGCGCTGGAAGGCGCGGAAGTCCGCGTCGGGCTGCTGGCCTTCGAGCATCGGCAGGAAGGGATCGACCACCTCGGTGCGCACGCCGGCCATTTCCTCGATCACCGCGTGGCCGCAGAAAGGCACGTAGGCTTCCGCGTAGCCGCCTTCGTGCACCACCACCAGACGCCCTTCGCACAGGCGTTCGGCGGCGTCGCGCACGGCGGCGGTCATGAAGCGGAAGGTCTCGCTGTGGGCGAGCATGCGCGCCAGCGGGTCCACGCCGTTGGCGTCGAAGCCGCTGGCAACCACGATCAGCTCCGGCTGGAAGCGTTCCAGCGCCGGCACGATGATGGTCTCCATCGCCACGCGGTAGGCGTCGTCACCGCTGCCCGGATAGAGCGGCACGTTGAGGTTGTAGCCCTTGCCCGCACCCTCGCCGATGTCACCCACCGCACCGGTGCCGGTGGGGTAGCAGTCGGCCTGGTGGATCGACAGGGTCAGCACGTCGTCGCGACCGTAGAAGATCGCCTCGGTGCCGTTGCCGTGGTGCACGTCCCAGTCGAGCACTGCCACACGCTGGATGCCGTGGCGCGCCTTGGCCGTCTCCACCGCCACGGCGATGTTCGCCAGGTAGCAGAACCCCATGCCGCGATCCGGCAGGCAGTGGTGGCCCGGCGGACGGGACAGCGCGTAGGCGTTGTCCAGTTCGCCGCGCAGCACCGCATCCACCGCGGCGATGGTCAGGCCGGCGGACTGCCGGGCGATGTCGTAGGTGCCATGGCTGACCATGGTTTCCTCGCCCATGTCGCCGTGGCCGACTTCGCTGTAGGCCTTGAAGCGCTCCAGGTAGCTGGCCGGGTGCACCCGCAGCAGATCTTCCTCGCTGGCCAGCGGCGCGCTGGACAGGTGCAGCTGGCTGCTCAGGCCGGAGACATCCATCAGGCTTTTCAGCCGACGCTTGCTCTCCGGCGACTCGGCGTGGCCGCCGCCCACCGGCGGCTGCAACCAGCCACCGACGGGAAGGATCAGCGCGTGCAGCCCGGTCGCGTGCCAGAAGCAGCGCTCGTCGAAGAAGAACCCGGTACGACGACTCATGCGCGGGCCGCCTTCAGGGCACGCTGGCGCTTGCGGCTGAACAGCCAGTAGACCGGCGAGACCACGCCCAGGCCGACCACCCAGGAGATGTCCGCACCGTTCATGGCCTGCGCGGCGGCGCCGGTGTAGAGCGCGGTGGACATGAACGGAACCTGCACCAGGATGCCGAGGATGTAGCAGTTCACCGCTGTCCAGTTGAAGGTGCCGTAGATGCCGCCGTCACGCCGGAAGAACGACAGCACGTCGTACTCGCCATGGGCGATCAGGTAGTAGTCGACCAGGTTGATCGCACTCCAGGGCACCAGCACGTAGAGCAGCAGCAGGATGAAGTTGGTGTAGTTGGCCATGAAGTTGTCCTGGCCGAGCAGGGCGATGGTCAGCGAACCGCCGAACAGCGCCAGGGCAATCACCGCGCGCCAGCCGGCCTTGGCCGACCAGGCGGGAATCAGCGTCTGGCCGACGGTGATGGCCGAGAGGGTGCCGCAGTACAGGTTCATCGAGTTGGTGGCGGCGATGCCGATGGAGAACACCGCGACCATGATGGCGCTGAAGCCGCCGGTCATCTCGATCAGGCCGGCAATGACGTCGCCCTCGCCCACCGACAGGCCGACCAGCACGCCCAGCAGCATCGGCAGGATCGAACCCAGGCAGCAGCCCCAGTAGCTCGACCAGAACGCGGTGCGCGAACCGGTGCCCTGCGGCATGTAGCGCGAGTAGTCGGACACGTAGGGCGCATACGCCAATTGCCACAGGGCGGCGATGGACAGCGCGCCGAGGAAGCCGGGGATGTTGTTCTCGTTGCGCTCAAGCAGGTCCGCCGGCAGGCCGTGGACGAACACCAGCCAGACGAAGCTGACCAGCAGCACAGCGCCGGACAGCCAGGACATCACGCGGGTGTAGCCGTGGATCAGGCGGTAGCCGAACACCGTGGCGATCACGCTGATCGCGCCCACCAGCAGGATGCCGGTGTTGGTGCCGATCACCTCGAAGCGCGCGTGCAGCGCCTGGCCGCCGAGCACCAGGTTCGAGGCGAAGAAGCCCAGGTACATGATCACCACCAGGGCGACCACCAGCAAGGAGCCGAAGGAGCCGAACTGGCCGCGGGTCTGCACCATCTGCGGCACGCCCAGCTGCGGACCCTGGGCCGAGTGCAGGGCCATGAACACGCCACCCACCAGGTTGCCGAGTACCAGCGCCAGCACGGCGGCGAAGAACGGCAGCTTGAACACGGTGACCGCCAGGGCGCCGGTGACCACGGTCAACAGCATGATGTTGCTGCCGAACCAGATGGTGAAGAGGTCGCGGGCGCGGCCGTGTCGTTCGTGTGCGGCGATGGGCTGGATGGTGCTCAGCTCCAGAGTCGTCGCCTGGTTTTGCGTCGTTGTCATTGTGTTTCTCACGCGTCGTTGGCAAGGCAGGCCCGGCGCGGACGCCGGGCTTGGATCAGGAAAGGATCAGCGGGCGGCCCAGGCGTTGAAGCGCTGCTCGAGCTCTTCGCCGTGGTCGACCCAGAAGGCCGCGTCCACCGAGCGGGCGCCTTCGAGGTTGGCCGGCGCGGTGGGCAGCGCGTCGCGCACGTCCGCCGGCAGCAGGTCCAGCGTGCCCTTGTGCACCGGGCCGTAGGGGATGTTCTCGGAGAAGGTCTTCTGGGTTTGCGGCTGGCTGGCGAAGGCGATGAACTTCTCGGCCAGCGCCTTGTTCGGCGTGCCCTTCACCACGGCCCAGTATTCCGGGTCATAGAGGCTGCCCGGCCAGACGATGCCCAGCTTCACGCCTTCCTTCTGCGCGGCGGCGATGCGGCCGTTGTAGGCGGCGCTCATCACCACGTCACCGGCGGCCAGCCACTGCGGCGGTTGCGCGCCGGCTTCCCACCACTGGATGTTGCCCTTGAGCTGGTCGAGCTTGGCGAAGGCGCGATCGACACCTTCCTTGGTGCCGAGCACCTTGTAGAGATCTTCCTGTTTCACGCCGTCGGCCAGCAGGGCGATCTCCAGGGTGTACTTGGCGCCCTTGCGCAGGCCGCGCTTGCCCGGGTATTCGGCGGTGTTCCAGAAGTCGGCCCAGGATTGCGGGGCCTTGGCGACCTTGGCGCCGTTGTAGGCCATGACCATGGACCAGACGTAGGTGGCCACGCCGCACTCGCTGAGGGTGCCGGGGACGAAGTTCTTCTCGTCGCCGATGGCCGCCGGGTCGATGCGTTCGAACAGGCCTTCCTCGCAGCCGCGCAGCAGCTCGGGGCTTTCCACCTCGACCACGTCCCAGGTGACCTTGCCGACATCGACCATGGCCTTCACCTTGGCCATCTCGCCGTTGTACTCGCCGGCGACGATCTTGCCGGCGCCGCTGGCCTCGAAGGGCTTGAAGTAGGCCTGCTCCTGGGCCGCCTTGGTGGCGCCGCCGAAGGAGATGACGGTGATGCTTTGGGGCTGTGCATTAACGCTGCCGACAGCGGCAGCAAGGGCACAGGTGATGGAGATGCGCGTGAGCAAGGACACTTTCATGGAACGACTCCCACAGCCGGATTGGCGTTGTTGTGTTGCTGGGCAGTACTCCCGGCCAGAAGCCGGACAAAAGGGTTCCATCGCGCGGGCGTCTTTGCGCTCGCGGCGTTGTTATCAGGTATTCGTGGAGCCGTAGGGCGCATAACCCGGAACGGGTTATCCGCCGGTCAATCCACGGCGGATAACGCTGGCGCGTTATGCGCCCTACAGTCGGCTCCGGCGCCTTACAGCACGCCGATTTCCTGGGCCGTGCGATCCACCGCGCGGCGGGTCTTGTCGACCAGTTCGTCGATCTCGGCACGGCCGGCGACCAGCGCCGGGGCCATGATCATGCGGCCAAGGGTGGAGCGGATGATCACGCCCTCCTCGAAGCCGATGGTGCGGCAGCGCCAGGCGATGTCGTTTTCATTGTCGAAGCGCTTGCGGGTGGCCTTGTCCTGGACAAATTGCAGCGCAGCGACAAAACCGGTGCCCTGGATGTCGCCCACCAGCGGGTGGTTGCCGAAGACTTCACGCAGGCACTGCTGCAGGTACGGGCCGGTGTCGTTCTTCACCGCATTCACCCAGCCCTCGTCACGCAGCGCACGCAGGTTGGCCACCGCCACCGCTGCCGCCACCGGGTGGCCGGAGTAGGTCAGGCCGTGGGCGAACACGCCGCCCTCTTCCACCAGCGCCTGGGCGATGCGCTTGCTCAGCACCAGGCCGCCCATGGGGATGTAGCCGCTGGTCAGGCCCTTGGCGATGGACAGGGTGTCGGGCTGGAAGCCGAAGTGCTGGTGGGCGAACCACTCGCCGGTACGGCCGAAGCCGCCGATCACTTCGTCGGCGCACAGCAGCACGTCGTACTGACGGCAGATGCGCTGGATTTCCGGCCAGTAGCTTTCCGGCGGGAAGATCATGCCGCCGGCGCCCTGGAAGGGTTCGGCGATGAAGCCGGCGACGTTGTCGGCGCCCAGCTCGAGGATCTTCTCTTCCAGCTGCAGGGCGCAGCGACGGCCGAATTCGGCCGGGGTCAGGTCACCGCCGGCGGCGAAGAAGTAGGGTTCGTCGATGTGCGCGATGTCCGGGATCAGGCCGCCCATCTCGTGCATGAACTTCATGCCGCCCAGCGCGGTGGCTGCCAGGGTGGAGCCGTGGTAGCCGTTCCAGCGGCCGATCATGATCTTCTTCTGCGGCTTGCCTTCGATCTGCCAGAAGCGACGCACGGTGCGGATCAGCACCTCGTTGGCCTCGGAGCCGGAGTTGGTGTAGATCGCGTGGCTGTAGTGGTCGGGCAGCAGGCTGAAGAGGGTCTCGGAAAGCTCGATCACCGCCGGGTGGGTGGTGTGGAAGAACATGTTGTAGTACGGCAACTCGTCCAGCTGGGCGGTGGCGGCGGCGGTCAGGTCCTTGCGCCCGTAGCCCAGGTTGGTGCACCACAGGCCGGACATGCCGTCGATGTACTTGTTGCCATCGTTGTCCCAGAGGTGCAGGCCTTCGCCACGCACCATCACGCGCGGGCCCTCGGCGTTCAGCGCCTTCTGGTCGAGGAAGGCATGGATGTGGTGGGCCGCGTCCGCTTTCTGATATTCGCGGGTATCACGTGGCGCTCTCTTCGGGTCGGTCATCGACTTTCTCCTCTATCCCTCGGCGGTGCTCCGGCAGCCGGCCTGAGGGGTCTTCAGGGGATCGAGGGCGACGGACTTACCTAGGCAGTCTCACCGGCCGTCTCGAACGGTTCGGTTAGGAATTCGGGTGTTGCTCAGGCGCCGGGCGCGACCCCGGCGGCCTGTCTTTCATTCAGTCGCGCAGCTGGAACCAGGTGGTCTTGAGCTGCGTGTATTTATCGAAGGAATGCAGCGAGAGGTCGCGGCCGAAGCCCGACTGTTTGCCGCCACCGAACGGAATCGCCGGGTCCAGCGCGTCCACGGTGTTCACCGACACGGTGCCGGCGTTCAGCTTGCGCGCCACGCGGTGGGCGCGGTGCAGGTCGTCGCTCCACAAGGAGGCGGCGAGGCCGTAGATGCTGTCGTTGGCCAGGCGCACGGCTTCTTCTTCGCTGTCGAAGGGGATGACTGCAAGCACCGGGCCGAATACTTCGTCGCGGGCCAGGGACTGCTCCGGGCGCACGCCGGTGAAGATGGTCGGCTCGATGAAATTGTCCGAGCCATTGAAGCTCAGCTGACGGCCACCGCAGGCGAGCTGCGCGCCGTCGCTCTGGGCGCGATCAATGCAGGCCATGATGCCGGCGGTCTGCTTGTTGTCGACGATGGAACCGGCGCGGCTGGCCGGGTCCAGCGGGTCGCCCGGAGTCCAGTCGCGGGCCTTGGCGATCAGGCGCTCGACGAACTCGTCGTGGATCGAGCGCTCCACCAGCAGGCGCGAGTTGGCCGAGCAGACTTCGCCCTGGTTGAAGAAGATGCCGAAGGCGGCCTTCTCGGCGGCCAGGTCGAGGTCGCGGCAGTCGGCGAACACCAGGTTCGGGCTCTTGCCACCGCACTCCAGCCAGACCTGCTTGAGGTTGGACTGCGCGGAATACTGCATGAAGTACTTGCCGACCTGGGTCGAACCGGTGAACACCAGGGCGTCCACGTCCGGGTGCAGGCCCAGCGCCTTGCCGGCGCTTTCGCCCAGGCCCGGCACGACGTTCAGCACGCCTTCGGGGATGCCGGCTTCCAGCGCCAGCTCGGCCAGGCGCAGGGCGGAGAATGGCGATTGCTCGGCGGGCTTGAGCACCACGGAGTTGCCGGCGGCCAGCGCGGGCGCCAGCTTCCAGGCGGCCATGTCGAGGGGGAAGTTCCACGGCACCACGGCGCCGATCACGCCCAGCGGCGCGCGGGTGATGGTGGCCAGGGCGTTCTGCGCGGTCGGCGCGACCTGGTCGTAGAGCTTGTCGAGGCTTTCGGCGTACCAGGAGAACACGCCAGCGGCGCCGGGGACGTCGATGTTCCAGGCGTCCATCACCGGCTTGCCCATGTTCAGGGTGTCGAGCAGGGCCAGTTCGTCGCGGTGGGCCATCATCAGCTCGGCGAGCTTCTGCAGCACGGCCTTGCGCTCACGCGGCGCCATGCGTGCCCACGGGCCGGTTTCGAAGGCCTTGCGGGCAACCCGCACGGCGGCGTCGACTTCGGCCGCGCCACAGGCAGCGACATTGGCCAGCAGGCGATTGGTCGCCGGGTCGATGGCGGCGAAGGTCGCGCCATCCTGTGCAGTCACGCGGCGGCCGCCGATCAGCGCGCTGTCGATGAAAGTCTGCCGGGCAGCACGCTGCCGCCAATCGTTGAGCTCGTACACCAGGGCACTCCTGCTTCGCTCGCCCTCGAGGGACGTTGTTGTTCGAATGTGGATTGGATGGTCGCCCAAGGCCTTGCCAAGGAAAATTATTAAATTTGTCTTCGGGGTATATGAAAAAGCTGGGCAGCCACGCACCGGCCCGGAGCGTTGCGCACCATCACGGTGCGCGCCTGCGCACCGCTGCAGGGCCCGTATTCAGCGGGTCAGCGCCTCGTAAAGCTCGGGGCGACGGCACGGCAGGTAGGGGAAAGTGCCGGCCTGGCGGGCACGCTGCTGCGGGTCCAGATCGACGATCAGCAGGCTCTCCGCGGGCCCGGCGGCAGCCAGACGCTCGCCATCCGGCGCGACGATGCAGGAGCCACCGAGGAAGGCCAGCCCGTCCTCCACGCCACAGTGGTTGCAGTAGGCGACGAACAGCTGGTTCTCCACCGCCCGCGCCGGAACTATCACCCCCGGCACCGCGCCGTATTCGGGCGTCAGCGCGGTGGGAATGAGGATCAGCCCGGCGCCGTTCAGTGCGTGGGTGCGCACCGCTTCGGGGTACTCCACGTCGAAGCAGATCAGCAGGCCGATGCGCCAGCCGGCATAGTCGAACGGCGCTTCCAGCACATCGCCGGCGCTGAACACCTCGCGCTCCATGGCACCGAACAGGTGCGCCTTGCGGTAGTGGCCCAGCGCGCTGCCGGACGGGCCGATCACCTGCACCGAGTTGTACGGCTTGCCGCCCTGCGGATGGCGCTCGGCGTAACCGTAGGCGATGGCCAACCCGAAGCGCTGCGCCAGCTCGCCGATGCGCGCGGCTGACGGCCCGTCCGCCGCTTCGGCCAGCTCGTTCATGCGTTGCGGCACGTTGTAGCCGCCCAGCCACAGCTCGGGGCAGAGCAGCAATTGCGCGCCGGCAGCCGCAGCGGCTCCGGCCTGGCGCTCCAGTTGGTCGAGGTTGCCGGCGACATCGCCGGGGAGGCCGCAGGTCTGCCAAAGGGCCATGCGCATGAGCTTTACTCCAGGCTGCGTGTACGGGATTTGCAGGGTGTTTTCATCCGATGCGCTGGAGTATGCCCGCGCCCGGAGGGTCGCAGCAGGCGGCCAAGGCCATGAAAAATGTGGTCCCCGGCGAGGAAAATCTTCGCCATGGGCCGCCCCCGCCGGCCGGCCCAACGCGGTATCTTGTATAAAAAAGCATCAACGAGGCGTGCAGTGGCTTCCTATACCTTGCGGCAATTGAAGTATTTCGTGACCACCGTGGAGTGCGGCAGCGTGGCCGAGGCGTCGCGCAAGCTGTACATCGCGCAGCCGTCCATTTCCACGGCGATCAAGGGGCTGGAAGAGAGCTTCGGCGTGCAGCTGTTCATCCGCCACCACGCCCAGGGCGTGTCGCTCACCCCCAGCGGCGCGCGCTTCTACCGCAAGGCGCAGGAACTGCTGCGCATGGCCCACGAATTCGAGCAGAACGCCCTCGCCGACAACGACGTGGTGGCCGGGCAGATCGACATCGGCTGCTTCGAGACGGTCGCCCCGCTCTACCTGCCGCGCCTGATCTCGGGTTTCCGCGAGCGCTACCCCGGCGTGGAAATCCGCATCAGCGATGGCGAGCAGCAGGAGCTGGTGCAGGGCCTGACCGCCGGCCGCTTCGACCTGGCGCTGCTCTACGAGCATGACCTCGACGCCACCATCTCCACCGACCCGCTGATGCCCGCCCAGCGCCCCTATGCGCTGCTGCCGGAGAACCATCGCTTCGCCAAGCAGGACAAGGTCTCCCTGCGCGATCTGGTGCTGGAGCCGATGATCCTGCTGGACGTGCAGCCCAGCCGCACCTACTTCGTGCGCATCTTCGAGGAACTGGGGCTGAACCCGCACATCGCCTTCAGCTCGCCGTCGATCGAGATGGTGCGCGGCATGGTCGGCCAGGGCTTCGGCTTCTCCCTGCTGGTCACCCGTCCGCATTCCGAGTGCACCTACGACGGCAAGAAGGTGGTGACGGTGGATGTCGCCGAAGAGGTCAGCACCTCCGGCCTGGTCGCCGCCTGGCTCAAGCGCGCCCAGCTGACCAAGCCGGCGCAGCTGTTCGTCGACTATGCGCGGGAGGAGTTGAGCGGGAAGCACTGAGTCCTGCTCCTGACATCTCGCTTTTCGTAGGACCGAGGGGGACGCCTAGTCCTTGCTCGCGAACCCGTCCTCCTGCGCGGCGGCTGCCCTCTCCCTAACCCTCTCCCTGAAGGGAGAGGGAACTGTCCTCCACGGGCTGAAGGACCGACGCTCGCCGACTGACTCCGTAAATGCCCCAACGCTGCGGACGGCCCCCTCTCCCTCCGGGAGAGGGCTGGGGTGAGGGGCCACGCCCGAGCACCAACCCCCTCCCGTCACTCCCCGTGCCCCGCGCCGACATCCGGGGTTACAATCTCGCCCCCAATCCGCAATGCCTTCCCGCCCCATGCTCATCTGGAAAGAGCGCGTGCAGCGCCTCATCACTCTCGTCCTCGGCCTGCTGCAGAAGTATCCGCGCGTCATCGCCCTGTTCGGTTTCTGCTCCGGCGTCTTCAGCTTCATCATGGTGGACCGCCACCGCGCCGGCTTCGCCCGCGCCATGGCCATCGTCATGCTGGTCAGCTGGATCTGGCTGATGCTGGAGAACCTGCTCACCGATCGCTTCAAACGCCGTTTCGGCTGGGAAGTGCCACCGGGCCTGCTGCGCTACGCGACCCAGCTGATCCACCAGGAAAGCCTGTTCTTCTGCCTGCCGTTCTTCTTCGTCACCACCACCTGGAACAGCGGGCAGGCCCTGTTCACCGGCGTGCTGACGCTGGCTGGCCTCGCGGCGATCACCGACCCGGTCTACTACAAGTGGCTGTCGGTGCGGCGCTGGACCTTCCTCGGCTACCACACCCTGACGCTGTTCGCGGTGCTGCTCACCGCGCTGCCGATCATCCTCCACCTGAGCACCCCGCAGAGCTACCAGGCGGCACTCGGCATCGCCGTGCTGCTGTCTTTCCCGAGCCTGGCGGTCACGGTGAAGATCCACAAATGGTGGCGCTGGTTCGCCCTCGTCGGCCTGACCCTGTCCATCGGCGCGGTGGGCTGGTTCGCCCGCGCCTGGGTGCCACCCTCGACCCTGTGGATGACCGAGATGGCGGTGACCGAGAGCTTCGACAACGCCCAGCGCACCCCCGGCGACAGCCTGGAAACGGTCAGCGTTGCGCAGATCAAGAGTCAGGGCCTCTACGCCTACACCGCGATCAACGCCCCGCGCGGGCTGAACGAGCGCATCTACCATGCCTGGCGGCTGAACGGCCAGGAAGTCGACCGCATCGCCCTCGACATCAAGGGCGGCCGCGAGGCCGGCTACCGCGCCTGGACGCACAAGCAGAACTTCCCCACCGACCCCAGCGGCGACTGGCAGGTGCAGGTGCTCACGGAAGCCGGCCAAGTCATCGGCACCTTGAGGTTCGAGGTCACGCCCTGACCACTCGGTATCCTTGACCCGGCTCGGCGCTTTCCCCTACAAGACCCTCTCCCCAGAACAAAAAGCGCCGAGAGAGTCATGACCGATACCGCCCTGCACCCGTTCGACCTCGCCGTGGCCCTGCAACCTGTGGCGGGCCAGCCCAACCTCTACGAGGGCCACACCAGCCAGGACTACTGGAACATGGTCGGCCCCTTCGGCGGCGTCACCGCTGCGGTCCTGCTGCAGGGCGCGCTGCGCCACCCGCAACTGCTCGGCAGCCCGGTGTCGCTGACGGTGAACTACGCTGCGGCAGTCGTGGCCGGCGCCTTCCAGGTCGAAGCCGTGCCGGTGCGCACCAACCGCAGCACCCAGCACTGGCTGCTGCAACTGACCCAGGCTGATGAAGCCGGCGAGCAGCAGGTCACCACCACCGCCACCCTGGTCACCGCGCTGCGCCGCGAGACCTGGAGCCTGACCGACATCCCCGCGCCGGACCTCGCCCCGCCCAGCGACTTCGAGCCGATGAGCCCCGCCGCCAAGGGGGTGGCCTGGCCCAAGCAATATGAGATGCGCCCGGTCTCTGGTGCCTTCCCCACCCAATGGGACGGCAGCGGCGAGACCAGCCGCAGCCAGCTCTGGCTGCGCGATGCCCAGGACCGCCCGCTGGACTTCCTGTCCCTGGCGGCGATGAGTGACATCTTCTACCCGCGCATCTGGCTGCGCCGCGCCACCCCGGTGCCGGCCGGCACCGTGTCGATCACCACCTACTTCCACACCGACGCCGCGCAGATGGCCGAGGTCGGCAGCGGCTACCTGCTGGGCGACGCCCGCGCCCAGGAATTCCGCAACGGCTTCTTCGACCAGAGCGCCCAGCTGTGGAGCCAGTCCGGCGCACTGCTGGCGACCAGCAACCAGGTGGTTTACTACAAGGAGTGAGCCACTGCTCACCCCGTAGGATGGCGTGGAGCGAAGCGATACCCATCAATTCCTGCAACAGCGAGCGATGGGTATCGCAAGTTTTGCGCTCATCCTGAGCCCTCTCCAAGGCTGAAAACGGCGAACAAAAAAAGCCCGGCACATGGCCGGGCTTTTTTATGGGCAGCGAGAAGGCTCAGACCTTCTTCACGAACTCCGACTTCAGCTTCATCGCGCCGATGCCGTCGATCTTGCAGTCGATGTCGTGGTCGCCGTCCACCAGGCGGATGTTCTTCACCTTGGTGCCGACCTTCACCACCAGGGACGAGCCCTTGACCTTGAGGTCCTTGATCACGCTGACGGTGTCGCCATCCTGCAGCAGGTTGCCGACCGCGTCCTTGATCACGCGGGTATCGCCTTCGGCCTCGCCCGAGCCGTCGGCGGACCACTCATGGGCGCACTCGGGGCAGACCAGCTGGGCGCCGTCTTCATAGGTGTATTCGGAGTTGCATTGGGGGCAGGGCGGCAGCTGGCTCACGGCGATTCTCACACTGGAAACGGTAAAAAGACCGCAGAGTATATAAGGTTTCTCCCGTCCCTGCCCGGCGACGAAGTTGGCAAGGGGCCAGCACCGTTACAAAAGCGTAAGAATCCATCGCTATAAAAGGCGGCCACTTCGATAAGAAAAAGGACGCCCGTACCATGCTGCACAAGCCCTCCCCGCTCGCGCTGAGCATCGCCTTGGTGCTGGCGAGCCTGGCCGCCGAAACCGCCCACGCCGTGCCGGTATCGCCCATCATCAGCGACGCGCAGACCAGCAGCCGCACCCTGGCCAACCAGGACACCCTGACCGTCACCAGCACCGGCAGCCTGGTCACCAGCGGCAAGAGCGTCGACCTCAAGGGCGCGGCCACCGGCAGCGGCGTGGTCATCGACAACAGCGGCCTGATGCAGTCCACCACCGGCCGCGTGGTCGATACCTCCGGCAGCGACAGCACCACGCGCTTCTACCAGATCATCAACCGCGAAGGCGGGCGCATCCTCGGCTACGACGACGCCATCCGCATGAACAATCCGTTCAGCGCCGGCAACGTGCTGGTCGACAACGCCGGCAGCATCTATTCCGCCACCGGCCAGGCGCTGGACTTCGACAAGCTGCAGAGCAATGCCACTGTCACCCTGATCAACCGCGCCAGCGGCGTCATCCACAGCGATGGCAACGACGCCATCCGCCCCGGCGGCAATGCGACGATCACCAACTACGGCGAGATCAGCAGCTCGGACATGATCACCGCCGACACCAAGAACGATGGCATCGACTTCCAGGGCGCCGCGGGCGGCTACGTGGAAAACCACGGCCTGATCAGCGGCGGCCGCCACGGCATCACCACCGATGTCGGCGCCACCCTGATCAACTACGCCGACGGCGTGATCATCGGCCGCAATGGCTCGGGCTTCGGCTCCGACGGCGACGGCACCGTGATCAACTACGGGCGCATCACAGGCTCCTACAACGGGCTGGTTCCGGATGGCGACGGCGACGGTGTGGACATCGATTACACCGGCCACATCGAGAACCACGGCATCATCGAAGGCACCGGCGCCGCCGGCTCCAAGGACGGCTCGCCGAATGGCAGCGAAGGCATCGCCATGGGCGGCGGCACCATCATCAATTACGCCGGCGCAATCATCCGCAGCGTCGACCGCGGCATCCTGGTCGACGACGGCAACGGCAACAGCGGCTTCAGCTCCACCTACCTGGAGAACCACGGCACCATCACCGGCGAGAAGCTCTCCGGCGTGACCCTGTCCGGCGACCTCGACGACACCGTGGTCAACGACGGTCTGATCCACGGCGGCAACGGCGTGGCCCTGGAAATGGGGGGCGGCAACGACAGCCTGGTGCTGCTCTCCGGCAGCCGCTTCGAAGGCCTGGTGGACGGCGGCAGCGGCCGCGACACCGTGACCTTCGACGACGCCGCCGGCGGCAGCTTCGGCAACAGCGCCAACTTCGAATGGCTGGACGTGAAACAGGGCAGCTGGACGCTCTCCAGCACCGACGACTTCAGCGAAGGCGGCGAAGTCTTCAGCGGCGCCAGCCTGAACAACACCGGCAGCCTCCTCGGCACCCTGCAGATCGACCAGGGCGCCACCTACTCGGGCAGCGGCAGCGTCGGCGGGCTGAACGTCGCCGGTACCCTGGTCGCCTCGCCGGCAACCGGTGCCGCCCAGGTGACCGGCAACCTGAACCTGCAGAGCGGCTCGACCCTGGCCTTCGGCGTGGAGCCCAGCGGCGCCCACGCCACCGTGCTGGTGGACGGCAGCACCCGCATCGACGGCTCGCACCTCGCCGTGCAGGCCGGCAGCGGCAACTGGCCGTGGCAGAGCAGCGTACAGGTGATCAGCTCCACCGGCGGCGTCAGCGGCCAGTTCGCCGACGTGAAGAGCAACTTCGCCTTCCTCACCCCGACCCTGAGCTACAGCGCCAACAGCGTCGACCTGCAACTGACCCGCAACGACGTGCAGTTCGGCGACCTGGCCAGCAGCAGCAACGGCCGCAACGCCGGCTCCGCCCTGCAGAGCCAGAACGGCGGTGCGCTGTACAACGCGCTGATCACCAGCGACGCGAGCAACGCCACTTCCGCCCTGGAACAACTGGCCGGCGCCAGCAACGCCAGCCTGGCCGCCGCGACCATCGCCGGCAGCCAGCAGGTCGGCAGCGCCATGCTCAACGCCGTGCGCCAGCTGGGCAGCAACAGCCTGCTGGCAGCCACCGAGCGCAGCGACACACCGATGCTCGCCGCCACCGGCGTACCCAGCGCAGCGCGCAACCTGAACGACCCGAACGCCGCCGGCCGCCTCTGGGTGCAGGGTATCGGCAGCCACGGCAAGCTCGACGAACACGACAACAGCGGCGACCTGCAACAGAACACCGGCGGAACCCTGCTCGGTGCCGACTGGGCGGTGACTCCGGACTGGCGCCTGGGCGTGCTCGGCGGCTACTCGCACACCGACCTGGACGGCAGCGGCGGCGTCTCCGGCGACATCGACAGCTGGCACCTGGGCGCCTACGCGCTGCACCAGAGCGGCCCGCTGGCAGTGCGTCTGGGTGCGGCCTACAGCAGCCATGACGGCGAGAGCAAACGCCGGGTGGAGTTCGACGGCTTCAGTGATCGTCCCAAGGGCGACTACGACGCCGACAGCTGGCAGGCGTTCGTCGAGACCGGCTACGCCATGGGCAGCGGCCGCCTGAGCGCCGAGCCCTACGCACGCCTGGACTACCAGCGCTACGAGCGCGATTCGTACGACGAGAAGGGCGGCGCCGCCGCGCTGCACGTCGACTCCCAGGACCAGGACAACCTGAGCAGCACCCTCGGCCTGCGCATCGCCCGCCTCGACACCCTGAGCAACGGCATGAGCTTCACCCCGCGCCTGGGCCTGGGCTGGCGTCACACCTTCGGCGACATCGACAGCGAAACCCGCCAGTCCTTCCTCGCCGGCGGCGACGCCTTCAGCGTCCAGGGCACCGCGCTGGATCGCAACAGCCTGCTGCTGGACGTCGGCTTCGATATCGGCGTCTCGGCGCGCAACACCGTCGGCATCGGTTACAGCGGGCAGATGGGCAGCAACGCGCAGAACCACGCGCTGATCGCCCAATGGCAGATGGCGTTCTGATCGCGATCCACTGACGAAAAAGCCCGGCGCAAGCCGGGCTTTTTCTTGGGCGTTGTTAAGACGAGAGATTCGGAAATTTCGCGCCCTGTCTCGGAGCCCGACACATAGCCTCAGCGAGCGCCGACGGCAAAGCTTGCCGCCCCGGTCAGCCGACCGGTATCCGCCCAACCTCGATGAGTGAGCACTCCCATGAAAAAGCTTTGCATCCTGATCGCTGCCTGCGCCGTTCTTGCCGCCTGTGGCAAGCATGAGGAACAAGCCTCGAAGACTGCCGTCCCCGCAGCTGCCCAGCAGGAAACCAAGCCTGCGGTCCAACCGGAAGCCAAGCCGGCAGAACCGACAGCCCCTGCTGAACAGACCGCCCCGGCAGAATCGACGGCGCCTGCCGAACCAGCCGCCGCCCCGGTCCAGCCGGACGCTGAAGCAGCCAAGCCGGCCGACGACAAGCAGCAGTAAGCGTCCGCCGTTCAGTCCAACAGCCAGCCGCCTCCGGGCGGCTGGCTGCTTTCAGGGCTGCAGCTGGCTGATATAGGCAGCCAGTGAGGTGATGTCGTCATCGTTGAGCAGTGCCGCCACCGCCAGCATCGGCGAGTCCGCACGGCTCGGATCCTTGTCGCGGTAACGTTGCAGGGCATGGGTCAGGTAGACCTGCGGCTGCCCGGCGATACGCGGGAAGCCGTCGTGCCCCTTGGCCTTCTCGCCGTGGCAGGTGACGCAGACGGTGGCGAAGCGCCGGGCGCCCTGTTCCACCAGCGCCTTGTCCGGCGCCGCCTCCGCGCGGGGCAGGACCTTCTGCTGGCTGAAGTAGTAGGCGATGTTGACCCGCTCGTTGATGCTCAGCAGCTTGGCCGCCTGGTTCATCACGAAGTCGGTGCGCTGGCCGTCGACGTACTTCTCGAAGGCGTCGAAGAGGTACTGCGGGTTCTGCCCGGCCAGGTTGGGGATGTAGTCGCGCTTGCTGTTGCCATCCTTGCCGTGGCACTTGCTGCACAGCAGGATGCGCTCCTGCGCGGCGGTATAGGCCTGCTCGCGCTTGGCCGGGTCCTGCTCCAGGGCGGCAAGCCGATCCATCATCTCCGATGACTGCGCCAAAGCCTGGGTGGCCCCGCACAGCAGCACCCACAACAGAACGACTCTCCCCATCGCCGCACCCTGGTCAGTCAATTTTCCCAGCGTGGAACATAGAGCCTTTCTGAAGGAATTTTCCGACGCAGATCAACCAATGGCGCGACGCCGGAAATCCTCAGGGCAAAAAAAGGGGGAGCATCGTGCTCCCCCGTGGGACTGAACCTTAAAGACCCGTCTGTCCTTGGTCAGCCTTCAATTTCAACCAGGATCTCACCGGGGTTGACCCGGTCGCCCTTGGCTACGTGGATGGCCTTCACGGTGCCGGCGATGCCCGCCTGCACTTCGGTCTCCATCTTCATTGCTTCGGTGATCAGCACGGCCTGGCCGGCCTTCACGCTGTCGCCTTCCTTGACCAGCACATCGACGATGTTGCCCGGCATGGTGGTGCTGACGTGGCCCGGCTCGCTGGCCTGCTTGCGCTTGTTGCCGCCGCCGCCGATGAACTCGTTGAGCGGCTCGAACACCACCTCTTCGGGCATGCCATCCACCGACAGGTAGAAGTGGCGCTTGCCGTCGGTCTTCACGCCGACGCCGGTGATGTCCACGCGGTAGCTTTCGCCGTGCACGTCGACCACGAACTCGGTCGGTACGCCTTCACCGCCAGCAGCGGCCACGCCCTTGCCGTTGGGGATCGGCAGCAGTTCTTCGGGTTTCAGGGTGCCGGCGGCACGCTCTTCGAGGAACTTGCGGCCGATGTCCGGGAACATGGCGAAGGTCAGCACGTCCTCCTCGGACTTGGCCAGGCTGCCGATCTCTTCGCGCAGCTTGTTCAGCTCCGGCTTGAGCAGGTCGGCCGGGCGCACGTCGATGACTTCTTCGTTGCCGATGGCCTGGCGGCGCAGGGTTTCGTCGATCTTGCCCGGCGCCTTGCCGTAGCGGCCCTGCAGGTAGAGCTTCACTTCGTTGGTGATGGTCTTGTAGCGCTCGCCGGCCAGGACGTTGAAGAACGCCTGGGTGCCGACGATCTGCGAGGTCGGGGTGACCAGGGGCGGGAAGCCGAGGTCTTCGCGAACCCGCGGGATTTCCGCGAGCACTTCCGGCATGCGGTTCAGCGCGCCCTGTTCCTTGAGCTGGTTGGCCAGGTTGGAAATCATCCCGCCCGGAACCTGGTTGACCTGCACGCGGGTATCCACGCCGGTGAACTCGCTCTCGAACTGGTGGTACTTCTTGCGCACGGCGTGGAAGTACATGCCGATTTCCTGGATCAGCTCCAGGTCCAGGCCGGTGTCGAACGGGGTGTCGCGCAGGGCGGCAACCATCGACTCGGTGCCCGGGTGGCTGGTGCCCCAGGCCATGCTGGAGATGGCGGTGTCGATGCGGTCGGCGCCGTTTTCCACAGCCTTGAGCTGGCACATGCTGGCGACGCCGGCGGTGTCGTGGGAGTGCACGACCACGTCCAGCGGCAGCGCATCCTTGAGCGCCTTGACCAGCTCGCCGGTGGCGTAGGGGGTCAGCAGGCCGGCCATATCCTTGATGGCGATGGAGTCCACGCCCATGTCGGCCATGGCCTTGCCCTGGGCAACGAAGGCGTCGATGGTATGCACCGGGCTGGTGGTGTAGGCGATGGTGCCCTGGGCGTGCTTGCCGGCGGCCTTCACGGCCTCGATGGAGACGCGCAGGTTACGCACGTCGTTCATCGCGTCGAAGATGCGGAACACGTCGATGCCGTTGACCGCCGCCTTGGCGACGAAGGCACGCACCACGTCATCGCTGTAGTGGCGGTAGCCGAGCAGGTTCTGCCCGCGCAGGAGCATCTGCAGGCGGGTATTGGGCAGCGCGGCCTTGAGCTTGCGCAGGCGCTCCCACGGGTCTTCCTTGAGGAAGCGCACGCAGGCGTCGAAGGTGGCGCCGCCCCAGACTTCCAGCGACCAGTAGCCGACCTGGTCGAGCTTGTCGCAGATCGGCAGCATGTCTTCGGTGCGCATTCGGGTCGCCAGCAGCGACTGGTGGGCGTCGCGCAGGATGGTATCGGTGACGGTGACTTTCTTGGAAACGGTCATGTACGAATTCCTCACAGGCCAGCGTGGGCGGCAATGGCGGTAGCGATGGCGATGGCCAGGTGCGACGGGGTGCGCTTGATGGAGTACTGGGTCAGTTCCGGGTGGCTTTCGACGAAGCTGGTGTTGAACTGGCCGTTACGGAATTCCGGGTTCTTGAGGATTTCCTGGTAGTAGGCCGCGGTGGTCTTCACGCCCTGCACGCGCATGTCGTCCAGCGCACGCAGGCCACGGTCCAGCGCCTCTTCCCAGGTCAGCGCCCAGACCACCAGCTTCAGGCACATCGAGTCGTAGTACGGCGGGATGGTGTAGCCGGTGTAGATCGCCGTGTCGGTGCGCACGCCAGGGCCGCCGGGCGCGTAGTAGCGGGTGATCTTGCCGAAGGACGGCAGGAAGTTGTTCTTCGGGTCTTCGGCGTTGATCCGGAACTGCAACGCGAAGCCACGGTGGATGATGTCTTCCTGCTTGACCGAGAGCGGCAGGCCGGAGGCCACGCGGATCTGCTCGCGGACGATGTCGATGCCGGTGATTTCCTCGGTGATGGTGTGTTCCACCTGCACGCGGGTATTCATCTCCATGAAGTACACCTCGCCATCGGCGAGCAGGAACTCCACGGTGCCGGCGTTCTCGTAGCCCACGGCCTTCGCCGCGCGCACGGAGAGGTCACCGATGTAGGCACGCTGCTCGGGGGTGAGCTGCGGGCTGGGGGCGATCTCGATCAGTTTCTGGTTGCGGCGCTGGATCGAGCAGTCGCGCTCGAACAGGTGCACGGTGTTGCCGAAGGAGTCGGCGAGAATCTGCGCCTCGATGTGCTTTGGGTTGACGATGCACTTCTCGAGGAAGACTTCCGCGCTGCCGAAGGCCTTGGTGGCCTCGGAGATCACGCGGGGGAAATTCTGCTCCAGCTCTTCGCGGCTGTTGCAGCGGCGGATGCCGCGGCCGCCACCGCCGGAGGTGGCCTTGAGCATCACCGGGTAGCCGATGCGTTCGGCTTCGGAGAGGGCTTCGGCCAGATCGGCGACGTTGCCTTCGGTGCCGGGGGTGCAGGGCACGCCGGCGGCGATCATGCTGCGGCGCGCTTCGGTCTTGTCGCCCATGCGGCGGATGACTTCCGCCGACGGGCCGATGAACTTGATCCCGCGTTCGGCGCAGATATCGGCCAGCTCGGCGTTCTCGGAGAGGAAGCCGTAGCCCGGGTGGAGGGCGTCGCAGCCGGTTTCCACCGCCAGGTTCACCAGGGCGCGGGGGTTCAGGTAACCCGCCAGCGGATCGGCGCCCAGGCTGTGGGCTTCGTCGGCGCGCTTGACGTGCAGGGCGTGACGGTCGGCATCGGAATAGACGGCCACCGAACGGATGCCCATCTCGGCGCAGGCGCGCACGATCCGGACAGCGATCTCCCCACGGTTGGCGATCAGGATTTTCTTGATCACTGCGGCTTTCCCTCGGCCCGGGCCTTTTGGACCCCGGCGTAAAAACCCATCGGCAGCTCCGGTCGCGGCAGCTGGCTCTCTCGGCCGGAGCGGGTTCCGGCGTGTTTTTACCCTAGCGCGGGAGGGAGGATTAACCAAAATCAATAATTATTGGGGTAGCCATAAAGAATGCTTTATAGTTGAGCGGAAATGTCGCGATCAGGCCGTGTTCTATGCGTAAGTCATTGATGCGTATGACCCTTCGCCAGCTGCAGGTTTTTCGTGCGGTGTGCGAAAGCCGTTCCTACAGCCGCGCCGCGGAGGAAATGGCCCTGACCCAGCCGGCGGTCAGCCTGCAGATCCGCCAGCTGGAAGAACTGGTCGGCCAGCCGCTGTTCGAGTACATCGGCAAGAAGCTCTACCAGACCGATGCCGCCGACGCCCTGCTGCGCGCCACCACCGACATCTTCCAGCGCCTGGAAGTGCTGGACATGAACCTCTCCGATCTCAAGGGCTCGCTGCAGGGCCAACTGCGCCTGGCAGTGGAATCGAGCGCCAAGTACATCACCCCGCACCTGTTCGCCGCCTTCCACGCGCAGCACCCTGACGTCAGCCTGAACCTCACGGTGGTCAACCGCGCCCAGGTGATCAAACGCCTGTCGGACAACCGCGACGACCTGGTGATCATGTCCCTGGTGCCGCAGGACATGGCGCTGGAGTTCCTGCCGTTCCTGAACAACCCCATTGTGGCCGTGGCGCCGCCGGACCATCCGCTGTGCAACGCCGCGAAGCTTTCGCTGAAGGACCTGGAGCCCTACCCGCTGCTGATCCGCGAGCCCGGCTCGGGCACGCGCAAGGCCTGCGAGGAACATTTCCAGCAGAAGCGCGCGCACTTCCCGCAGACGCTGGAGTTCGCCTCGCTGGAAGGTTCACGCGAAGGAGTGCTGGCGGGTCTGGGACTGGCGCTGCTGCCGCGCCACGCGGTGAGCCGCGAACTGCAATCCGGGCTGCTGCATGAGCTGCCGGTGGAAGAACTGCCGCTCTACCGCAGCTGGTGTCTGGTGCACGCCCGCGGCAAGCGCCTGAGCCCGGTGGCCCAGGCGTTCGTCGCCTTCATCCGTGAAGAGCGGGCGCTGATCAGCCAGCTGGCCGAACGCTTCGCCGGCCCGCCTTCGCCGAAGTGAGGTAGGCGGTCGCGATCAGGTCGGGGTAATCGGAGGTTTCGAGGGCGAGGCGCTGGGCCTCCATGCGGTCCTCGATGGCGCGACGGAACTGCATGCGGCGCTGGTCTTCGAGCTTGCGGCGGGTCTTGCTATCCACTTGGAGCTGGGTGTCGTCGATATGGCGGGGCATCTCGCATCTCCCAAAGCCTAAGGGCTGGAGACGCCAGCATGCTGACGACGGATGACCGTTTGACGACGTGGTGGTGAAGCCCCGGTGACGCCGACGGGCGGTCGGCGACACCGTCAGGGACGGATCAGGACGCCTCTTCCGGGCGCTCCTCATGGTTCTTCACCACCTTCGGCGACAGGCGCAGGCTGCGCAGGCTGCGCTTCACGCTCTTGAGGTGATTCACCAGGTCCGGGCCGCGGGCCATGGCCACGCCCATCGCCAGCACGTCGATCACCACCAGGTGAGCGATACGCGAGGTCAGCGGGGTGTAGATATCGGTGTCTTCGTGGACATCCACCGCCAGGTTCACCGTGGCCAGGTCCGCCAGCGGGGTCTGGCTGGGGCACAGGGTGATCAGCGTGGCACCGGCTTCGCGCACTAGGTTGGCGGTCACCAGCAGGTCCTTGGAGCGACCGGACTGGGAGATGCAGATCGCCACGTCCGAGGGCTTCAGAGTCACCGCCGACATGGCCTGCATGTGCGGATCGGAGTAAGCCGCCGCCGACAGCAGCAGGCGGAAGAACTTGTGCTGGGCGTCCGCTGCCACCGCGCCGGAGGCGCCGAAGCCGTAGAACTCGACGCGCTGGGCATGGGCGATGGCCGCGATGGCGCGCTCCAGGGCGTGGGTGTCGAGGTTCTCGCGCACTTCCATCAGCGAGTGCAGGGTGGTGTCGAAGATCTTCAGGCTGAAGTCCGCCACCGAGTCGCTTTCGTTGATCGAGAACTGGCCGAAACTGGCGCCGGCGGCCAGGCTCTGCGCCAGCTTGAGCTTGAGGTCCTGGAAGCCGGTGCAACCGATGGCGCGGCAGAAGCGCACGATGGTCGGCTCGCTGACGCCCACGCTGTGGGCGAGGTCTGCCATGGAGCTGTGCATGACCGATGCAGGGTCCTGCATCACGTGATCGGCAACCTTGAGCTCCGACTTGCGGAGCAGATGACGCGACTGGGCAATGTGCTGCAAAAGGTTCACAGGGATAGGCTCGGTGATAGTTGTCTGAAATTTATGTAGTCTTGTTGTAGTTATACTACAAAACTAACCGCCACGCCCAGGGAATAAGTCTTGAATACGCCCGCCAGCCTTAGTCTTCCCAGCTCCTGCGACATTCTGGTGTTCGGCGGCAGCGGTGACCTGGCGCTGCACAAGCTGCTGCCGGCGCTCTACCACCTGCACCGGGAGAATCGTCTGCCGGCCGACACGCGGATCTTCGCCCTCGCCCGCAGCCAGCGCGACAACGCCGCCTACCTCGCCCTGGCCGAACGCAACTGCCGCGCCCAGGTGGCGCGCAGCGACTTTTCCGCCGAGGCCTGGCGCAGTTTCGCCCAGCGCCTGGAATACGTGGCGATGGACGCCTCCCAGAGCGCCGACTTCGGTCGCGTGGCCAAGGCCCTCAAGCGCACGGAGGGCCGGGTGCTGGTGCACTACCTGGCCACCGCACCGAGCCTGTTCGCGCCGATTGCGCAGAACCTGAAGATTGCCGGTCTCGCCGGGCCGCTGGCGCGCATCGTGCTCGAAAAGCCGCTGGGGCATTCGCTGGAGTCGGCGGTGGCGATCAACCAGGCCATCGGCGAAGTATTCGACGAGTCGCGGGCGTTCCGCATCGATCACTACCTGGGCAAGGAAACCGTGCAGAACCTGATGGCCCTGCGCTTCGCCAACACCCTGTTCGAGCCGGTGTGGCGCAACGGGCACATCGACCACGTTCAGATCACGGTCAGCGAAACCCTGGGCGTGGAGAACCGCGGCAGCTACTACGACCATGCCGGGGCCATGCGCGACATGGTGCAGAACCATCTGCTGCAGCTGCTCTGCCTGGTGACCATGGAGGCGCCGGTGCGCTTCGACGCCGAAGCGGTGCGCAACGAGAAGGTGAAGATTCTCCAGGCGCTCCGGCCGATTTCCGGACAGGACGTACAGGACAAGACCGTGCGCGGCCAATACACCGCCGGGCACATCGGCGGGCAGGAAGTGCCGGCCTACTGGTTCGAGAAAAATGTCGACAATGACAGCGATACGGAGACCTTCGTCGCCGTTCAGGCAGAGATCGACAACTGGCGCTGGAGTGGCGTGCCGTTCTACCTGCGCACCGGCAAGCGCATGGCGAAGAAGTGCTCGGAGATCGTCATCCAGTTCAAGCCGGTGCCCAACAGCCTGATCGGCAGCGGTGCCGGCGCGGCCAACCGCCTGTGGATAAGACTGCAGCCGGAGGAGCGCATCAGCGTGCAGCTGATGGCCAAGACCCCCGGCAAGGGCATGCAGCTGGAACCGGTGGAGCTGGACCTCAACCTTGCCCAGGCCTTCAGCACCAACAAGCGCCGCTGGGACGCCTACGAACGCTTGCTGCTGGACGTGATCGAGGGCGACTCGACGCTGTTCATGCGCCGCGACGAGGTGGAAGCGGCCTGGAGCTGGGTCGACCCGATCATCAAGGGCTGGCACGAGCACTACCTGAGCCCGCGCCCCTACCCCGCCGGCAGCAACGGGCCGGAACCGGCGCAGACGCTGCTGGAGCTGCAGGGGCGGCGCTGGCTGGAGTGATGCACCGAGCCGATCTCACCGGATGAACACGACGTAGGATGGGTGGAGCGCAGCGATACCCATGCTGCCGGCGCGAGGTATTGATGGGTATCGCTTCGCTCCACACCATCCTACGAAGAGCCTGACGGCGCGGATAGCGCATCCGTTGACCTCGCTCAGCACGCGCAGCCCGCGGATTTCCTAGAGTGGCGGCCTTTTTCCCACTACCCGCTGCGCCGCCATGTCCCCCACGCCGTTTTCCCCCGAACTGCTCTGCCCCGCCGGCTCGCTGAAGAGCCTGCGCCACGCCTTCGCCTATGGCGCCGATGCCGTCTACGCCGGCCAGCCACGCTACAGCCTGCGGGTGCGCAACAACGAGTTCGACCACGCCAACCTCGCCACCGGCATCCACGAGGCCCACGCCCAGGGCAAGCGCCTGTACGTGGTGGTCAACATCGCCCCGCACAACGCCAAGCTGAAGACCTTCCTGCAGGACGTGGAGTCGGTGATCGCCCTTGGCCCGGATGCGCTGATCATGTCCGATCCCGGCCTGATCATGCTGGTTCGCCAGCATTTCCCCGAGGTTGATATCCATCTCTCGGTGCAGGCCAATGCGGTGAACTGGGCCAGCGTGGAGTTCTGGCGCCAGCAGGGGCTCAAGCGGGTGATCCTGTCCCGCGAGCTGTCGCTGGAGGAAATCGGCGAAATCCGTGAGCGCGTGCCGGGCATGGAGCTGGAAGTCTTCGTCCACGGTGCGCTGTGCATGGCCTACTCCGGGCGCTGCCTGCTGTCGGGCTACATCAACCGCCGCGACCCCAACCAGGGAACCTGCACCAACGCCTGCCGCTGGGAATACCAGACCCACGCCGCCCATGAGGACGAGCTGGGCCACGCGGTGCGCAACGTCGAACCGACCCTGGGCATCGGCGCGCCGACGAAGGAAATCGTCCTGCTCGAAGAAGCCAACCGCCCCGGCGAGCTGATGGAGGCGTACGAGGACGAGCACGGCACCTACATCATGAACTCCAAGGACCTGCGAGCCATCCAGCACGTGCAACGTTTGACGCAGATGGGTGTGCATTCGCTGAAGATCGAAGGTCGGACCAAGTCCCACTACTACGTCGCGCGCACTGCCCAGGCCTACCGCAAGGCCATCGACGATGCCGTCGCCGGGCGCGCCTTCGACCTCGGCCTGATGGACACCCTGGAGTCCCTCGCCCACCGCGGCTACACCGAGGGCTTCCTGCGCCGCCATGTGCACGACGAGTACCAGAACTACCAGTACGGCCACTCGCTGTCCGAGCGCCAGCAGTTCGTCGGCGAGTTCACCGGCGAGCGCCGAAATGGGCTGGCCGAGGTGCGGGTGAAGAACCGTTTCGAGATGGGCGACAGCGTCGAACTGATGACCCCGGCGGGCAACCGCACCTTCCGCCTGCACGCGCTGGAGAACAACCGCGGCGAATCCATCGGCGTCGCGCCCGGCGACGGGCATGTGGTCTACCTCCCACTACCCGAGGAGCTGGACCTGCAATACGCGCTGCTGATGCGCAACCTGAAGGGCGGCTCGACCCGCGATGCGCGGGAACCGGCGGCAGCCGGCGGTTGCGGGAGCGATTGCGGAAAGTGCGGGTGTGGCGGGAACTGACTGACCGCCGGAGTTTCCCTGCAGGAGCGGGCCATGCCCGTGATCGCGCCCGTGGGGCGCCCCTGCAGGGGAGCCCTGCGCAATTCCGACCTGCGCTGCTAAGGGTTCTGCAGGAACACCACATACCCCCTGAACCACCGGCTCTTCGCCAGGTAGGCCGGTGCCTGCCATTCCCCGTATTGCGCCAGTCCGATGCGGAAGGGCAGTTGCAGGCGCGCCACGCGCGGCAGGTAAGCCTGGTAGTTGGGGATGGTCTGGCGCCCCTGGTAGGTCTGTACCACCACTTCGTCCACCACGCCGGCCAGGCGGTTGATGGTCTCAGGCGCAGCGTTGCTGCCCCAGTCCATCAGCCCGGTGATGCTCAGCTTGCAGCCCGCAGGCAGGCGCGTGCGCAGGTCCTGGAGGAAGTCGACGTACTCGTTCAGGTAGCGCGTGCGCGCATCGAAGTCGATCTGCACGCCGACCACCGGATTGCCGGCGGCTCGCCAGCGCCGCAGTTGCGAGAGCAGGGTGCGGTAGATGTCTTCGTTCCAGCGCAAGGTGTGGGCGCGGTAGACCACCCACACCTCGCCCTGTTTCAGGCGCGGGATGGCGATGCCCTGGGCGATCAGCCGGGCGCGACCATCGCTATGGCGCGGCGCGCTGACCTGCCCCTGCAGGACGTAGAGAGTGCGTGCCTGGGCCAGCACGGGCTGGGGCGCGACGCCGCTCCAGAGCCAGAACGCGTCGTGGTCCGCGGCGTCCACGCCGGCCGCCGGGGCGTTGCCCGCGAGCAACGCCAGCGCCAGGGCCAGCACGCGCCGCACGGGGCTTACCAGTAGTACTTCAGGGACTTCGCCCAGGGCGTGGCGGAGTACTGGCCCTTGAGGGTGCGGAACCACTGCTTGCGCTGCGACGGGGCGATGTCCTGGCTGCCGCAGCCGTTATAGCCGCTGGGCGCGAAGCAATTGATGGCGCGGAACAGCGCGTAGGCGCGGTCCTCTTCCACGGCCTGCTTGTCGGCGATGACCTTGAGGTAGCCGTCCATGCGCGAGTAGGCCGTCCCGGGGAACAGCGATTCGCCGCCGCCCAGTTCGCGCTCGCTGGGCTGGGTATCCAGCGGGAAGCCGTCCAGGCCGTTGCGCAGGATGAACTCGCCGAGGCAGTTCAGCGCCTTGGGCGGCTGCGGGCTCTGCAGCAGGTCGCGGGCGACGTCGACGATGGCCGGGCATTCGTAGCCGCTGTCGTTCTTGCCGCCCGGCCACTGGAACAGCGACAGCGGCATGCTGCCGTAGAGGTAGCCGATGCTCGCGCCCAGCGGCTTGCCGCTGCCGTCGGTGGGCAACAGCGCGAGGTCGTCGATATAGGCCTGGTACTGACCGTGCAGCAGGTCCTTGTAGAGCAGCGCGAACAGCGCGGTATCGCGCTCCTCCACCGAGATGCTGGTGGATTTCGCCTGCTGGCGCAGCAGGTCGGGGCCGGCGACATGGCGCAGGAGAATCTCGCGGATGATCGGCGTATGCACCGGCGAGCCTTCGGCGAAGACCTTCACCAGACGGTCGCTGCGCTCGTAGTTGAAAGCCAGCGCCAGCTCCAGCTGTTCGCGCTGCAGCGGTTGCTCGGCGAGCGGCAGCAGGCGTAGCCAGAGCTTCTCGGCGGCGATCCAGTCATTGCCGGCTTCCAGGGCGAAGCCCCGCAGGGCCTGCTGGCTGAAGGCAAGGTAATCGAGCTTGGCCGGTAGCTCTTCGGGCAGGGATTTCAGTGCCTCGGCGGGCTTTTCCTCGACGTACAGCAGGAAGGCCGCCGTCAGGTAGTCGTGCAGGCCGGGGTACTTGGCGAACAGGTCCTTCTGCGCGGCCAGCCCGGCGGCGTCGAGGGCGCGGGGCTCGTTGGGTTCGTGGTGGCGCATCTGCATCAGGTCGAGCACCGCCAGCAGGCGCGCGTCGCGCACGTCGGCCGGATGGGCGGTGACCAGCAGCTTGTTGTCGACTTCCTGAACCAGTTGGGCGAGGTCATCGGCATCCTCGCGGGCGAACAGTTCGGCGTACTCGCCAGCCAGTCGGCTTTCATCGCTCATCAGCCAGTAGACGCGGCGCGTCAGGCCCTTGGCCGAAGCGCTGTACCGGCCCTGTGGATAAGCCTTGAGGTAGTCGCCCAGCGCAGTGTCGGCCTGGGCGAGGATTTTCTTGTCGACCTTGCGCAGATCCGGGTAGCCCATCTCGTCGAAGGCGTTCTGCTGCGCCTGGTTGAGCAGGGCACGGGCGACCATGTAGCGCGAGGTTTCCTTCAGCCAGGGCTGGTCGCTGTCCTGCAGGGCGCGGAAGGATTTCAGCGCGTCGCCGAAACGCCCGCTGTAGAAGTCCGCGGCGCCCTTGAGGTAGCTGCGGTAGGCCAAGGCCTGCGCGCTCTGCAGGTCACCCGGCAGCAGCACGCTGAGCTGGGTTTCGTCCCACTGGCAGGCGCCCAGCAGGGTCAGGCGCGCGCGGGCCAGGTCCTGGCGTTCGGCGGCGGAAAGGCTGTCGACCAGCAACAGCTGGCTGAGGAAGTCCTGGGCGGTGCCCGCGTTGTTGCTGCGGCAGCGACTGCCTTCGCCGCTGGCGAAGCTGTCCGCGGAGGATTGCACGGCATCCGCCGGCAGGCCAATACGCGCGGCGAGGTCGGCCAGCGGTGCGGTGCTGGCAGCGCTGGCGCTGTCGGTCGAATCCCCTGGCGCGGCACCTTCCAGCCAGCGCGCCAGCGGGAACGGCACCTGGCCGTAGCCCAGTTGCTGCTCATCGTCGGTCAGCGCGCGATTGGGAATGCTGGCCTGGCCGGCGTCGGCCAGCAGCAGCTGCAGGTTGACCCGGCTGTCGTTGCCCGGGCTGAGGAACGGCAAGCTGTTGCACACGTCCAGCGAGTCGCGCTTGAGGTTCCAGCTCGGGTAGCAGGAGTCGTCGCTGCTCGCGCGCGCTTCCTGCACGCCAAGGCAGCCGGTGATCAGGGCCAGCAGGGTCAGTCCGTACAGACGCATGAATGATCCTTGTCCGTTGCAGCCCGCACGCCGGGCCGGAATTCAGAGCAGGAAGAATCTTACCTCGCCGCGCCCGGTCTTGCCCGCCTGCATGGGTACAAGACTGTAAACGCGATCTACCGCACAACAGAGCCTGCGACACGTTGTCCAGCTGATTCCTTCTTTGTTCCGGCTCAAAGAAGGAATCTGCCGACCGGGTATTTCTGTAGCCAACGACAGTTCGTCGATTACGGAGAATTACCCATGTTTGATCAGGAAGAAATTTCGCTTTCCCGCCGCACCCTGCTGGCCGGCGCCGTGGTGCTGGGCGTTACCGGCAGCATGCTCGGCAGCGGAAAGGCCATGGCCGACGGGGAGGCAGCGCCGAAGAACATGGGTCCGGCCCTGGACCTCTCGAAGCTGGAGCACGTCCAGGTCGAGCTGGTCGCTCCGCCCTTCGTCCATGCCCATGAACAGCGCGCCAAGGGCAAGCCCAAGGTCGTGCAGTTCCGCATGGTGATCGAGGAGAAGAAGCTGGTCATCGACGACGATGGCACCGAGATCCACGCCATGACCTTCAACGGCTCGGTGCCCGGCCCGATGATGGTAGTACACCAGGACGACTACCTGGAGCTCACCCTGGTCAACCCGGCGACCAACACCCTGACCCACAACATCGACTTCCATGCCTCGACCGGCGCCCTGGGCGGCGGCGCGCTGACCATCATCCAGCCCGGCGAGGAAGTGAAGCTGCGCTTCAAGGCCACCCGCCCCGGCGTGTTCGTCTACCACTGCGCTCCAGGCGGCGCGATGATCCCGTGGCACGTGGTCTCGGGCATGAACGGCGCGATCATGGTGCTGCCGCGCGACGGCCTGAAGGACCGCGAAGGCAAATCCCTGAAGTACGACAAGGTGGTCTACATCGGCGAGCAGGACTACTACGTCCCGCGTGACAAGGACGGCAAGTTCAAGCGCTACGGCACGCCGATGGAAAGCTACAACGACATGCAGGAAGTCATGAAGGGGCTGATCCCCAGCCACATCGTGTTCAACGGCAAGGTCGGCGCCCTCACCGGCAAGAACGCGCTCAAGGCCAACGTCGGCGAGACCGTGCTGATCGTCCACTCCCAGGCCAACCGCGATACCCGCCCGCACCTCATCGGCGGCCATGGCGACCACGTCTGGGCCACCGGCAAGTTCCACAACCCGCCGGAGGAAGACCTGGAAACCTGGTTCATCCCGGGCGGCGCGGCCGGTGCGGCGCTGTACACCTTCCTGCAGCCGGGCCTGTACACCTACCTCAACCACAACCTCATCGAGGCTGTGCTGCTGGGCGCTGCGGCGCACATCCAGGTCGAAGGCCAATGGAACAATGACCTGATGAGCCAGATCCAGCCACCGACTGCGATCAAGTAAGCCCCCGAGGCCGGCCCATCCGGGCCGGCCCTTTCCCCCTAATCGATACCGGCGACCAGGCAGACCATGCGCAAGACCATCCTGATCGGCGTACCCGCCGTACTGCTGCTGGGCGGGGCCCTCCTCCTGCTGCGGCCTCAGTACGCACCAGAGCTAGCACCACAAACCGTGCGGCTCGAGCCCCGCGACTTCGACTTCCGCCCGGCGGGCGACTACTGGCTGGAGAAGCAGGCGGTGGATGCGCCGTCGCAGCGTGAACACCTGTCCCCGCGCTTCGAAGTCATGAAATTCCAGGTCAGCCAGGGCGAATACGCCCGCTGCGTGGCCGAGGGCGATTGCCTGGCGCTGGACAACCTGGCACTGGACAACAGCGCTCCCCGCGACGACCTGCCCCTGACCGGTGCCAGCCTGCTGGACGCGCAGCTCTACGCCGACTGGCTGTCCAAACGCACCGGCCAGCAATGGCGGCTGCCGACCGACCGCGAGTGGGCCTTCTTCGCCGGCACGCGCTGGGCCGACGATGCCCTGCGCATCGAAGACGATGATGGCAGCAACCCTGCCCGACGCTGGCTGGCGCGCTACCGCCTGGAAGCGGAGACCCGTACCAGCGCCTCGGCGCTGCCCCAGGCGCGCGGCAACCACGGGCTGAACGAATACGGCGTGGCCGACCTGGGCGGCAACGTCTGGGAGTGGACACAGAGCTGCCACCAGCGGGTCAACCTCGACGCGCAGGGCACCCAGACCCACCGCGCCGAGTACTGCTCGATCCGCATCGCCGAAGGGCGCCATCGCGCGGCGATCAACGACTTCGTCCGCGATGCCCGCGGCGGCGGCTGCAGCGCCGGCCAGCCACCGGACAACCTCGGTTTCCGCCTGGTCAGAGATATCCCTTGATTCCCCTCAAGTTTCGCTGCAGCGCTTAACCGTTATGCTGCGGCGAACCGACGGGAATCACTGCCGTGACCGCTGATATCTCGCTGAACCGCGCCTGGCTGGGCAGCTTGCCGCCATTCGCCAACAGCAGCCGCGAGGAACAGGACGACATCCTCCGCCAGGCCAGCATCCTGCGCCTGAACAGCGGCGTGGCCGTGTTCGAGCAAGGCTCGCCGGCGACCAGCTTCTACCTGCTGGTGCACGGCCGGCTCAAAGCCACCCAGCTCACCGGCGACGGCCAGCGCGTGCTGGTGCGCGTGGTCAATCCGGGCGATCTGTTCGGCTTCGTCCGCGCCCTCGGCCGGCGCGACTACCCCGCCACCGCCACGGCCAGCCAGGACAGCCTGGTCCTCGCCTGGCCCACCGGCCAGTGGGAACCCCTGCTCGCCCGTCACCCCGGCTTCGCCCTGAACACCGTGCAGGCCATCGGCGAGCGCCTGCAGGAAGCCCACGTGCGCTTCTGCGAACTGGCCACCGAAGAGGTCGAACGGCGCGTCGCCCACACCGTGTTGCGCCTGGTGCAGCAGTCAGGTCGACCGGAGGCCGACGGCATCCGCATCGATTTCCCGGTCACCCGCCAGGACATCGCCGAGATGACCGGCACCACCCTGCACACCGTCTCGCGCATCCTGAGCGCCTGGGAAGACCGCGGCCTGGTGGTCGGCGGCCGGCAGAAGCTGCTGGTGTGCAACCCGCAGCAATTGATGCGGGTCGCCGGCGGCGACGAGCGGGAAGTGGTGCACGAGGGCGCTTGACTGCAATCAAGGAGACCGGCGCGCCGCTTTCCCTAGACTCACCACCACCACCACCGCCACGACGACTGCGGCCGCCGTGCCCCACTCCACCCGAGGCCCGCCATGACCGACAACCTCACCGAGCGCACCCTGAGCGACCTGGCCTTCAGCCTGCCGGGCAGCTCCGCGCTGTTCCACGACTACAAGCTCGACTTCTGCTGCGCCGGCCAGCGCAGCCTGGGCGAAGCCGCCAGCGAACAGGGCCTCGACGCCCAGCGCATCGCCGCCGAACTGCAGTCGCTGCCGCCTGCCAACGACCAGACCGACTGGCGCCTGACCAGCAACGACCAGTTGATCGACCACATCCTCGAGCGCTACCACAAGGTCCATCGCGAACAGCTGCCGGCGCTGATTCCGCTGGCCGAGCGCGTCGAGAAGACCCATGCCGCACATCCGCAATGCCCGGCCGGGCTGACCGCGCACCTGAAGAAGATGCAGGAAGAACTGGAATGGCACATGTGCAAGGAGGAAAGCGTGCTGTTCCCCTGGCTGCGCCAGGGCATCCCGCTGACCCACGTGCAGGGCCCGATCGGCGTGATGCGCCATGAGCACGACGAACACTCGCAATCCCTCGCCGCGCTGGCTGACCTGACCGACGACCTCACCGTGCCGGCGGACGGCTGCAACAGCTGGCGCCGGCTCTACAGCGGCCTGGAAGAGCTGCGCCGCGACCTGATGCAGCACATCCACCTGGAGAACAACCTGCTGTTCCTGGGCGCCAACCACCCGGCCTGAGTGCCGGACCGGGAGCCAGGAGGGCGACCAGTGACAGCTTGTCTCACCACGCTGCCCAGCGGCATCGCGCATACTGGCGGGATTGTCCCCGCCCAGGAGCGCTCCGCCATGCTCGCGCATCGCGTCCACCACCAGATTCTGTGCGGCCACCATCTGTTCAACGTGCTCAACGAAGAACAGCTGGAGCAGCTGCTCGCCACCAGCACGCTGCTCAACCTGGAGAAAGGCGACAAGCTGTTCCTCCAGGGTGAGCCGGCCCACTCCTTCTATTTCGTGATTTCCGGTGCGGTGAAGATCTACCGCCTGACGCCGGAGGGACAGGAAAAGGTGCTGGAGGTCGTCGGCAGCCGGCAGACCTTCGCCGAAGCCATGATGCTGATGGACACCTCCGACTACGTGGCCTCGGCCCAGGCGCTGGAGCCCACGCAGGTCTACCGCTTCGCCAACCGCACCTACATGGAGTTGCTGCACAGCAACCCGCAGCTGCCCTTCTCCCTGCTCGCCACTCTCTGCGTGCGCCTGCACCGGCGGATCAACGAGATCGAGACGCTGTCGCTGAAGAACTCCACCCACCGCGTGGTGCGCTACCTGATCACCCAGCTCAACCGCCATGGCAACCAGGACGGCCGCTTCGAACTGCCGATGGCCAAGCAACTGGTGGCCGGGCACCTGTCGATCCAGCCGGAGACCTTCTCCCGCGTGCTGCGGCGACTGATCGACGAGAAGATCATCGACCTCAACGGCCGCACCGTGCAGGTGCTCGATGTGGCGCGGCTGGAACAGTTCGAGTAAGCCATGCGCCAGTGCCTGTACTGCCAGCACGAGAGCCCCGAGGATGCTGCGGACTGCCCGCAGTGCGGGATGCCCCTGCCGGTGGACCAGGAACTGGCGAAGCAACGCAGACTGCGGCGCTTCGCCTGGTACTGCGCCATTCTCGCGGTGTTCTGCGGGGTGATGATGGTGTGGTTGCCGCGCTGATTCCCGCTTTCCGCCGCTACCTGTGAACACCCTGTAGGGCGCATAACGCCCCAGGCGTTATCCGCCGCGGCGGATGAAGCGTCCCGCTTCATTCGCCCTACGTCCCCAAACTGACCCCGTGGTTTCACCCTGTAGGAGCGGGCCATGCCCGCGATCGCGCGCAGGGCGCGCCCCCACAATGGTCAGCCCTGCCGGCGGGTGAGCTGCCGGTAGAGCTGCGGCAGCTGAACTGGCAGCTGCGCCGGATCGTTGATCAACAGGTAACCCTGGCTGCCGAACAGGTGCGGCAGGTAGTCGGCCGCCTCGCGGTCGATGGTGATGCAGAACGGCACCAGTCCGGCACGGCGGGCTTCCAGCACTGCCTGGCGAGTGTCCTCGACGCCGTAGCGCCCCTCGTACAGATCCAGGTCATTGGGCTTGCCGTCGGTGAGGATCAGCAGCACTCGCTGGCGCTCCTTGCGTTCCAGCAGGAGCTGCGTGGCCCGTCGGATCGCCGCGCCCATACGCGTGTAGTAGCCCGGCCGCAGCGCGCGGATGCGCCCGCGCACCACATCGTTGTGGCGCTCATCGAAGGTCTTCAGCTGGGTCAGGCGCACCTGCTGGCGGCGCAGCGAGGAGAACCCGTACAGGGCGAACCGGTCGCCCACCGCCTGCAGCGCCTCGCCGAACAGCAGCAGACTGTCGCTGATCAGGTCGATCACCCGGTGGTCGTTGTCGATGTGCGCGTCGGTGGACATCGACAGGTCCGCCAGCAGCAGGCAGGCAAGGTCGCGGCGGGTCTGCCGGCGCTCGAGAAACAGCCCGGGCTCGCTGCAGGCGCCGAGGCGCCGCTCGACGCTGAAGTCCAGCCAGGCTTCCAGGTCCAGCTCCGCGCCCTGGGGTTGCCGGCGCAGCCATTGGGGCTGCTGGCGCAGGCTCTCGAACTGCCGGCGCAGGCGCCGCGCAATGGGCGCCAGTGAGTCCGGCAGCGGCGCCGGAACGGCATCGCGGGGCAGCATCGGCTGCAGACAGACGTGGTCGTCGATCAGTTGCTGGCGACGGTAATCCCATTCCGGCAGGCGAATGCCCTCGCCCAGCGGCACGTCGTCGAAGTCGGCGGCCGGCAGGTCGAGGTCGAGCTTCAGCCCGCCGCCCTTCTTCTGCCGTTGTCGGGACATGCTCAGGTGATCGAGGTCGTCGGCGACCTTCGCCGCGTCGAGGTCCTCGCTGTCGTCGCCGGCGCGATCCAGTTCGATGTGCTCGGACCAGCTGAACAGGTTTTCCAGGCGGAACAGCAGCAGGCCGCCGCGACCGGGGTCCTGCTCGACCCGCTCGGCGCGCTTGCGTGCCAGGCCCTTGGCTTCGCTGTGGGCGGAGCGGCCGTGCTCGTCGCCGTCGATCAGGTCGGTGTGCTGCGGCGCGGCCAGTCGTTGCGGCGGGTAGAGCCACAACGGCACCGGCCACGGCGCCTTTTCACTGCGTGGCAGGCGCTCGACGCTACCCGGATCGCGCAGCGCCCGTTGCAGCGCCAGCTCCAGTTCCGCTTCCGCCGGTGGCAGATCAGCGGGGTCGGGACGCAGGCCGAGCAGCGCTTCCACCAGTCGACGGTAGCGCGGGCGCAGCAGCGGGTAGCGCTCCAGCACGGCGCAGGTCCAGGCCTGGTTGTCGCGCGCCCAGTGGCGCATCGGCTGGCTGTGCGCGGCCAGCAGCGCCAGCCAGCGGTAGAGCTCGTGGTTCAGTTCGGCGTCGGGGTATACAGCCAACTGCGCGGGCAGGCGCAGGGAATCAGCGTCGAACCAGGCCACCGGCAATTGCTGGCAGGTGCCGGCCACCTGCTGCAGCAGGCTGCGGCGCACCAGCAGTTCGCGGGCGCTGGCCGCCTCCACGCCGACCCCGGCCTCGCCGCCGGTGCCGCGGAACAGCAGCAGCAGGCTGCGCCGCACTTCCTCCAGGCTGACTGCCGCCTCTTCGAACTCCGGGCTGGCGCGGCGCGTGATGAAGCGGTGCCAGACGCGGCCGAAGCTTTCTTCGATTTCGAGGTGGATGGTCATGGCGCCCCCTGCAGAACGAAAAAAGGGCCCGCCGCAAAGCGGTCGGGCCCGGGTGGACGGTATCGATCAGCTCACCTGAGCCGCGCCCGAGGCAACGGCCACGCGGCCGCGCTGGCGGAAGCTCAGCAGGTAGCAGATCAGCCCGATGAAGAAACCGACACCGGAGTAAAGGCGCAGCCAGAAGAAGATCTTCAGCTGGTCGACCGTGGCCATGAACGGCATGGCGGCGCCATCGGCGGGCATGCGCTGCAGCCAGACCTGGACGATACCGGCGGCGGTGAGCATCAGGGTGATCAGCAGCATGGAGATGGTCATCAGCCAGAAGCCCCAGATCTCCAGGCTCTGCGCACGGGCGTCAGGCGCTTCGCCGATGCCCCGCAGGCGCGGCATGGCATAGCTGATCATGGTCATGACGATCATCGCGTAGGCGCCGTAGAAGGCCAGGTGGCCGTGGGCGGCGGTGAGCTGCGAGCCGTGGGTGTAGTAGTTCACCGGAGCCAGGGTGTGCAGGAAGCCCCACACGCCGGCGCCAAGGAAGGCGGTCACGGTGGTGCCCAGCGCCCACAGCGCGGCGGCCTTGTTCGGGTGCTCGCGGCGACGACGGTTCACCATGTTGAAGGCGAACAGCACCATGGCGAAGAACGGCAGCGGCTCCAGCGCGGAGAAGATCGAACCCAGCCACAGCCAGACCTGCGGCGCGCCGATCCAGAAGAAGTGGTGGCCGGTGCCGATGATCCCGGTGATCAGGGCCATGGCGATGATCACGTAGAGCCATTTCTCCACGACCTCGCGGTCGACGCCGGTGATCTTGATCAGCACGAAGGCCAGCATCGCGCCCATGATCAGTTCCCACACGCCTTCCACCCACAGGTGCACGACCCACCACCAGTAGTACTTGTCGCGGGACAGGTTTTCCGGGTTGTAGAAGGAGAACAGGAAGAACACCGCCAGGCCCACCAGGCCGGTCATCATCACCACGCTGACGGCAGTCTTGCGGCCCTTGAGCATGGTCATGCCGATGTTGAAGAGGAAGCCCAGCGCCACCACCACGATACCCATCTTGGTGATCGTCGGCTGCTCGAGGAACTCCCGGCCCATGGTCGGCAGCAGCTCGTTGTGGGTCAGCTTCGCCAGGCCCGCGTAGGGCACCAGCAGGTAGCCCAGGATGGTCAGCACGCCGGCGATGGCGAACACCCAGAACAGCACGATGGCCAGTTTCGGGCTGTACAGCTCGCGGTCGGCCTCTTCGGGGATCAGGTAGTAGGCCGCGCCCATGAAGGCAAACAGCAGCCAGACGATCAGCAGGTTGGTGTGCACCATCCGCGCGACGTTGAAGGGGATCGCCGGGAACAGGAAGTCACCGACCACGTACTGCATGCCCATGATCAGCCCGAAGACGATCTGCCCGACGAAGAGCATCAGGGCGAACACGAAGTACGGCTTGGCCACCGACTGCGAGGCGAATTTCAGATAGGGATTGCCCGGGTTCATGTTCAACCCTCCTTGTTCGGCGGCCATTTGTTGGTGTCGATCTTCGATGTCCATAGCAGGAACGCCGCAAGGTCAGTGACCTCCTGGTCGCTCAGGTGGAACTGCGGCATCTGCCGGCGACCGGGCACGCCCAGCGGCTGCATCTTCATCCAGGCCGCGAGGAAGCTGCCAAAGGCCGCGTCACCGCCACGGCGGACCGCTACGTTGCCCAGCTCCGGCGCGAAGTAGGCGCCTTCGCCGAGGATCGAGTGGCAACCCACGCAGTTGTTCTGCTCCCACACCAGCTTGCCGCGCACCACCGATTCGGTGAGCTCACTCTGGTTGGTGCGCTTGGGGAAGGTGGTTTCGGTGTGATAGGTCAGCGCGAGGAATACCAGGAAGAAGAAAACGCCTCCTCCCAGGTAGATGTTCCTCGCCATCCCTTTGGTAAATGTCTCTGACATGGGGCCCTCCTAGGTCACGGTCGGGGCCATTGTAGGAAGCGACCCAGGACCTCTCGCTTGATGGCAATCAAGAAAGACCAATGCTTCCAGTCAGGTATTTTTTCGAAGAAAAATCAGGGAGTTGCGTGCAGGGCCAGAATCACGCCGGTGACCACCAGCGGCCAGCCGAGCAGCAGCGCTTGCCACAGTCGCGGGCCGTGGCTGAGCTCCATGAAGCGCAGCGTGATGATCCAGGCCTTGCCCAGGCCCAGCAGCAGGATCGCCGCCACCGGCAGCAGCAGGTCGGGTGCATGGTGACCGAGCCAGACCGAGGCGACGGACATCGGCAGCATCAGCAGCCAGGCGAGCAGCAACGTCCTCATGAGCCAGGCGCCAGCACGTAGACCAGCGGGAACAGCACCACCCAGACCAGGTCGACCATGTGCCAATACAACGCGCCGGACTCCAGCCCGCCCAGGGCGTCGCTGCGGTAGGCGCCACGCAGGCAACGCAGGGTCATCCAGCCGAGGATCACCAGCCCCAGCAGCACGTGCAGGAAGTGGAAGCCGGTGATCAGCCAGAACAGGGTGAAGAAGGTGCTGTACTCCAGGTCCAGCCCGCGTGCGGCGAGGTGATGGTATTCGCCGGACTTGAGCACCACATGGGCCAGCCCCAGCAGCACGGCAATACCCAGCAACACGGCCGCTCGGCGCTGGCGGCCGTGGCGCACCTGCTCCACCGCCAGCGCCGCGCAGAAGCCGGCGGTAAGCAGGGTCAGGGTCAGCGCCAGGGCGGTGGACAGGTCCAGCTGCGCGCGCCCGGCGCGAAAGCCTTCGACGTCCAGGTGCTGGGTCACGGCGAAGACGATGATGAGGATGGCGAAGACGGTCAGCTCGGCGAGGATGAAGAACCACATCGCCAGGTCGCCCGGCAGGTGCCGGGCGCTGAGCGTCGCCTCAGACGAAGTGGACATCGACCAGGTCCATCAGCGCGGCGACCGTGGCCTCGTCGTCCGACAGCGGCTCGGCCAGCCCGGCGCGACAGGCATCACGCGGCGCCACGCCGGCCTGCAGCAGGCGCGCAGTGAGTACCAGCAGGCGCGTCGAGCAGACCTCTTCCAGCTCCTGCCGGCCCAGGCGGCGCAGGGCCACGCCCAGTTGCGCCAGGCGCTGCGCCAGCTCAGGGGAAACGCCGGCCTCGCGGGCGATGATGCCGGCTTCCACTTCCGGTGTCGGGTAATCGAAGCGCAGGGCGACGAAGCGCTGGCGCGTACTGGGCTTCATGCCCTTCAGCAGGTTCTGATAGCCGGGGTTGTAGGACACCACCAGCATGAAGCCCGGCGGCGCCACCAGGGATTCACCGGTGCGTTCGATGAACAGCTCGCGGCGATCGTCCGCCAGCGGGTGCAGCACCACCACGGTGTCCTGCCGCGCTTCCACCACCTCGTCCAGGTAGCAGATGCCGCCCTCGCGCACCGCGCGGGTCAGCGGGCCGTCCTGCCACCAGGTGCCGTCGCTGCCGATCAGGTGACGGCCGACCAGGTCCGCCGCCGACAGGTCGTCGTGGCAGGCCACGGTGTACAGCGGCAGGTTCAGGCGCTGCGCCATGTGCTGGACGAAGCGCGTCTTGCCGCAGCCGGTCGGGCCCTTGATCAGCACCGGCATGCCCTGCGCGGAGGCGTGGGTGAACAGCGCTACCTCGTTGCCTGAAGGCTGGTAGAAGAGCGGCGGATCGTTCTGCACAGGGGCATTCATGACGGGCGAATCTCAGTAGGAAGTTTCGGGTAGCAAGCTATCCAGCGCGACGGATTGCCTCAAGCACGTCGCCGGAAGTTCTTGATTGGCATCAAGCGGAAGCCGCATGGGCCGCTCCTAGAATCGCCACAGACGCCGGGCGGGAAGCCGGCGAAAACGATCGGCGCCTCGAAGCGCCAAGCCTGTGAGGAGAGACGTTCATGAACAAAGCCCTGGTAGCCCTGCTGTTCGGCGGCCTGCTGGTCCAGACAACCGCGATGGCCAGCACCGGCGAGGAGCTGTTCAAGGCGAAGGCCTGCGTGGCCTGCCACTCGGTCGACAAAAAGCTCGTCGGCCCCGCCTTCCATGACGTCGCCGCCAAGTACGGCCCGCAGGCCGATGGTGTCGCCCACATCACCAACAGCATCAAGACCGGCAGCAAGGGCAACTGGGGCCCGATTCCGATGCCAGCCAACGCCGTGAGCCCGGAAGAAGCCAAGACCCTGGCCGAGTGGATCGTCACCCTGAAGTGACCTGCCGCGTGAGATGGGCGCCCACCGCCTTCTGACGCAGTTCTGCCCGTTCGGGCATGGAGGAAGGAGGCCTCATGGTGGGCGTTCGCGAGTGGTTCAGGCTCCTGGTCGGCTGTCTGTTGCTGATGGCCGGCCTGGCGGTCCAGGGTGCGGAGCTCAGTGATCTGGAGCGGACGCGCATCCAGCAGGTGTTTCCCCAGGCCGATCATATCGGCGAACCCGAAGGCGAGTACGGCGTGCGGCGCCTGTCCCACGGCGACAAGTTGCTGGGCTATGCCTTCCAGAGCATCCGCGTCACCCGCATGCCCGCGTATTCGGGCAAGCCGATCAACCTCCAGGTGATCCTCGATCCGCAGGCGGTGATCCGCGACAGCTACGTCCTCGAACACCATGAGCCGATCCTGCTGATCGGCATTCCCGAAGAGAAACTTCACGCCTTCACCGCCGGCTACTCCGGGCTGCGCGCCGACCAGCGGGTCGCCGTGGGCCGCTCCGGCGATCCGCAGACGGTCACCGTGGATGCCGTCGCCGGCGCCACCGTGACGGTCATGGTGGTCAACGAGATCGTCATGCGCGCCGCCCGTACCGTGGCGGTGTCGCTCAAGCTGATCAAGGACGACGGACAGGTGCGGCCCAAGCCCGCCATCGTCCGCGCCGACGCCTACCAGCCGGCGAGCTGGAGCGAGCTGCTGGGCAATGGCGCGATCCGCCAGCTGAAACTGACCCGCGGGCAGATCGATGATGCCTTCAAGGGCACCGCCGCGGAGAAGGTCGACCAGGCCCGCGATGCGCAGCAGCGCGACGACACTTTCATAGACCTCTATACCGCCCTGCTGAACCCGCCCAATGTCGGCCGAAACCTGCTCGGCGACAGGCAGTACCGCGAGCTGATGGACTCCCTGAAGCCGAACGAATACGCCGTGGTGGTAATGGGCAGCGGCGAGTACTCGTTCAAGGGCTCGGGTTATGTGCGCGGCGGCATCTTCGACCGGGTGCAGATCCGCCAGTTCGGCGACATCCTCAGCTTCCGCGACCTCGACTACCAGCGCCTGTCGGACACCTATGCCGAGGGCATGCCGCACTTCGTCGAGATGGCGATCTTCATCGTCCGCGCCGCGCAGCGTTTCGACCCCGGCACCCCGTGGGACCTGGAACTGCTGGTGCGGCGCCAGACCGGCCCGGTGGACAGCCTCTTCACCACCTTCGACCTGGGCTACCAGACGCCCGAAGGCTACCTCGACCGGCCACAACCGACCGCTGCGGAACTGGAGGCGCTGGCCGATGCCAAGCGGCCGATGTGGCTGCGCGTCTGGTACCAGAAGAGCTTCCAGATCGGCGTGCTGCTCAGTGCCCTGGGGCTGCTCGCGGTGATCCTGTTCCTGCAGGATACCCTGACCCGCCGTCCGCAACTGCTGCACTGGCTGCGCCGGGGTTACCTGTTGTTCACCCTGACCTATATCGGCTGGTACTGCCTGGGGCAACTGTCGGTGGTCAACGTGCTGACCTTCGTCCACGCGTTGTTCGAAGGCTTCCGCTGGGAACTGTTCCTCATCGACCCGGTGCTGTTCATCCTCTGGACCTTCACCGCCGCCAGCATCCTGCTCTGGGGCCGCGGCGTGTTCTGCGGCTGGCTGTGCCCCTTCGGCGCCCTGCAGGAGCTGCTCAACGAGGCCGCGCGCAAGCTCAAGGTGCCGCAGTACGAGCTGCCCTTCGCCGTCCACGAGCGGCTCTGGGCGATCAAGTACATCGTCCTGCTGGTGCTGTTCGGCCTCTCCCTGGAGTCGCTCTCCACCGCCGAGCGCTTCGCCGAGGTCGAGCCCTTCAAGACCGCCATCACCCTGCACTTCGACCGCCAGTGGTGGTTCGTCGCCTACGTGGTGTTGCTGCTGGTCCTCAACCTGTTCACCCGCAAGGTCTATTGCCGCTACGTCTGCCCGCTCGGCGCGGCGCTGGCGATCCCCGGCAAGGCCCGCCTGTTCGACTGGCTCAAGCGGCGCAAGGAGTGCGGCCAGCCCTGCCAGCTGTGCGCCAAGGAATGCGAGATCCAGGCCATCCACCCCGATGGAAGGATCAACGCCAACGAGTGCCACTACTGCCTCGACTGCCAGATGACCTACCACAACGAGAACAAGTGCCCGCCGCTGGTGAACAAGCGCAAGAAGCGCGGCAAGCGGGCAACTGCCAGCGACGACGACCAGTTGATTGCAGTGCAACAGATCTGACCATTTGCCTTCAGGAAGGAGCAGGAAATGACTGACAAGAAACAGCAGCACGACGAGATCGCCGGGCTCAGCCGGCGGGGTTTCCTCGGTGCCTCCGCGGTCACCGGCGCAGCGGCGCTGGTGACCGCAGGCTCGATGGGCGCGTTCACCTCTCGCGAGGCCTGGGCCGACGCGGTCAAGTCGGCCCAGGACAAGATCCACATCGCCCCCGGTGAGCTGGACGAGTACTACGGCTTCTGGAGCGGCGGCCACCAGGGCGAGGTTCGCGTGATGGGCATCCCATCGATGCGCGAGCTGATGCGCATCCCGGTGTTCAACGTCGACTCGGCCACCGGCTGGGGCCTGACCAACGAGAGCAAACGCGTCCTCGGCGACAGCGCGCATTTCCAGAACGGCGACTGCCACCACCCGCATATCTCGATGACCGACGGCAAGTACGACGGCAAGTACCTGTTCATCAACGACAAGGCCAACAGCCGCGTCGCGCGCATCCGCCTGGACATCATGAAGTGCGACCGCATCACCACCATTCCCAACGTCCAGGCCATCCACGGCCTGCGCCTGCAGAAGGTGCCGCACACCCAGTACGTGTTCTGCAACGCCGAGTTCATCATCCCCCACCCCAATGACGGGACGAGCTTCGACATCACCGGCGACAACGCCTTCACCATGTACAACGCGCTGGATGCCGAGACCATGGAAGTGGCCTGGCAGGTCATCGTCGACGGCAACCTCGACAACAGCGACATGGACTACACCGGCCGCTTCACGGCCGCCACCTGCTACAACTCGGAGAAGGCCACCGATCTGGCCGGCATGATGCGCAACGAGCGCGACTGGGTGGTGGTGTTCGACGTCCCGGCGATCGAGAAGGAGATCAAGGCCAAGCGCTTCATCACCCTGGGCGACAGCAAGGTGCCGGTGGTCGACGGGCGCAAGAAGGACGGCAAGGACAGCGTCGTCACCCGCTACATCCCGGTGCCGAAGAACCCCCACGGCCTCAATACCTCGCCGGACGGCAAGTACTTCATCGCCAACGGCAAGCTCTCCCCCACCTGCAGCATCATCGCCATCGACAAGCTGCCCGACCTGTTCTCCGGCAAGCTCAAGGACCCGCGCGACGTTATCGTCGGCGAACCGGAGCTGGGCCTGGGCCCGCTGCACACCACCTTCGACGGCCGCGGCAACGCCTATACCACGCTGTTCATCGACAGCCAGCTGGTGAAATGGAACATCGCCGACGCGATTCGCGCCTACAAGGGCGAGAAGGTCGACTACATCCGCCAGAAGCTCGACGTGCACTACCAGCCAGGCCACAACCACGCGACGCTGACCGAGACCAAGGAGGCCGACGGCAAGTGGATCATCGTGCTCAGCAAGTTCTCCAAGGACCGCTTCCTGCCCACCGGCCCGCTGCACCCGGAGAACGACCAGCTGATCGACATCTCCGGCGACGAGATGAAGCTGGTGCACGACGGCCCCACCTTCGCCGAGCCGCATGACTGCATCCTCGCCCGCCGCGACCAGATCAAGACCCGCAAGATCTGGGACCGCAAGGACCCGTTCTTCGCCGAGACCGTGGCCATCGCCAAGCGCGACGGCATCGACCTGATGCAGGACAACAAGGTCATCCGCGACGGCAAGAAGGTCCGCGTCTACATGACCTCCTCCGCGCCCGCCTACGGTCTTACCGAGTTCACCGTGAAACAGGGCGATGAAGTCACCGTCACCATCACCAACCTGGACGAGATCGAGGACGTCACCCACGGCTTCGTCGTGGTCAACCACGGCGTGAGCATGGAGATCAGCCCGCAACAGACCTCCTCCATCACCTTCACCGCCGACAAGCCCGGCCTGCACTGGTACTACTGCAGCTGGTTCTGCCATGCGCTGCACATGGAAATGGTCGGCCGCATGCTGGTGGAAAAAGCCTGACGAGCAGGCCCCTGGCCCCGCCGGCAAGCGCCGGCGGGGTATCGACGAGAAGGTGTTGCATGGGACTCACCCGGCCCGGCCTTGCCCTGTCGCTGCTGCTCGCGGCAAGCGTCCAGGCACAACCGCAAGCCATCGACCAGTTGCCCCTGCAGGGCGACGGCGACATCCGCACGCTGCCGGCCGGTACGTACAGCGGCAACTTCACCATCGACCATCCGCTGCACCTGCGCTGCGCGCCTGGCGCCCTGTTCGACGGCGAAGGGACCGGCAGCACGTTGCACGTGCGGGTGCCCGGCGTCGTCATCGAGGGCTGCGCGCTGCGCAACTGGGGCCGCGACCTGACCGCCATGGACGCGGCGATATTCATCGACAAGGCCGCCCACGGCACCGTGGTGCGCGGCAATGACCTGCAGGGCGCCGGCTTTGGCATCTGGCTCGACGCGACGGCTGACGTGCAGGTGCTCGACAACCGCATCCAGGGCGACCCCAGCGTTCGCTCCCAGGACCGCGGCAACGGCATCCACCTCTATGCGGTGAAGAACGCCCTGGTGCGCGGCAACCAGGTGCGCCAGACCCGCGACGGCGTCTACATCGACACCTCCAACGACAGCAGCATCGAAGACAACCTCTTCGAGGACCTGCGCTACGGCGTGCACTACATGTTCACCCACAACAGCCGCGTCATCGGCAACACCACCCGGCACACGCGCACCGGCTATGCGCTGATGCAGAGCCGCAAGCTCACCGTGGTCGGCAACCGCTCGGTGGACGACCAGAACTACGGCATCCTGATGAACTACATCACCTACTCCACCCTCACCGGCAACCGCGTCGAAGCCGTGCGCAGCGGCGATGGCGGCGGCGACGCGATGATTGCAGGCGCCGAGGGCAAGGCCCTGTTCATCTACAACTCACTGTTCAACCGCATCGAGGACAACCGCTTCGAAAGCAGCGCCCTGGGCATCCACCTGACCGCCGGCTCCGAAGACAACCGCATCAGTGGCAACGCATTCATCGGCAACCGCCAGCAGGTCAAGTACGTCGCCAGCCGGACCCAGGAATGGTCCGCCGACGGGCGCGGCAACTACTGGAGCGACTACCTGGGCTGGGACCGCAACGCCGACGGCATCGGCGACGTCGCCTACGAGCCCAACGACAAGGTCGACCAGTTGCTCTGGCTGTACCCACAGGTGCAACTGCTGATGACCAGCCCCGCCATCGAATTGCTGCGCTGGGTCCAGCGCGCCTTTCCCGTCACCCGTCCACCCGGCGTGCGCGACAGCTTCCCGCTGATGCGAGCCGCTGACCTGGAGCCGCAACCATGAACCCCGTGGAAATCCGTGACGCAACCCTGGACTACGGCGGCTTCACTGCCCTGCATGGGCTCGATCTGCAACTGGGGGCCGGGGAAGTCCTCGGCCTGCTCGGACATAACGGCGCCGGCAAGACCACCACGATCAAGCTGATCCTCGGCCTGCTGCGCCCGACAGAAGGCTCGGTGCGAGTCTTCGGCCAGTCACCGGGCGATGCGGCGGTGCGCCGGCGCATCGGCTTCCTGCCGGAGAACGTGACCTTCTATCCACAGCTCACCGGCCGCGAAACCCTGCAGCACTTCGCCCGGCTCAAGGGCGCGCGGCCTGCCGAAGTGGACGAGTTGCTCGAACAGGTCGGCCTCAGCCACGCCGCGCAGCGCCGGGTGAAAACCTACTCCAAGGGCATGCGCCAGCGCCTCGGGCTGGCCCAGGCGCTACTCGGCGAGCCACAACTGCTGTTGCTCGACGAGCCCACCGTCGGCCTCGATCCGTTGGCCACCATCGAGCTCTACCAATGGCTGGACCGCCTGCGCGCACAGGGCACCGGGATCATCCTCTGCTCTCACGTACTGCCCGGCGTGGAATCGCATATCGACCGCGCCGCGATCCTGGCCAAGGGCCGCCTGCTCACCGCCGGCAGTCTTGCCGACCTGCGCCGGGACGCCGGCCTGCCGGTACGTATCCGCTACGCAGGCAAACCCGACAGCGACTGGCCGCAACACTGGCGCACCGTCGGCCATGAAGTCGCCGCCCTGGATGGCCGACGCCTGGAGCTGCGGGTCGATGAAGGGCGCCAGCACGAAGTGCTCAGCGTGCTGCTCGCCGAGCAGGCGCAGGAGCTCGAAGTGCTGCCTCCATCGCTGGAGGACCTCTATCGCCACCATATGCAGAGCGCGCACGCGGGAGCCACGGCATGAACCCGATCTGGAACATCGCGCGCAAGGAACTGGCCGACGGCCTGCGCAATCGCTGGTTGCTTGCCATCAGCCTGCTGTTCGCCCTGCTGGCGGTCGGCATCGCCTGGTTCGGTGCCGCCGCCAGTGGCCAGGTAGGCTTCACCTCGCTACCGGCAACCCTGGCCAGCCTGACCAGCCTCGCTACCTTCCTGATGCCGCTGATTGCCCTGTTGCTGGCCTACGACGCCATCGTCGGCGAGGAGGAAGGCGGTACCCTGTTGCTCCTGCTGACCTACCCGCTGGGGCGCGGGCAGCTGCTGATCGGCAAGTTTCTTGGCCACGGCCTGATTCTCGGCCTCGCCACGCTGCTGGGCTTCTCCGCTGCCGCCCTGGCCATTGGCCTGCTGGTGCCGGGTATCCCGCTGGGGCAACTGCTGGGCTCGTTCGCCCGCTTCATCCTGTCGTCCTGCCTGCTGGGCTGGACCTTCCTGGCGATTGCCTACGCGCTGAGCGCGCGGGTCAGCGAAAAATCCACCGCCGCCGGCCTGGCGCTGGGTGTGTGGTTCTTCTTCGTACTGCTGTTCGACCTGGCCCTGCTCGCCCTGCTGGTGATAGGCAAGGGCCAGCTCAGCGCCAACCTGCTGCCCTGGCTGCTGTTGCTCAACCCCACCGACCTGTACCGGCTGATCAACCTGCCTGACTTCGGTTCCGAGCTGGGCGGCGTACTGACCCTCGGCCGCGACCTCGCCGTTCCCGTCGCCGGCCTCTGGCTGGCGCTGTGCGCCTGGACCCTGGCCGCGCTGGCGCTGGCCTATGCGCTGTTCCGCCGACGCCCGATCTGACTCAAGGAGCCCCCATGCTGCTGTCCCGTCCCCTTCGCCTCGGCCTCGCCGCCGGGTTCTTCAGCTTGCTGCTCGGCGGCTGCGACGATGCTGCCCAACAAAGTGCCAACCTGGGCCCTGTGCCCTTCCAGAACGGCGAGGAATGCCACGTCTGCGGTATGGTCATCAGCGACTTCGCCGGTCCCAAGGGTGAAGCCGTGGCCCCCGGAGCCGTACACAAGTTCTGTTCCACCGCCGAGTTGCTGGGCTGGTGGCTGCAGCCGGAAAACCAGCACAGCGGCGCGCGCCTGTATGTGCATGACATGGCCCGCAGCGACTGGAACCATCCCGACGACCGCCACCTGATCGACGCCACCAGCGCCTTCTACGTGGTCGGGGTGAAGCGTCCCGGCGCCATGGGCGCCACCCTCGCGTCATTCTCCGAACGCGCGGACGCGGAACGCATGGCCAATGACGACGGTGGTCGGGTGCTGCGTTTCAGCGAGATCGACCAGAGCGTGCTGCAGGGTGTTTCAGGCGACCACCAGCATCACTGACCCAGCCGGTCGCTTCTCTCCAGCAGCGCCAGGCAGGCATCCGCCGGCACCGGCTGGCTGATCAGGTAGCCCTGAATCTCGTCGCAACCATGGGCGCGCAGGAAGCGCAGCTGCTCGGCCTGCTCGACGCCTTCGGCCACCACCTTCAGTTCCAGGCTGTGCGCCATGGCGATGATCGCGCGGGTGATGGCCGCGTCCTCGCCGCGCTCGGACAGGTCGCGGATGAAGGTCTGGTCGATCTTCACGTAGTCCACCGGGAAGCGTTTCAGGTAGCTGAGCGAGGAGTAACCGGTACCGAAGTCGTCGATGGCCAGCTTCACGCCCATCTCGCGCAGTTGCTGGAAGGTCGTGGTGACGCTCTCGACGTTGTCCAGCAGCTGGCTTTCGGTGAGCTCCAGCTCCAGCAGGTGCGACGGCAGGCCGGTGTCCTCCAGCACGGTGCGCACCAGGTCGACCAGGTTGCCGGTGCGCAACTGGTGTACCGAGAGGTTGACCGACACCCGCAACTCGCGGCCCTGGAGCTGCCAGGCGCGCGCCTGCCGGCAGGCGCGGCGCAGGACGAACTCGCCGATGGCACCGATCAGCCCGGTTTCCTCGGCCAGACCGATGAAATCGCTGGGCGGTACCATGCCCATCTCCGGGTGGCGCCAGCGCACCAGCGCCTCGGCGCTGTCCAGGCGCTCGTTGGCGAGGTTCAGCTTGGGCTGGTAGTGAACGTCCAGTTGGCCTTCGTCGATGGCCTTGCGCAGGCGGGTTTCCAGCTGCAGGCGCTCCAGGGTGCAGGCCTGCAGGTTGTCGGTGAAGAACTGGAAGGTGTTCCCGCCCAGGTGCTTGGCGTGCTGCATGGCCATGTTCGCCTGGCTCATCAGCGCGGAGATTTCCCAGGCGTTTTCCGGCAGCAGGCTGATGCCCACCGAGGCGCTGATCACCAGTTCGTGGCCGCCCACGGTCATCGGCGTGCGCAGCTTGGCCAGCAGGCGGCTGGACAGCCGCGCCAGCGCGGCGAGGCTGGCGTAGGAGTCGATCAGTACGGCGAACTCGTCGCCGGAAAGCCGGGCGATGGTGTCGGCCTCGGGCACGGTCTGGGTCATGCGCCTCGACATCTGCCGCAGCAACTGGTCGGCGACTTCGTGGCCGAGGCTGTCGTTGAGCAACTTGAAGCGGTCCAGGTCGATCAGCAGCAGCGCCGCCGTGCGGCCTTCCTGGCGCGCGCGCTGGCTGGCCTCGTGCAGGCGCTCCTTGAACAGCGTGCGGTTGGCCAGCCCGGTGAGTTCGTCGTAGTGCGACAGGTAGCGCAGGCGCTCCTCGGCGTCGCGGCGGGCGGTGAGGTCGGCGAAGAAGCCGACCACATGGGCGACCTGCCCGCGGCCGTCGCGCACCACGTTCAGTTGCAGCCACTGCGGGTACAGCTCGCCGTTCTTGCGCGTCTCGATCAGCTCGCCCTGCCAGGTGCCCTGGCGCTCCAGTTCGGTACGGATCGACTGATAGCGCCGCAGCGCCTCCGACGATCCCATCAGGCGCGCGACGTTGTGCCCCAGCACTTCTTCGCGGCGGTAGCCGGTGAGGCGGGTGAAGGCTTCGTTGAGGGCGATCAGCCGGTAATCCGGGTCGAGGATGATGATGCCTTCGCTGGCGGCCTCGAATACCGTGGCGGCCAGGCGTTGCTCTTCCTCGCGCAGCTTGCGCGTGGAGATGTCGGCGCGGGTGCCGACCATCCGGGTGACCTGCCCGCGGCCGTCGCGCTCCATCACCCGGCCACGGTCTTCCACCCAGACCCAGTGGCCCGCAGCGTGGCGCACGCGGTATTCGATGCGGTAGCCGTCGGTGCGGCCCTTGAGATGCTCGACAAGCGCGCGGCGCAGCAGCGGCAGGTCATCGGGGTGCAGGCGCGGGCGCAGGTCGTTGCGCACGCTCTTCACCGCCGCCTGGGTCAGCCCGAAGATTTCTTCCAGGTGCGAGTGGTGCACTTCGTCGGTCAGCAGGTTCCAGTCCCACAGGCCCAGCTCGCTGGCTTCCAGTGCCAGAGCCAGGCGCGCCTCGGTATGACTGAGCTGGGCGCTGCCCGCCTCGACCCGCTCCTGCAGGGCATCGCGGGCGCGGCAGAGTTCACGTTCGGCGCGACGACGCTGCTCGACTTCGCGCTCCAGGTCCTGGTTCAGCGCCTCGGTCTGCGCCTTGGCGCGCTCCAGGTGCGCCACCAGCGCCTGGGCCTGGAAACGTCGCAGCAGGCCGACATGCACCACCCGGTGGATCTGCCAGGCCACCACCAGCAGCGCGGCCAGCAGGATCACCCCGAGCACGCCCCAGCCTTGCTGCAGCGGGTTATCGCTGATCAATAAATAGGCAATGGAGGGGAACAGGCAGGGCAAGGCGAAGGTGAGGAAGGCTGGCAGGCTGACCGCGTAGGCGACGCTGGCGGAGAGAATGGCCGCGGCGATCAGGCCGAAGACCAGGGATTGCTGGAGGAAGGCGTCCGGCGGCACCAGGGCGATAGCGGCGAAGGCGAGGGTCAGCCCTGACGCACCGGCGCCGAACAGGAAGGTGCGCTGCCAGTGCGGGCTGGCCTGGCGCTCGGCGGAAGCGGCGTTGAAGGCGGATACCTGGATCAGGCGCAGCACGGCCAGCAGCACCAGCCACACCAGCCAGCCGGCGAGCAGGCCCGGCTTCACGTAATCCCACAGCAAGCCAGCGCAGGCCAGGCCATTGAGCAGCATGAGCAGGGTCGGCACCCGCGAGCCCTGATAGAGCAGGCGCGTGCGTTCGACGGCAATTTCGTGAGCGTACTGCTGGCGGATCTCGGCATGGCTCACCGGGATCGCCGAAGGCTCTACATAAGCGGTCATAGGCGTTTTTCTTGTAGGTGTCAGGCCTAGGCGTCGGCGGAGCATACCCGAGGAGGTAGCCCCACCCAAGCAGGATGATGGCAATTGGCTGCGTGCCCGCCCAACTTTCGTCGGGAAGACGCCGGACGGCGGGCGGGTTTGCCGGGGAAAACCGCCCGTCGGTAGAATGCCGCCCCATGAACGATGACATCTCCTACCTGCTCAACTCCCTCAATGACCCGCAGCGCCAGGCCGTGGCCGCGCCGCTGGGGCGCCAGCGCGTGCTCGCTGGCGCCGGGTCCGGCAAGACCCGCGTGCTGGTGCACCGTATCGCCTGGCTGATCCAGGTCGAGAACGCCTCGCCGCACAGCATCCTGGCCGTGACCTTCACCAACAAGGCCGCCGCCGAGATGCGCGCGCGGATCGAGCAACTGCTGGGGATCAACCCGGCCGGCATGTGGGTCGGCACCTTCCATGGCCTGGCGCACCGCCTGCTGCGCGCGCACTGGCAGGAAGCCGGGTTGCCGGAGAACTTCCAGATCCTCGACAGCGACGACCAGCTGCGTCTGGTCAAGCGCGTGGTGCGCGAGCTGGGCCTCGACGAGCAGCGCTGGCCGCCGCGCCAGGCGCAGTGGTTCATCAACGGCCAGAAGGACGAGGGCAACCGCCCGCAGAACATCCAGGCCGGCGGCGACCTGTACCTGGCGACCATGGTCAGCGTCTACCAGGCCTACGAAGAGGCCTGCGCCCGCGCCGGCGTCGTCGACTTCGCCGAGCTGCTGCTGCGCTCGCTGGACCTCTGGCGCGACCGCCCGAGTCTGCTGGAGCACTACCAGCGGCGCTTCCGCCACATCCTGGTGGACGAGTTCCAGGACACCAACGCCGTGCAGTACGCCTGGCTGCGCTTCCTCGGCAAGGGCGGCGAGAGCCTGATGGTGGTGGGCGACGACGACCAGTCGATCTACGGTTGGCGCGGCGCGAAGATCGAGAACATCCAGCAGTTCGGCGATGACTTCGCCGGCACCGAGGACATCCGCCTGGAGCAGAACTACCGCTCCACCGGCACCATCCTCAAGGCCGCCAACGCGCTGATCGCCAACAACAGCGGACGCCTGGGCAAGGAGCTGTGGACCGACGGCGTCGACGGCGACCCGATCACCCTGTACTCGGGCTTCAACGAGCACGACGAGGCGCGCTACATCGTCGAGACCATCGAGGACGCCCTGCGCAAGGACGGCCTCAAGCGCAGCGACATCGCCATCCTCTACCGCTCCAACGCCCAGTCCCGCGTGCTGGAAGAGGCGCTGCTGCGCGAGAAGATTCCCTACCGCATCTACGGCGGCCAGCGCTTCTTCGAGCGTGCCGAGATCAAGAACGCCCTGGCCTACCTGCGTCTGATCCGCCTGCGCGACGACGACGCCGCGCTGGAGCGGGTGATCAACGTGCCGCCACGCGGCATCGGCGAGAAGACCATCGAGGCGATCCGCAACGCCGCACGCCACAACGGCACCTCGATGTGGCGTGCGATCAACGACGTGATCGCCGCCAAGGCCGTGGCCGGCCGCGCCGCCAGTGCGCTCAATGTGTTCCTGGAAACCGTCGACCTGCTGGCGGTGAAGGTCGAGGGCCTGCCGCTGCACCAGATGACCCAGATCGTCATCGAGCAGTCTGGCCTGATCACCTACCACAAGGAAGAGAAGGGCGAGAAAGGCCAGGCCCGGGTGGAAAACCTGGAAGAACTGGTCAGCGCCGCCCGCGCCTTCGAGACCCCGGACGACGAGGACACCCCGCCGCTGGTGGCCTTCCTCGACCACACCGCGCTGGAGTCCGGCGACACCCAGGCCGATGCCTTCGAGGACAGCGTGCAGCTGATGACGCTGCACAGCGCCAAGGGCCTGGAATTCCCGCTGGTGTTCCTCGCCGGGGTGGAAGAAGGCCTGTTCCCGCACAAGATGAGCCTGGAAGAGCCCGGCCGTCTGGAAGAGGAACGCCGCCTGGCCTACGTCGGCATCACCCGCGCCATGCACCGCCTGGTCATGACCTACGCGGAAACCCGCCGCCTGTACGGCAGCGAGACCTACAACAAGGTCTCGCGCTTCGTGCGCGAAATCCCGCCGAGCCTGATCCAGGAAGTGCGCCTGTCCAACTCGGTGAGCCGTCCGCTGTCGGGCAACCAGCGCAGCGGCAACCTGTTCAGCGGCGCCAGCGTACCGGACACCCCCTTCAGCCTGGGCCAGTCCGTGCGCCACCCGCTGTTCGGCGACGGCGTGATCCTCAACTTCGAAGGCTCCGGCGCCCAGGCACGGGTGCAGGTGAACTTCGACAGCGAGGGCAGCAAGTGGCTGATGATGGGTTACGCGAAGCTGGAAGCGATCTGATCACGGCCAACCTGTAGGGGCGCCCCATGGGCGCGATCGCGGGCATGGCCCACTCCTGCAGGGAATGGCGAGGCCTCAGTGATGCCCGCCGCCGTTCTGCTCGAACGTCTCGATCAGCGCCACCTGCATCCGCGAATGCACGCGGATGAACCAGCGCCAGAACACCGCGATCACCAGGGCTGCGATCAGCGCCACCACCACCAGCAGCTCGCCCGGCGGCAGGATGCTCGAACTGAGCGCCGCCAGCAGCAGCATCATGCCGCCCAGCGACAGCAGCGGGATCAGCTCGGAAATCACCCGGCGCACGCGGGCCGTGTGGCGCCCGGCGCTCTCCGCCTTCACGCCCATCTCCGCCAGCAGCATCGCCAGCGCCTTGAGCTTGCGGTAGGCGGCGATCAGGAACGGCAGTGACAGCAGCAGCGCGGCCCCCCAGATCAGCGCCTTGTGCAGCGCCTCGTGCTCGACGAACTGCGCCAGCCACTGCGACAGACGGTCGGCGAAGAACGCCAGGCCGAAGAAGATCGCGATCACCAGGGTCAGATTGACCCCGACCTGCAGCAGGATGCGCCGGATCATCCCGGCGAGGATCGCCTTGTCGCCGCGTGGCTTGATGCTGCGCAGCCATTCACCGTACAGGCTGAACACGCGCACCATGGGCGATGGCAGGCTGCGGCCCAGGTACAGCGCCAGCGGGTCGGCCGAGCGGATCAGGTAGGGCGTCAGCAGCGTGGTGATGGCCGACACGCCGACCACCACCGGATAGAGGAAGTCGCTGGTCACGCCCAGGCTCATGCCCAGCGCGGCGATGATGAAGGAGAACTCGCCGATCTGCGAAAGGCCCATGCCCACGCGCATCGAGGTGCGCCCGTCGTTGCCGGCGATGAAGGCGCCAGCACCGCAGGACACCAGCTTGCCGGCAACCACCACCAGGGTGATCACCAGGATCGGCGCGGCGTAGTCCACCAGTACCTTGGGGTCGATGGTCAGGCCGATGGCGACGAAGAAGATCGCGCTGAACATGTCGCGCACCGGCTCCATCAGGCGTTCGATCTGGATCAGCTGGCGCGACTCGGCCATGATCGCGCCGATCAGGAAGGCGCCCAGGATCATGCTGTACTCCAGCTTCACCACCAGCAGGCAGAAGCCGAAGCACAGGCCCAGCACCGTCACCAGCAGCATCTCGTTGCTTTCGAACTTCGCCACGTAGGCCAGCAGACGCGGCACCAGCAGGATGCCGACGACCAGCGCGACGACCATGAACAGGCTGAGCTTGCCGACCGTGGAAAACACCTGGTCGGCCTCCACCGTGCCGCTCACGGCGATGCCGGAGAACAGCGCGATAATGCCGATGCCGAGGATGTCCTCGATGATCAGCACGCCGAAGATCAGCTGGGCGAAGCGCTCGTTCTTCATCTTCAGGTCGCCCAGGACCTTGATGATGATGGTGGTGGAGGACATCGCCAGGATCGCGCCAAGGAACAGCGAATCCATGGTGCTCCAGTCGAACAGGCGGCCGATCTCGAAGCCGGCCCAGATCATCAGGGTGATTTCCAGGAACGCGGCGATGAACGCCGTGGCGCCGACCTGGAACAGCTTGCGCAGGGAAAACTCCAGTCCCAGGCAGAACATCAGGAAGATCACCCCCAGCTCGGCGAGGGTCTTGATCGTTTCCTCGTCGTGCACCAGGGCGAACGGCGGGGTGTGCGGGCCGATGATCACCCCGGCGATGATGTAGCCCAGCACCACCGGCTGCTTGAAGCGGTGGCAGAGAATGGTGACGAAACCGGCGATCAGCATGATCACCGCGAGGTCCTGGATGAAGTCGATGGCATGCATGGTCGGCGGTCCTCGCGGCGGGCTGGTCAGGGGATCGCGCGGCTGACGGCCTCGCTCAGCGAAGCCTACCATCCGAGTCCTCCGACAGGCGGCTCTGAAAGAATCAGTAACAGACTGATTTGGAAAGGGATTCATCAGACCCCATATCAGGGGGCGAGCCCACGCAGGGCAACAGCACGAAACAAAATCCGGCTGGCCCTCAAGGGCACCCACCGGCAACATGACGTGCGTCGTATACCAACCAAGAGAATGACAACCATGAAGCGCTTTCTCAGCCTTGCCATGGCTTTCTGTGTCGCCGTGACGCTCAGCCTCGACGTCAACGCCGCCAAGCGTTTTGGTGGTGGCAAGAGCATGGGCTCGGCGCCAAGCCACCAGACCCGCCAGGCGCAACCCAATGCCGCGCCGAATTCCCCGACTGCCGCAGGCCCTGCCGCAACCGGTGCTGCCGCAGGCGCTGCCGGCGCCGCCGCCAAGAGCGGCGCTTCGCGCTGGCTCGGCCCGCTGGCCGGCCTCGCCGCCGGTGGCCTGCTCGCCTCCATGTTCATGGGCGACGGCTTCCAGGGCATGCAGTTCCTCGACATCCTGATCATCGCGCTGATCGCCTTCATCGCCTTCCGCTTCATCGCCTCCCGTCGCCGCCAGCAGCAGGGCAACCAGCCCGCCATGGCCGGCGGACATGCGCCGATGCAGCGTGAAATGCCGGCCGCCCCGCCGTCGATCTTCGGTGGTGCGTCCCGCCCGGTGATGGACAGCCGCCCGGTGATCAACGCGCCGAGCTGGTTCGACGAGACCCGTTTCGTCGCCGCCGCCCGCGAGCACTTCATGTCCCTGCAGCAGCACTGGGACGCCAACGAGATGGACAAGATCGCCGAGTTCGTCACCCCGCAGATGCTGCAGTTCCTCAAGCAGGAGCGTGCTGACCTGGGCGAGGGCTACCAGTCCACCTACATCGACAACCTCGACGTGCAGCTCGAGGGCGTGGACGACCAGGCCGAGAAGACCATCGCCACCCTGACCTTCAGCGGCGTGTCGAAGTCCTCGCGTTTCGACCAGGGCGAGCCCTTCAGCGAAAGCTGGCGCATGGAGCGCCCGCAGGGCGAGAACCAGCCCTGGCTGGTGGCGGGCATCCGTCAGAACTGATCCTGCGCGCAACACTGAAAAAGCCCGGCGATTGCCGGGCTTTTTCGTTTCCGTCGCCCGCCTCGGCAATCCGGCGCGGCACTCCCCGCGGGCCCGCCGCTCGTCCGGACGGCACCGGCACAGTGGTCTTGCGCGAATGGCCGGCTACTACTGTATAAAGCGCGCCATTCGTCGAATTCAAAGAGGCCCCGCCTGTGGAAGATGTGATCGAGAAACTGCGTGAAGCGAACGAGCCGGTTCCGGTACCGCTGGAACTGCCCGACGAAGAACTGCTCGTGGAGATCGAAGAAGCCCTGCTGATCGGCATTCCGTCGGAATTCCGTGAGTTCCTCCTGCTGGTCAGCGATGTGATCTACGGGCGCCTGGAGCCGGTCACCGTGGCCGATCCGCAGTCCCACACCTACCTGCCGGAAGTGGCCGCCGTAGCCTGGGCCAGCGGCCTGCCGCGCGAGCTGATTCCGCTCTGCGCCGATGGTGACGACTACTACGCGGTCGCCGAGGACGGCGAGGTGATCCTCTGGGCCGACGGCGAGCTCACCGAGGAAACCTGGGACTCCGTCTGGACCTGGGCACGCGACGTATGGCTCGATACTTGAAGCCCGGTGTCGGAATTTCCTGAAACTTCCATGGTCACACAGGCAACCCAGCGTACCTCCAGCCCTTGCTGCCCGGGCGGGTACGATGCCCCGTGGAGAAACTATGAAGTTGAAAGCCTTGTTCACCTGCCTGTTGCTGCTCGGCCTCGCCGGATGCGCCGACAAGGCCGTGGTGACGCTGCAGGATGGCAGCGAAATCCTGGTGAAGGATCACTCCGACTACGACAAATACAATGACTACTACGAATTCGAACAGCTCAACGGCGAGACGATCCTGATCAAGAAGGACAACGTCCGCTTCATCAAGACCCCGTGAAGGGCGCCCTAGCGCGCCCCGAGCCTTCCCCCGCTTTCCAGCTCAAGCAGGTTGAGCAGGTACTGGCCGCAGTAGCCCAGGTCCTGTTCGATGGCTTTGCGCGCGCCTGCGCCATCGCCACGCTCCAGCGCCTGCAGGGTGTCTTCGTGGAAGTCGTTCAGGCGCAGCGACAGGTCGGCCTCGGTGAACAACCGGTTGAAGAAGGGCCCGACCTGCAGCCACAGCGCCTCGATCATGCGCAGCAGCGTGGGATTGCCGCAGGCACGGTAGAGCGTCAGGTGGAACCGGCTGTTGGCCTCCAGGTAGCCGTGGACGTCGCGGGCGTTCAGCGCGATTTCCATGCGCTCGGTGCAATCGCGCAGTACCGCCATGTCGGCGGGCTTCAGGTGCCTGGCCGCGTCTTCCACCGCCAGCCCCTCCAGGGATTGCCGCACCTGCAGGATCTGCAGGTAGCGCTCGCGGGTCATGACCGGCACCCGTAGCGAGCGCTGCGGCTCGCCCTCCAGAGCGCCCTCGGCCACCAGCCGTTGCAGGGCCGCGCGCACCGGCATCGGGCTGGTGCCCCACTCATCGGCCAGGTCGCGGATCTTGAGCCGCTCGCCGGGTTGGAAGCGCCCGCTCAACAAGGCCTGGCGCAGGTTCTGGTACAGCTGTTCCTGAAGGTTGTCGGCCATCGTGATTCACTCCCGGCCGGCCGGCGGCGCCGGCAGTTGGGCGAAGGTCAGGCTGCAGTCGTGCTTCATCTTGCTTATCCCTTGTTCTCGATCAGACAGTTGCCGCCATCCACCACCAGCACTTCGCCGGTGATGTAGCTGGCTTCGGGCGAGGCCAGGAAGACGATGGCGGCCGCCACCTCTTCCGGTCGCCCGGAACGGCCGAGCGGCGTGCGCCGTCCGGCCTGGATTTCTTCCTCGCTGCTGGAGCCGGTGGCGATCCAGCCCGGAGCCACGCTGTTCACCGTCACCCCGCGACACGCCACTTCCAGCGCCAGCCCCATGCTCATGCCGAGCATCCCGGCCTTGGCCGCGCTGTAGGCCGATTCGCCCGGATTGCTGGCACGCACGCCGGTGGTGGAGCTGACATTGACGATGCGCCCGTAGCCGCGCTCCAGCATCCCCGGCAGCAGCGCGCGGGTGAGCAGGAAGGCGCTGGTCAGGTTGCGCGCCAGCGACAGGTTCCAGGTCGCCAGGTCCATCGCCGCCAGTTCGGCGAAGGGCTCCGGGCTGCCCTGCATGGCCATGCCGGCGTTGTTCACCAGCACGTCTACGCTTCCCCATTGCCCCTGCGCCCACTCGGCCAGGGCGCGGACGTCGCCTTCGCGGGTCAGGTCGGCGGGCAGCGCGCGGGCCTCGAAGCCCTCGGCGCGAAGCTCCTGCGCACGCAGCAGAACGCGCTCGCTGCTGGCGGTGAGCAGCAGCTTCACGCCGTTGCGCGCCAGCCGGCGGGCACTGGCGAAGCCGATGCCGGACTCGCTGCCAGCGCCGCTGACCAGGGCGACCTGGCCGGCCCAGGCGGACTCATTCGTGACATCTTTCATGGGCATCTTTTTGATCTGTGATCACAGAATTCGTTACAGGGCAGATTATCAGGCAGTCGACGCGCTGTATTGACATTTTTGTGATCACAAATGGAATATGTGCGAAATAACAAACGAGGTGTGCAACATGACCGCCAGCGGAATCGCCCAACAGGCCGTGGATATCTTCACCGCCCGCGAGCGCCAGCGCTTCCTGGAACAGAATCCCAAGTCCGTCGCCCTTGCCGAGCGTGCGCACAAGTCGCTGTACGCCGGTGTGCCGATGCACTGGATGGCCGACTGGTCCACGCCCTGCCCGCTGTTCGTCGAACGCGCCCAGGGCGCTCGCTTCTATGACGTGGACGGCCATGACTACGTGGACTTCTGCCTGGGCGACACCGGCAGCATGTTCGGCCATTCGCCGGCGCCGATCGCCCGCGCGCTCGCCGAACAAGGCGCACGCGGCCTGACCACCATGCTGCCCGGCGAGGACGCCGTTGTCTGCGGCGAACTGCTCGCCGCGCGCTTCGGCCTGCCCTACTGGCAGGTGACCGCCACCGCCACCGACTCCAACCGCTATGTGCTGCGCTGGGCCCGTGCGGTGACCAAGCGCAAGACCCTGCTGGTGTTCGATGGCTGCTACCACGGCACCGTCGACGATGTGATGGTGCGCTACCGCGACGGCGAGACCGTGCACCGCTCCGGCCTGGTCGGCCAGGCCTACGACCTGACCCAGCACAGCCGCTCCATCCCCTTCAACGACGTCGAGGCGCTGGAAGCCGCGCTGGCCCAGGGTGACGTCTGCGCCCTGCTGTGCGAGCCGGCGATGACCAACATCGGCATGGTCCTGCCCGACCCGGGCTTCATGCAGAAGTGCCGCGAGCTGACCCGCCAGTACGGCGCGCTGCTGATCATCGACGAAACCCACACCATCTCCACCAACATCGGTGGCTGCACGAAGCTGTGGAACCTCGACCCGGACTTCTTCGTGGTCGGCAAGCCGATCGCCGGCGGCGTCCCCTGCGGCATCTTCGGCTGCAGCGCGGAGATGGCCGAACGCATGGCCGCGTCGCGCAAGAGTGCCCAGGAAGACAGCCATGGCCACGGCCACAGCGGCATGGGCACCACGCTCTCGGCCAATGCCCTGGCCATGCACTGTATGCGCGCGAACCTGGAACAGGTGATGACCCAGGCGGCCTATGACCACATGCTGCCGCTGGCCAAGCGCCTGGCCGATGGCTTCCGCCGACTGATCGCCAAGCACGGCCTGAAGTGGTCGGTGACCGAGCTGGGCGCACGCAGCGAGTTCCAGTTCTGCCCCGTCTCCCCGCGCACCGGCGCCGAGGCCGAAGCGGCCTTCCACGACGAGCTGCAGATGGCCCTGCACCTGTACCTGATCAACCGCGGCATCCTGATCACGCCGTTCCACAACATGACCCTGTGCTGCCCGGACACCACCGCCGCCGACGTGGATCGCCTGATAGAGACCCTCGATGCGGGCATCACCGAGCTGCTGGCGATCCCCGGCGCGCGCGAGGCCTGATCGCCTGCCACCTGCAGGAGCGGACGTGGTTCGCTCCTGCCAAAAGAACAATCCGGCGCCGAGCGCCACCGAGGACCACCATGCAATTCGCCGATCGACAGGAAGCCGAAGCCTTCCTCGCCGCCCACCCGGACGTGCGCAGCATCGAACTCTTCATCATCGACTCCAACGGCATCCCGCGCGGCAAGCTGCTGCACCGCGACGAGCTGCTGGCGATCTACGACAACGGCCGCCCGCTGCCCAGCTCGATCCTCGCGCTGACCGTGCAGGGCGAAGACGTCGAAGGCACCGGACTGGTCTGGGAAGTGGCCGACGCCGACTGCTGGACCTACCCCCTGCCCGGCAGCCTGACCCTGCAACCCTGGCGCACCAGCCCCACCGGCCAGTTGCAGGTGAGCATGCACCCGACCCAGGGCCTGCCCGCCACCCCGGCCGACCCGCGCCAGGCGCTGTCCCGCGTGGTCGACCGGCTGAAGGCCGACGGTTTGCACCCGGTGATGGCGGTGGAGCTGGAGTTCTACCTGCTGGACAAGCAGCGCGACGCCAACGGCCGCCCGCAGCCGGCGGTGCAGATGAACGGCATCCGCCCGGAAGCGCCGCAGGTCTATGGCGTCTATGAACTGGAACAGCTGCAGCCATTCCTCGACGATCTTTATGCTGCCTGCGAAGTCCAGGGCCTGCCGGTACGCACGGCGATCTCCGAGTACGCACCGGGCCAGGTCGAGCTGACCCTGGAGCACCGCTTCGACGTCATGCAGGCTATCGACGAAGGCGTGCGCTACAAGCGCCTGGTGAAGGGCGTGGCGAACAAGCACGGGTTGCAGGCCTGCTTCATGGCCAAGCCGTTCGGCGACCGCGCCGGCTCCGGCATGCACCTGCACGTCAGCCTCGCCGACGAGCAGGGCAACAACCTCTATGCCAGCGATCTTTCTGACCTTGAGAGCAGTCACGGCACCGAACTGCTGCGCCACTCCATCGGCGGCATGATGGCCCGCCTGCTGGATTCGCTGGCAATCTTCTGCCCCAACGCCAACTCCTTCCGCCGCTTCCAGGCCAACAGCTACGCGCCGCTGGCCAAGAGCTGGGGCGTGAACAACCGCACCGTGTCGTTCCGCGTACCTGGCGGTCCGGCGAAAAGCCGGCACATCGAGCACCGCATCTGCGGCGCCGACGCCAACCCGTACCTGGCGGCAGCGGCGATCCTCGCGGCCATCCACGAAGGCATCCGCGAGCAGATCGATCCGGGCGCGCCCATCGTCGGCAACGGCTACGAGCAGGCCACCGAGTTCCTCCCCACCGACTGGCTCACCGCGCTGCGCGCACTGGAAGCCTCCACCTGGGCCCGCGAGGCGCTGGGCGAGGAATTCCTCAAGGTGTTCCTGGCGATCAAGTGGGAGGAGTACCGCCAGTTCATGGGCGAGGTCGGCGAGCAGGACTGGCGCTGGTACCTGCATCACGCCTGATTCGTGCGGCAATACGGCGAATAACGCGAAGCGTTATCCGCCGCCAGGCCCACGCTTCGCAGCACCCCCACTGACACACGACAGCCTTACGAAAAATTTACCCTGTCAGACTGAAGAATCTGGTCTTTTCTTGGTCTGTAATTGCACGGGGCGCAGATGCGCCCCGTGGTCAAAGCGGCGCCGCCGGTACTGCCTGCCGGCCGCCGTCCTCTCTCAGGCAGGGAGAACCCGTAGACAATGAGCACTCCTGTCGTACTGATCACCGGCGCTGCCGGTGGCCTCGGAAAAGCCATCGCCAAACGTTTCGCCCAAAGCCACTGGCGCATCGCCGCAACCGACGTGGACAAAGCCGGCCTGCATGCGCTCAACGCCCAGGTTCCGCTGGACGCCACCGCCGTCGGCGACCTGCGACGCGCCGACAACTGCCACAGCCTGGTTTCCGACATCCTCGCCCGCACCGGCCGCCTCGACGCCCTGGTGAACGCCGCCGGCGTCTGGCGCGAAGGCCCGGTGGAAGACTTCAACGAGGACGACTTCGACCTGGTCATGGGCGTGAACCTCAAGGCCGCCTTCTACATGTGCCAGGCGGCGACGCCGTATCTCAAGGAAAACCACGGCTGCATCGTCAACATCTCCAGCGACTCCGGCCGCCAGGCCTATCGCGGCTCCGCGGCGTACTGCGCGAGCAAGGCGGCGCTGACCATGCTCACCCGTACCCTGGCGCTGGAACTGGCCGAGTCCGGCGTGCGGGTCAACGCCATCTCCCCGGCGGATATCGCCACGCCGATGCTCGACTACCAGGCCGAGCGCTATGGCCAGGGCAACCCGGACAGCTACAAGCGCGCCTTGCTGAAGGATTACCCACAGGGCAAGGCGTCGCGCTTCATCCGCCCCGAGGAAGTCGCCGAGCTGGTCTGGTACCTGTGCAAACCGGAATCCGAAGCCATCACCGGCGCGGACCTGGCCATCGACTTCGGCCTCTCCGCCGGGCGCTGAGCCGGCAGATAGACGGACGGGCGGCCAGGGGTCGCCCGTTTTCGTTTGGGGCGTTGATCGAACGACAGACATGCCATTGGTAAATGGCCCACTGGTGCCGGACGCCAATCGGCGGTATAGAAAAAACTGTGTCGCCTGCCGCGCTTTGGTTGTCCAGAGTTAGGCCCTTTCCTTTTCCCAAGACAATTCCGAAGAGAATTCCATGGAACCTGGCAACCACCAGCTCAGCATGACCGTCCTGATGACCCCCGACATGGCCAACTTCTCCGGCAATGTCCACGGAGGCACCCTGCTCAAGTACCTCGACGAAGTCGCCTACGCCTGCGCCAGCCGCTACGCCGGCTATTACGTGGTGACCCTGTCGGTGGACCAGGTGATCTTCCGCCAGCCGATCCACGTCGGCGAACTGGTCACCTTCCTCGCCTCGGTGAACTACACCGGCCGCACCTCCATGGAGATCGGCGTGAAAGTGGTCACCGAGAACATCCGCGAGAAATCCGTGCGCCACACCAACAGCTGCTTCTTCACCATGGTGGCGCTGGACGATGACCGCAAGACCATCGAGGTGCCGCAACTGGTGCCGCAGACCAAGGACGAGAAACGTCGTTTCGCCCAGGCCCAGCAGCGTCGGCAGATTCGCCAGGAGCTGGAACAGCGCTACGCCGAGCTTCGCCACGAATGACGGACGTTCACGACATTTCCTGAAAAGAAATCCCTCGTGTCGCGGAAATTTCCCAATGCGTCAACAGGTTACCCTTGCGTGAAAGCAAGGTAGGAATCGATTACTACGCCTAGACTTTTCATACGCGGGTTTGCCCCCGTGACCCACCGTCGAGCGACCCGGTGCTGATGCGCAGTCCGGTCGCTCCCTGAGTGCCCGGAGCCCAGACCATGCATCACACCCCGCTACTGACCACCCTCGCCGTCGGCTTCGTGCTGGCCTTCGTCCTCGGCGCCCTGGCCAACCGCCTGCGCATCTCGCCGCTGGTGGGCTACCTGCTCGCCGGGGTGCTGGCCGGCCCCTTCACCCCCGGTTATGTCGCCGACCAGGCGCTGTCCACGGAGATCGCCGAACTGGGCGTGATCCTGCTGATGTTCGGCGTCGGCCTGCACTTCTCGCTGAAAGACCTGCTGTCGGTCAAAGCCATCGCCATCCCCGGTGCGGTGGTGCAGATCGGCGTCGCCACCCTGCTCGGCCTGGGTCTGGCCTGGATGATGGGCTGGAACTTCGGCGGCGGCCTGGTCTTCGGCCTCGCCCTGTCGGTGGCCAGTACCGTCGTGCTGCTGCGGGCGCTGGAGCAGCGCCAGCTGATCGACACCAAGCGCGGGCGCATCGCCATCGGCTGGCTGATCGTCGAAGACCTCGCCATGGTCCTCACACTCGTGCTGCTGCCGGCGCTGGCCGGCTCGCTGGGCGGCACCTCAGACGGCGGTGACGGCGGCCTGCTGATGCCGATCCTGCTGACCCTGGGCAAGGTCGCCGCTTTTGTCGCGGTGATGATCCTTGGCGGTCGCCGCTTCGTACCCTGGGTGCTGGAGCGCGTGGCCAAGACCGGCTCGCGCGAACTGTTCACCCTGGCCGTGCTGGCCATCGCCCTGGGCATCGCCTACGGCTCGGCGGTGATCTTCGGCGTGTCCTTCGCCCTGGGCGCCTTCTTCGCCGGGATGATCCTCAACGAGTCCGAGCTCAGCCACGAGGCCGCCGAGAACTCGCTGCCGCTGCGCGACGCCTTCGCCGTGCTGTTTTTCGTCTCCGTCGGCATGCTGTTCAACCCGGCGATCCTGATCCACGAGCCGCTGCCGGTGCTGGCGACCTTCCTGGTCATCGTCTTCGGCAAGTCGGTGGCGGCCTACGTCATCGTGCGCATGTTCGGGCACCCCAACAGCACCGCGCTGACCATCGCCGCGAGCCTGGCGCAGATCGGCGAGTTCTCCTTCATTCTGGTCGGCCTCGGCGTGACCCTGAACCTGCTGCCCGAAGCCGGCCGCGACCTGGTGCTGGCCGGCGCGATCCTGTCGATCCTGGTCAACCCGCTGCTGTTCATCGCCATCGACCGTCTGCAGGCGCGGCAGGAGCAGAAGGCCGAAGCCGAGCCGGGTGTGGTCCAGGTAGAGGCGCCGGACCTGCCGCCGCCGGTGCTGGAGCAGAACCATGCGATCCTCATCGGCCACGGCCGCGTCGGCGCGCTGGTCAGCGAGTGCCTGCGCAAGGACAGGATTCCGCTGGTGGTCATCGAGGACAAGCGCGAGAAGGCCGCCGAACTGCGCGAGCACGGTCTCTGCGTGGTGGTCGGCAACGCCGCCAACCCGGATGTCCTGACCCAGGCCAACATCACCTCGGCGCGCTGGCTGCTGATCGCCATCCCCAACGGCTTCGAGGCCGGGACGATTTCCAGCCACGCGCGGGCGATCAACCCGAACCTGGACATCATCGCCCGCGCCCACTTCGACGCCGAGGTGGACTACCTGGAGCAGAACGGCGCCAGCCTGGTGATCATGGGCGAGCGCGAAATTGCCCGTGGGATGGTCGAGCGGGTCGAGCGCGAGGGCGCCACGCCGGCGGCCAGCGACGATCACCTGCCCCAGTCGGCCTGACGCCATGCTGCGCCGACTCTACGACTGGACCATGCGCCTGGCGGGGCATCCGCGGGCGGAGCTGGCGCTGGGCGGGGTGACCTTCGCCGAAAGTTCGTTCTTCCCCATCCCGCCGGACGCGCTGCTGGTGCCCATGGTCCTGGCCAACCGGGCCAAGGCCTGGCGTTATGCGGCCATCTGCATCGTCAGCTCGGTGCTGGGCGGCATCGCTGGCTACTTCATCGGCCTGCTGCTGTTCGAGACGGTGGGCCAGGCGATCCTGGCCTTCTACGGCCTGCAGGAGAACTTCGCCGAGGTCGCCGAGCGCTACAACGAACTCGGCTGGCTGATGGTGCTGCTGGGCGGCGGCTTCACCCCGCTGCCCTACAAGCTGATCACCCTGACCAGCGGGGTCACCCAGCTGGACCTGGTGCTGTTCATCGCCCTCAGCGTGGTGGCGCGCACCCTGCGCTTCGCCGCCACCTGCGCCCTGCTGTTCTGGGCAGGACCTGCGCTGCGCGAAGCCATCGAGAAACGCCTCGGGCTGGCGTTCGGCCTGCTCACGGCGATGGTGGTGGGCGGGTTGCTGCTGGGCAAGTACATGCTCTGACACTGAGCCGTCTGCAGGAGCGTGCCATGCGCCCAATCGCGGGCGCGGCCCGCTCCTGCAGGGGAATATCGATGTGCGGCTCAAATCACCCCAGCTTCACCGCCTCGAACTTCACCCGCGGATGGGCAATGCGGTCCTGGGCGCGCACCAGCTCTAGCTCGTAGCTGCCGCAGGCCTGGGTTTCCAGCAGCACTTCATGCACGGCGGCGGCGCAGAATTCGAAGGCAGTGCGCAGGTCATCGCCCAGCAGCAGGCGGGCGAGGAACAACCCGGAGGTCAGGTCGCCCACGCCCACCGGTTGGCGCGGGAAGGCCAGCAGCGGGCGGCGCAGGTGCCAGGTCTCGTCGAGGGTCACCAGCAGCATCTCGAAAGCGTCCGCCGGCTTGCCCGGGTAATTCAGGTGCTTCACCAGGATCGCCTTCGGGCCGCGCACCAGCAGGCCGCGGGCCATCGCCGCGCAGTCTTCCAGGGAGGTCGGCTGGCGATCGCAGAAGCTGTCGAGTTCCAGTTGGTTCGGGCACAGGTAGTCGGCCACGGCGGCGGCTTCGTGGAGCAGGAACTCGCTGACCTCCGGGGCGACGATGCAACCCTTTTCCGGGTGGCCCATCACCGGGTCGCACAGGTACACGGCGCGCGGGTTGACCTCGCGGATGCGGCGCACCACTTCGAGGATCGAACGGCCCTGCGCCGCGCTGCCCAGGTAGCCCGAGAGCACCGCGTCGCAGTTGCCCAGCTCGCCGATGGCGGCGATGCCGTCCACCAACGCGGGAATCTGCTCCGGCGGCAGCACCTGCCCCGTCCAGTGGCCATACTGGGTATGGTTGGAGAACTGCACGGTGTTCAGCGGCCAGACGTTCACCCCGACGCGGCGCATGGGAAACTCGGCAGCGCTGTTGCCGGCGTGGCCGAAGACGACGTGGGACTGGATGGCGAGAACGTGGGGAGTGCGCGGCATAACGGTGTCCTGCTACAGAATGGGCCAGTATGGGGCGCAATTCACACGCTGTGAACATCCGCCCCTCGCCGCCCGACGGCGGAGTGAGTAAGCTGGTGCGCCGATTCCGAGGAAGCCGAAGTGGACCTGGGCAATCTTTTCATCTTCATGCTGGTTGTCGCGGGCGCCGCCTGGTGGTGGCGTGCCCATGGCATCCGCGAGCGTGCGCTGGCGCTGGCCAAGCAGCACTGCGCGCGCGAGGGCGTGGAGCTGCTCGATGACGCCATGGCCCTGCAGCGCTTCCGCTTCCAGCGCGACGGCCGCGGCAACCTGCGCCTGGCCCGCGAATACGCCTTCGAGTTCACCGCCACCGGGCAGGAACGCTACGCCGGTCGCATCGCCATGTTCGGCCAGCACCTGGGCCGCATCGAGCTGGCGCCCTTCCGCATGGAACCCGAACCGCGCATGCCGGTATCGCCGGTCGCCACCTTCCACCCCGCCGCCGCGCCGGTCGATGAGGACATCGTCGACGCCGTGTTCGACGACACCCCGCCGCCGCCGCGCCCCAGGGCCGAAGTCGTGCGCCTGGACGAATGGCGCCGCGCGCACCAGGACAAGAAGGTCGGCGACTAGAGCTGAGCGCGGATCTTCCTCCAGTCCTCGTCCACCGCCGCCGTCATCGCCTTGCGCAACAACCGGCAACGTCCGCGGTGCCAGAGTGACGTTCGCCGCCGTTGGTTGCGCCGGCAGTGCTCGAACAGCCAGTCCGGATCGAAACCGTCCCAGACGCCCGCCGTCACCCAGGTGTTGGCCCAGACCACCGGCGCCACTTCCAGGCGGTAGATGGCCTCCAACTCGTCCACGCTGAATCCGCTGATCGACAGGGTGCCCGCGATAGCGGCGCGCCCGCCTTCATCCAGCTCGGTGTCCAGCCATAGCTCGGACAGCGCCAGCCAGACGGACTCGCGGGCCGGGTCGTTCATTCGTGGCCCAGCAGGAAGCGCGACACGCGCGCGGCGCTGTCTTCGGGGAATTCCTGCATGAAGCAGTGGCCGCCATCGACACACTGGCCACTCACCACCGTGTTCGTCGCGCACCAGCGCGCCACGGACTTGGGCACGAACGGGTATGTGCGCTCGCCGAACAGCACCTGGGTCGGCGTCACCACCTTGGTCAGCGATGGCCACAGGCGCTTGGGGAAGGAGCTGAAGATTTCCGCCTCGCGGCTGGGCCGGCATTTCAGCTCGACACCCGCCTCGGTGCGCTTCATGGCGTTCTCCACATAGGCCCAGAGCGCTTCGTCGGTCCAGCCCTTGAAGATGCCGCGGCCGTGCAGGCCGGCGTACGCCGCCTCGCGGTCCGGCCACTGGCTGCGCCGCGAGCGCGCCTTCTGCACCATGGTGCGGCGCTTGTGCAGGCCGAGCACTTCGGAGAGCGCCATCACGCCGATCATCGCCGGGGTGAACAGCACCGGGTCGAGCAGCACCGCACGGCGGAACAGCTCGGGATGACGGCCGAGGATCAGGCTGGTGAGCACGCCGCCAAAGCTGTGCCCGGCGGCGTAATGCGGCACGTCACCGAATACTTTGCTGCCGGCCTGGAAGGCTTCCACCGCCATCTCGGCATTGCGGTTCCAACCGTGGAAGCGTCCGCCGTGGTCACTGTCGCCATGGCCCTGCACGTCGCACAGCCAGAGGTCGAAATCCTGCGCCAGGATTTTCAGCATCGGCTCGTAGGCACGGCCGCAGAAGCCATTGCCATGCAGGAAGTGCAGCAGCGGCTTGCCACTGGGCTCGCTGCGCCAGCCGCGCAGGGTGAAACCGGCGGACCCTTCGTGGGTCCAGGACGACAACTGCATCGAAGCTCTCCATCGGGATGCGGCAGTGTAGCGAGGCGGCGGGGCGCCGGACCAGCTCGCGGCCGTGCTATTGTCGCCAACCGTTGGTCGAACCCCGTCGAACATGTCGCCTACCCGCCCCCTTCGCCTGCTGCTGATCTGCCTGCTCCTGCTGGCCGGGCTGGTGCTGTCGGTGTTCTGGGCCGGCGAGAAGGCGCGGCACCGCGCGCTGCTCGCCGAGGCGGAAGCGGCCCATGAACAGCTCGGTCTCTATGCCAACTCCCTGCACACCCTGATCGAGCGCTTCCGCAGTATTCCCGCCGTGCTCGCGCTGGACCCGGAGCTGCGCGCGGCCATGCGCGGCCCGGTGACCGGCGAGCTGCAGCACCGGCTCAACCTCAAGCTGCAGGAAATCAACGGCGCGGCGCGCTCTTCCACTTTGGAGCTGCTGGACCACACCGGCCTTGCCGTGGCTGCCAGCAACTGGAACCTGCCGGTCAGCTACGTCGGCCACAACTACGGCTTCCGCCCCTACTTCCGCCAGACCATCGCCCAGGGCGCGGGGCGCTTCTATGCGGTCGGCGTGACCAGCGGGATTCCCGGCTACTTCCTGTCCAATGCCCTGCGCGACGACGACGGCACCTTCCTCGGCGCCATCGTGGTCAAGCTGGAATTCCCCGACCTGGAGCGGCAGTGGAGCCAGACCCCGGACGTGGTGCTGGTGAGCGACAGCAAGGGCGTGGTGTTCCTCGCCAACCACCCGCGCTGGCGCTACCGCGAGCTGATGCCGCTGGACGCCGTGGCCCGCGCCGAGATGGCCGACACCCGCCAGTACCACAAGCAGCCGCTCAGCGCGCTGCCGCACCGGACGCTGGAAACCCTCGGCGAGCACGCGCGCATGGTCCGTGTCGACGGCCAGGACATCAGCGGCGACTACCTCTGGCAATCGGTCGGCCTGCCGGAAGACGAGTGGACCCTGCACCTGCTGCGCAATCCCCATGGCGTGCAGTCCGACGTCACCAGCGCGCGGCTGGCCGCCGCCGGCGTCTGGCTGGCGCTGGTGTTCCTCGTGCTCTGGCTGCAACAGCGCCGCCGCCTGGCGCGCCTGCGCCAGCGCAACCAGGAAGAGCTGGAGCGCCTGGTCGAGCAGCGCACCGCCGCCCTGCGCACCGCCCAGGACGGCCTGGTGCAGGCCGCCAAGCTGGCCGCGCTGGGGCAGATGTCCGCCGCGCTGGCCCACGAGATCAACCAGCCGCTCACCGCCCAGCGCATGCAGCTGGCCAGCGTGCGCCTGCTGCTCGACGCCGGCCGCCAGGACGACGCCCGCGCCGCGCTGGTGCGGGTCGATGAGCTGCTCGAGCGCATGGCCGCACTCACCGGTCACCTGAAGACCTTCGCCCGCAAGACGCCCGGCGGCCTGCGCGAACGCATCGAGCTGGGCCACGTGATCGAGCAGGCCTTGCAGCTGCTGGCCGTGCGCATCCGCAGCGAAGGCGTGGAGATCAGCCAGGACCTCGACCTGCCCGCCTGGGTGCTGGGCGATGCGATCCGCCTGGAGCAGGTGCTGGTCAACCTGATCCGCAACGCCCTCGATGCGGTGGCCAATACCGCCCCGCCGCAGATCCGCCTGACCCTGCGCCGCGATGGCGAGCACTGGTGCCTGGAAGTCGCCGACAACGGTCCCGGCATCGACGAAGCCCATCTGGCCAGCGTCTTCGACCCCTTCTTCACCACCAAGCCGGTGGGCGAAGGACTGGGCCTGGGGCTGGCGGTATCCTATGGCATCGTCCACGAACTTGGCGGGCGCCTCGACGCCGCCAACCAGCCCACCGGCGGCGCGCTGTTCCGCCTGAGCCTGCCGGCCGCCAGCGAAGAAAGAAGACCATGAGCGAGACCATCCTCTTCGTCGACGACGAAGCCGCCATCCGCGACGCCGTGCAGCAATGGCTGCAACTCTCCGGCTTCGAGGTGCGCCTGTGCAGCAGCGCCGACGAGTGCCTGAAGAGTGTGTCCCGCGAGCTGCCCGGCGTGGTCATCAGCGATGTGCGCATGCCCGGCACCGACGGCCTGGCCCTGCTCGAACGCCTGCAGCAGATCGACCGCGACCTGCCGGTGATCATGGTCACCGGCCACGGCGACGTGCCCATGGCGGTGCAGGCGATGCGTCAGGGCGCCTACGACTTCATCGAGAAGCCCTTCACCCCCGAACGCCTGCTCGACAGCCTGCGCCGCGCCCTGGAGAAACGCCGGCTGGTGCAGGAGAACCGCCAGCTGCGTGAACAGGCGGCGCTCAAGGACCAGATCGAATCGCGCCTGCTCGGCGTCTCGCGCCCAATGGAAACCCTGCGCCGGCAGATCATGGCGCTGGCCGGTACGCCGGTGAATGTGCTGATCCGCGGCGACACCGGCAGCGGCAAGGAACTGGTCGCACGCTGCCTGCACGACTTCGGCCCACGCGCCGGCAAGCCCTTCGTCGCGCTGAACTGCGCGGCGATTCCCGAGCAGTTGTTCGAGACCGAACTGTTCGGCCACGAAAGCGGCGCCTTCACTGGCGCCCAGGGAAAACGCATCGGCAAGCTGGAGCACTCCAACGGCGGCAGCCTGTTCCTCGACGAGATCGAGAGCATGCCGCTGGCCCAGCAGGTGAAGCTGCTGCGCGTGCTGCAGGAACAGCAACTGGAGCGCCTTGGCTCGAACCAGAGCATCAAGGTTGACCTGCGGGTAATCGCCGCGACCAAGCCCGACCTGCTCGAGGAAGCCCGCGCCGGGCGTTTCCGCGAGGACCTCGTGTACCGCCTGAACGTCGCCGAGCTGCGCCTGCCGCCGCTGCGCGAACGCCGCGAGGACATCCCGCTGCTGTTCGAGCACTACGCGCTGCTGGCCAGCGAGAAATTCGGCCGCGAAGCCGCGCCGCTCTCCGCCAGCGAACTGGCCCGCCTGCTCGCCCACGACTGGCCGGGCAACGTACGCGAACTGGCTAACGCCGCCGAGCGCCACGTGCTCGGCCTGGACCGCGCCGAGCTGCCGATCGAGCCCGCCGGAAATGGCCTGTTCGAACGCATGGAAGCCTACGAGGCGCAGTGCATCCGCCAGGCGCTGGGCCAGTGCAAGGGCGACATCAAGGCGGTGATGGAGCTGCTCGGCCTGCCGCGCCGCACCCTCAACGAGAAGATGCAGCGCCACGGGCTGAGCCGCGGGGATTACCTTGGCGAAGACTGAGCCGCCGGGCGCGCGAAGAACCAGCCAGTGCTCAGGCGGGTCAGCGGCCAGAGCAAAACCAGGCAGACGACCGCCGGCAACACGGCATAGCGCTGCAGCTCGGCGGGATCGTTGTAGTTCAGCGCAGTGAAGGTAAGCAGCGCCGAGCACAGCACCACGCAGACACTCCAGATCAGCCACAGCACCAGTGCCGCCGCGAGCACCCGACCGGCCGCGAAGCGTTCGCGCCGCGCACCGAGCGCGCCTCTGGCTGCCATCAGAACCACCGCGAAGGGCACAGCACTGCTGAGGAACTGGAACAGCGGCTGCCAGTAGTCCCCTTCGCTGTAGAGCATCATCAGGGACGACGCAAGGGTCGAGGCCACTTTGTACAGCACGGTGCTGAAACACAGGGCGATGCCCAGTGCGACCTGCCAGCCCGCCAAGCTCAGCTGCACCTTCCCGAGCACCCGCTCCGAACGCGAGCGCGCCAGCCGGAGCACCAGCCACAGCGGCAGCAGGCAGGTCAGCAGAAGATTCAGCACGCCGCTGGCTTGGGTGTAGAGGAACATCCAGAACTGGCGCCCCGGCTGCAGCCTCATCCAGTCGAACAGGGAAGAGTTGAAGTGGGCCAGGACACCGTTGAGCACTATGCTGGCGAGCAAGTACAACGCACCATAGCCCAGCAGCAGCGCCCACATCGGGCGAAAGCCCAGCAAGCCGTGGCGCTCTCGCTGATCGTGCACCAGCAGCAGGACGGCGCAGCAGTCGAACAGCAGGCTGCCCACCGTATTGGAAATCATCATCGGCATGTAGCGCAGCTGAAACGATGCCGTTGCGGCGAACCATATCCAGCCGATGCTGACGGCCAACAACAACAGGGTCGCGAGAATCTGAATGGCGATAAAGGAATAGGGCTGGCGGAAAGTCGAAACCGGCATGGCTTGGGATGACAGCGGTGCGGTGAGCTGAGCCAGGGGTGGAGCAAAGGGATTTTCAGCAGTCATGGGTCGGCATCCTTGTCGAGTCCGGGGCTGTATTGACGCGGCCTACAGCCTATCAGCCCTTACCCGGCACGCCAGCGGTTTATCCACAGACATAAAAAAAGGCCGCTGAAAGCAGCGGCCTTGAGACGGACATCGATCTGGAGCAATCAAGAATCGACGTCGGGAAGCTTGCCGGCGGTGAGGCCGGTAACGGCGAGGCTGGAAAGCCGCGCTGTTGGGTCAAGTATATTGACCAAATAGACAGGAATACAGGTCACTGGCCGCGAAAGACTGTTTCAGAATCTGTAACAGTCAGCTGGCCGCTGTGAAAACGCAGGCAAAAAAAACGCCGCATGTCTTATGCGGCGCAAGGTGTTGAGAAGCCCGGCTCACGCACCGAGCCTCCCGGGGGAAGCGGCCGATCAGGAATCGGCGTTGCTGCCAGCGGCGGCCTTGGCGGTCTGCTCGGCGGACTGGGCCTGCTGCTGGGCAATCACTGCTTCGTTGGCCTTGACCATCTTGTCGGTCATCAGGCGCGATTCTTCGGCGAAGCTCAGCTGAGTGAAGGACAGCGAGCAGACGGACAGCAGGGCAGCAACATAAAGCGAACGGGACATGACGGTGATCCTTTCTGAACACCCGATTGGTCGGGGTTGATGAAAGGTTACGGCGCAACAGTCCCTCGAAAAATAGCTAGCTAACCAACAAAGCATTGCCTAAAAAGCAACAATCCGTGCCGATCGTCCGAGAACGCCGGTATAGAGCGGCTGCGGCGATCCGCCACGCTAGCCCTTTGCCTTATGCCCAGTTGACGGGATCGTTGAGCGCTGCTTCGTCTTCCTCGAATACCCGCGGCAGCTCCGCCTTGAGGAATTCGACCCAGGTGCGGATCTTCGCGTCGAGGAAGCGCCGCGACGGGTACAGCGCGTAGATCTGCCGCACATGCAGGCTGTGCCGGGGCAGTACGCGTACCAGCGAACGCCGGCGCAGCGCGGGTGCGGCGACGTAGCTGGGCAGCAGGCAGATGCCCATGCCGGCGGCGGCGGCGCCGGTCAGCGCCTCGGCGACGTTGACCATGAAGGTGTCGCGCGGGCGGATCACGCTTTCCTCGTTGCCCTCCTCGAAGGCCCAGCCTTCGGGGAAGGTCGGGTCCTGCAGGCGCAGGCACTGGTGCTGGTGCAGGTCGGCGACGCTGGTCGGGGTGCCGCGCCGCTTGAGATACTCGGGGCTGGCGCAGAGCACGCTGTAGATGGTGCCCAGGGTCTGGGCGACGAACTCGGAGTCGGGCAGCTCGCGGTCGCGGGTGATCACCACGTCCTGGCCTTCCTCGAGGATGTCCGGTTGGCGCTGGGCCAGGGTCAGCTCGATGTAGACCTCGGGGAAGGACTCGCAGTAGCGCGAGATCAGCGGGATCAGGTGCTGCTGGCCCAGCCCGGTGAGCGAGTGCACACGCAGGCGACCGCGCGGGTTCAGATGCGCGCCACTGGCTTCGGCCTGGGCTTCATCGACATCGGCGAGGATTTCCCGGCAGCGCAGCAGGTAGCGCTCACCGGTTTCGGTCAGCGCCAGGCGTCTTGTCGTGCGGTGCAGCAGGCGCGCTTCGAGCTGGGCTTCGAGGTCGGAGACCACCCGCGAGACCTGGGCTGTGGATAACCCCAGGGCGTTGGCGGCGGCGGTGAAACTGCCGGCATCCACCACCCGGACGAATGCCCGCATCGCGTGAAGTACGTCCATGCTTCCCCCTGCCTGTTGATCTCGTCGTAGGCGCCTGTAGGAGACGACAACCATTGTTGTCCGCGCCGCAAAACTGAATCGCAGTATAGGGTCGTTTTTTGCCGATTGTTACCACGTATAGTGCCGGACAAGTCGCTGCAGCAACGTTGGGCATACCAGGCTCATCGTACGGCCGCCGATACACCAATCGACGGTCCTCTCCCCCGCGCATACCTGGCTGCAGCGACTGACTCTTTCTCCAGGGGCGGTCATCTTCGGATGACCGCCCTTTTTCATGTCTGCAGGAGCGCGCCATGCGCGCGATCGCGGGCATGGCCCGCTCCTACAGGGTGAATCCGCGGCCCAACCGAGGAAGCCTCAGCGCGGCAGCGGGTACAGACGCTCGTCGAACTGCTCCAGGCGCACGAATTCCAGCGGCTGGTCGCCGTCCAGGTTCTGCAGGCGATCCTGGTACTGGCGCAGGAAGTCCTGGCGCGCCTCGTTGCTGATGTAGGGCACGTGCCAGGCCACGAAGGGTGGCAGCACGCTCATGCCGGTGTAGGCCAGGGTGCCACGCAGGATCGGCCGCAGCATGTCTTCCAGCGGGCCGTGGATGGCGCCGTCGCCGAACATGTGGTCGCGCCCGCCGAGGGTCACGCTGACCAGCGCCTTCTTGCCGGCCAAGCCGCCCTGGTCGTAGAAGCGCTTGCCGCCGTAGCAGATGCCCGAGACCAGCACGCGGTCGAACCAGCCCTTGAGGATGGCCGGCGCGGAGAACCAGTAGATCGGGAAGTTGAAGATCACCAGATCGGCCCAGAGCAGCTTGTCCAGCTCGGCCTGGATGTCGGCGGCGATGGTCCCGGCCTTGGCGCCTTCGCGCTGCTCCAGGGCGTAGACCAGGTACTCGGGGTTGGCGCGGGCGCCGAAGTCGGCGGCGCTGGCCACCGGGTTCCAGTTCATTGCGTAGAGGTCGGAGACCTGCACTTCATGGCCCTGGCCGCGCAGGGTTTCCTCGGCGAGCTGGTACAGCGCGGTGCTGAAAGATTGCGGTTCGTTGTGGGCGTGGACGATCAGTACGTTCATGTGGATTCCTGACAAGTCGGTGAGCGGCACAGCCCTCACCCCAGCCCTCTCCCGGAGGGAGAGGGGGTCTGTTTAAAGCTGGATGGCCTTGAGCTCGACGAACTCGTGCAGTCCCTGCTCACCCCATTCGCGGCCGTTGCCGGACTGCTTGTAGCCACCGAACGGCGCCCGGTAGTTGAAGGCACCGCCGTTGACGAAGCATTGGCCGGCGCGCATCTGCCGGGCGAGTCGCAGGCCATCTTCGCGGTCGCCCGCCCAGACGGCGCTGGACAGGCCGAACGGCGAGTCGTTGGCGATGGCGATCGCCTCGGCCTCGTCGGCGTAGGGAATCAGGCACAGCACCGGGCCGAAGATTTCTTCGCGGGCGATGCGCATCTGGTTGTTCACGCCGGCGAAGATCGTCGGCTGCACATAGTGCCCGCGCTCCAGATGAGCCGGACGCTCGGCGCCGCCACAGACCAGCTGCGCGCCCTCTTCCTGGCCGACGCGGATGTAATCGAGCACGGTGCGACGCTGGCCGCCCGAGCACATCGGGCCGAGGAAGCTGTCGGCATCCAGCGGATCGCCCATCTTCAGCGCGAGGGTTTCGGCGCGGGCGATTTCCACAGCTTCGGCATAGCGATGGGCCGGCAGCAGCATGCGCGTCAGCGCGGTGCAGGTCTGCCCGGAGTTGATCATCACGTCCTGCACGCCGTGGCGCACGGCGGTGGCCAGGTCAGCATCGGCGGTGATCAGGAAGGGCGACTTGCCGCCCAGCTCCAGGCACACGCGCTTGACCGTCGGCGCCGCGGCTTCGGAGACCTTGACGCCCGCACCGGTGGAGCCGGTGAAGGACACCATGTCCACGTCCGGGTGCCGCGCCAGGGCTTCGCCGACCTTGGAGCCGGGGCCGCTGACCAGGTTGAACACGCCGGCCGGCAGGCCGATGGCGTGGATCATGTCGGCCAGCAGGAAGGCGTGCAGCGGAGTGTCCTGACTCGGCTTGACCACCACGGTGCAGCCGGCGGCGAGGGCCGGGGCGAGCTTGCCGATCAGCTGGTGCAGCGGGTAGTTCCAGGGGTTGATGAAAGCGCAGACGCCCACCGCCTCCTTCACGATCAGCGAGTTGCCGACCTCGCGCACTTCGTCCATGTGCGCAGCCATCGCGGCGTAGCTTTCCAGGCCCTCGATGGGCCCGTCGACCTGCACCATGCGGCACCACTGGATGGGCATGCCCAGCTCGGCGGTGATCAGCGCGGCCATTTCGTCGGCGCGGTTCTTCAGTTGCTCGGCGAGCGCGCGGATATAGCCGGCGCGCACCTGGGACGGGGTCTGCGACCAAGCCGGGAAGGCACGGCGGGCAGCGTCCACCGCGCGGTTCACGTCGCCTTCGCCACCCAGCGGCACACGGCCGACGCATTCCTCGGTAGCCGGGTTCTGCACCTCGGCCATGCCCTGCCCCTGCGGCGCCACCCAGGCGCCATCGATGTAGAGCTGTGTACGCTCACGCATAGCGTTTTTCCTTCAGCAGTTCGGCGGCGCACAGGGCGATGCGGCGGCAGGCTTCGCGCAGCGGTTCGGCGCCGAGCACCAGGCCGAGACGAATGTGCCCGGCGGCGCTGGGGCCGAAGGCTTCGCCGGCCAGCACGGAGACGCCGTGGCGGTCCAGCAGCAGATCGGAGAAGTCCTGGGCGGAGAGCCCGGTGGCGCGAATATCCACCATCACGAACATGCCGCCGTCCGGGCGCAGGGCGCGCACGCCGACGCAGTCGGCGAGGCAGTCGAGCACCAGGTCGCGGCGCTGGCGGTAGGCTTCGCGCATGGCTTCCAGTTCCGGCAGCCTGGCTTCCAGCGCAGTGCAGGCGGCGTCCTGGATGAAGTCCGGCGAACCGTAGAGCATGCACAGGGCGAGGTTTTCCAGGTGCGCGCAGAGCTCCTGCGGGCCGACCACCCAGCCCACGCGCCAGCCGGTCATGGCGTGGGATTTCGACAGGCTGTTGAGGGTCGCGGTGCGCCCGGCCATGCCCGGCAGGCTGGCGGGGCTGATGTGCTCACCGTCGAACAGCAGCTCGCTGTAGACCTCGTCGGAAATCATCCACAGGTCGTTGCTGATGCACAGCTCGGCCAGCGCTTCCCAGGTGGCGCGCGGCAGGCTGGCACCGGACGGGTTGTGCGGGCTGTTGATCGCCAGCGCGCGGGTGCGCGGGGTGATCAGCGCGGCGACGTCCTCGGCCTGCACGCGGAAGCCGTGCTCGGAGCGCACCGACACCGGGATGACCTTGGCGCCGCAGGCGCCGAACACCGCTTCGTAGGTGACGTACATCGGCTCGGCGACGATCACCTCGTCGCCCGGATTGAGCACGCACTGCGCCACGGCATACAGCGCGCACTGGGCGCCGGCCAGCACGACCACGTCATCACTGGTGACGGCCTGGCCGCTGCGCTGGCTGTGGCGGCGGGCGATGGCTTCGCGCAGCGAGCGCTTGCCGCGCACGTCGGCGTAGTGGGTGTTGCCGGCCAGCAGGCTGTCGATGGCCGACTGCACGATGGGCACCGGCGTGTCGAAGTCCGGGTCGCCCACCGACAGCAGCAGGATGTCGTCGCCCTGCTCCATGCGCGCCAGGGCGCGGTAGTGGATGTCCCAGGCAGCGGCGCCGTCGCCGGCGATGCGTTGGGTGAAGTTCGAGTAGCGCATGCTGTGCTTCCTTCAAGGTACCGGAGCCCGTGAGCTCCGGCGGGTGCAACGGGTCCTACTGGGCGCAGGCGTGTTTCAGCTCGATCAGGGTGACGCCCGGATGGGCGAAGCCGGTGCGCAGGTCGCGCTCCAGTTCGTCCAGGCTCTGCGGCTGGCGCATCTCGCAACCGTAGGCGCGGCCGAGCAGGGCGAAGTCCGGATTGCGTGGCAGGACGCCGATGGGCTCGATGTCCAGGCCGATCATGTCGTCGCGGATCTGCCCCAGCGCATCGTTGTTCCACAGCAGCACCACCAGCGGGCTGTCCAGCTCCTCGGTGGCGGTGGCCAGTTCCTGCGCGGTGTAGAGGAAGCCGCCGTCGCCGACCAGCACCAGGCCGGGACGCTCAGGCGCGCCGAACTTGGCGCCGATACCGGCGGGTACGCCGTAGCCGAGGGTGCCGTAGCCGGTGGGGTGCAGCCAGCCGCGCGGTGCCTTGCTCGGGTAGAGGTAGTTGGCGGTGTAGGCCAGCTGGGTCATGTCGCTGGCGATGAAGGCGTTGTCCGGCAGGACCTTGGCGATGCGTTCCAGGATCGACTTGTGGATAAGTTGCAGCGGCGCATGGCCGCCGTCGATCTGCGCACGCAGTTCGGCGATGCGCGACTGCGCTTTCGCCGCATCCCGGCTCGCGCTCGGCAGCGCGGCGAGCAGCGCCTCGGCGGTGGCCTTCGAATCGCCCAGCAGCGCCACGGCGCTCGGGTAGAAGTCGTTGAACTTGCGCGAATCGACGTCGACGCGGATCACCTCGCCGGTGACCGGCAGGCGGTCGCGCCAGAAGTCGGTGTCGGCCATTTCGGTGCCGATGGCCAGGACCACATCGGCCTCGGCGATCATGTCCCAACCGGCCTGGGTGCACAGGGTCGCACCCGCGGCGAGCGGCGCTTCCGGCGCCAGCAGGCCCTTGCCGGCGACGCTGGTGAACAGCGGCGCGGCCAGGCGCTCGCTGAGCGCGGCCAGGGAATCGGCGGCATGCAGCGCGCCGCCGCCGGCGATGATCATCGGGCGCTTTGCAGCCTGGAGCTTATCCACAGCCTGCTTGAGCGCTTCGCTGCTGGGCTGGCCACGGCCGGCGCGGCGCACCACTTCGTGGGTCCAGTCGCGGGCGACCGGGTTGGCCAGCACATCCAGCGGCACGGAGATGTGCACCGGGCGCGGGCGCTCGCTGTCGAACACGGCGTAGGCGCGGGCGATCAGCTCGGGCAGGTCTTCGGCGCTCAGGGCGACGGCGGAAAAAGCGGTGATCGGCGCGGTCATGGCGCGCTGGTCCTGGGTCTCGTGCAGGCAGCCCCAGCCCTTGCCCAGGCTGGCGGTGTGGTTGACGCTGGAAATCACCAGCATCGGGATCGAGTCGGCGTAGGCCTGGCCGATGGCGGTGGCGGCGTTGGTCACCCCCGGCCCGGTGATGATGAAGGCCACACCCGGCTTGCCGCTGACGCGCGCATAGCCGTCGGCCATGAAGCCGGCGCCCTGTTCATGGCGGGTCAGCACATGACGGATGCCGCTGCCGGGCAGGCCACGGTACAGCTCCAGGGTGTGCACACCGGGAATGCCGAACACGGTGTCGACGCCGTAGTTGGCCAGCAGGCGTACCAGGGCCTGGCCGCCGGTGAGGGTCTTGTCGTTTTGCATGAACGATCTCCCGAACTGTTCTTCGGCGGATAACCGCAAGCGGTTACTCGCCCTACTCGTTGGGGCCAACGCCGAGTGTCCGGCGTGCGCCGCTTTTGCTCCCTCTCCCGCAAGCGGGAGAGGGAGCGTTCGTGTTCTTCCTTCAGGTCCTGCTGCCGATCACTCGGCGGTGCGGATCAGCGCATCCACCGCCACGGCGCCATCGGCGTCCGCCAGCAGCGGGTTCACGTCCAGTTCCAGCAGGTTGTCCACGTGCTCGCAGGCGTAGTCGGCGACGGCGCGTATCGCCTCTACCAGCGCCTCCAGGTTCACCGCCGGGCGACCGCGGAAGCCGGTGAGCAGCGGCGCGCTGCGCAGGCCCAGCAGGGCGTCGCGGATCGCCGCGTCGTTGGTCGGCAGCAGCAGGCTGCGGCTGTCCTTGAGCAGCTCGACGAGGATGCCGCCGGCACCCAGCACCAGCGCCAGGCCGAAGCCGTTCTCGCGCTTGATGCCGACGATCAGCTCGGCCAGTGGCGGATTGGCCATGCGCTCCAGCAGCACCTGGTCGAAGGGCACGCCGGGGGCGTGGCGGGCGATGTTCTCGCGCATGTCGAACAGCACGGCTTCCAGCGCCGCCTCGTTGCGCAGGTTGAGCGCCACGCCGCCGGCCTCGGTCTTGTGCGGCAGTTGCGCGCTGACCACTTTCAAGGCCAGCGGGAAGCCGACATCGGCGGCCGCTTCGCGGGCCTGGGTCGGCGTGCTCAGGGCGGCGCGCGGCAGCGGCAGGCCGAAGGGTTTCAGCGCCTGCTTGGATTGCCACTCGTCCAGCAACCGGCCTTCGCTGTCCAGCGCCTGCGGGCAGAGCGGTACCAGCGCGGCTTCGCCACGGGCCAGCAGCGCTTCGCGGCGCTGCCGGTAGTGAGCGATGCGACCCCAGGCGGCGAGGCCGTCTTCCACGCCTTGCAGCGCGGCGACGCCGTGGGAATGCAGCAGTTCGCGGGCATGTCTGGGCAGCAGCTCGGGCAGCGCGGAGGCGATGAAGCCGACCTTGTCGTGGCGCTTCAATGCCGCGCAGTACAGCTCCAGCAGCAGGTCACACTGCGGGCGCTCGCCGGTATCCTCGCCGGGGTAGTCCAGCACCAACAGGGCGGCATCGGCCGGGGTCTGCAGGGCGCTGTCGAGCATACGGTCGAGCGCCGGGCCATCGCCCCAGATGGCGGTGGTGAAGTCCAGCGGGTTGGCGATGTTGGCGTAGTCCGGCAGTACCTGGGCCAGTTCGGCGCGCTGCGCGTCAACCAGCTTGGGCAGGCTCAGACCGTTGCGCTCGGCGTAGTCGGCGATCAGCCCGGCATCACCACCGGAGCAGGCCAGCGCGGCGAGGCTGGGGCCGGCCGGCAGGTTGCCGCAGGCGGCGGCCTTCAAGGTTTCGATGAAGCTCACCGGGCCGCTGACGCGGATCACCCCGAGGCGGTCGAACAGCGCGTCGTACAGCGCGTCGGAGCCGGCCAGGGAGCTGGTGTGGCTGAGCGCGAGTTCGGCGCCGATCTCGGAAACGCCGGTCTTCAGGGCGATCACCGGGATGCCTTTCTGCAGCGCCTTGAAGGCCGCGCGGGCAAAGCCGGGGACGTTCTTCAAGCCTTCCAGGTGCAGGCCGATGGCGGTGACGCGCGGCTCGTCGAGCAGCACGTCCATCAGTTCGGCCACGCCCAGTTGCGCCTGATTGCCCACCGAGGCCATGTAGGCGATGGGCAGCGAGCGGTCGCTCATGGACAGGTTGTAGGCGAAATTGCCGCTCTGGGTCAGCACCGCCACGCCCTTCTCCACCAGGTGCCCGCCGTGGGCCACCGGCCACAGCGCGGAGCCGTGCAGGTAGTCGAGCAGGCCGTAGCAGTTGGGGCCGAGCAGGGCCATGTCGCCGGCGCTGGCGAGCAGGCGGCGCTGCAGGGCTTCGCCCTCGGCGCCGGTCTCGGCGAAGCCGGAGGCGTAGCAGATGGCGCCGCCGGCGTCCCTGGCGGCCAGTTCGGCGACGGCCTGCAGGGTCAGGTCACGGTTGGTGGCGACGAACACCGCATCCGGCCCTTCGGGCAGCTCGGCAATGCTGCGTACACAGGGCACGCCTTCGAGTTCGTCGTATTGCGGGTTGACCAGCCACATCGGGCCGGCGAAGCCGCCTTCGGCGCAGCGCTTGAGCGCGCGCGCCATGCTGCGACCGCCAATGAAGGCCAGGTGCCGGGGCGCCAGCAGGCGCTGGAGGTTTTCGCGTTTCATCGCACGGGCCTCAACGCAGCAGCGGACGCAGCAGTTCGCGGGAAATGATGTGGCGCTGGATTTCCGAGGTGCCTTCCCAGATGCGCTCGATGCGCGCATTGCGCCAGATGCGTTCCACCGGACCTTCGTCCATCAGGCCCATGCCGCCGAATATCTGCACGGTCTCGTCGGCGACCTTGCCCAGCACCTCGCTGGCGAACAGCTTGGCCATGCCGGCCTCGCCGTCGGTCATGCTGCCGCGGTCCATCTTCCAGGCGGTGTGCAGGGTCATCAGCTCGGCGGCGCGAATCTGCGTGGCCATGTCGGCGAGCTTGAAGGAGATACCCTGGTAGCTGCCGATGGCCGCGCCGAACTGCTTGCGGTCGGCCGACCACTGCAGCGCCAGGTCCAGCGCGCGCTGGGCCTGGCCGACGCAGTTGGCGGCGACCATCACGCGGCCGGCGGTGAGCCAGGCGTTGGCCACTTCCCAGCCCTTGTCGACTTCGCCGAGGACCTTGGAAGCCGGCACGCGGCAGTCGTCGAAGAAAATCTCGTAGGTGTGGTAACCCTTGTTGCTCACGCATTTCGGGCCACGGCGCACGGTCATGCCGGCGGTGCCCTTGTCCACCAGGAAGGCGGTCACGGCGTTGCGCTTCTTGCCGTTGCGCTCGAAGGTGTCGGTGACCGCGAAGACGATGGCGAAGTCGGCGTGGCCGGCATGGCTGATGAAGTGCTTGGAGCCGTTGATCACGAAGTCCTCGCCATCACGCACGGCGCGGGTCTTGATCGAGTTGGCGTCGGAGCCGGCGCCCGGTTCGGTGAGGGCGAAGCAATCGATCTTCTCGCCTTGTACCACCGGCAGCAGGTAGTCCTGGATCTGCTCGCCCTTGCACGCCATGAGGATCTTCGAGGGCCGCGCGACGAACACGTGCAGCGCCCAGGACACCTTGGACAGCTCGCGCTCGACCAGCGCCTGGGACAGGTAGTCCAGGCCGCCGCCGCCGACTTCCTCGGGCATGTTGAAGGCGTAGAAGCCGGCTGCCAGGGCCTTGCCGCGAATCTTCGCGGCCAGCTCCGGGGACACCGCGTCGGCGCGGTCCACTTCTTCCTCGTAGGGCAGCAGTTCTTTCTCGACGAAAGCCTTGACCGCCTCGACGAGCATTTCCTGTTCCTGGGTCAGTTGGAAGTCCATCACATCACCTGCAGCCGTCAGCGGCCTTTGAATTGGGGGGAGCGTTTCTCGGCCACGGCGCGCAGCGCCTCGGCGGCATCTTCACTGCGGCCGCAGAGCAGCCCGGCGGCCTGTTCGGCCTCCAGTTGCTGGGCCAGGGTGCGGGCGGCACCGTCGCGCATCAGGCGCTTGGTCTGGGCGAAGGCGAAGGTCGGGCCGGCAGCCAGACGCGCGGCGAACTCGCCGACCTGGGCCTGCAGCTGATCGTCGGCGACCACTTCGCCGACCAGCCCGGCCTGCAGCGCGCGCTCGGCGTTCCACAGTTCGTCGAGGAACAGCAGGCGCTTGGCTGCTTCGCTGCCGATCAGGCGCGGCAGGTGCCAGCTGGCGCCGGCGTCCGGGCAGTAGGCCATGCCGGTGTAGCCGGCCTTGAAGCGCGCGGAGGCGCCGGCGATGCGGAAGTCGCAGCACAGGGTCAGGTCCATCCCGGCGCCGACGGCGGTGCCGTTGACGGCGGCGATGGTCGGCTTGTCCAGGCCGTGCAGGCGGCGCATCAGGGCGTGCGCGGTTTCGGTCCAGCCGTAGGTTTCCAGTTCGCCACGGGCTTCGGCCTCGGCCCATTCGGCGAGGTCGGCGCCGGCGCAGAAGCTGCGGCCTTCGCCACTGAGCACGATGACGCGCACGGCCTCGTCGACTTCATAGGCGTCGAGCAGGGCCAGCAGGTTCTTGAGCGTGGGGACGTCGAGCGCGTTGCGCTGCTCGGGGCGGTTCAGGGTGATCCAGGCGATACCGTCCTGGACCCGGCTGAGCGGGGATGGCTGAGTCATGCTGCCCTCGTTCTTGTAGTCGTTTGCTGAGGCGGATGAAGCGTTGGAGCCAATACTAAACAAGTGTTCAGTAAGACGGCAATCCACCCGAATGGGTGGCTTGTAACGCTCCGCCAATCGACGGGAAGGCCGCGCGGCGCGGGGGCTGAGGGGTTTTGCAGGGAAGTCGCGGCGGGCTTGTTACAACTTCGAACAATCGTTCAGCAAGAGATGGGGCTGGTGGAGTACCTGTAGGACCGAGGGGGGCGCCTAGCCCTTGCTCGCGAAACGATCAGCCGGCGGCTCTGGAGCTGAACGGGTTCGCGAGCAAGCTCGCTCCTGCGAAGAACCACAAAGCCAAAGCAAAAGCCCCGCAGCTCGTAGGGCGCATAATCTGGGACAGGTTATGCGCCGGCCCTGCGGCGGATAACGCTGGCGCGTTATCCGCCCTACGTAAAGCCAAAAGCCCCGCGCTGCGGGGCTTCAGCCGAACGGGCGAAGCCTCAGCCCAGGCTCGGTACCGCCTCGTCGCTCAGCACCTGCCCGCGCTTGCGCTTGAGCAGGAAGTAAGCGAGGTAGCAGGCCGCCATGAAGCCGAAGCCCCAGTACAGCGACGGACGCTGGGTCGGGTCCATGGCGAGGAACACGAACAGCGAGCAGCAGATCGCAATGCACGCCAGCGGGATCAGCGGGAACAGCGGAGCGGCGTACTTCAGGTCGGCCACGGTGCCGCCCTTGGCCATGTGCTCGCGGCGGAAGCGGTACTGGGCGTAGGCGATGACGATCCAGGTGACGGTGCCGGCCATGCCGCTCACCGCCATCAGCACCATGAACAGGGTATCGGCGGCGACCACGCTGGTGAGCAGCGAGAGCAGCGCAAACGCCAGGCTGATCAGCAGTGCATAGAGCGGCACGCCACGGGCACTGAGCCTGGACAGCTTACGCGGCGCCATGCCGGTCTTGGACATGGCCCAGAGGATGCGCGTGGAGGCGTACAGGCCGGAGTTACCCACCGACAGGATCGCGGTGAGGATCACGAAGTTCATGATGTCGGCGGCGTAGGGGATGCCGACCATGTCGAACACCTGCACGAAGGGGCTTTCCATCAGCCCGGCCTGCTTCCAGGGGACGATGCAGGAGAGCACGGCAATCGCCAGCACATAGAAGATCAGCACGCGGAACACCACGTTGCGCACGGCGCGCGGGATGCTCTTCTCCGGCTGGTCGGTCTCGCCGGCGGCGACGCCCATGATCTCGCAACCCTGGAAGGCGTAGACCACCGTCATCATCACCGCGAACACGGCGGACAGGCCGTTGGGGAACAGGCCATCGCTGACCAGGTTGGACAGCCCCGGCGCGGCCGCGCCATCGTTCAGCGGGATGGCGCCGAAGATCACCAGCAGGCCGACCACGATGAAGCCGAGGATGGCTGCGACCTTGATCCCGGAGAACCAGTATTCGGCCTCGCCGAAGGCGCGGGTGGCCAGGGCGTTGAGGGAGAACAGCACGACCACGAAGAACCCCGACCAGAGCCAGATCGGCACCTCGGGGAACCAGCGGGTCATCAGCATGCCGGCGGCGGTGAATTCCAGGCCGACGGTGGAGGCCCAGCTCATCCAGTAGACCCAGCCGATCATGAACCCGGTGGCCGGGCCGATGAAGCGTGTGGCGTGGGCCTGGAAGGAGCCGGAGACGGGCATCTGCACCGACAGCTCGCCCAGGCAGACCATCACCAGGTACATCAGCAGGCCCGCGACCAGGTAGGCGAGGATGGCGCCCATCGGGCCGCCGGAACTGATGGTGACGCCCGAGCCCATGAACAGGCCGGTGCCGATGACGCCGCCCAGGGACAGCATGAAGATATGGCGGCTCTTCAGCGCGCGGGTGAGCTGGATCTTCTCGCCGCTACCGGCGTGATGGGTCTCAGACATGGCGCACCTCCAGGGAACGGCGGGCGCGGCTGAGCTGAACTCTACGTTGGATCATTATTGTTATCTCCAATCAATCAGAGGCCGTGGCTCGGGCACGGATGCCACCGGATTATTGGAAGGCGATGTAAGACGGGGTTGTTCGCCTGGATCGAAGTTGTAGAAAGATGTAAGGATTTTGTGCAGGGCGCGTGGGGCGGGGCCTCATGAGCGTTCCTACAGGGTTTGGCGCTCCCGGCGACTTCGGTGCCCAGGATCTCCCTCACCCTAACCCTGGCTGCGCGCCCCGCTCCGAAGGGAGAGGGGACTGTCCGAGCGAGCTTAAATAACGGCGCTCGCCGGCAGAATTCGTGACATCCCCCTACGCCGAACGGCCCCCTCTCCCCCTGGGAGAGGGTTGGGGTGAGGGCCGGCCTGCCACGCCAGAACTGAACCTGACGCTCTTGAGTTCCGTAGGGCGCATAACGCGCCAGCGTTATCCGCCGCAGCCAACGGCGGATAACCTGTTCCAGGTCATGCGCCCTACGTCGGCCAGCTCTTCAGGAGTTCAGCGGCAACCGCCCTCTCCTGCTCCAAGCGCACCACCCAATCGCCAGAAAGCGACCCCGCCAGCGCCGCAGCTTCCAGCTCAGCCAGGCAATTCCCCACCCCGCGCAAGCCCATGGACCGGCAACTGCCCGCCAACCGGTGCGCAAGGCTGGCTGCCTCCACCGCATCGTCCTGGCGCAAGGCATCCAGCAGCAGCGGCCATTGCTCATCGAGCAGCTTCCACAGGCTGGCGAGCAGTTCGTTCAGCTTGTGCTCGCCCAGCAGGCGACGGTGGGTATCCAGAACCTGGCGGTCCAGCGGGCCGTTATCCACAGCCGCGGGCAGCAGCTCCCAGGCCACGCCGGACAGCGTGCGGCGCAGGTCGTCCAGGCGCAGCGGCTTGCCCAGCACGCCCTGCATGCCGGCCTCGAAATAGCGGCGGACCATGCCCGGCTGCACGCTGGCGGTGAAAGCATGGATCGGCGTGGTCGCGTTGAGCCCACCGGACTGCGCGCGGATCGCCCGGCACAGGTCGAGGCCGGTCATCCCCGGCAGGTGCATGTCCAGCAGGATCAGGTCGAAGCGCCGCGCGGCGGTGAGCGCCAGCGCGGGCTCGGCGTCATCGGCGAGCAGCACGCGGTGGCCATCACGCTCCAGCAAAGCCTGGGCGACTTCGCGGTTGAGAGCGACGTCTTCCACCACCAGCACGTCCAGGACCGGCGCCTGCTCGATGGCCACGTCGGAGCGCGGCACCACGCCCGCCGCCAGCATGATCTCGAACCAGAAGGTGCTGCCCTCGCCTTCCAGGCTCTCCACGCCGATCTCGCCGCCCATGGCTTCCACCAGCCGCTTGCTGATCGCCAACCCCAGCCCGGTGCCGCCGTAGCGCCGCGCCACCTCGTCGCTGGCCTGGGTGAAACGCTGGAAGATTTTCTCCTGCTGCTCGGCGGAGATGCCGATGCCGTCGTCGGTCACGCTGAAGCGCAGGCGCTGCCCGGCGTCTCCGCCTTCGAGCACGGCCACCTCCAGCAATACCTCGCCCTCTTCGGTGAACTTCACCGCGTTGGCCAGCAGGTTGCTCAGCACCTGACGCAGGAACTGCTCGGCGCCGCGACAACCGTCCTGCACCTGGGGTTCGATGCGCAGGCGCAGGCAGCTGCCGTTGTCCTCTGCGCGCGGCTCCAGCAGCGTCACCACGTCATCGAGCAGGCGGCGCAGGGAGAAGTCCACCGGCTCGGGCTGGCTGGCGCCGTCCTCCAGCTTGGCGAAGTGCAGCACCTCGTTGAGGATCGCCAGCAGCCCTTCGCCAGCGGTGGACAGCGCCTGCAGGCGGCGCCGGTCCTGCTCGCCCAAAGGCGCGGCGCGCAGCAGCTCGGCCATGCCGAGGATGCCGTTGAGCGGCGTGCGGATCTCGTGGCTCATGGTGGCGAGGAAGCGGCTCTTGGCGCGGTTGGCGGCCTCGGCTTCCTCCTTGGCGCGGCGCAGGCTGGCGGTGCGCCGCTCGACCCGGCGCTGCAGCTCGTCGCGCTTGCTCTGCAGCGCCTCGCGGTCGGCCTCGCGTCGGCGCAGTTCGGCACGCAGGGCACGACGCAAACCATCGAGTGCATCAGCGACGGTGTCGATCTCGTCCTCTTCACCTGAGCGTTTCTTGGCCAGCGCCAGCTCGGTGCCCAGGTCGCCGCCGGTGAGCCCACGGACGAAGTCGGCCATGGCGCGCAGGTGGCGGGTGACCAGGCTGTGGAACAGCCAGCTCAGCGCCACCGCCAGGCCGCAGAGGAACACGCCCATCCACAACAGGCTGGTCAGCCCGCCGTGGAGCAGGCGCAGGTAGACCGCGCCGAGGTCGATGCTGATTTCCAGCTCGCCCAGGGCGCGGCGCTCGCCATCCGGCGGCTGGAAGGCCAGCGCGTAGTGCACGACGCGAAACGGCCCGCGTTTCTCGTCGGCGTCCTGCACCAGGTTGAAGTCGGCGCTGCGCAGGCGCACCTGGGCGATGTCCGGGAAGTCGGCCAGGCCGTGCAGCTGCACGTTGAGCTGCTCCTGGTTGAGGTCCCACAGGCTGCGTTCGAAGCTGGCCAGATAGCCGACGCGGATCAGCTCCAGCCGCGTGTCGATGTCGCGCATCTCGCGGCGGTATTCGAAGTACAGCTGCACCGCGCTGGCCAGCACGGTGAAGCACAGGCTGAACAGCAGCACCCGCAGCAGCAGGCGCCGGGCCAGGCCGCCGGGCAGCTTCATCGCGGCACCCCGTCGCCGGCGAGCATGGCGCGGTAGTCGTGCTCGCTCTGCTGCAGCCAGCGGGCGACGCTGCCGTCGTCCACGCGCTGCTTCAGCAGCGCGTCGATCTCGTCCATCCGCGCCGCCAGCGGCGAATGGCGGGAGACGGCGATGCGCAGGTAATCCACGGTCAGCGGCCGGGGCAGCGCGGCAATGTCCTGGCCGCCGGCCAACTGCTCGACGAACAGCGTGCCGGTGCGCCGCTCGTGGGCGATGAAGTCGATGCGCTGGCGGATCAGCTTGCCGAAGTTCTGCCGGCTGTCGGAGACCCATTCGACATTGCCGTGCTCGGCGACGAAACGGTCGAACTCCGGCCCGTAGCTTTCGCCGAACAGCAGCCCGCCACGGTAACTGGCGAGGTCGCCGAGCTGGTCGAATCGTACCGGTTTGCGGCGGTTGTAGAAGATCGCCACTTCCTCGCGCAGCACCGGCACGCGGGAGAACAGCAGGCCGTCGTCGCGTTGCGGCGTCTGGTAGGCGAGCACCACGTCGACCCGGCCTTCGGCGGCGTCCAGCAGGCAACGCTTCCAGTTGCCCAGCACCACGGTCTTCACCTCGTAGCCCAAGCCGCCAAGCACACTGCGCACGGTCTGCGGCGCCAGCCCGCGCACTTCGTGGCCATCAGTCCAGGAAATGGGTGGGTAGACGGGGTAGTCGCAGTAGCGGAGGGGTTGGGCGGCTTGGGTGGGGGTGCAGAAGAGCAAAGCCAGGAAATACAGGAGGAATTGGAGCGGGGATTGCCCTCTCCCCAGCCCTGGCTGCGCGCCCCGCTCCGAAGGGAGAGGGAGCCGTACGGTGCGCGCTCGAAACACGGAGTAAGGCTCAGGCGTCGGCAGGCGTGGCAGTGAACAGGTAGCCGGCGCCGTGGATGGTGATGATCAGTTCGGGCTCGGCCGGGTCGTCGCGCAGCTTGCGGCGCAGGCGACCTACCAGCACGTCGATGGAGCGGTCGTTGGGCAGCCATTCGCGGTTGCGGATCTGGTCCATCAGCTGGTCGCGGCTCAGGGTGTGACCGGTGTTGCGCAGGAACACGCAGAGCAGCTGGAACTCGCCGTGGGTCAGCGGGGTTTCGCTGCCGTCGCGGTCCATCAGGCGGCGGCGGTCCGGGTCCAGTGTCCAGTGGGCGAAGCGCTTGTGGTTCTGCCGGCTGGCGGACACCGAAATGGCGGCGGGCTGGCGGGCGTGGCGCACGCGGCGGATCAGGTTCTTTGCGCGGGACACCAGCTCGCGGGGGTTCAGCGGCTTGATCACGTAGTCATCGGCGCCGCATTCCAGCCCAACGATGCGGTCGATGTCATCGTTGCGCCCGGTGATCAGGATGATGCCGACCTCCGAACGCACGCGCAGCTCGCGGGTCAGGGTCAGGCCGTCCTTGCCCGGCAGGCGGATGTCGAGCATCACCAGGTCGATGGGCTGGCCGGCCTGCTCGGCTTCGGCCAGGTACGCCTCAGCCTGTTCGGCGGCGCCGGCGCAAAGCACGTCATAGCCTTCCTCGCCGAGGTAGGCCTGGAGGAGCTCGCGAATCACCGGATCGTCGTCGACGATCAGTACACGGGAAGTCATCGCAATACCCTGCTGAGGCCGCCGCTCGTGACGGGGCCGTTCTTGTTATGCGTGGAGGTAGAGCTGTAGGAACTGTCCTGCAGATGGCGGCAGGTTACCGCCCGCTGAACAATCGATCAACAGACTCCCGACGCCCGACAGAAGCGCTGCCGGCCGCCGTACTGGAGACCATCCACCCAGGCTTCGCAGATCTGCACGCCCTGTTCCGGGGTGAAGGTATTGGGGTTCAGACCGGACTCCAGCCACAACCCGTCGAGCAAGGCGCTGAGGGCAATCGCGGCCAGTTCCGCGTCGAAATCAGCCCACTCCTGCTCCTTTGCCAGTTCGTTCAGCGCCTGCGTCAGCAGCGCGCGGTACTCGCCGTAGGAATGATCGTGCGCCTTGTTGATTTCCTCGGCCGTCTTCACCGCGCCCCAGAACGCCAGCCAGGCATCCAGCAGTTGCGGGTCGAGCAGCTCGGCGGAAAACGACGCGCGAAAGAACGCCGACAGCCGTGCGCGGGCATCCGGCGCCGCCTCGGCGATGGCCTCGCGCAGCAGCTGCATGACCCGCCCGGTAACGGTCAGGTAGGCCTCGGCCACCAACTCGTCCTTGCCCGAATAGTGGTGGTTGATCAGCCCCACCGAGACCCCGGCCTCGGCGCAGATCTTGCGTATGGATGCTCCCTGGAAGCCATGGCGTTTCAGGCACGCGAGGGTGGCCTCGATCAGCAGCGCCTTGCGCTGCTCCGGCTCCAGTCGGGTAAAGCGGACTTCCTCGTTCATGCCTGGCTCCTAAGGTTTCAGGTGGCCAATCTGAACGATTGTTCGATTGGACGCCAGCGCCAGGGCGCTGTTGACGTTTTGCCACGGCCGCGACGATGCGCGCTCACAAAGGTCGATGCGAGCCGTTAGTCGTCCCTTCGGGTTGCGCGAAAAATCACGCCATGCGTCGTTGCGGGACTAGGCAAGGGAATGACCATTGCCGGCGTCCCGCGTCTAGCCTGGCGTGATTTTTCGCGGCAACGCGGCTCGCGTCGAAACGCCAACAGACCCTTACCTACCCGTTCGGGGAATGGCCGGGGAACCGGCCCTGGTCGAGAGTGGCTTCATCCGCGATATCTCCAATCCATAACAAAATCAAAGGTGGGACTGACATGCAGAAAACGCTCGCAGCAGTACTCAGCGCGGCGCTGGCGACCTTGCCGGCACTGGGTCACGGGGAGGATGCCGAAGGCGCGAAGACGCTGCGGCTGTATAACTGGACCGACTACATCGGCGAACACACCATCGCCGATTTCGAGAAGGAAACCGGGATCAAGGTGGTCTACGACACCTTCGATTCCTACGAGACCGTGCAGGGCAAACTGCTGCCCGGCCGCTCGGGCTACGACCTGGTGGTGCTCAACGCCGCCCTGGTGCCGCCGCTGCTCAAGGCGGGCGTCTTCCAGCCGCTGGACAAGTCCAAGCTGCCCAGCTGGAACAACCTCGACGCGGACGTGCTCAAGCACCTGGACCACTACGATCCGGGCGTGCAGTACTCGGCGCCCTACACCTGGGGCAGCAACGGCATCACCTACAACATCGACAAGATCAAGCAGCGCATGCCCGACGCCCCCATCGGCTCGCTGGCGATGCTGTTCGATCCGAAGATCGTGTCGAAATTCGCCGATTGCGGGGTGACCATCATCGACTCCCCCACCGACGTGATCCCGCTGGCCCTGGCCTACCTCAAGCGTGACCCCAACAGCGCGCTGCCCGAGGACCTCAAGGCCGCCCAGGACCTGCTGCAATCGATCCGTCCGTACATCCGCAAGTTCGACTCCACCAGCTACCTGAACGGCCTGGCCAACGGCGACCAGTGCATGGCGATGACCTGGTCCGGCGACTACGCCACCGCCCAGGCCCGCGCCGACGAAGCCGGCGCCAAGGTCAAGCTGGGCTACTTCGTGCCCAAGGAAGGCTCGCTGATCTGGTTCGACGACTTCTACATCCCGGCCGACGCGCCACACGTGGCAAACGCCCACAAGTTCATCGAATACATGCTGCAGCCCAAGGTGGCCGCCGGCGTCGCCGACTACATCCGCTACGCCTCCAGCAACGCCGCCGCCACCCCGCTGCTGGCCGCAGAAGTGCGCAACGACCCGGCGATCTACCCCGACGCCGAGACCCGCGCCCGCCTGTTCACCCAGAAAGTGCAGACCCCCAAGGCGACCCGCCTGATCACCCGTACCTGGAACGCGGTGAAGACCGGGACCTGATGGATCGCCAACCACACGCCCCGGCCTGAGCGCCGGGGCACGGGGAGAAGGCTCTCCCCAGGACGAATAACCGGAATACCGAGGTAAAGCAGATGACCACCCCAACCCCAGCCTTCTTCGCCCAGTTCAACGACGAGCAGCTGGTCGCCGCCGACAAAGCCCACTACATGCACGGCTATCACGTGTTCGACGATCACCGGGTCAACGGTGCGCTGAACATCGCCGCCGGCGAGGGCGCCTACATCTACGACACCAAGGGCAATCGCTATCTGGACGCCGTGGGCGGCATGTGGTGCACGAACATCGGCCTGGGCCGCGCGGAAATGGCCGATGCCATCGCCGAGCAGGTACGCAAGCTGGCCTACTCCAACCCCTTCTGCGACATGGCCAACGTCACCGCCATCCAGCTCTGCGAGAAACTCGCCGAACTGGCGCCGGGCGACCTCGACCACGTGTTCCTCACCACTGGCGGCTCCACCGCCGTGGACACCGCCTACCGCCTGATCCAGTACTACCAGAACTGCCGCGGCAAGCATGAGAAGAAGCACATCATCAGCCGCGTCAACGCCTACCACGGCTCGACCTTCCTCACCATGTCGCTGGGCGGCAAGGTCGCCGACCACCCGGCCGAATTCGACTTCCTCAAGGACGTCATCCACCACATCTCCTGCCCCAACCCCTACCGCGCGCCGGAAGGGATGACCGAGGGCGACTTCCTCGAATTCCTGGTCAAGGAATTCGAAGACAAGATCCTCGAGCTGGGCCAGGACAAGGTCGCCGCCTTCTTCGCCGAGCCGATCATGGGCTCGGGCGGCGTGATCATCCCGCCCAAGGGCTACCACCAGCGCATGTGGCAGGTCTGCCAGAAGTACGATGTGCTCTACGTCGCCGACGAGGTGGTGACTTCCTTCGGCCGCCTCGGCGCCTTCTTCGCCTCCGAGGACGTGTTCGGCATGCAGCCGGACATCATCACCACCGCCAAGGGCCTGACCTCCGGCTACCTGCCGCTGGGCGCGTGCATCTTCTCCGACCGCATCTGGAAGGTGATCGGCGAGGCCGACAAGGGCCGCTGCTTCGCCCACGGCTTCACCTACAGCGGACACCCGGTGAGCTGCGTCTCGGCACTGAAGAACATCGAGATCATCGAGCGCGAGAATCTGCTGGAGCATGTGAAGGACGTCGGCGGCTACCTGGAGCAGCGTCTGCAGGAACTGGCCGAGCTGCCGCTGGTGGGCAGCGTGCGTTGCCAGAAGCTGATGGCCTGCGTCGAGTTCGTCGCCGACAAGCGCAGCAAGGTGCTCTTCCCCGAGGAGCTGAACATCGGCGAGAAGATCCACCTGCGCGCCCAGGCCAAGGGCCTGCTGGTGCGGCCGATCGTGCACCTGAACGTGATGTCGCCGCCGCTGACCATCACCCGCGAGCAGGTCGACGAGATCGTCGACATCCTGCGCGAGTCGATCCTCGAGGCCGCCGAAGACCTCAAGCGCAGCGGTGATTACGCGGGGCACTGATGATCGATCCGAGGATTTTGCCTACACCCCGGCAGCCCTTTAGACTGCCGGACATGAGCGAATCCCAGGCGCTGAGCGAAACCTCCGACGCACCGGCCCTGCATGCCTGGCATGCGGGGCTGGCGCGCGCCCTGGCCAGCGTCGGCGAAGTCGTCTTCGTCGAACGCCTGGCCGACGCCCTGGGCTGCCTGGTGCCGGTGGAGTCGGTGATGCTCGGCCTGGAACAGCGCGGCCAGCCGCCGCAACCGCTGTACCAGCGCGGCGTCCACCCGGACCACCACGAGGCCCTGGTCGACCGCTACTACGCCCGCGGCTACCTGCTCGACCCCTTCTGCCTGGCCATGGAAGACGGCCTCACCGAAGGCTTCTACCCGCTGGCCGACATCGCCCCGGACGACTTCTTCGCCAGCGAGTACTACAAGACCTACTACCTCAAGTTCGGCTGCACCGAGGACTGTCACTTCATCATCGACCTGGGCGAGACGCGCAAGGTTTCGCTGTGCCTGTACCAGGGCGAGAGCGGCGCACGCTTCAGCGAAACCCAGCTGGACCTGCTGGCCACCGCCCTGCCGCTGGTGCGCGAGCTGTTCCGCCAGTTCGAGCGCAATGGCGGGCTGGACCTGCTGCTGGCCGGGCGCGGCGTGAAAGTCAGTGCGCCGGACGACCAGGCGCCGCTGAACCGGCACATCCGCGCCGCCTTCATGAACTTCGGCGCCGACCTGCTCACCGAGCGCGAACGGGAAATCGCCCACCTGCTGCTGCGCGGCCACTCGGTGAAATCCAGCGCGCGGGTGCTGGATATCTCGCCGGAAACCGTGCGCATGCACCGCAAGCACCTCTACACCAAGCTGGCGATCAACTCCCAGGCCGAGCTGTTCTCGCTGTTCATCGACTGGCTCACCGGCGGCGTGAGCGCGGCCTGACACCCACTGCTACCGCCAAGCTCACGACCGTACGGATTTCGATACCAACCGATGCGGCGGCGCGCCCGGAAATCTGCCAACCTATGGCCTTTCCCGCTGTCTGACCCGTGCCCCACCACCAGGAGAGCTTCCCGATGCCCCGCCGCTGGCTACCCGCCTTGCTGTTGGCCGCCGCCCTGCCGCTGCACGCCGCCGAATCCAAACCCACCTACGGCCCGGAACTGGAGCGCTTCAACTACTCCTACCCGGTCGGTCACTACAGCTTCGCGTCCCAGGGCCACCACATGCACATGGCCTACATCGACGTGAAGCCCAAGAAGCAGCCCAACGGCCGCACCGTGGTGCTGCTGCACGGCAAGAACTTCTGCGCCGGAACCTGGGAAACCACCATCGCCGCCTTGAGCGACGCCGGCTACCGCGTGGTGGCACCGGACCAGATCGGCTTCTGCAAGTCCACCAAGCCCGAGCGCTACCAGTACAGCTTCCAGCAACTGGCGACCAACACCCACGCCCTGCTCGAGCACCTGAAGGTCGGCAAGATCACCCTGCTCGGCCACTCCACCGGCGGCATGCTCGCCACCCGCTACGCGCTGATGTATCCGCAGCAGGTCGAGCAGTTGGCCATGGTCAACCCCATCGGCCTGGAAGACTGGAAAGCCCTGGGCGTGCCCTATCGCACCCCGGACCAGTGGTACGAGCGCGAGCTGAAGACCAGCGCCGAAGGCATCCGCCAGTACGAGCAGGCGACCTACTACGCCGGCCAGTGGAAACCCGAGTACGACAAGTGGGTGAACATGCTCGCCGGCCTGTTCAACGGCGCCGGCCACGAGCGCGTGGCGTGGAACTCGGCGCTGCTCTACGACATGATCTTCACCCAGCCGGTGGTCTACGAGTTCGGCCAGCTGAAGATGCCGACCCTGCTGCTGATCGGCACCAGGGACAACACCGCCATCGGCAAGGACCTGGCCCCCGCCGAGCTGAAAGCCAAGCTGGGCAACTACGCCGAACTGGGCAAGGCCACCGCCAAGGCCATCCCCAACGCCACCCTGGTGGAATTCGACGACATGGGCCACGCCCCGCAGATCCAGGACCCGAAGCGCTTCCACGACGCGCTGCTCAAGGGCCTGGCGGACCTCAAGCACTGATCGATGTGCCGGGTTGGTTGAACCGTAGGATGGCGTGGAGCGAAGCGATACCCATCGATTCGCCCCGCCATCAGCATGGGTATCGCTGCGCTCCACCCATCCTACAAAAGCGCTCCCGCGCGGACTTGTAGGAGCGGGCCATGCCCGCGATCGCGCCCATGGGGCGCTCCTACAGGTGAACACCGTCGCCAGCCCCAACAAAAACGCCGGCCCCCTTCCCAGGGAGCCGGCGTTTTTGTTCAGGCGGGCAATCAGCCCAGGTTCTTGCCCAGCAGCGCGTGGTACAGCTCGCTGTCGCCGAGCACGCCGACGACGCGGCTCTGCTCCTGCAGCACCAGCTTGTGGCCGGTCTGGTAGCGGATCTGCAGCGCGTCGCGCATGCGGATGTTGACGTCCACCAGGGTCGGCTCGTGCTTGAGCTTCTCCACCGGGTCACCCGGGCGCCATTGCTGCAGGTCGATGATGTTGCTGCCCTGGCGAGCGGTCTTGATCTGGTTCGACTCGGTCAGGCCCAGCCAGCAGTCGCGGCCCTGGTCGAAGCACACCTCGTCGGCCTGGCGGCGGCACTGGTCCAGGCCTCGCATCAGGCTGGAGCCGCACAGCACGTTGAGCGGGTTGGTGTGGGCCACGAAAGTACGCACGTAGTCGTCCGCCGGGCTGAGCACGATTTCCTCGGGCTTGCCGTGCTGGATGATGCGGCCGTCCTTCATGATCGCGATGCGCGTACCGATCTTCAGCGCCTCGTCCAGGTCGTGGCTGACGAAGACGATGGTCTTGTGCAGCTGGCGTTGCAGCACCAGCAGTTCATCCTGCAGCTGCTGGCGGATCAGCGGGTCCAGCGCGGAGAAGGGTTCGTCCATCAGCAGGATATCGCCATCCATCGCCAGCGCGCGGGCCAGGCCGACGCGCTGCTGCATGCCGCCGGAGAGCGAATCCGGGCGCTTGTCGCGCCATTGCGACAGGCCGACCAGTTCGAGCTTCTCGTCGATCACCTTCTTCCGCTCGTTGGCCGGGCGGCCCTGCATCTCCAGGCCGAAGCCGATGTTCTCGGCCACGGTCAGCCAGGGCATCAGTGCGAACTTCTGGAACACCATGGCGATGCGCTTGGTGCGCATGGTCTTGAGCGCCGCCGGCGAGCAGTTGGCGATATCCACCTGCTGGCCTTCGTGCTCGATCAGCAGCTTGCCGCGGCTGACCCGGTTGAGGCCGTTGATGCAGCGCAGCAGGCTGGACTTGCCCGAGCCCGACAGGCCCATCATCACGCAGATTTCGCCGCGTTCGACATCCAGGCAGGCATCCTCGACACCCAGCACCTGGCCGGTGCGCTTGAGGATTTCCTCGCGGCCCAGGCCCTGATCCAGCAGCTTGAGCGCTTCCTTGGTGTGGGTGCCGAAAATCACATCCACATGTTCGAATCGAATCGCCGACATAGTACTTACCTCCCCCGCAGCGAACGTTGCTTGCACACCCGGTCGAGCAGGATGGCGAGCAGGACGATGGCCAGACCGGCCTCGAAGCCGAGGGAAATGTCCGCCGTGTTGAGCGCGTTGACCACCGGCTTGCCGAGGCCATCAGCACCCACCAGCGCGGCGATAACCACCATCGACAGCGACAACATGATGCATTGGGTGATCCCCGCGCCGATGCTTGGCATGGCGTGCGGCAGCTCGATGCGCGTCAGCAGTTGCCAGCGTGAGCAGCCGAAGGCCTTGCCGGCGTCCAACAGCTCCGCCGGCACATCCTGGATACCCAGGCAGGTGAGGCGGATGGGCGCGGCGATGGCGAAGATCACCGTGGAGATCAGACCCGGAACCACACCCAGGCCGAACAGGGTCAGGGTGGGGATCAGGTAGACGAAGGTGGGCACCGTCTGCATCAAATCCAGCAGCGGCCTCAGCCCGGTGTAGAACCAGGGCTTGTGCGCCGCCAGGATGCCCAGCGGCACCCCGACGGCAATGCACACCACCGTGGCGAAGATCACCTGCGCCAGGGTCTCCATGGTTTCCTGCCAGTACCCCAGGTTGAGGATCAGCAGCAGCGAGGCCAGGGCAAATACGGCAAGCCCCCAGCTGCGCTGGATGTAGAACACCAGGAAGACCAGCAGCGCGATCAGCGCCAGCGGGTTGAACCAGAGCAGGCTGTTGGTGACGCCGTGGATGAGGAACTCGAGGGTGTCGGAAATCTTGTCGAACACCGACGCGCCATGTTGCGTGAGCCAGTCGACGAAGGCGGCGATATGCTCGCCCAGTGGTAACTTGTGGTCAGTCAGAAACATAATGCGGGCCCATCAGAAGCTTGAGGAATCGGCCAACGGCAATGCTTTCGGCACTTACTTAGCGAATGCCACCTTGGCTGCCGCCAAGGCCGGTTTGCCGTCACGGGTGGTCACGCCGGCGAGCCAGGCGTCGAGCAGTTCCGGATGGTCCTTCAACCAGGCTTTTGCCGCCTCTTCGGGCTTCTTGCCCCCGTTGAGCACGGCGTCCATGAGTTTGTTTTCCATTTCCAGGGTGAAGGTCAGGTTGGTCAGCAGCTTGCCGACATTGGAACATTCCTGGACGTAGCCCTTGCGGACGTTGGTGTAGATGGTCGCGCCGCCGTAGTTGGGGCCGAACACATCGTCCCCGCCTTCGAGGTACTTCATCTTGAAGCGGGTGTTCATCGGATGCGGTTCCCAGCCCAGGAACACGATCCACTGGTTGCGGCGGTCGGCGCGCCCGACCTGCGAGAGCATGCCCGCCTCGCTGGACTCCACCAGCTTGAACTTGCCCAGGTCGAACTGGTTCTTGTCCAGCATGCCCTGGACCAGGCGGTTGCCGTCGTTGCCCGGCTCGATGCCGTAGATCTTGTTGCCCAGCTTGTCGGCGTACTTGCTGATATCCGCGAAGGATTTCAGCCCGCCGTCGTAAGCGGCCTGGGTCACGGCCAGGGTGTACTTGGCGCCCTCGAGGTTGGCTTTCACCGTCTCCACCGAGCCATTGTCGGCGTAGGGCTTGATGTCGTTGGCCATGCTCGGCATCCAGTTGCCGAGGAAGACGTCGAGATCCTTGTTCGCCAGCGACTTGTAGGTCACCGGCACGGACAACATGGTCACCTTGGTGGTGTAGCCAAGCGACTCGAGCACCTGACGGGTAGTAGCGGTGGTCACGGTGATATCGGTCCAGCCGACGTCGGAGAATCGAACCGTGCCGCACGACTCAGGTTCAGCGGCCTGAACCGCCAGCGGTGCGCAAACGGACACAGCAGCCAGCAGCAAAGACTTGCAACCTTTCATGAGCGTACTCCTCTGCGGGGTGGGGCGACGGCGCTGCGCGCATGGGGCGCGGCGGTCTGAAAATTATTGGTGGGACCTCAGGTACAGGTCCTTTTGTTGTCATTTCGTAAACGATCATGGAGCAGGAAAATTTCGTCGCCTACCGGGTGGGTCGCATCCAGTGCAGGCGAAGTCGTATTCAGCACCAGCCATGTCGCATCCAGTGGAAAGGCCCGGTTCCAGCGACTTGCAGAGGCCCGGATCATTCCATGGCGGCGGTTTTCTGGCCCCCTGGCGCCGCACCCGATGCGCTCGGAGCGACACCCTGCAGCCAGCCGTCGAGTACCTGCGGGTTGGCCTTCAGCCAACTCTTGGCGGCCTGGCGGGGATTGCGTCGCTCGTTGAGCACCGCATCCATCAGCTGGTTCTCCATCGCCAGGTCGAATTTCAGGTTCTTCAGCAGCCGCGCGACATTGGGGCACTCCTGAAGATAGCCTGCTCTGACGTTGGTGAAGACCGTCGCACCGCCATAGTTGGGACCGAAGTAGGAATCCCCGCCCTCCAGATAGTTCATTTGGATTCGGGTATTCATCGGGTGCGGCTCCCAGCCCAGGAACACGATGGGTTGCTTCAAGGCCCCGGCTCGCTTGACGTAGGCCAGCATGTCGGCCTCGCTGGACTCCACCAGCTTGAAGTCGCCCAGGCCGAAGGCTTTCTCCTTGATCATCTTCTGGATCAGCTGGTTGCCGTCGTTGCCCGGCTCGATACCGTAGATGCGCCCGCCCAGCTGCTCCTTGAATTTTGCGATATCGGCAAAAGTCTTCAGGCCCGCCTCATAGGCATAGCGCGGCACCGCGAGGGTGTACTTGGCGCCTTCGAGGTTGGCGCCCACGGTTTCCACCTGGCCCTTGTCGGCGAAAGGCTTGATGTCGTTCGCCATGCTCGGCATCCAGTTGCCGAGGAACACGTCGATCTTCTTCTCCGACATCGCCTTGTAGGTGTCCGGCACCGACAGCCGCACCACCTGCGTGCGGTAGCCCTGGTGGCTGAGCACCAGGCGGGTCACCGCGGTGGTCACGGTGATGTCGGTCCAGCCGACATCGGCGAAGCGCACCACGGCGCAGGATTCGGGTTCGGCGGCGCGCACGACGCCCGGAAGTACCACGGATAACGCCAACAGCGACGACACAAGACTCTTCATGAGACCAGCCTCTGACTGCGGAGAATGGGAGTGGATACGGGCGAACGCGGCCGTTCGTCGGTGGCGGATCATGGAACAGCGAAGCCGCCCACGCCTATCGACCGGTCGTGGTTCACGGCGCTCGCGTCGTAAAGAGGCAAGCTTTCGTCGGCCCCGGAACAGGTGGCTTCGCGCCCCGCACCGACGGGGTGCGCAGGCGGCGTTATTGGATACGGCCGCGTCGCCGATGGACGCAGCCGGCGCCGGACTTGGGTCGATGATGGCCGGGCATCGCGGGCACAGGGACGTGCCTATCCCCCCTCTCTCATGGACGTGCAGCTCGCCCGGAGTCCGGCATGGCAATCAGTGTGTTCGACCTGTTCAAGATCGGTATCGGCCCTTCCAGTTCGCACACGGTCGGCCCCATGCGCGCCGCCGCGCTGTTCGTCGGCGCCCTGCGCGAACGGCAGATGCTCGAACGCACCAGCCGCGTGGAGGTGCGCCTGTACGGCTCGCTGTCCGCCACCGGCGTCGGCCACGGCACCGACCGCGCCGTCATCATGGGCCTGATGGGCGAATGGCCGGACCGCATCGACCCCAGCCAGATCGAACCGCGCATGGCGCAGCTGCGCAGCAGCGGCGAACTGCTGCTGGCCGGCAGCCGGGCGATCCCCTTCGACTGGGTCCGCGACATGCGCCTGCTCGAAGAAAACCTGCCCTACCATCCCAACGCCATGCGCCTGACCGCCATCGAAGGCGACCACGTGCTGCACAGCGACACCTACTACTCCATCGGCGGCGGCTTCGTGGTCGACGAGGAACAGGCCGCCTCCGGCAGCCTCGACACCGACAACACCGTGCTGCCCTACGACTTCGCCAGCGCCGCCGAACTGCTCATGCTCTGCCGCCGCCACAACCTGCGCGTGTCCGAGCTGATGATGGCCAACGAGCGCATGTGGCGCAGCGAAACCGACATCCGCGAAGGCCTCAGGAGCATCTGGCAGGCCATGCGCGACTGCGTGGAAAACGGCCTGCGCCACGAAGGCATCCTCCCCGGCGGCCTCAACGTGCAGCGCCGCGCCGCACGCCTGCACCGCAATCTGCAGGAAATCGGCAAGCCCAACGTCATCGGCTCGACCCTCTCCGCCATGGAATGGGTCAACCTCTTCGCCCTCGCCGTGAACGAGGAAAACGCCGCCGGCGGGCGCATGGTCACCGCGCCCACCAACGGCGCGGCCGGCATCATCCCGGCGGTGCTGCACTACTACATGCGCTTCAACCCCGACGCCAGCGACGACGACGTCACCAACTACCTGCTGGCCGCCGCCGCCGTCGGCATCCTGTGCAAGAAGAACGCCTCCATCTCCGGCGCCGAAGTCGGCTGCCAGGGCGAAGTCGGCTCCGCCTGCGCCATGGCCGCGGCGGGCCTTGCCGAAGTGCTCGGCGCCTCCCCCGAACAGGTGGAGAACGCTGCCGAGATCGGCCTGGAGCACAACCTGGGCCTCACCTGCGACCCGGTCGGCGGCCTCGTCCAGGTGCCCTGCATCGAACGCAACGCCATCGCCGCGGTGAAGGCCATCAACGCCGCGCAGATGGCCCTGCGCGGCGACGGCCAGCACTTCATCAGCCTCGACCAGGTGATCCGCACCATGCGCAACACCGGCGCCGACATGCACGACAAGTACAAGGAAACCTCGCGCGGCGGATTGGCCGTCAGCATCATCGAGTGCTGACCCTCAATCGACCACGCCAGAGCCGGCGCGCCCCCTGATGGCGCAAGCGGTACGCCCGTCCCGACCAGACAGCGGGCGTTACCGTTCCGGGCACAGCACCACCGGCGCCGTGACCGGTGAGTGCTACCAAAAACCCCAGGCCACGATCCATGCGTATTTGCGACCTTCGAGGCGTCGCATTCCGGACCTGCAAAAACGGCATTCCTATGCCGTTTTCTTTTTTAGTTGAACGCCCATTCAACCTAGGCACGGCATTTGCCTTGTCATAGGCAGCGAGAAAAGAGGAACCGCCCGGGCCAACCCCGAGGCCGACTCCCGAACAGAACAACAAGCATAAGAAACGCCTCCCGTGAGGCGACTGTGACTAGCGTGAGGTGACTGAATGAACGCGTTCAACCCCGGAGTTCCCCCGCAAAACCGAGCTCCGCAGTCCATCGGCTTCCTGCTGCTGGACAACTTCACCCTGATCTCCCTGGCCTCGGCGGTGGAACCGCTGCGCATGGCCAACCAGCTCTCCGGACGCGAACTCTACCGCTGGCACACCCTGAGCCTCGACGGCCGCCAGGTCTGGGCCAGCGACGGCCTGCAGATCACCCCCGACGCAGCCTGCGACAGCGCCCCGCAGATGGACACGCTGATCGTGGTCGGCGGCGTCGGCATCCAGCGCAGCGTCACCCGCGAACACACCACCTTCCTCCAGGCCCAGGCGCGCCTGGGTCGCAAGCTCGGCGCCGTGTGCACCGGCAGCTGGGCCCTGGCCCGCGCCGGCCTGCTCGACGGCTACGACTGCTCGGTGCACTGGGAATGCCTGGCCGCCATGCAGGAAGCCTTCCCCCGCGTGGCCATGAGCACCCGGCTGTTCTCCATCGACCGCAACCGCTTCACCTCCTCCGGCGGCACCGCGCCGATGGACATGATGCTGCACCTGATCGGCCGCGAGCACGGCCGCGAACTCTCGGCGGCGATCTCCGAAATGTTCATCTACGAGCGCATCCGCAACGAACAGGACCACCAGCGCGTACCGCTCAAGCACATGCTCGGCACCAACCAGCCCAAGCTGCAGGAAATCGTCGCGCTGATGGAAGCCAACCTCGAGGAGCCCATCGACCTCGACGAACTGGCCGTCTACGTCAACGTCTCGCGCCGCCAGCTCGAACGCCTGTTCCAGAAGTACCTGCACTGCTCGCCGTCGCGCTACTACCTCAAGCTGCGCCTGATCCGCGCGCGCCAGCTGCTCAAGCAGACCTCGATGTCGATCATCGAAGTCGCCTCGGTGTGCGGCTTCGTCTCCACCCCGCACTTCTCCAAGTGCTACCGCGAATACTTCGGCATCCCGCCGCGCGACGAGCGCCAGGGCCAGCCCATCGGCCAGCCGGTCATGGTCATGCCCATCCCGCAGGACCTCGCCCTCATGCCCAACTCCTCGGCCATCTCGGCCCTCAGCCAGGCCCAGGGCGAATCCACCTTCGCCAGCGTGCGCGTGCTCTGACGACACCCTGGAGCAACACGAAGGGGAGGCCACCGGCCTCCCCTTTTTCATTCCTGTGACGCATGACTCCCCATCATTCAGATTCGTCTGAATCGCAAAACGCCGAGAATCTCGCAGTCTCCGAACGGTCGGCCCCAGCCGGCAAGCTTTGGAGCCACGAGACACATGGATACCGCCCTCGAATACCTGGCGCGGCGTACGCGGGAGCTGTATCGCACGGCCATCGAACTGAACCGCTCGACGCTGACCGGCATCCAGCTGCTGCGCCAACTCGAACGCCTGCGCCCGGAAATCTTCGACGTCAGCCGCCAGCTCGCCGACCTACTCGGCGAACAGACCGACGCGCTCGCCCAGGCCCGGGCCGACAAGGCGCAGAAGCTCATCCTCGCCCTTCACCGCCGGCTGCTCAGTGGCTACTGGCACCTGCTGCGGACCCGCCGCGCCGAGCGCAAGACCGCCGCCCTGCTGATGCAACGCATGGTGCGCAGCCTCCAGGAAGTCCACTGCAACTGCCTGCAGAACCAGCACCCGGCACCGCCCGGCCTGTGGCACCTGCTGCACCAGCTGTACGGGCGCGCCCTGCGGCTGGAAGTCCAGCACCTGCCCATCAGCGACGGCGAAGCCTTCGAACCGCGCAGCCAGACCATCGCGGGGGGCTACCTGCATTGCCTGCTCATCGCCGGCTCCCGGCCGCTGGAAATCCCCGCAGAGAGCCTGCCGGCGCTGATCGAATCCACCCAGGTCTTCGCCTCCATCGTCCACATCCAGCCGGAACAGCCGGGCAACGCCTGGCGGCTCGATCGCGAGAGCGACCGTCCCTTCCGCGATCCGGGCGCCGCGAGCAGCAGCAGCGGCCTCGCCCTGAAGCTCGACGAACTGCTGGACATGCTCAAGCGCTTCGTTGCGGCCAGCAACGGCGACGCGGGTTTCGATCTCAACGCCCATCTGCTCGCCTGCTGGGGCACGGCAGACGCGGCCCCGGGTCCCTGGCAGGTCTGCCGAGGCATCCCGGCCCTGCTCGCCCACCTCGGCGTCACCGAGGACAGCAGCCTCGATGCCCGCCACTTCCAGCGCCAGCAACACCAGAGCGACGTCTGGTCCCACCATTCCAGCGGCCGCGGCGGGCTGGACGAGCTGGTCGCGCACCAGGGCGACATCGAGTTCAGCCCCCCCACGCCCGTCCCCAGCCTTCCGCCCACCCTACCGCTGGACCAGCCCCACACGAGCGGGCAACACTTCAGTGGGCACTGGGAAGACTCGCCGCCACCGGCCGTTGGCGAACTGCTGGGCCTCCTCCTGACTCCCGGCGGCGCCTGGCAACTGGCCCAGGTGGAAAGCCTCCGCCTGCTCGGCGGCGACCGCTATGAACTGCGCAGCGCGTGGCTGTCCGCACAACCACGCCACTGCCGCCTCAGCCTGCGCAGCAAATTCCAGGAAAGCGCTCCCCACCACGCCCTGCTGCTACCCGACACGAACCCACTCCGCGTGCTCTGCCCGACACTCCCGCTGGAGGCGGGCCGAAAGGTCACGGTGGAAGATCAGGGCCGACACTACATGGCCTTGCTGGGAGAACCGGCCGGCAACACCTTCGCGCTCACCCCACTGGAAGTGGCCGCCGACCCGCCCTGATACCTGAGCCCGAGACACACCCTCGCCCACCGGAGAGGGTGCTGTTGCTGGAGCGGTCAGCCCTACCCCCGCCCGTCCAGCTCCATCAACCGCGCCGCATCGGTAAACCGCACCCACAACCGCCCCTGCCAATCCAGCAAGGCAATGTGCTGCCCCTGCACCTCCCGGAACTTGTGGCGCGGCAACAGCGCGTTGTCCTGCTGCGCCGCACGCAGCGCCGGCACCACCTCGTTGCTAAGCCACTGCCGAAGGCTGCGGTTCTCCGGGTGGTACAGGTGCAGCAACAGCAACGCATATACCCCGCTCTCGCTCACCAGCCACTCATCCTCCGCCGCGCCGGCCAGGCGCTCCCGGCGCGACTGGTCCGGCTCCAGCTTGCGCACCAGCTCCGCCCCGCGCTTGCTCGCGGTCAGCTTGGTCAGGTCGCGCAGCACGAACCACGGCTGCTGATCCAGCAGCACACCGCGCAACTGGCGGTTGTAGCGCACGAAGGATTGGGTATTCAGGCCATGTTCGGCCGGGAAGGACATCGACGTCATCATGCAGAAGCTCCTTGCTCAAGACAGGAAGCCGCCGCCCGAAACATCCGAAATGGGAGGCGGACCGTGCAAGGGTGGAAAACCGGCAACCGAGAACAACCGTGAGAACCGGCCGGACGTAAGTCCGCCTCACACGGTCCGCCATAGAGCCCGAGACGACCGGCCCATGGGCCGGTCGAACTCTGCTACAGCGTCTCTCGGTAAATTCAGGTTTCCACACCTGACCACGCCGAAACGTGGTGCCAGGAACGCTACGCAGAGGGCTTGTAGGACCGCAACGCCGGCGCAGTGTAGGGAAACTCCCGCGTTGACCGGAGCAGAAACCCGCGCCCTTCAGGGAATTGCCTAACCCGGTGAATGCCGTCTCAGGAACCCGCCGACAGACGCGTAGGGCGCATAACCCGGAACGGGTTATCCGCCAGGACGGCGGATAACGCCTCAGGCGTTATTCGCCCTACCCAGGCTATCGAGCCACGGAGCCGTTGCAGGAGCGGGCCATGCCCGCGACCGCGCCCATGGGGCGCTCCTGCGGGTTGCCCCTCAGCGCACCAGACTCAGCTGCCACGACACCCCGAACCTGTCGCTCACCCAGCCAAATCGCGGGCTGAAGCCGTAGTCGCCCAAGGGCATATACACGCGCCCACCCTCCGCCAGCACCGCGAAAATCCGCTCCAGCACCTCCCCCGACTCGAACTCCACGAAGATCGAACTGGACGGCGTGAAATCGAAGTCATGCTTCACCGGGCTGTCCGAACACAGGAATGCCTGCCCGCACACCTCGAACCGCGCCACCTTGATCGTCCCCTCCGGCCCCGGCTCACCGGCGCCATAGCGCTCCACGTGCACCACGCGGGAGTTGGGAAAAGTAGCGAGATACAAATCCAGCGCCGCCTGCGCGACGCCGCCCTGGAACATGAGGAAGGGAGTGGCTGTAGTCATGACGGCTCTCCTGCGAAGGGAAGGGGCCAGTCTAGGACATCGGTAAGGTGATTCCGAAACGACCGGATTGCCGTGGCTGAAATTAACCTATAAGGTTAATTTCGTTCGATGGAAAAGCGCACGCCTCACCACAAGCTTCCGCTGATCAGGCTCGCCATTGCCGAGCGGCGATATCGCTTCACCCGCGTGGCACTGGAAGGCGCCCTCGAACTGGGGCTGGAGTCCACAGAACAGGTCCTGGCGGTCATTACCGGCCTAACCTCGGCGGACTTCTACAAGAGCATGGCCACCTACGCCGACCACAGCATCTGGCAGGACGTCTATCGCCCGTGGGTGAACGGCCGGCAGGCGTACGTAAAGCTCACCCTGCGGGGCGACTTGCTCATCGTTTCATTCAAGGAGAAGTGACCATGCTATGTCCGGTCTGCGGCCAGGCCGACCTGGTCCACGCCATCCGCGACTTGCCCTACACGTACAAGGGGCAGTTCACCACCATCCCCCAGGTCGAGGCTGACTGGTGCGACGCCTGCGGCGAGTCCATCACCGGGCCAACCGAGAGCGAGCGCGTCATGCGGGCCATGGCCGAGCATCGCCGCCAGGTGAATCAGGCTACCGGCCACCAGACGCTGATCCGCGAAGTCCGCAAGGAACTGCTGCACCTGTCCCAGCGTGAAGCGGGAGAGCTGTTCGGTGGCGGCCCAAACGCTTTCAGCCGTTACGAACGTGGCGAAACCGAGCCCCCGGTCGCTCTGGTCAAATTGTTCGGCATCCTCAAGACACACCCCGAGCTGGCGGAGGAAGTGCGCCAGGAATAAGCGAAGTGAAAAAGGGGACAGATTTATTTTCTGTACTCTAATCCCGACTCGCCAGCCAGCTTTAAAGTAGAAAAATAAATCTGTCCCCTTTTTGGTCCCGTGAGGCAGAAATTCGAACAAACACTCGACATTCCACCCCGCCGTGAGGCGGGGAAGGCGGTTTGGACACTTGGACGGGACAGACAACAGAACAAAAACATCAAATATGAGCTAATATCCTCTTACAGAGAAACTCATAGAAGTTACCTGCATAGTTTAAAAACTCACCGGAAGGAATTCTGACTTTTATCGAATATTCCCCTCCCTCATAGGAGTTCAAATCAAAAAAGAACACCTCTCCCAAATCCGTCTCACTTATAACTAACCTTGAATTATCCACTGTATTGTTTTTCAACCCCACCAAATGCTGAAAAACAATATCCCCACCATTTACTGTGTCGAAATCCATTCCGTAAAGGCTATAGACTTCTTCACCGCCAACTTCCCCACCAGCATATCTCTTTAAAAACCATTTATACGAATCGGCAAAGACCGCGCCCAGCGCCTGCTCTGCCTTCTCCACCCAATCATCACCCACCGAGCTACTTTCATCACCGAAATTAACTATTCCTCGATGCAAATCCACCAACTCTTCAACTTCACGAAAGCCGAATTTACTCATAGGACACCACCATAGACAGCAGCTCTCTGCTCCCAATATTGAGCTTTCAAGAAAAAGGGGACCAAGAAGAAGGAGAAAAAGAGGACAGATTTATTTTCGCACTCTAATCCTGACTCGCCAGCCAGCTTTAGAGTAGAAAAATAAATCTGTCCCCTTTTTGGTCCAAACTTTTTTAGTTTTGCATCCCACTATAAGGATCTTCTACAGTATCCCTCAACTCTTCTACTGCCTCATGAATTTCTGCATATACGTCAGGAGATGTCTGGCCGGCGTCAATTTCACTTAAGAATCTAAGAACCCGCCCAAGCCCCAGTCTCGAAACTATAGCAACCGTCGTCTCTGCTGACTCGATACATCGGCCATCCCACAGTGCAATTAAGGCATCAGTTACTGAAGACTTTATATCATCACTCAGAGCACAATAAGTATTCCATTGCCTATCACTCAATTCCAAAAGAGCCTTAAGTGCACTCTCTTTGGATAAACTTCCAGACTTTAAACGCTTCAGGACTTCTAAAAACTCAACTTTTATATCCTCCGCGGTCATGGACTCGGGCAGAGCTTCATAGTAATTAGAAGATTTCATTTCTCAAAAATCCACCGGGATATGTGTCAAATTGGATGGTTTTCTATACAAAACCCCATCCTGACCCAATAACTTATTTCCAACCTTATCTGAGAAAAAGGGGACAGATTTATTTTCTGTACTCTAATCCCGACTCGCCAGCCAGTTTTAGAATAGAAAAATAAATTTTTCCCCTTTTAAATTTTTTATTTTCCTGGAATATCTATAAAAAACGATTCGGCATGTATCACCAAAGACATCCACCCAGGCCCTGGCGAAGCGTTAGTGACTCCTTCCAGAACATACTCATGAGTTAGCGAGTCAAGAGTGGTCCGGCATCCAATCTCATCAGATGTTTTTTTACCTGACGACGACTTTCTATCTGATGCGTATTCGTCAACAACCCTTTTCGCGAATGTCACACCTGAGAAGACAAACCAACATCCCCCAACATACTCATGCATTGCATATGAGCTTTCAGTCTTACTTCTATATTCAACCACCCTCCCATCATTACTAATAGCAAACAAAAATCCATTTAAAACCTTCCAGCTTGTATACTCGGCGTCTTTCACAGGATCATAGATATAGTGAACTGGAAAAGCGCTCTCGCCTCTAGGCAATTCATCACTAACACACTCGAAAATTCTCGCACCTTCCTCGTCATTAATAAAAGCGGACCTCTTAATAACTAATCCCTTCTCGACATACACTCGAGAAACCCCATATTCATGAATCCACTCTCCATAGACACAATCAAATGTAACGAGACAATCAAAGTCTACTGAAATCATCATTTGATCTTCTCCAAAACTATAGTCTTCATACTTTCCAAATCTGTAATCACACTTCCATCTGTGCGAAGGAAAGTCTGCCCCGAGAAACGTGCATCGAGAGGCCCGTCTTGAATAACTCTCAACCCTAACGACTCAAGATCGGAAAAACTTGGTAATTTACCATATGGGTTTGCAGCGTTAGAGTTTATAAAAATCTTTCCACCTGGCTCGATCACCCTAGTTGCTTCAGGCAGATAGTCCATCATAGAGAATGTGCCCCCTTCGCTTTTAGGAATGAATGGATTGCTAGCCACAATCTCTCCTACTGAACTATCCCTCAAAGGCAAGCTTCTTGCATCCGCACGGATACCAGATTGAATCCCAGAGGTTATATCAATATTGATCGCACCTGGAGTTTGAGCATTTTTTCCTCCAAACAATTCAATTGTGGGCTTTGCTGCCCCTCCTGTACCTGCCGATACCTCCTTACCAATCAGGCCACCAAAGCCTCCCATGCCTAGCGCAGTACCACCAGCCGTTGCCGCACCGAAGGGAACCTCGGCCCCCGCCAAACTCGCTTCAGTGCAGACAGCCGGGTTGGCTATACAGGCCATTAGCAGTTCCGGGCCTAGAGCCGCTGCTACCGGAGCCCCTACGCCCATTAGGACGGAAAGCATCACGCCATTCGCACCGCCGCCTTCTTCAAAGACTTTTTCGGCATATTTGGCTCGGCAACTTTCTGTCGACATACCACCGCAATTGCCGGCGGCGGCAAACTCTTCGACTTTTCTGTCTAGGTAGAGACGACTGCCTAGATCATTGTTTTCCACAGCTGTTTTGCCAGCTCCGGCGGCCGCGAAAGCACCGGCGCTATCGCCGCTAGTGAGGCCTCCGGCCATACCCGCAGCCAGAGTCGAAAGAGCAGAGACGATCTGCCGTTCATTTTCCGTAAGTTGGTCGTGCGGTTTGTTGGGGTACAGCTGTTGTGCAATCAGCTCCCCCGTCGCAGCACCCGCTGCACCAGCCACACCAGAGTTGCCCTGGGCGCTGGCCACAATGGCGCCGAGCACCGCCTGGGCCATGATGCGGGCAGTGTCGTTGTTGCCGGTTTGCTGCTTGATCAGCGTTGCCACATAGGGCGCTGAGGCTCCCGCCACGGCCCCGCCGATATCACCACCGGCCAGGTATTGCAGTGCTGCCGTGACGGCCTGGGCGGCCTTCTGGTAGTTGCTGCCCGTGCCGTACTCACGCATCACATCCTGGTAGGCCTTGGTATTGGCCAAGGCATCGTTGTAGTCCTGGATCTCTTTGGCAGTTGCATTAGCGCCCGGACGCGGTGTGCCCTTCTCGTCCAGTTCTTCCTGCCCTGCCTTGGTCGCCTTGATCTCCCCATTGGTGCGGATGATGTCCATCGACTGGCTGCCGATCTGCGCGATCAGCTGCACTTCCTGCAGGCGGCGCTGTTCCTTCTCCTTGTCGAAGATGGGGCTGATGCTTCCGTTGGCGTGCTCGACATCGCGGCTCAGGCTGGCGACATCCTGCTGCTGGGCTTCGCCATTGCGGATGTCGATCGTGCCGGCGCTGATGGCCGAACGGGTGGTACCGCTGTCGCTGTCGCTATGGGTGTAGGCGGTGACCATGCCGTTGGGCGCATTGCCCAGGAAGTTGCCGCCTTCATTCCCGCCGCTACTGGCGGTGGCACCCTGCTGCTGGGTCTTGAAGTCGGCCTCGTTGCGGATGTCGCGCCAACCGAGGGTGTCGGTGCTCAGGTGGTTCTTGTCGGCGTTGGCGGTGCTGGAGATGACGGCGCCGTCGAGCTGGGTGTGTTTGCCCACGTCGATGTCGTAGCCGCCCTTGCCGGCGTAGAGCCCGGTCTGCTCCTGCACGCTGTCGTAGTTGGAGTGGATCTTGCTCTTGTCGACCGAGAGGCTGGCGCTGCCGCCGGAGCCGATGATGGCGACACTGACGCCGCCGCTGACATTCTTCTGCTCGGACTTGTACTCGTCAGTGTCCTGCAGGCTGCGCAGGGTGAGGTCGCGGCCGACCTTGGCGGTGATCTGCTCGCCACTGACCTGGGCACCGATGAGGCTGGTATCGCGGCCGCTGACGAGGGTGACCTGGCGGCCGGCATCGACGGTGGTTTCGGTCCAGGTGGTGCCGTTGCCGTGTTCGAAGCCGGTGCCCTTGTTGCCGTTGGCGAAGACACTCAGCCCACCGCCTCCGCTGCCGAAGCCGATGCTGACGCCGACGTTGCCGCCGCTGCTGCTGTTCTTGCCGTCGAGTTTCTGGGTGTTGGAGGCGGCCTCGAGAATGAGGTCACGGTTGGCGGCCAGCATGACGTCCTGGCCGGCCTTGAGCTGGCTGCCCTGGATGCGGATGTCGCCGTCTTCACCGACCTTGCCCGCGCCGGTGGCGAGGATGTTGAGGTTGTTGCCGGCGGTCAGGGTGCTGCCCTGGCCGATGCTCTGCTCTTGAACGGTTTTCGATTTGGATTGCTGCGAACCGAGGGAGATGGCGATGCCGACGAAGTTGCCGGCATTGTCGGTGGTCATGCCACCCTGCTCCGCCGCCTGCCAGGCCTGGTAACCAGTCAGGCCAGCCTGGATGCCCTTGAGCGCAGCGAGACGGCTGTCGTCTTCATGGCGTGCTTCCTTGGACGACTGGTAGGCGGTATTGACCGCGCTGCCGACACTGCCGGACAGGGCCAGGGTCAGGCCGCTTTTCTTCTGCTCGCGGGTTTCCTCGCTGCGGTTGCGGTTCTGCGCCTCGAGGATGCTGACGTTCTGCCCGATGAGGTTGATGTCCTTGCCGGCGACAAGGTCGGAGCCGCGGATGGTGAGGCCCTTGCCGGCCTGGATGTCGACATTGCCGAGCACGCTGCCGATAGTGCTGCCACGGGTCTGTTCGGTGTGGTCGTCCTGGGTGGTCTTCAGGCTGCTGGAGCCGAGGGTCACACCGATCCCGCCGCTGCTCATGAGGCCGGATTTCTTCTTGGACTCGGCGTGGCTGGTCTCGAAGCTTTCGGTAGCGCCATCGATGAGCACGTTGCGCCCGGCCAACAGGCTGGTGCCGTTGGTGGAGGCGACGTCGCTGCCTTGCACGGCGATGTCCTGGCCGGCGCGGATGGCGATCTTGTCGGCACTGACCAGGGAGCCGGCCTGGGTGGTGCTACTGCTGCTGTCGACGCGGGTCTTGGTGCTGCTGGAAAGCCCGGAGCTGCTGGTCTTGGTCTTGCGGTAGTAGCTGTAATCGCTGTCCTGCTCGGAGACCAGGCTGACGTCGCGCCCCGCATAGAGGTAGGCCTCGCCGGAGGCACTGACGCTGCTGGCCTTGAGGGCCAGGTCCTGCCCGGCGGCAATGCTGACGTCGCCGCCAGCGGTCAGCTCGGTGCCCTGCTGTTCGACGTGGTCCTTCTGGCTGCTGATCTTGCGCGTGTTGCTATAGCTATGGCTCTCATCCGCCGCCGAGGCGAGGGTGACGTCGCGGCCGGCGCTCAGGGCCGCGTCGCGTGCTGCGTCGAGGCGGCTGGCGACGGCGTTGAGGTCGCGCCCGGCGCTGATGTCGAGGTCGCGCCCGGCGCTGGCTTCAGCGCCCAGCTGGGTGGTGGTTTCGCTGTAGTAGCGGCGGCCGTTGAGCTGGCCGTTGGTGACTTCCACCGAGGCGATGTTGACGTCGCGGTCGGCGCCGATGAACAGGTCGCCACGGCTCTGCAGCACGCCACCGAGGTTGCTGACGTCACGGCCGGCGCTGATGTCGAGGCTGTTGGCGGCCTCGATGCGGGCGGCGCTGTCGGCGAAGCTGGTGGTCCAGGTGCGGTTGGCGCTCTGCGCGCTGTCGATGCGGGTGACGCTGCGTTCGTTGATCACATCGCCGGTCAGTGCGGTGAGGCTGACGTCGCGCCCGGCGATGATGCCGCCGGCGGCGTTGCGGATGCTGTCGTCGGCGAGCAGGTCGAGGCGGTTGCCGGCCTGGATCAGCCCGCTGTTGCTCAGGTTGCTGGCACTGGCGCTGAGGTTGTTGCTGGCGTGCAGGGTGCCGGCGTTGTTGAGTGCGCCGCCGCTGATGAGGCTGACGTCCTGGCCCTGGATCAGCGCGCCGGTGGGGCCGAGGCGGTTTTCCGCCTGGGCGAGGTAGAGCACCGGGACGAGGACCTTCTCGCCATTAACGATGGCTTCTTCGAGCCAGACGATGTCGTGGGTCAGGGCCGCGACCTGTTCGGCGGAGAGGCCGACGCCGACGGAGAGCTGCAGGCTGTCCTTGTAGGGCGAGCCGGGGTTTGGCAACGCATGCGTTGCCCCGGCGAGCGACCCGCCAAGGATGGCGGGGCCGGGGGTGCAGGAGAACGCCGGGGTTGCGACAGGGATGTCTGCGCCGCGCTTTCTGCCCCCTTTAAAAGCTCTGATTGTTATAGATCGAAAAGACGAATTTCCGACCTTAGCGAACTCGATCGGGAAACCCGTCAGCCGTTTCCCAAGACCTTGCGGGACGTGGTGGATTGCGCGCAGAGGCGTAGAAAGCCGCCATCTGAAAACGATAAAATCACCACATATTTTCGACAGTACGCAGCAGGTTGGCGACCGTTTATCGCAAGATCGACTCTTTGGCCAAACAGAACATGATCCTGAACTGCCGAACGGCGCGGATCACGTAAAGGAGTTTCAACAGAACGAAAAAGACGCGAGCCGACGGTGCGTCAACACCGCCGGCCCGCTAACCACAAGCAGCTAACAAGGAGCTGAAAATGGCTGACGCGAATCATACGTCACACCCGTCCACACGTCCCGCCGTCCACGACTTTATCCCGCTGGCGACGGCTTCACAGCACAGTCACTTCCCGCGTGACGCCACGCTGTTCCTGAACACCGATGCGCCCGCCGAGGCGTTGTATGACGCGGCGGAAGATCGGCTCGGCGCCGTGCTCGACCTGCTCGCCGTGCTGGAAAGAGTCGATGTGGACGACACACCCATCAGGAACGTTTTCCAGATCAGCCGCGCGCTGTTGTTGCTGGTGTCCGATGCGCAGTCGTTATATCAAGCCGACCACGAGCAGCGAGGGAAGCGGCGATAGTTGAGGCGCTGAAATAAAATCCCCGGCATTTGTCGGGGATTTTCTAGAACACTTCATGCCTGAGCAGCTTAAAACATGCTCCTTTCTTGATTGACCCTTCTATATCAGATGAGCGGACCGTGGCATTTATATAGAGCAAAACAGGGTATTCAGGAAAATTCAGCTCCACCGGTTCATCATCAAAAGGATCAAGATTAACCTTCAAAATAAAATTCTCAGAATCATTACTACCAAACATGTAGTAACTCCCTCCTTGATAAGAGCTATTTCTTTCATCGAGAGATATCCCAAGAATTTCCTCTATATGCTCTCTTGCCAACACAAGGCTGAGACTTTTCGCCCCGTACAAGTCATATGCAATCATTTAGGAAGTACCAAGCTCGGAGCGCGGCTTGCCGCCGTTGCCGCAGAATCATAAATCATAAAGTTCACTTCACGCCCTGCTTGTTCACTTAGCTTGCTAGCCAAATCTTTTAATCCAAGCGCTTGCAAATCTCTTGCGCTCAGAGGACCTGTGCGAGTACCACCGCTTCTCAAACCTATTCCTAACGACTGTGCACGCTGCAACAATTCAGGGCCTGCCAAGGCAATATCGAAGTCACTCACCCTGCCAACGTCAAATGCTTGCCCAGTTTTAAAACTCTGCCCCGTTACAGCGCTTCCTTGAAGAATGGGTTCTACGTTCCCATAGCCAGCTTTCGCTAAACCATCTCGCGCATCTGTACCAAAGCGCGCGAAATCATCAGCATTCGAGAAACCTTTGGGAATAGCAGCCCCTTTTGCAGCAAAGGTAAGCGGCTAAGGATTAGCCGCCACCCCGTCAGCTACATTTTTACATGAAGCTGATCCGCAATTTCCCTCAGGCGCAGAGAGACCTCCAATATCTCTTCCTTGCTCAATCCACAATATGTTGGAAGTGAGTCCTCCGGAACATTCTGCACCAGAGCCAATCCGCACGAAATAAAGTATCGCAACTCCTTATGCGTGATTTCGATATGAATAGGCTCGGTTTTACTATTGAGCTCTGTCATTTTTTTGGCACCTGCGACTTAATGTAATTCTCCCAGCCAACGCCACCCATATCAGGTCTGAATGCCGTAGCCTCGCCTCTCTGCCCTCGAATAACAATAGTCTTCGTTGAGCTATCAAGATAATAGGTCGTACCATCAACAGCTTGGCGACGCTCAACTGCTGGATTGGAAACAATTTTTTCTACAAAATTTTGGAACTGACTTTTTGTGCTGATACCAAGATCAACAAACTCTTGCCGTTCGACTACATGTTTCTGGAACGCGTGGCCATTCGCAACCTCCTCAGACAGGAGCTGAGAATTAAGCCTGCCTTGATTGATAGCACTTTCTGCGCCGGAGCTACCTTTTGCAGCACCGCCCTTGTTACCTAGCGCAACGCCTACAATAGCAGCTGCTAAGTTTGCACCCCAATCAGCTTTTTCCGCCGAGATCCCCATGGACTCTAGGTCAAGCGTCTTGCTTGCCTTGATCAACTGCCCGACAGCGGCGATGTTCTGCATGTTGTATCGATGCAGATCCGCCTTCATATCAAGTGGAATCTGATCGTTGGCGTACAGAGCCTCAATTTTCTGTTGGAGCTCCAGCCGCTCAGTGACAAGGTAGCCGAACGCGTTGACACATCCGCCCGGGTTCACAGAGCAGACGGCTGCCAACTGGTCATCATTGGCGACACTCAGCTGCCTAAACCTCTCCTTCACCTCATCACAATTGTTCTTTGCTCGGCACGTTGCGGCTTCACGTTCAAAGTCTTCCAGCTCGTGCGCAAGGTAGTTGTATTGCGCCGAGTTTTTGGCTACCCAAGCCGCACTCTCAAGGGTTTTGCTATCCGCATCAGGACTCTGCAAGGCTCCGGCGAGGACACCTACGACCTGTGCACTCATGGTGACCAGTGCTTCGCGATTATCTGGGCTTAAGTTCTTAAAGACCCCATCCAGGCTTGCCACGAGAGCTTCGTTGGCGCCTGCAGCTGCAGCACCTGTGGCAAAGCTACCGCCACTGGCTTCCGCAACCATGCCGCCCATCAAGGCATGAAGAGCAATCATGGACGGGCTGCCAGACTGCAGATCATAGGTGCCGCCAAAGTCGCCTACAGCGTTGAAACCGGCGGCAGCGAAAGTGTTGTAGAGGCTGTTCTGCAGTGCGTCGCCCAGTCCACCGCCTTGTCCCAGCGCCTGACTCAGTAGAGCAGAGGTGGTGTTCTGCATTGCCTGGTTTGCCGCAAAACTACCTATGCCACTCCAGCTACTTAGATCAGCAACGGTCTTTCCGTTGACGATCTTGATGTGCGTGTCAGCGCCGCTCCAATCGTTGAACCAACCCGCTGTGGCACCGCCGACAGCACCGGCAATCGCGGCCTGCTTCAAGCTGTCATTGCCAAAGGTGTCACTTAGGGTTTGACCAAGGTTGCCCTTGTTGTTGATAAAGCTGACGCCAGCGGTTCCCGCCAAACTTCCCGCAGCGCCCACGCCAATACCGGTGACAACGGTTCCAGCGCCTGCAGCGCTCAGAGCTCCGGCTGCAGCGATGCCGCCAGCCGCAGCCGCCACAATTGCCACGATGAGTTGTGTCGCTGGCCCCATGCCCGAGTGGCTGTAGCTGTAGGAGTCATGTATTTCCTTAACTCGCTGCCAGTCCACATCCCCCCGAGCTTCAGCTTCCTTCAACCAACCCAGGCCCGGATCGGCCTGCACCATCGCATCGATGGCCTGGCTGACGCTCTTCTGGTCGATGTGCTTGTAGTCGATCTTCAGGCCGTCCACCGCTTTGATGGCGATGTTGCCCTGGGCGATCATCTGGGTCTGGCGCAGTGTCTCGTCAGTCTTGCCTTCGCCTTTGGAGCGGCTCCAGGCGAGGTCGCTGTCGCTCTTGGCGTGGCTTTCCTGGTGCAGGTCCTTCACCGCTTCGAAGGTGACTTCGCCGCCGCTGAGAATGGCGATGTCATTGCCCGCCTCCAGCTTGGCGCCCTGGTACTTCTGGTCGCCGCCGCTAAGCAGGGTGATGTCGGAGCCGGCACTGATTTCGCTGCCCACGGCGCGGACGTCGGTGACTTCGTCACGCTGGGTTTTCTTCTTGCCCCAGCCGCCCTTCTCTTCCATGTCGTAGAGCGAGTAGTCGCTGTCGTTGGCGGCGAGCAGTTCGATCTTGTCGCCGGCGACCAGGTAGGCTTCGTTACCAGCGCCGATCTTGCTGCTGACGAGGGTGAGGTTTTCGCCCGCGCTGATCAGGACATCGCCACCGGCGTTGACCTCGGTGGCCTGCTGGCCCACGTGGTCTTCCTGGGTGGTGACCTTCTTGCCGCCGCCCTTGTACTTGGCGTCGCTGTGCTCTTCGTTGGCGGCGGAGGCGAGGACTACGTCGCGCCCGGCGCTCATGGCGATGTCGCGGGCGGCGTCGATGCGGCTGGCGACGGCGCTGAGGTCGCGGCCGGCGTTGAGTTCGAGGTTGCCGCCAACCTGCACCTCGCTGCCGTGCTGGGTGACGCTGGTGACGTTGCCGGTGATGCGGCGGCTCTGGAAGTCGATGCTGTCGACTTCCTGCGCGGCCTCCAGGCGCAGGTCGCGCCCGGCGGTGAGGTCGGCATTGCCGCCGGCCTGGATGACACTGCCGGCGCTGATCAGGTCGCGGCCGGCGGTAACCTCCAGGTCGCCGCGGGCTTCGATGCGGGCGGCGTTGTTGGCGATTTCCTTGTGGATGCGGTGGGCGTCGTTGCTGGCGTCGACCGAGGTGATGCTGCGCTCGTTGATGACGTCACCGGTCAGCGCGGTGAGGCTGACGTCGCGGCCGCTGATGATGCCGCCAGCCGCGTTGCGGATGCTGTCGATGGCCAGCAGATCGAGACGGTTACCGGCTTCGATCAGGCCGCTGTTGTTGATGTTGGCGGCGCTGGCGGCGAGGTCGCCGCTGGCGCGCAGGGTGCCCTGGTTGGTCAGGTTGCCGCCGCTGATCAGCGACAGGTCGTTGCCCATGATCAGGGCGCCGTTCGCCGCCAGACGGCCATCGGCCTGGGCGAGGTAGAGCACCGGCACCAGGACTTTTTCACCGTTGATGGTGGCTTCTTCGAGCCAGACGATGTCGTGGGTCAGCGCGGCGACCTGCTCGGCGGAGAGGCCGACGCCCAATTGCAGTTGGAGGCTGTCCTTGTAGGCGATGGCGTTGTCCATCAGGTACTTGAACAGGGCTTCGTCGGTGGCCATGCCGTCGATGTAGCGCTGGCCGGTGCGGGCGACCACTGCCTGCTGGATCAGGCGCTGTTCGTAGAGGCCGTCGCCGAGGCGCTTCTGTGCCTTGTCCGGGTCGTAGCCGAGCTGGCCGAGCAGGTAGTCGGAGCCGAGGAAGCTCTTCAGGTTGGTCAGCTCGGGGTTGGTCTCGATCAGGTATTTGTGGCTGTTGTCCGGCGTAGCGCTGCTGGGCAGGCCCTGCACGCGCGGGACGTTGATGGCCGCACCAGACTGAGCATCAGCGGCGGCGGCAGTGCCACCCGGAGCAACGCTGCCCGCGCCAGCCGCAGCGCCGTCGAGGCTTCGCTCGCGCTGCGCGGCGCTGATGCTCTGGCCGCTGAAACTGAGATCGCCCGCACCCTGCACAGTGCCGGTACTGCCGCCGGTGCCGCCCTGCCCGCTCAGGCGGAAGAGGCCGTTTTCGCCCTGCGGCAGGCTGAAGCCCGGCAGGGTGACGGGGTTGACCTGTTTCTGCGCGAGGTCCGGCGGCAACTGCGAGGTGATCGCCAGCTGGACGGTAGTGGCGCCGTTGGCAACGCCGACGTCGCGCGGACTGATGGTCTGGGCGCCGGCGTCGCGCTTCACCACGCTGTTGTCGAAGCTGTCGCTGGCATTGATCGTCACATTGCCGGTGGCCTGGATCACCGCGGAGGCGGCGGGCGTGCCGGAGACAGGGATGACGGACTCGGTCATGCTCCGAAAGGCTTTTCCCTCCGGATAGCCACCAGACTCAAGAATCTGCAGTCGAGTCAGTGCGCCGGGACTGTAGTCTGATGAGTTGGGATCGTTGTAACGGTTGTAGAGGTCTTTGTTGTTCCGAACGGCCCAATACAGGTTGTCATCACGCGAATAGAAGCTGCCATCTAGGTGACGCTCTTCCCCACCCGCGGCGCCCTGATTGCGGAAGGTGGCCGTCTGGATGTCGATATTGCCGCCCGAGGCGATGCTGCTGTAGAGGTTGTCGAAGGAGTCGCCACGGAAGCGGAAGTCGCCGCCGGCGGTGATCGAGGCTTGAGGCGCGTCCTTGAGGATGATGTCCTCATAGCGCTCCCAGGACTGGAACTTGAATTCGCAGCCCTTGCCATCGCAGACGTCGTCGGCATACATGCGGAAATTGCCGGCAACAATGCGCTCGCCGATCTGGAAGTCGTCGGCACGGCGGTTGTCGAAATCCTGCACCAGCAGGGTCATGGCCCCGCCGCTTTCGAAGCTGCCGGAGATGTTTTGCACGCTGCTCGCCCAGCCGTCCTGGTCGTTGGCGGCGATATGCAATGTGCCCAGGCTGTAGAGGTCGGCGTTGCGGTTGATGAAATTCTGCGTGCGCAACTGCATGTTGCCGCCGCTGAAGATCAGGCCGTTCTCGTTGAGCAGGTTGGGCGTGCCGAGGTAGAGGTTGCCGGCGGCACCGAGGGTGCCGCGGTTGTTGAGGCTGGCGGCGCTGACGCGCAGGTCCTGGGTGGCAGTCAGGCGACCGCCGTTGTCGAGGGTGCCGCTGCTGTTGATGACTGTCGTCGCGCCACCGCCTCCAATGCTGCCGCTCTGGCCGATACCGATGTAGCCAGCGCCGAGGGACAGGCTGCCCAAGCTGCTCAGGCGGCCATCGGCGGTGTAGTTGCCGCTCAGATCGAGATCGAGCGTGCCATCGCTGGCGATCAGGCCGGCGTTGGCCCAGTTGCCGCCGCGGCCGATGAGGCTCTGCGCGGCCAGCAGCTGGCCGGACTGCCCCTGGTCGAGCTGGCCGATGTCCAGGTTCAGGTTGCGCGCCTGGATGATGGCGTTGTTGGCCCAGCTGGCGGCCTGGTAGGTGAGGCTGCCGTTGGAGGTGAAGTTGCCGCCGGCCTGGCCGGCCTGGCCGAGGTCGACGCCGAAGGTGCCGGTGCCGACGTGCAGCACGTTGCCGCCGCCGTTCTGCAGGGCGCCGGTCTGCAGGATCAGGTCCTGGGTGGCGCCTTCGATGCGGCCGAGGTTGTTGTTGAGCAGGCCGCCGCTGACGATCTTCATCTGGCTGGGGCTGGTTGCGCGCAGCAGGCTGACGGGCGTCTGGCCGAGTGCGCGAATGGCGCCGACCACGTTGTTGATGCTGGCCGCGCCGAGGGTCAGGTTGCCGCTGCTTTCGATCAGGCCGAACTGGTTGTTCAGTGCGCCGTTCAGGCTGGCGTCGATGTGGCCGGCGCCGATCTTGCCGCCTTGGCCAAGTGCTGCGCCGTCGTTGAGCAGCTGGTTGCCGCGCAGGTAGAGCAGGCTGCCGGCATAGAGGCCGCCGCCCTGGTTGTTCAGGTCGGTGGTACTGATGCGGTTGTCGCCGCTGACCGCCGAGAGGTGGCCGGCGCGGTTGTCGATGCCGCCCGTGGCGGTGATGTCGAGGCCCTTGGCCTGGGTGGTGCCGGCGTTGTTGCTGAAGGTGCCGGTGACCAGCTTGAGGTTGCCGTTGGCGGCGTTGATGACGCCGCCGTTGCTGTTGTCGAGGCTGGCGCTGCCCAGGTCGAGCTGGCCGGTCTGGCTGATGATGCGGCCGTTCTGGTTGCCGAGGGCGCCGGTGGCCTTGAGGGTGGTATCACCCTGGCCCTGCAGGGTGCCGCCGCCGTTGGCGATGCTGGCGGCGCTGAGGTTGAGCTGGCCGGCCTTGCTGAAGACCAGGCCGTCCTGGCCGTTGAGCAGCTCGGCGGTGAGTTGCAGGGTCAGGTCGTCCTGCGCGGCCACGGTGCCGCCGACGCTGTTGTCGAAGCGCCCGGCGAGGACCTTGAGCAGCCCCTGGCTGGCGAGCTGGCCGCCACGGTTTTCCAGGCTGCCGACGCTCAGGTTGAGCGGGCCGCCGCTGGCGATTTTCGAGCCGGCGCCGTTGTTCAGCAGGGCGCCGAGCAGGCCCAGGCGCAGCGCGCCCTGGCTGACCAGGCTGCCGCCGCTGTTGTTCAGGCTGCTGGCGTCGTAGTCGACGCTGGCGGCGCTGATCTGCCCGGCGCGGTTATCCACAGCCTTGGCACTACCGGTCAGGCTGCCCTGGGCGCTGAGCAGGCCGCCGTTGCTGTTGTCCACGTCGCCGCCCACGGTCAGGCCGAGCCCGCCCTGGGTGGAAACGATGCCGCCGGCGTTGTTCAGGCTGCCGGCGCCAAGGCCGAGGTTGCCCTTGCTGACCAGCGCGCCGGCGCCGTGGTTGTCGAGCGCGCCGCTGACCGTCAGGGTCAGCGCGCCATCGCGGCTGGAGAGTGTGCCGCTGCTGCTGTTGTCCAGGCTGGCGGCGTTGACCACCAGGCCTTGCCAGCCGGAGAGCAGGCCTTGGCTTACGTTGCGCAGGGCGCCGGCGTTCAGTTCGAGCTGGCCGGCGCTGATGATCCGGCCGCTGTCGCCGTTGTCGAGCTGGCCGCTGGCCGTGAGCGCGAAGCCCTGGCTGGCGGAGATTTCCCCGCCCCGGTTGTCGAGGTTGCGCAGGCCGTTGATCTGCAGGGCGCCGGTGGCGCTGAGCAGGCCGCCACGGTTGTCGAAGTCGCCGCGCAGGGCACCGTTGCCCAGGTCGAGGGTGACCTTGCCTTCGCCGATCAGCGCGGCCTGGCGCTGGATGAGCTGGGCGACGATCAGGTGCAGGTCGCCCTTGGCGGAGATTTCCCCGCCACCGGTGGATTCGAGCTTGCCGCCGCGCAGGGTCAGCGCGCCCTGGCTGGTGATCAGGCCACCGGGTTTGCCGGTGGCGCTGGCGCCGTTGAGGACGTTGCCGGCGCCGAGGTCGAGGCCCTGCGCACCGCTGATTACGCCATCGCGGTTGTCGAGGTCGGCGGTGTTGGCGTCGAGACGGCCCTGGGCGAGCAGGCGGCCGTCGCGGTTGTCGGTGGTGCCGGTGGCCAGCAGCAGGTCGCCGGTGGCGGACAGCAGGCCGCCCTGGTTGTTCAGGCTGGCGCTGCCGACATCGAGCTTGCCGCTGGCGACCAGTGCGCCGTCGCCGTGGTTGTCCAGCGCACCCTGGCTGCGCACCAGCAGGTCGCCGCGGCTGGCGAGGGTGCCGCCCTGGCTGTTGTCGAGGCTGGCGGCGCTGACGCTGAGGCCGTTGCTGCCGGAGAGCACCCCGGCGTTGCTGTTGTTCAGTGCGCCGCTGGTGAGGGTCAGGCGGTCGCCGGAGAGAATCTTGCCGCCCTGGTTGAGCAAGGCCCCGGTGGTGAGGGCAAAGCCGCGGTCGCTGGAGATTTCGCCGCCCCGGTTGTCGAGGCTGGCGACGTTGCGCAGCGCCAGCTGGCCGGGGCTGCCGAGCAGGCCGCCGGCGTTGTTCAGGGCGCCGCCCTGGAGGTCGAGGTCGACGCCGCCCTGGCCGATCAGCTGGCCGCCGCCGTGCTGGTCGAGGCCAGCGATGCGGCCGTCGATGACGCCGCGCGCGGAGAGGCTGCCGCCCTGGCTGTTGTCCAGCTGGGCGGTGGCAAGGTGGATGGCGGCGTCGGTGACGATGCGGCCCTGCTGGCTGTTGTCGAGCTTTGCGCCTTGCAGGCGGATATCGCCGGCGGCGCTGAGGATGCCGCCGGCGTTGTTCAGGTCGGCGCCGGCGAGGTCGATGCTGCCATCGCTGAGCAGCTTGCCGCCGCGGTTGTCGAGCGCACCGGCGAGACGGGAGAACAGCAGGCCGGCACTGGAGACCGCGCCCCCACGGTTGTCGAGGCTGCCGGCGTTGAGGGTCAGGCTGCCCTGGCTGAGCAGGGCGCCGTTACCACTGTTGTCGAGCGCGCCGGCCAGTTGCAGCCAGAGGCTGTTCTGGCTGTTCACCCGGCCGCCCTGGCTGTTGTCCAGGCTCTGCCCGGTGATGCTCAGGCCGTCGCGGCCGGCCAGGGTGCCGGCGCGGTTGGCGATGCGCTGCACCTGCAGGTCGAGGCCGGCGTCGCCGATGACCTTGCCGGCGCCGTTGTCCAGGCTGGCAGCCTGCACAGCGACCTTGGCGCGGCTGGAGATTTCGCCGCCCTGGTTGAGCAGGTCGGTGCCTTTGACGCTGACGCCATTGTTGGCGGCGATGAGGCCGCCGTTGCGGTTGTCGAGCAGCCCGGCGTCGAGGTTCAGCGCGCCTTGGGCGAGCAGTTCGCCGCCCTGCTGGCTGAAGCTGTCGGCCTTGGCCTGCAGGTCGCCCTTGGCATTCACGCTGCCCTGGGCGTTGTTCACCTGGCTGGCCGTCAGGCGCAGTGCCGCACCGCTGTCGAGGGCGCCGCCCTGGCTGTTGTCCAGCTGGCCGACGTCGAGCTTCAGGTCGCCCAGGCTGCTGATCACGCCCAGCGCGCTGTTGTTCAGGCTGGCCCCGGAAAGGGTCACGCCGGCATCGCCGACCACCAGCCCGCCACGGTTGTCGAGGTTGCCGGCCTGCACGCCGAGCGCGCCCTTGGCCGAGAGCAGGCCATCGGCCCGGTTGTCGAGCTTGTGCTGGACGCGGGCCTGCAGGGTGCCGTTGCTGACCAGGGTGCCCTTACCGCTGTTGTCCAGGCTGTCGAGGGTGAAGTCCAGCGACTGCTCGGCGGAGAACAGGCCGAGGCGGTTGTCCAGCGCGCCGCCGCTGACTTGCAGGCGGTTGGCGACGGCCTGGCCGTTGCGGTTGTCCAGGCGCGCGGCGTTGAGCGTCAGTTGATCGCTGGCGAGCAGGCGGCCCTGGCGGTTGTCCAGGCTGGCAGTGCTGACGCGGGTGGTGGCGCCCTTGAACGCGCCGCCCTGGTTGTCCAGGGTGCCGCTGGCGTTGGCGTCCAGGTTGCGGCTGGCGACCACGCTGCCGCTGTTGCGCAGGGTCTGCGCGGTGATCGCCACGTCGCCCTGGGCGTTGCGGCTGTTGTCCGGGTTGACGCCGGCTTCGACGACGCCGCTGTTGCTGACCTGTGCGGCGGTGAGCGCGACACGCTGGCCAGCCGCGAGGCTCTGGCTGTTGCTCAACTGGCCGCTGGCGTTCAGCTCGGCGACGCCGCTGGCGTAGGCCGGGCCGGTGACGGCAATGTCGCTGGCCTTGGCGCGCAGGTTGCCGGCGGCGCTGGTGCGGGCCAGGGTCAGCTGGCCGTTGGCGTCGATCTGAATGTCGCCGCCGCTGGCGGCCATGTTGCCGGCGAGTTTTACGCCCACGCCCTGCTCGGTGCCCACCAGGCGGATGGCGCCTGCGTACATGCCGCCCAGCGCGGAGCTGTCGATGGCCAGCTGCGGCTTGGCGCTGCCGTCGTCGGCCTTGGCGGTGGCGGCGAGGGTCTCGGCGTCCACCTGGTTGCGGCCGGTCACCACGGCGAGTTGCTGCGCGTAGAGGTCGGCGTTGAGCTTGGCGCTGCGGGTGATCAGCTCGAACTGGTCGAGGTTGCTGGCATTCAGGCCGGCGCCTTCGACGCTGATCTCGCCGCCGTCGACGTCGTAGCCACGCAGGCGCTCGCCATCCATCAGCGGCTTGCCGGTGGTCAGGGTGGCGCGCGGGGTATTGATGAAGCCACAGCCGTTGCAGGTGATGCCATGGGGGTTGGCGACGATGACGTGGGCGGCCTGCCCGGCCACTTCGGTGTAGCCGCGCAGTTGCGAGGGGTTGGCCCCGGTGACTTCGTTAAGGATCTTGTTGGCCGCGCCGCCCTTGAGGTTCGGGTTGCCGACGATGATCCCGCCCAGCTGGGTGGACTGGGTCTTGCCGGTGGCGTTGTTGAGGATCAGGCCGTTCTGCCCGACGTTGTAGTCGCTGAACTTGTTGTGGGAGAGCCCCGCGCCGTTGGGCGTGGCGATGTTCACCACGGGCACGCCATTGCCCGCCGCGCCCAGGTGCGTATTGCCACCGGCTGCCGCGTCCACCGCCAGCTCGGCCGCTGCCGCGACGATGGGGTTGAGGATCAGGATGCCGGCAAGCACGCTGGCAATGGCCTGGTACAACGGGTGGCGTACGTCCATGTGGGAATCTCCCAAGTGCCGGCAGATGCCAGCTACTAGCTAAAGAGCGAATCGGTTCAGAAGAAGAGGTCGACGCGGAAATACATCGGGTGCTCGCGTCGCTCGATGATGTCCGGGCGCTCCAGGGAGCGCGCCAGGGTCACGGAGGCGGCGGCGTACTGCCCGCGCGCACTGAACTCCAGGCCGTGGCCGCTCATGCGTCCGGAGAGGTCCGGGTTGTATTGGCCGTGCTCGATGGCGCCGAAGTCGTATGCGTAGGCCACGCCGTACTCCTGCACCCAGGGCAGCAGCGGCTCCCAGGTCACGGCGCGGCGCCAGCGCAGCTGGTTGCGCCAGTAGTAGCCGGAGTCGCCGGAGAGGGTCTGGTCCTTGAAGCCGCGGATCGAGCTGAGGCCGCCCAGGCTGATGCGCTGCGGGCTGTAGAGCACGTCTTCGCTGTGCTGGCCGGTGGCGAGGCTTTCGAAGCTGAAGGCTTGCTCCCACAGCGTGAACGGCTGCAGGTAGCTCAGGGTCAGGCTGTATTTGTTGTAGCGGGCGGTGGGGCTGCCGTGCGGGGCGTCGTGATAGTCGTCCTGCGCACCGAAGGCGCCGATGCCGCGCTGCCAGCCGATGTCGGCGTTGACGAAGGCGCTGCCGATGCGCCGGCCATGGTTGAAGCCCAGGTTGAATTCGCTGAGGTGGGTGCTGGAGACGTCGAGCAGGGTGTCGTCGATGTAGTTGCGCGTGCGCTGGTGGCTGAGGCCGAAGTTCACCCCGGTCTTGCTCACGTCGTCGCGGTGCAGCACGCGCTCGGCGCCCAGCTGGTGGGTCTCGTTGTCGCCGTCGTACTTGAAGGCGAAGCCGGCGTCTTCGTTGCGGGTGCGGTAGTAGTTGCGGCTGTAGCTGTAGTTGAAGGTCCACCAGCCGTAGGGAACGCTGTACCACAGGCTCTGGTTGTCGGAGTGCTTCCAGTGGTCGCTGACCACGTCCTCGCCGTAGCGCAGGCCGAACTGGTCGGCCAGGCCCAGCGGGCTGTCCCAGTCGAGGCCGACGCCGGCCTGCTGTTCGCCGGAGGTCGCGTCGCCGTTGTTGTCGCGGCTGGCGGAGACGCGCCAGGGTTTGCTGCGCTCACCCTTGAGCTGCACGCGGCTGCCGCCCACTTCCTTGCCCGGCACCAGTTCCATCTGCGCCTGGCGCGAGGGCAGGCGGTTGATCTGGTCGACCAGCTGCTCCAGGTCACGCAGGTTGAGGACTTCGCCGGTGGCGCCGGGGAAGGTCATGGCCAGCTCGCGTTCGCTGGCCAGCTCGGACTGGTCGAAGCCCTCGAGGCGGCCCTCGACCACGATGATCTTCAGCTCGCCACTGGAGAGGTCCTGCTGCGGCAGGTAGGCGCGGGTGGTGACGAAGCCGCGCGAGAGGTAGTGGTCGGTGATGCCCTTGAGCAGCTCGTTGAGCTGGTTCACGCCCAGGCATTGACCCTGGTACGGCGCCAGCAGCGCTTCGCGCGAACGCGCGTCGAGGTGCTCGGCGCCTTCGAGGCTGATGCTGCGGACAGTGAAGCAACGGGTGTCCGGCGCGGTGGTCGGCGGCGCCTCGATCGGTGCCTTGCCGGGGAGCTGCTTGAGCTCTTCCAGGCGCTTCTGCTGTTCGCGCAGCAATTGTTCCTGGCGCTGGCGCTGAAGGTCGTTGTCACCCGGTGAGGGGAGTGGCGCGGCAAAGCTTGCCGAGGCACAGCAGAATGCCAGAACGGGCATCCAGCCACGGTAGAGAGCATGCATCCTTACGATCCCTGTCTTCTGGCCAGGCGGCCAGTTCATCCAAAAAGACGAATTGGATCATATTTGATACATGATGCCCTTAGGCCATTACCCCGACGAACTGTAAGCCATTTCCCATTTTCTGGGAGATGCCGCGCACAAACGAAGCTTGCCTGTGCGCCTGATTGTCACACTTTGGGTACCAGCGCCGGCAGCAATTGCCGGGAGATCGCCTCGCGCACGGCGGGCAGCAGGGTCGCATTCCCCGCGAGCATTTCCTCCACCAGGCGGCGCAGCGCCAGCGAGCGCTCCGGGGTCAGGCCGCGCACGGCGTATTCGCAGGCCTGCTCGGCGGTAATGCCCGGCGGCACGGCGAAACCCAGCGCTTGCAGGCGTTCGCGGAAATCGTCCTGGTCGATCAGGTCGGCGTGCATCATCGCGGGTCTCCTTGGGAGCGGCAGGGGTCTGCATCGATTCTGGTAAGCCCGGCGGGGCGCGGCAAGCATCTGTCCGACGGAATGTCCGCGGCGGGCAAGCGCAGGTCGTTTTCGGCTAACCGAGGCGGCGGCGCGACGCGCAGACTGGCTTCCATACCCTGCGGCCGGCACCGGCGCCAGCTGCGGGGCCTCGCACACTGAGAGCCCGAACCGGCTCGATTTGTCCCCTGCCGCGCGTCGGGCGCCGCAGGGGATTTTTTTGTCCGGCTTGCGCCGCTTCACCGCTCGCGCTGCAGCACCAGGATGCGTGACAGCAGTTCGTCGCGGTCGATGTAGCAGCCCTGCAGGTGCCGCTCGCCGCTGGCCGGGTCGAAGGCGGTGCGGGCGTGCAGGGTGCGGCGGTTGTCGAAGCACCACATCTGCCCGGCGCGCAGCTTCTGTTGCAGACGGAAGCGCGGGTCACGGGTGAGCGAGAGGAAGGCCCGCCAGGCGTGATACAGCGCATCCATGCGCTCGGCCGGGGCGTCGAAGGGGCCGCGCAGGAAGTTGGCGATGCGGATCTCGCTGATCTCGCCCCGCGCGTCCAGGGCGATCACCGGCGCCAGGCAGCGGTAGTCGCTGCGGCGGTCCTTGTTGCGGAATTCGATGGGCATCTCGCAGAGCGTGCGGAAGTCTTCCGGCGCTTCGTCGCGCAGTGCCTGGGCGATGGCGAAGCCGTCGACGAACACGCTGTCGCCGCCGTCGGCGTTGTTCACCAGGCAATGCAGGAATTGCAGCCCCGGTTGCAGTTCGCGGGTCGGCAGGTCGGTGTGCAGCGGCAGGTTGAATGCGGTGTAGGCGTTGCTGTCGGCGGCCGCGGCCTTGGACTTCACATCGAACAGCACACCGAAATTGGTCTCGCGGATGAAGGCTATACGCTGGGCGATGCGGTGCAGGGAGCCGGGCGCGGTGGGCACGCCATCCACGCGGCTGAGGCCGAGGTCGCGCAGCGCGAGCATCCATTCCAGCAGTGCCGAGTCGTCATCCATCAACTGGTCGTGCTGGAATACCGGCACCTCGAAGTCGCGGCGCCAGACGCGGGTGGTCTGGTGCGCAGCGAGGCGTTCGGCGCGGGACTCATCGTCGTAGGCGTGGGCGCGCAGCCAGCCCGGGTCGTACTGACTGCGGTGGCCATCGCTCCAGTGCACACACAGATAGCCCAGTTCGATGGCGGCCCGTTCGGGCGCAAGATCGGCGGGCACGTCGATGATCTCCAGCACCTGCTCACGGGTGACCGCGTAGACGCATTCGCCGCACGGGCAGTTGTCGCGCAGCCACTGGTGATGGAAGGGACTGACGCGGCCGTCGTCCCATACCAGGTCGAGGCGGTTGGCCTGCGGGCGCAACGAGGTCAGCGCAGCGGTCTGTGGATAAGTGCGCCAGTCAGCGATGGTGGGACGTTCCAGCGTCGTTTCCATGCTCTTCTCCTTGTCAGCTCAGGCTGCGGCGCAGGGCCGCGATCAGGGCGCCGCGCAGGGCATCCACTTCTGCCACGCGCCGGGCGCGCAGGCAGCCGTGGACGAGCCCGGCACCGGGGAAGTAATCCACCGCCACGCCGGCTTCGCGCAGGCGGTCGCGGTACAGCGCGCCGTCGTCGCGCAGCGGGTCGAACTGGGCGACGGCGATGAAGGCCGGCGGCAGGCCGCCGAGGTCTTCGGCGAGCAGCGGCAGCGCCAGCGGGTCGCGCCGGTCGGCGGGGCGCGAGAGGTAGGCGGCGAGGTAGTCGTCCACCGCCGCACTGGTCATCAGCGGTGCGTCGGCGCAGGTGGTGCGCGAGGGTGTGTCGAGGTTGCCCAGCGCGGGGTAGATCAGCGCCTGGGCCAGCGGCAGCGCTTCACCACTACCGCGCAGGGCTAGGCACAGCGCGGCGGCGAGGTTGGCGCCGCCGCTGTCGCCGGCGACCGCGATACGGGTTTTATCCACAGGCTCGCCGAGGCCGTCCCGGTGAATCCGCCGCCAGGTGTCGAGGCAGTCATTGAGGGCCGCGGGATAAGGGTGCTCGGGCGCCAGCCGGTAGCTGATGGCGATCACCAGCGCGCCCAGTTCGGCGGCCAGGGGAATGCAGATCATGTCGTGGGTGCGGGCGTTGCCCAGTACCCAGCCGCCGCCGTGGATGTAGAAAATTGTCGGCCAGCCATTCGCCGGCTGCGCGCCTTCGGGCCGGTAGAGGCGCAGCGCGACCAGGCCGTCAGGCTGTACGTCGCGCACCAGCAGGCCCGGCGGAACCGGTGGCGCAAAGGCGGCGGCCATGCGCTCGTAGTTTTCCCGCTGGGCGGCGAGCGTGGGGCCTTCCAGTGGGTGGGCCTCCGTCTCGGCGACGAAGGCCTGCATGGCATCGGACAGCGGATAGCGCCGGCTCACGGCGAATCAGCCCGGCAGGCCGATGACGCGGCCCACGTAATCCGGGCGCGGCAATGGGCGATGGGCCTCGGCCAGCGCCAGCACGCGCTCCAGCACCACGCCTTCGAAGGGTGCCGAGCGCGCGCCGCCTTCGAGGTTCACGTGCAGCAGCATCTGTTCGCTGGCGGCCAGGGCGAGGTCTTCTCCGGCGCGGTGCAGGCTGTGGAAAACCTGCAGGCGCTTGCGGTCGTGGGCGATCAGCTGGGTGCGCACTTCGACCTTCTCGCCCTCCTTCACCTCGTGCAGGTAGTTGAGGTGCACTTCGAGGGTGAACAGTGAATCGTGGGTCGCCGCGCGGTGATCCGCGTCGAGGCCGAGGTGGTCCATCAGGGCGTCGGTGGCGTAGCTGAACAGCAGCAGGTAGAAGGCATCGCGCAGGTGGCCGTTGTAGTCGGTCCACTCGGCGAGGATGGGGGTTTCGTAGGTTTTCAGGGCGTGCATTTTCGGCTCTCTATTCAGGTCCCCTCTCCCCAACCCTCTAACTAGGCGTCCCCCCCTGAAGAGAGAGGGGGCCGTCCGGAGCGGGCGGTGAAATGAGAGGTTAGTCGGCGAAGGCGAAGCCGTGTTTTGTCTTGGTCTCCTTGATCGCCCCGAGCACCGCCAGCAGGCAGTCGTCGCGGTAGCGCTCCAGCTCGGCGATGCTGCGGCTGCCCTGCTGCTCGGCGGTGCCTTCCACCACGCGGTCGATCAGGGTGTCGGTCAGCTCCGGGGCGGGCAGGTAGGTCCAGGGCAGTTGCAGCGCCGGGCCGAACTGGGCCATGAAGTGGCGCATCCCGGCATTGCCGCCGGCCAGGGTGTAGGTGAGGAAGGTGCCCATGAAGGACCAGCGCAGGCCGGCGCCGAAGCGGATGGCGTCGTCGATCTCGCCAGTGCTGGCAACGCCGTCGTTGACCAGGTGCAGCGCTTCGCGCCAGAGGGCTTCGAGCAGGCGGTCGGCGATGAAGCCGGGGACTTCCTTGCGCACGTGCAGCGGGCGCATGCCGAGCGACTGGTAGACCTGGATGGCGGCCTGCACCGCTTCCGGCGCGGTCTTCGCGCCGCCCACCACTTCCACCAGCGGCAGCAGGTAGACCGGGTTGAACGGGTGGCCGACCACGCAGCGCTCGGGGTGCGTGGCGTCGGCATAGAACTCGCTGGGCAGCAGGCCCGAGGTGCTGGAGCCGATCAGGGCGTTGGGCTTGGCGGCGGCGCTGATCTTGGCGTGCAGCTCGCATTTCAGGTCGAGGCGTTCGGGGGCGCTTTCCTGGATGAAGTCGGCCTCACGCACGCATTCTTCGATGGTGGCGACGAAGCGCAGGCGATCGGGCGAAGCGCCGGGGGCGAGGCCGGCCTTTTCCAGGGCAGGCCAGGCGTTGGCGATGCGCGCACGCAGCGCGGCTTCGGCGCCGGGAGCCGGGTCCCAGGCGATGACGTCGAGGCCATGGGCCAGGGCGCGGGCGACCCAGCCGCTGCCGATGACGCCGCTGCCGAGGGCGGCGAAGGTCTTGATTTGTGTGATGAAGGACATGGGTGGCTCCGGAAAGTGGGCGGGGCGTCGGGTTCTTCGTAGGGCGCATAACGCGCAGCGTTATCCGCCGATCCAGTTCGGCGGCGGATAACCCGTTCCGGGTTACTCGCCCTACGGTTCGCAATCAACGGGGTTTGAGGTTCATCTTCCTGCGCCCCTCGGCCGGGCTCAGGGCGCGGCCGCCGAGGCGCTCGATGATCTCGATGGCGCGCTCGACCAGTTGGCCGTTGCTGGCGTGCACGCCGCGGTCCAGCCAGATGTTGTCCTCCAGGCCGACCCGCACGTTGCCGCCCAGCAGCATGGCCTGAGCGACCATCGGCATCTGCGAGCGGCCGATGCCGAAGCCGGCCCAGGTCAGGCCGTCGGGGATGTTGTCGGCCATGGCCTTCATGGTGGTGGTGTCCGCCGGGGCGCCCCACGGGATACCGAGGCAGATCTGGATCAGCGGGTCTTCCAGCAGGCCTTCCTTGAGCATCTGCCTGGCGAACCAGAGGTGGCCGGTGTCGAAGATTTCCAGCTCGGCCTTCACCCCCAGCTCGGTGATGCGCTTGGCGCCGGCGCGCAGCTGGGCCGGGGTGGAGACGTAGATGAAGTCGCCGTCGCCGAAGTTCAGGGTGCCGCAGTCCAGGGTGCAGATTTCCGGCAGCAGCTCCTCGACGTGCTTGAGGCGCTCCAGCGGGCCGACCAGGTCGGTGCCGGCGCCGAACTCCAGCGGCTGCTCGCCCTGGCCGATCTGCAGGTCGCCGCCCATGCCGGCGGTGAGGTTGATGATGATGTCGGTGTCGCTCTCGCGGATGCGTTCGACCACTTCGCGGTAGAGGTTCACGTCGCGGCTGGGCTTGCCGGTCTGCGGGTCGCGGACGTGGCAGTGGGCGACGGTGGCGCCGGCCTTGGCGGCCTCGATGGCGGCGGCGGCGATTTCCTTGGGGGTGACGGGAATGGCCGGGTGCTTGCCGACGGTATCGCCGGCGCCGGTCACCGCGCAGGTGACTATCACTTCATGGTTCACGGTGGCTGTCCTTCTTCGGGTCGAACGAACCCACTGCGCGCCGGGCGGCGCGCAGGGAGTTGCTGGTGGGAGTTGTTTGTCCGGGCGCTATTTCAGCGAGGCCTGGACGGCGGCGAGGCCATCCTTGCCGTCATAGGTGGTCACGCCGTCGAGCCAGGCCTTGAGCGGCTCGGGGTTCTGCTTCAGCCAGGCCTTGGCGGCGTCCACCGGCTGGCTGCGGTCGAGGATCGGCACCATCACCTGGCTCACCTGCTCGCTGCTGAACTTGAGGTTGTGCAGCAGCTTGGCGACGTTGCCGCACTGCGCCTGGTAGCCGCCGGCGGTCATGATCGAGACGGTGGCGGAGCCTTCGTCGGGGCCGAATACGTCGTCGCTGCCGGTGAGGTATTTCATGTCGATCTGCAGGTTCATCGGGTGCGGCTTCCAGCCGAAGAACACCACCCACTGCTTGCGCTTGATGGCGCGCTTGACCGCGGTGAGCATGCCGGCCTCGCTGGACTCGACGATCTGGAAGCCCTTCAGGCCGAACTTGTCGTCGGCGATCATCTTCGCGGTGATGCGGTTGGAGCCGCTGCCGGGCTCGATCAGGTAGATCTTGTTGCTCAGCTTGTCCTTGAACTTGGCGATGTCGGCGAAGGTCTTCAGTCCGCCGTCGTAGACATAGCTGGGCACGGCGTAGGTGGACTGCGCGTCGGGCAGGGTCGGCGGGGTGATCACGTCGATCTGCTGCTTGTCGAGGTAGGGTTTGGCCACCGGCTGCATGGTCGGTTGCCAGTAGCCGAGGAAGACGTCGAGCTGCTTGTCGGCCATGCCGGCCAGGATGATCTGCTGCGAGGCGCTGGTCTGCTTGACCTTGTAGCCCAGGCCGTCGAGCACGGCCTCGGCCACGGCGCTGCTGGCCACCACGTCGGTCCAGTTCACCGTGCCCATGCGCACGTTCTGGCACTGGGCGGGCTCTGCGGCCCAGCTGGTGCTGGCGGCGAGCATGAGCGCGGCACAGCCGAGCGCTTGGATCGATAGCTTCATGACTTCTCCCTCAAGGCCTTTGCGGCATTGGTTATCGTTGTTGTGTGTCATGCGGCCCCTCACGGGGGGCTGTGGTGATCAAGTTACGCAGCTGCAGGGGTGGTGGATCGCACTGCGGCGACCAGCTCTTGCACAGCAGCGACCTCCCCGATTGCCAGGGCGACGTCCTTGGTTCATAAGCATGGGCTCAGCGGCCACTACGCTGCCCCCAATTGCACGGTACCCGCCATGTCCCAAGACTTCTGGTTCCTGCTGTTGCCCGGTTTTTCGGTGATGGGTTTCGTCTCCGCCGTGGAGCCGCTGCGGGTGGCCAACCGTTTTCGCGGCGAGCTGTATCGCTGGCACCTGATGAGCCTGGACGGTGGGCCGGTGCTGGCCAGCAACGGCATGTCGATGAACGCCGACAGTGGCCTGGAAGCGCTGCGCGCGGGCGACACCCTGCTGGTGGTGGCCGGCTTCGAGCCGCTGCGCGCCTGCACCCCGGCGCTGCTGCACTGGCTCAAGCGCCTGGACCGCGACGGCGTGACCCTGGGCGGCATCGACACCGGCAGCTTCGTGCTGGCCGAGGCCGGGCTGCTGCAGCGCCAGCGCTGCACGGTGCACTGGGAGGCGCTGGACGCCTTCCGGGAGACTTATCCACAGGTGCAGGCGACCCAGGAGCTGTTCGAGATCGACGGGCCGCGCATCACCTCAGCCGGCGGCACCGCATCCATCGACCTGATGCTCGACCTGATCGCCCAGGCCCACGGGCCGGAGCTGGCGGTGCAGGTCTCGGAGCAGTTCGTGGTCGGGCGCATCCGCACCCGCCAGGACCACCAGCGCCTGCAGGTCGCCAGCCGCTACGGGGTGAACAACCGCAAGCTGGTGCAGGTGATCGGCGAGATGGAGCGTCACACCGAGCCGCCGCTGTCGACGCTGGAGCTGGCCGAACGCATCCAGGTGACCCGGCGCCAGCTCGAGCGCCTGTTCCGCCTGCACCTCAACGACACGCCATCGAACTTCTACCTCGGCCTGCGCCTGGACAAGGCACGCCAGCTGCTGCGCCAGACCGACATGAGCGTGCTGGAGATCGGCGTGGCCTGCGGCTTCGAGACGCCCTCGTACCTGTCGCGCAGCTACCGGGCGAAGTTCGGGGTGTGCCCGAGCCAGGACCGGGTGGGGTTGCGCAAGGTCGCTGCCAAAGCCTGAAACCTGTAGGGCGCATAACGCCTACGGCGTTATCCGCCATGGCAGATAACCCGTTCCGGGTTATGCGCCCTACGTTTCTGGAGTTCCGCTGCTACGAAAAGCAAGTTGGCAATATCTGTGGGATTACCGTCATTTACCCCATTCGGGGCCGGGCGGAGTATGCAGATCAGGTTCAAACCCTCACTGCCTTTGGAGACCACCATGAGCGAAGCCCGTCCCCCTCTGCCGCCCTTCACCCGCGAAACCGCCATCCAGAAAGTCCGCCTCGCCGAGGACGGCTGGAACAGCCGCGATCCGCATCGCGTGTCGCTGGCTTACACGCCGGACAGCCGCTGGCGCAACCGCGCGACCTTCGTCCAGGGCCGCGAGCAGATCGTCCAGTTCCTCACTGCCAAGTGGGTGCGCGAACAGCAGTATCGGCTGATCAAGGAACTCTGGGCCTTCACCGACAACCGCATCGCCGTGCGCTTCGCCTACGAGTGGCACGACGATTCGGGCAACTGGTTCCGTTCCTACGGCAACGAGAACTGGGCCTTCGACGAGCACGGCCTGATGTTCGAGCGTCACGCCAGTATCAACGACCTGCCGATCAGCGAGGACGAGCGCCTGTTCCGCTGGCCGCAGGGCCGCCGGCCGGACGATCATCCGTCGCTCAGCGATCTGGGGCTCTAGATCCGTTATCCACAAGATTGACCGGGGCACCGCGTAGGATGGCGTGGAGCGAAGCGATACCCATCGATCACCGGCAAACTCGACGATGGGTATCGCAAGCTCCACCCATCCTACGAATGAGCTTCCCGGTGACGGCAGAGCCAATGGGGATGCCGTCGTAGGGCGCAGAAAACGGCGGATAACCTGTTCCAGGTTATTCGCCCTACCACTGCGCTATCAGGCCGGGACTGCCTGGGCGGGAGCGGCCGACGTCGCGCTGCTCTCTTCCAGGATCATCGCCGCCGCGCGCTCGCCGAGCATGATGCAGGGTGCGTTGGTGTTGCCGCTGATGAGTGTCGGCATGATCGACGCGTCCACCACGCGCAGGCCCTTCAGGCCGTGAACGCGCAGGCGCAGGTCGACCACCGCCTGCGGGTCTTCGCCCATCTTGCAGGTGCCCACCGGGTGGAACACGGTGGCGGCGTATTCGCGCAGGTGTTCCATCAGTTGCTCATCGGTCTGCACCTGCGGGCCGGGGAGCATCTCGGCGCCACGGATGCTGTCGAACTCCGGCTGGGCGAGGATCTTGCGCGCCAGCTTCACGCCTTCCACCAGCACGCGGCCGTCTTCCTCGTTGGCGAGGAAGTTGTAGTCGATCTCGATGTCGCCACCGGGCTTCACGCGCAACTCGCCAATGCTTTTCGGTCGCAGCACGCAGGTGTGCACGGCGTAGCCATGGCCCCATTCGAACAGGCGGCCCCGATGGCTGCGGTAGCCGGGCACGAAGTGGAACTGCACGTCGGCCAGTTCGTCCGCCAGAGGGGTACGGGCGAATCCGCCGGCCTCGACGTAGTTGGTGGTCAGCCAGCCCTTCTTCGCCAGCAGGTACTTGAACGGCGAAAGCAGGATCTGCGGCAGCGAGCCGAGGGAGAAGCCCAGGCTCAGCGGGCTCGGCGAGCGCACGGTGACCAGGCCGTCGAGGTGGTCCTGGAGATTCTTGCCCACCCCCGGCAGGTCGTGTTTCACCGGGATGCCGGCGGCTTTCAGCTCGGCCGCCGGGCCGATGCCGGAGGCCAGCAGGATCTGCGGCGAGCCGAGGGCGCCGGCGGTGAGGATTACCTCGCGACGCGCGAGCAGACGTTCGCCGCTGCGCAGTTCGATGCCGGTGACGCGCTCGCCTTCTAACAGCAGGCGGCCCACCTGGCGCTCGGTCAGCACGGTGAGGTTCGGGCGTTGCAGCGGCGCGACGAAGGCGCGGTAGCTGCTCAGGCGCTTGGCGTCCTTTTGGGTCACGTTGTAGATGCCAACGCCTTCGAACTCGCGGCCGTTGAAGTCATCGTTGCGGCGCAGGCCCAGGTGCGCGGCGGCCTTGATGAACAGGTGCGACAGCGGGTTGGGGTCGCGCGGCTTGTCCACCACCAGTTCGCCCAGGGTGCCGTGCAGCGCCGGGTCCTGGCCGAGCAGGTTGCGCTCGGATTTCTTGAAGAACGGCAGCACATCCTTCCAGCCCCAGCCGGGGCAGCCTTCGGCCTCCCAGCGGTCGTAGTCGGAAGCGTGGCCGCGGATGTAGATCATGCTGTTCATCGAGCTGGAGCCGCCCAGCGCCTTGCCGCGCGGGCAGTGCAGTGATCGGTTGTTCAGGCGCTTCTGCGGCGCGGAGTAGAAGTTCCAGCTGAACACCTTGCTCTTGTACAGGGTGATGGTGCCGGCCGGGGTCTGCACGCGCGGGCTGGCGTCGCTGCCGCCGGCTTCCAGCAGGCAGACGCGCACCGATGGGTCGGCGCTCAGGCGGTTGGCCAGCACGCAGCCGGCGGAGCCGGCGCCGACGATGAGGTAGTCGTAGGTGGAGTCGTGGTTTGAAGACAAGAGGAGGCTCCCAGTGAGTCTTGCGTGAATCGCAGAACCCCTCACCCCAACCCTCTCCCGGAGGAAGAGGGGGCCGAACGGTGCTGCAGCGGATCACCGCATCGGCCGGCACCCTGCAGGAGGCGCCAGCCGGCGGCAGGTCAGTGCGCTTCTTCCAGGTCGTCGTGCAGCAGCCCGAGGATTTCGCGCTTCATCTCGATGAACTGGCGGTCCATGACCATGTCCAGCGAGCGCGGTCGCTCGATGGGCACGTCGAGGATCTGCTTGATGCGGCCGGGGCGGGCGCCCATGACGTAGACGCGGTCGCCCAGCAGGATGGCCTCGTCGATGTCGTGGGTGACGAACACCACGGTCTTCTTGCTGTGGTCCCACACACGCAGCAGCAGTTGCTGCATCTGCATGCGGGTCTGGCTGTCGAGCGCGCCGAAGGGCTCGTCCATCAGCAGGATCTGCGGGTCGTTGGCCAGCGCGCGGGCAATCGCCACGCGCTGCATCATTCCGCCGGAAAGCTGCTTGGGGTAGTTGTTCTCGAAGCGGCGCAGGCCGACTTCGTCGAGGTAGTAGTCGACGATCTCGCGGCGCTCGGCCGCCGGCATGCCGCGGCGCTTGAGGCCGAACTCGACGTTCTGGCGCACGGTGAGCCAGGGGAACAGGGTGTAGCTCTGGAACACCATGCCGCGGTCGGCGCCGGGGCCGTCGACCAGTTGGCCGCCGACGTAGATATCGCCCTCGGTGGGCTCGGACAGGCCAGCGGTGAGGTAGAGCAGGCTCGATTTGCCGCAGCCCGATGGCCCGACGATCACCGCGAACTGCTGGTCCGGCACCTCGAAGGAGACGTTTTCCAGCGCGCTGAAGGTGCCGCCGTCCGGCGTGCGGTAGCGCAGGCTGACGTTCTCCACCCGCAGGCGGGCCGGGTTGGCAGGTTGCTGACCGGTCACGGCCTGTTCTTCCTGCTTGATCGCTACTGCGCCCATGACGCCACCTTCAGTCGGATGAATCGGAAGAGTTGGTCGGTGATCAGGCCCAGCAGGCCGATGATGGCAATTGCCAGGAAGATCACGTCGACCTGGAAGCCGCGCATGGCCTTGAGGCTGATGTAGCCCAGGCCGCTGGAGGCGGCGACCAGTTCGGCGACCACCAGGTAGGTCCAGGCCCAGCCCATGGTCACGCGCAGGGTGTCGAGCACGCCGGGCAGCGAGGCCGGGCCGAGCACATGGAGGACCACGTCGCGGCGGTTGCAGCCCAGGGTGTAGGAGGCGTTCACCAGGTCCTTGGCGACGCCGCGGGAGACGTCGGCGATCATCACCAGCTGCTGGAAGAACACGCCGAAGATGATCACGGTGACGCGCTGCTCCAGGCCGATGCCGATCCACAGGATGAACAGCGGTACGAAGGAGGTCACCGGCAGGTAGCGGATGAAGTTCACCAGCGGTTCGAGGAAGGCCTGGACGATGCGGAAGCTGCCCATCAGCAGCCCCAGCGGCACCGCCACCAGCGAGGAGATGATGAAGCCGATCATCACCACCTTGACGCTGGCCATCACGTGGGTGGCAAGGGTGCCGTCGCTGGCCAGGCGCACGCCGGCCGCGAGTACCGCGTCCGGGGTCGGCAGGAACATCGCCGGCACCACGCCGCCGTAGGAAAGCCCGGCCCACAGGCCGAACACGAGCAGCCAGCACAGCGTGCCGGCGGACCAGACCAGCTTCAACGGCAGGTCGACCTTGGGCGTCAGGCAACGGCTGAGCCAGGATTGCGAACGACGAGGCATCGCGGATTCCTCCAGGCGAGCGGCGCCGGGCCGCCCGCGGGGACAGAGAGTGAGACGGTTACTCGGAGACGAAACGCGGATCGACCAGGTCGTCGTAGCTGACTTCCAGGCGCTTGCCCTGCAGGCCGCTCCAGGTCTCGTTGGCGAGACGGATCAAACCCTTGATGTCACCGGGCTTGCCGGGGGTGCCAATGAGCTGCTCGCTCATCGCCTTGTCGTAGAAGCGCACGCCCTTGGCGGCATCGGCCAGGGCCTTGGGATCGGAGAGGTAGCCGCCGACGCCCTTGGCCATGATCGCGTAGGCCTCGTCCGGGTGCTCCTTGGTGTATTGCACGGCCTTGTACAGGCCTTTCACCAGGGCCTTCACGTCCTCGGGCTGCTTCTCGATGACGTCGCAGTTGAGGGCGACCACGTCGACGATCACGCCGGGGGTGGTGGAGCTGTCCACCAGCACCTTGCCCTGCTGCTTCTCGCGCACCAGCGAGAGATGCGGCTCCCAGGTCACGGCGGCGGGCACGCGGCCGGCGATGAAGGCGCTGGCGGCGTCATCGGCGGTCATGTTCTGCACCTTGATGTCACTCATGTTCATGCCGGCGTGCTTGAGCAGGTAGGCCAGCCAGAATTGCGAGACGGAGCCTTCGTTGACCGCCACTTCCTGGCCCTTGAGCTGGGCCAGCGAGGTGACGTCCTTGCCCACCAGCACGCCGTCGCCGCCATGGCTGTCGTCCAGCGCGGCCACGGCCTTGAAGCAGAACTTGGGCCGGTACTTGAGGATTTCGTCGATGGTGGAGGCGGAGCCGGACAGTTGGCCGGAAGCCTGGGCTGCCATGTACATCGAGGCTTCCTCGATGGTGGTCAGCTGCAGATCCAGGCCCTGTTCCTTGAAGTAGCCCAGGTCGCGGGCGAGGTACAGGGTGCCGTAGCCGACCCAGGTGGTGTGGCCGATGGACAGGGTGCCGGCCTGCGCGCCAGAAACGGCGGCGAGAGCCAGGGCGGAACACGCGATGGAACGCACGAGCAAGGACTTGATCATGAAGCACTCCCACAGCCGTTTGGCTTTTTTGTTGATTTACTGCGGCAGTGGCCAGAAGGCCGGTAAAACCGGGACATGCGCGGCATCGAGCTCTATGGCTCAGCGTCTGAAGGCTTTGTCTCGCGACATGTCTGACAGACCGATGGTCGCCGAAGCGGGAGGCTCGGAAAATTATTAAATATGTCGTTGCGCCATAAGAAAAAGCTGCCTTGCCGGCGAAATTGCACCAGCATGGCGCAGGGGAGAACTCGGACACGCGCGGGTTGTTTCGCGCTGCACTAAGGTTGAACGCAGCTCTCCTCAAGGAAGGTTTCCAACATGGCTTTACGTCCCGTTCTGTCGGCCCTGGCGCTCGCCATCGGGCTGTCGCTGCACCCCGCTCTTTCCGTCGCCGCCGATCCCCAGGCCCCCGCCGTCACCGAGCTGAAATGGCCGCGGGATTTCGCCCTGGGCGAGCAGCACGTGCAGATCTTCCAGCCGCAGATCGAGGGCTGGGACGGCACCCGTATGAGTGGCCGCGCGGCCATCGCCATCGGCCCCGCCAACGGCGCACCGACCTACGGCGTGGCGCAGTTCTCTGCGGCCGCCGCCATCGACAAGGCCACGGGGCTGGTGCAGCTCACCGACCTGCGCATCGACAAGGTAGAAGTACCCACCGCCCCGGACAGCGCCGGCAAGGTGCGCGACGCGCTGGTGGCGCGCCTGCCCAGGGACGGCCTGACCGTCTCCCTCGATGAGCTGCAGGCCAGCTACGCGGTGAACCAGCAGCTCGACCAGCTGCGCCATGTGCAGGTGAAGAACGACGCGCCGCAGATCGTCTTCGCCGCGACCCCGACGGTGCTGGTGATGATCGATGGCCAGCCGAACTGGCAGGCACTGCCGAGCAGCGACTTCCAGCGCGTACTCAACAGCCGCGTACTGGTCCTGCGCGACGCCCAGGGCAACCACTACCTCAATGCCGCCGGCAACTGGTACACGGCCCAGGCACTGGATGGCAGCTGGCTGGTACTGAGCCAGCCACCCAAGGCGCTGCTCAATGCGCAGCAGGTGGCGGAGAAAGCCGGCCCGGTGGACGCCCTGCTGCCCAAGGACGGCAAGGTGCCGGGCAAGGCGCCGGCGATCCTGGTGGCGACCCGCCCCACCGAGCTGATCGTCAGCGACGGCACCGCACAGATGCAGCCGGTGGACGGCGTCAGCCTGCTGACGATGAAGAATGCCGACCACGCGGTGTTCGTCGATCCGACCCACAACACCTGGTACGTGCTGCTCTCCGGCCGCTGGTTCAGCGGCCCCGGCGAGCAGGGGCCGTGGCAGTTCGTCGAGGGCAAGGACCTGCCCGCCGACTTCGCGAAAATCTCGCCCAGGGACCCGAAGGCCAACGTACTGGTATCGGTGCCCGGCACCCCGCAGGCGAAGGAAGCGGCCATCGCCGCGAGCATCCCGCAGACGGCCTCGGTCTCGCGCAGCAAGGCGACCATGAAGGTCAGCTACGACGGCGCGCCCAGCTTCCAGCCCATCAGCGGCACCAGCCTGCAGTACGCGGTGAACACGCCGACACCGGTGATCGAGGTCGCCGCCAACCAGTTCTTCGCCGTCACCAACGGTGTCTGGTTCGTTGCCCCCAGCCCCACCGGGCCCTGGCAGGTGGCAACCGAGGTGCCGGCGGCGATCTACGGCATCCCGCCCAGCTCGCCGGTGTACTACGTGACCTACGTCCACATCTACTCGGTCACCCCGCAGACCGTGGTGGTGGGCTACACCCCCGGCTACCTGGGCGTGGTGGTGAACAGCGACGGCACGGTGGTCTACGGCACCGGTTACACCTACCCGGCCTACGTCAGCCAGACCGTCTACTACGGCTATCCGCCGACCTACGGCTACGGCGCAGGCTTTGCCGTGGGCGCGCTGACCGGCTTCGCCTTCGGTTACGCGGCGGGCGCCTACTGGGGCTCTCCGGAACCCTACTGGGGCCCGTACTGGGGCCCCTATCCGCACGGCGGCTGGAGCTACGCCAACGTGAACCAGGCGAACTTCTACGGCCGCTGGGGCCAGGGCACGGTCACCCACGCCTATGGCTACAACGGCTGGACCGGCACCCAGTGGCAGGGCAGCTCGGCGGTGGGCTACAACCCGCGCACCGGGACGCACTTCCAGGGCGCCCAGGGTTCGGCCTTCAATCCCTACACCGACGAGGGCGCGGCCGGGCGGCGCGGGGCTTACTCCAATGCATCCACCGGCATGTCCGGCGCGGGCCGCAGCGGCGTGGCCTACGACACCGACAGCGGTGACTTCAAGGCCGGCCAGCAGGGCATCCAGCACAACGCCCAGACCGGCCGCACCACCATCGCCGAGCGGGGCGTCTCCGGCGACGTGGACGACGGACGCGGCAGCTACGACAAGCAGAACCAGGGCATCAGCTACAACCGGCGCACTGGCAACGCCGTGGCCTGGAAGAACGGCGACGTCTACGCCGGCCACGACGGCAACGTCTACCAGCACACCGACAGCGGCTGGCAGCAGCACACCAGCAACGGCTGGCAACCGGTGCAGCAGAACCAGGCCAACGTCCGCAGCCAGCTGGACCAGCAATACCAGTCGCGGCAGATCGGCCAGCAGCGCTTCAACCAGACCCAGCGGCAGTGGGGCGGTGGCGGCTTCGGTGGCGGGCATTTCGGCGGGGGCCATTTCGGTGGAGGCGGCTTCCGCCGCTGAGCCTGTGGACAAGGTTTTCCACAGCGCTGATGACTGTGGAAAACCGCTCCGGGCAAGGTGAGAAACTTATCCACACGCCTTGCCCTTTCCCGCACGCCCTCGGCAAGATGCCCGCTCCCACCACCATCGCGGGGTTGCCGTGACCGCTCTGTTCCAGGCCCTCTGGCCGTTGTTCGCGCTGATCGTCGGCGGCTTCGTGCTGCGCCGCAAAGGTTTCCCCGGCGACGCCTTCTGGCCGGCAGCGGAGCGGCTCAACTACTTCATCCTGTTCCCCGCGCTGCTCGCCAGCAGCCTGGCCAGTGCACCGCTGAACGACCCCGGCCTCGCCCGCCAGGCGCTGGCGGTGGTGCTGGGCCTGGGCATCGCCTGGGTCGCCCTGCTGGTCGTCAAGCGCCTGCGCGGCTGGAACGCCGCACGTTTCGGCGCCATAGCCCAGGGCGTTTTGCGCTTCAACACCTACCTGGGACTTGCCGCTGTCGGCAGCCTGTACGGCAAGCCGGGGCTGACCCTGGCCGCGCTGATGCTGGCGCTGATGGTGCCGACGGTGAACGTGATGTCGGTGTGGGCGCTGACCGCCGAGCGCGGCATCAGCCTGCGCTCGCTGCTGCTACCGATCGTGAAGAACCCGCTGATCCTCGCATGCGTGGCCGGCGCTCTGCTCAATGTCACGGGTATCGGCCTGCCTGGCGGCACCGACCGGCTGTTCAACCTGCTCGCCGTGGCCAGCCTGCCGCTGGGCCTGCTCTGCGTCGGCGCCGCGCTGCAGCCGCAGGAACTGCGCGCGGAAGTCTCGGCGCTGGGCTGGAACTGCGCGATCCGCCTGCTGGCCATGCCGCTGCTGGCCTTCGCCATCGCCCGACTGCTGGCCCTGCCGCCGCTGGAAAGCGCGCTGCTGGTGCTGTTCTTCGCCTTGCCCACAGCCCCGACCGCCTATGTGCTGACTCGCCAACTGGGTGGCGAAAGCGGGCTGATGGCCGGGATCATTACCCTGCAGACATTGCTGGCCGGCGCGAGTCTGCTGGTGGTGATGGGTCTGATCCAGTCACTCGGCTGATCCGCTGACGCTGCCTATCGCCAATACAGTGATCCACAATGGCTGCAGGCGATCCTGGTGTGATCGGGCTGAGCTGATCTCGGCTTCTCTCTCGTAACGAGGCAACTCCGTGCGCAACTGGCTGACTCTGCTGGCTCTGGTCGCTCCTCTGTGCTGGGCGACGGATGCGGCGAAGGACTTCACCTTCGCCGGCACTGACTATTTCCATCGCTGGTCGCGGGAGGATCAGCACGAGTTCACACCGCAAGGCCAGACGGACCTGGCGAAATGGCAGGACATGCTCACCCTGCACCGCTACACGGCGGCCACGAATGCCGAGCAGATGGCGGCCGTGGCCAACGCTGTGCTGGACAACTACAAGCAGCAGGGCGCGATGATTCTCAAGGTCGACGCCAGCCCCGCCCGGGGCAGTCAGCCCGCGGTCTATTTCATTGCCGCCGTGTTCCCGCAACCGAGCTTCATCGAAGCGGTATTCACCCGCCTCCGGCTGGAGAACGGCGTGGGCACGGGGGTGATCTACTCCCACAGGCTCTACGGCAAGGCGATTGGCGAAAGCATGAGCGCCTGGCTCAAGGCCAACGCCGAGGCGCGGGAGAACGAGCTGATGGATTGGCAGCCGCCGGCCAAAGCTTTCCAGCGCCGCTGAATCAGCGCGGGGACGATTCGCTGCCAGGCTGTCGCGGGCAGGGCCCGCTCCGACAGAAATCGCTCCGATCAGCGGTCATCGTCCGCGAAAGCCTGCTGAAAGCTTGACCCCCTAGCATCGCCGCCTCGGTCCTCCCGGCCGGACCTGCGTTCGCGCAGCGTACAAAAACAACAATCGGTGATTGCCCATGCCCCGCTTCCTGTCCCTACCCGCCCCGACTCCGTCCGCACCGCGCGTACTTATCCACAGCCGCTGCTGAATCCCCCGCGCCGACCCGGAGTTATCCCCATGCTGACTTTCCTTGCCTTCGCCATGGTGGCGACCTTCATGTTCCTGATCATGACCAAGCGTCTGTCGGCGCTGATCGCGCTGATCCTGGTCCCGATCGCCTTCGCCCTGCTCGGCGGCTTCGCCAAGGGCCTGGGGCCGATGATGCTGGACGGCATCCGCACCCTGGCGCCGACCGGTGTGATGCTGATGTTCGCCATCCTCTACTTCGCCATCATGATCGACTCCGGACTGTTCGACCCGGCGGTGCGGCGCATCCTCAGGCTGGTCAAGGGCGACCCGCTGAAGGTATCGATGGGCACCGCCGCGCTGGCGATGATCGTCTCGCTGGATGGCGACGGCTCGACCACCTACATGATCTGCGTGGCGGCCGTGCTGCCGCTGTACAGCCGGCTGGGCATGAGCCCGCTGCTGATGGCCTGCCTGATCATGCTCTCCAGCGGCGTGCTGAACATGACCCCCTGGGGCGGCCCGACCGCCCGCGCGGCCAGCGCACTGCACGTGGACCCGGCAGACATCTTCGTGCCGATGATCCCGGCCATGCTTGCCGGCATCGCGGCGATCTTCGGCCTGGCCTGGGTCTACGGCAAACGTGAGCGTGCCCGCCTGGGCGAGCTGCACCTGCCGACCGACCACGACGCCATGGCCGAGGTCAGCGTCTCGCAGTTCCCCGAAGCGCGCCGGCCTAAGCTGCTGTGGTTCAACGCGGTGCTCACGGTGGTCCTGATGGGCACCCTGATCGCCGGCCTGCTGCCGATGCCGGTTCTCTTCATGATCGCCTTCGGTATCGCGATGATCGTGAATTATCCCTGCATCATGGAGCAGAAAAAGCGCATCGGCGCCCATGCCGAGAACGTCCTCGCGGTGGTCTCGCTGATCTTCGCCGCCGGGGTCTTCACCGGGATTCTTTCCGGAACGGGGATGGTCGAAGCCATGTCGAAAAGCCTGCTGGCGGTGATCCCGCCGGCGCTGGGGCCGTACCTGGCGACCATCACGGCGCTGGTGAGCATGCCGTTCACCTTCTTCATGTCGAATGACGCTTTCTACTACGGCGTGCTCCCGGTACTCTCCCAGGCCGCCGCGCAGTACGGCATCACCCCGGTGGAAATGGCCCGCGCCTCCATTGTCGGCCAGCCGGTACACCTGCTCAGCCCGCTGGTGCCCTCGACCTACCTGCTGGTGGGGCTGGCCAAGGTGGACTTCGGCGACCACCAGCGCTTCACCCTCAAGTGGGCCGTGCTGGTGTGCCTGGCGATCCTCGCCGCGGCCCTGCTGCTGGGCCTTTTTCCTCTCTTTAACGACTGACTTCGAGTACCGCTCAAATGGAATGGCTGACCAGCCCTGAAATCTGGATTGCGTTCTTCACCCTGACTGCCCTGGAAATCGTCCTGGGCATCGACAACATCATCATGATTTCCATCCTGGTCGGCCGCATGCCCAAGCACATGCAGCCGCGCACGCGCTTCTTCGGGCTGGCGCTGGCGATGGTCACGCGCATCCTGCTGCTGCTCTCGATCACCTGGGTCATGCGCCTCACCGCGGACCTGTTCGAAGTGTTCGGCCAGGGCATCTCCGGGCGCGACCTGATCCTGTTCTTCGGCGGCCTGTTCCTCCTGTGGAAAAGCAGCAGCGAGATCTTCCACGGCCTGGAAGGCGAGGACGAAACCGAGGGCGAACCCAAGAGCGTGATGGGCGGCTTCATCGGCACCATCATCCAGATCGCCATCATCGACATCGTGTTCTCGCTGGACTCGGTGATCACCGCCGTGGGCATGGTCTCCAACGTGCCGGTGATGGTCGCGGCGATCGTTGTCGCGGTGCTGGTGATGATGCTGGCGGCCGGCGCCATCAGCGACTTCATCGACAAACACCCGTCGCTGAAGATGCTGGCGCTGTCGTTCCTCATCGTGGTCGGCACCGTGCTGATCGCCGAAGCCTTCGAAGTCCACGTGCCCAAGGGCTATGTCTACTTCGCCATGGCCTTCTCGCTGGCGGTGGAAGCGCTGAACATTCGCATGCGCACCGCGCGCGGCAAGAAGGAAGACCCGGTGAAACTGCGCAAGGACATTCCGGGGCAGTAATTCATAAGTGTTATCCACCGGTGCTGAATAACAGCCGGGCAATAAAAAGCCGGGCTATCCACAGCCCGGCTTATCCACAGCAGCCCAACGTCAAGGGCGTGCGACCGGCTCCGGCCAGTTCAGCACGCCCTTGTCGTTGAAGCGCACCGTGCCGAACAGGCCACCCGCCAGCTTGCCGTTGATCTCGTAGGGCATGCCCTGACGCGGCGGCCCGCCGGACAGGCCCCAGGCCTGGCGGAAGGCGGAAAAGGCCGAGATGCTCACCGGCACACTGATCACTGTTTCGCCGAAGCGCGGCACCTGCCCGCTGGCGTCGCTCACCCCGCTGGCCAGCGGCTGGCCGTTCACCGACAGGTCCAGGGCGATGCCGTTGTAGTCGATGGCCTGGTCATTGGGGTTCTGCACCCGCAGCTTGACCGTGAAGCGCGCTTCCATGCCCTGCCCGGTGGCCGGCTCCAGGCCGACCAGATCGATGTTCAGCGGGTCGCGCGTGCCGAACAGGCTGCTGCAGGCGCCCAGCGCCAGCAGCAAGGTCATCAGGGCAATACGCCGGGCAATCGCCATGCTTTCTCCTTGTCGATTCACTTCAGGGTCGCCGGGCGCAGGCGCCAGACGGTGTTACCCACATCGTCGGCCACCAGCAGGCCGCCGAACTTATCCACAGCGACGCCGACCGGCCGGCCCATGGCTTCGTCGTTGTCGTTGATGAAGCCGTCCAGCACCGTCACCGGCTGGCCGTTGGGCTTGCCGCCGCCGAAGGGGATGAACACCACCTGGTAGCCGCTGCGCGGCTTGCGGTTCCACGAGCCGTGCTGGCCGATAAATACCCCGCCACGATAGCGCTCCGGCAGCAGACTGCCCTGATAGAAGGCAAGGCCGAGGGAAGCGGTGTGCGCGCCGAGGGCGTAATCCGGCACCAGCGCCTCCGCCACCCTGTCCGGGAGCGGCGGCTCAACGCGTTTATCCACATGCTGGCCGTAATAACTCCAGGGCCAGCCGTAGAAGCCGCCGTCCTTCACCGAGGTCATGTAGTCGGGCACCAGATCGTTGCCCAGTTCGTCGCGTTCGTTGACGGCTGTCCACAGGGCGCCGCTGTTGGGCTCCCAATCCAGCCCGTTGGGGTTGCGCAGGCCGGAGGCGAACACCCGCACGTTGCGGTTGGACAGGTCGATCTGCAGGATCGCCGCGCGGTTCTTCTCCGCATCCAGGCCGTTCTCGCCGACGTTGCTGTTGGAGCCGACGGTGGCGTAGAGGTAATGGCCGTCAGGGCTGGCGAGGATGTTCTTGGTCCAGTGGTGGTTGATCGGCCCGCCCGGCAGGTCGACGACCTTCTCGGCCTTGGCGCTGATCGTCGTCTCGCCGGTCTTGTAGGGGAAACGCACCACCGCGTCGGCATTGGCGACGTACAGCCAGTTATCCACAAGGGCCATGCCGAAGGGCGAGAACAAACCCTCGAGCAGCACGCTGCGCTGCTCCGGCACGCCGTCGCCATCGGCATCGCGCAGCAGGGTGATGCGGTTGGCGCTAGGTACGTTGGCGCCGGCCTTCTCCATCACCTTGCCGGCGACCCAGTCCTTCAGTCCGCCGGACTCTTCCCTGGGCGGCGCCGAGCTTTCCGCCACCAGCACGTCGCCGTTGGGCAGCACGTAAAGCCAGCGCGGGTGTTCGAGCTTGTCGGCGAAGCGCTGCACTTCCAGGCCTTCGGCCGCTCGCGGCTTCTGGTCGGCAGGCCAGCCGGTGGCATTGGCGATGTTGACGGTAGGCAGCAGGCTGCTCTGCGGTTCCGGCAGCTGCGGTTGCGGCCCGGTACCGGCGGTGAATGGCAACGCCGACTTGTCGCCACAACCGGTAACCGCCAGCGCAATCAGGAGGGGGAACGACCAACGCATGGGACTACTCCTCGACCCTTGGTGTGTTTCTTTCAGCAAGTGGACAGGCAGTCTAGACATTACCGCTCGCCATTCCGTGCGAAATAACCGATGCAAAGGCGCTCGCATCCGCTTTTGATCGGCTTTACTGACAGACAGGATTGCCGGCAAATCAGAGATTTGGCGAACCCTCAAGGAAGAACGGGGGTCTACCATGACAGTCTTGTGACAATCGCCTGAGCGTTGCCGTGTCCTTCTCGGCCCTCCGCGCTGTCTGTACGGAGCCGCGGGCGAGGTCGTTACAGGGTCCGTTGACGGACGCACCGCCCACGGGCCCGCTTGAGTGCGAGGGGGCCCGACATGCTCAAACTGCTCGATCTGCTCTCTGCCGTCGCCCTGTTGGTGTGGGGCACACATATCGTCCGCACCGGCATCCTCAGGGTCTACGGCAGTAACCTGCGAAAAATCCTCAGCCGCAGCGTGGAGAAGCGCCCGCTGGCCTTCGCCGCCGGCATCGGCGTCACCGCCCTGGTGCAGAGCAGCAACGCCACGGCGCTGCTGGCCACCTCCTTCGTCGCCACCGGGTTGATGGCCCTGGCGCCGGCGCTGGCGATCATGCTCGGCGCCGACGTCGGCACGGCACTGATGGCGCGGGTGCTGACCCTGGACCTGTCCTGGCTGTCGCCGCTGCTGATCTTCTTCGGAGTGATCTTCTTCCTCGGCCGCAAGCAGACGCGCCTAGGCCAGCTGGGCCGGGTGTTCATCGGCCTGGGGTTGATCATCCTCGCGTTGCAGCTGATCGTCGCCGCCGCCGAGCCCATGACCCAGGCCAAGGGCGTGAAGGTGCTGTTCTCCAGCCTCACCGGCGACGTGATGCTGGATGCCCTGACTGGCGCGCTGTTCGCGATGATTTCCTACTCCAGCCTGGCCGCCGTGCTGCTCACCGCGACGCTGGCGGCCTCCAAGGTGATCTCGCTGAAAGTGGCGCTGTGCCTGGTGGTCGGCGCCAACCTGGGCAGCGGCATCCTGGCGATGATCAGTGCTTCCTCGCAGAACGCCGCCGGTCGCCGCGTGGCGCTGGGCAGCCTGCTGTTCAAGGTCGCCGGCTGCGCCCTGGTGCTGCCGCTGGTGGGTCCGCTGGCCGAGTGGATCGACCACTGGCAGTTCAGCACCGCCGAACTGGTGATCGCCTTCCATGTGCTCTACAACGCCACCCGCTGCCTCGCCTGCCTGCCGCTGACCGGGCAGATGGCGGCGTTCTGCACCCGCATCATGCCCGACCGCCACTCCCCGGAAGACACCGTGCGCCCGCGCCACCTCGACCCGGCAGCACTGGATACGCCGAGCCTGGCGCTGGTCAACGCGGTGCGCGAAACCCTGCGCATGGGCGATATCGTCGAGCAGATGCTGAACAACCTGATGCAGGTTATCCACAGCGGCGATCCGCTGCTGGGCAAGGAAATCCGCAAGCAGGACGACGATGTCGACGCGCTCTACACCGCGATCAAGCTGTACCTGGCACGCATGCCCCGCGAGGACCTGAGCGAAGCCGACAGCCGCCGCTGGGCGGAGATCATCGAGCTGGCGATCAACCTGGAACAGGCCGGCGACATCATCGAGCACATGCTCGGCGCCGTGCAGGACAAGAAGACTTCGCGCAGCCGCTCCTTCTCCGACAACGGCCTGGAGGAGATCACCGTGCTGCACGGCCAACTGGTGGCCAACCTGCGCCTGTCGCTCTCGGTGTTCCTCAATGGCGACCAGGAAGGCGCCAAGCGCCTGCGCCGCGCCAAGCAGCGCTTCCGCCTGCAGGAACGACGCTTCGCCCACTCCCACGTCGACCGCCTGCGCCAGCAGGTGGTGCAGAGCATCGAGACCAGCTCGCTGCACCTTGATCTGATCAGCGACATGAAACGCTTGAACTCGCTGTTCTGCGCCATCGCCTATGCTGTGCTGGACAACCCCGATGCCAGCAGTTCGGCAATCGGCGAACCTGTGGAAGACGAAGACTTCGTCGAACGCGAAGTCGAAGCGGTACAGGATCACCAGCGGCCGGCTCCCCCCGGCTCCAGCGCGACGGGTTGATGGCCAGGGGGCCTGTGCGAACGTTCCGTCGGAACCTTCGCCAGCCCCTACAAAGTCCTGATATCACGACGCCCAGGGTTCGGGCAGAATCCGCCGCCATGGAAGCATGCACTCAATCCCAACGCCCTCCCTCGGTCAGCGCCAGTCTGACCCAGGCCATCCTGCTGGCGGCTGTGCGTCTCGGTCTGAACCGCGACGCCCTGCTCGCCGCCAGCGGCATTCAAGAATCCCAGCTCAGCGACCCGGACGCGCGCATCGACTTCGCGTTGCAGGAGCGCATGTGGCAGGTGATCCAGACCGACCTGAAGCATGACGAGCCCGGCCTGGCCATGGGCCGTGCGCTGTCACCGGCATCCTTCAGCGCGCTGGGCTACCTGCTGCAGTCGAGCACCACGATGGGTGACGCCCTCGAGTCGGCCATGCGCTACCAGCGCCTGGTGGGCGAAGGCGGCCAGGTATCCATCGAGGCCCAGGCCGAGATCATCTGGGTGAGCTACCGCCCGCTGAACCCGGAACCGCCAGCCACCCGCGCCCGCGCGCTGGCGCTGCTGGGGTTCTGGTCACGGCAGTTGCGCGCCCTGCTCAGCGGCCTGCAACTGGCCGGCTGCCGTTTCATCCACAGCCAGCCGGAAAGCCTCGCGGACTACGAAAAGGCCTTCGACTGCCCTCTGCAATTCGACGCACCGGACTATGCCCTGGGCCTGCCCCGGGCGCTCATCGATACTCCGCTGCCGCAGGCCAACCCGCCGCTGCGTGATCTGTTGCGCCAGCACGCGGAGGGCCTGCTCGCCCGCCTGCCCAGCGCGAGTGTCAGTGGCCGGGTAGTCGCCCTGCTCGGCGAGCAACTGACCCGCGGCGAACCCGGCCGTGCTGCCGTCGCCAGCGAACTGGGCCTGAGCGAACGCACGCTGCAACGCCGGCTGGCGGAGGAAGGCAGCAGTTATCAACAGCTGCTGGCCGATACCCGGCGGCAATTGGCGGAGCGCTACCTGGGGGAAGGCAACCTGCCGGCCACGGATATCGCCGCCCTGCTCGGTTATTCCGAGCCCAGCGTGTTCTTCCGTGCCTTCCGCCACTGGACCGGGCTGACGCCGGGCGAGTATCGCCAGCGGCGGCGCCAGTCGGAGAGCTGACGAGAGCTGCCAGGGGCCGATCCCGGAGATCGGCTCACAGGTTTTTCAACAGACTTGTCTACAGGTTTTCCACAGAACCGCGAATCAGCCGTTCGGGCCCCGCGCGGCCAGATAGGCCAGGAACGCCTCGCGGCTGGAGTAGCGCGGTTCGTAACCGAACTCTTCTTTCAGCCGTCGGTTGTCCAGCACCGGCCGGTAGCGCAGGTAGTCCACCTGCTCGGGCCCGAAGCGCGACAGCCCCAGCGGCTTGAGCAGCCCCAACCCTACGCGCATCAGGCTTGCCGGCATGGGCCGGTAGGGTTTGTTGAGCAGGCCGGCGATCTCGCGCATGGACAATGCGCCGTCACCGGCGAGGTTGTAGATGCCCTCGCTGCCGCGTTCCAGCCCCTGGCGGATCACGTTCACCACGTCCTGGTCCCAGATGAACACGAAGCGGCTGCGATGCCCGAGCACTCCCACCAGGGTGGGTCGGGCAAACAGCTCGGCCAACGGGTTATGCACACGCCGGCCGAGAATGGTTCCGGGGCGCAGGATCAGCTGCTTGAGCTGTGGATAACGCTCCCGTGCGCTGGCCAGCAGTTGCTCGATCTCCTGCTTGCAGCGGGCGTGGAGCAGGTGGGGATGGCCACGCAGTGGATGCGATTCGTCGATCCATTCGGCGTTGTCGCGGTGGAAGCCATAGGCGGCGCCGGAACTGGTCACAATCAGCTGCTGGACACCGGTGTCCCGCGCCGCTTCGATCAGCGCGCGGGTGCCGCCGACCTCGATGGCATGGCGCTTCTGCGGCGTCATCTCCCGCGGCGGATTCACGACCGCGGCCAAATGCACGATCGCGTCGGGCTTCCAGTGTTCCACGCAGGCCCGCGTATTGGCGGCCACGCTGAGGTCCAGCGCTACCGGCTCGATGTTCGGCCGCAGGCCCTGGGACTTGATCCGCTGCATATCGGCGGCAATGAGCGTCCAGTCCAGATGCTGAACAGCAAGCTCATTGAGCAGGCTCTGCCCGAGAATTCCCGCGGCGCCGGTAACCAGGACACGCATGTAGCCTCCAGATCGCTCCGCGCGGAACGAACAACGGGTCCATCAGTGAGGTTAGATGATCTGAGCGTAGTGTCGTGGTCCGGCAGCGACAGTGACCATGCAAGCCAGTGCCCATGACCGAAGATGCCACCCGACAAAGGTTGAACGCGGTGGGTTCGCGCCGGTCAATCCGCTATCCTCACGGCTTTGCGTTCAGGCACACCGCTCATGCGTTGGTTGTTCGTCCCCCTGTTGTCCCTGCTGCTCAGCGCCTGGTCCCATGCGGACCAGCGACAGACGGTCGAGGCCTACCAGTTGGCGAACGGCATGGGCGTGCTGTTCAAGCCCACCCGCGAGAAGGGCCACGTGTCGATCCGCCTGATCGTCGGTGTCGGCTTCAGCGATTTCAGCTGCCGCGACCGGCAGCTTCCGCACCTGATGGAGCACCTGTTCTTCAGTGGCCTGGACGGCGGCGACGAGGCCGACCTGGAAGCGCGCATGCAGGCCCTGGGCGGTCAGTGGAACGCCTACACCAGCGAGGGCGACACCGCCTTCGTCGTCGAATCCCCCGCGGCCACCCAGCGCCAGGTGCTGGACCTGCTGCTGGAAATCATCACCCGCACCCAGCTCGACCAGCGCAAGATCGACTCCGCCAAGCAGGTGCTGGTGCGCGAGGACGGCGGCCACTATTCGCACCTGCAGCGCTGGCTGGATCACCAGAACGTCAGCCGCGCCGGCCAGGAACAACTGGCCGTGGAGCTGGGGCTGTCCTGCGATGAGCGCGCGCCTGTGGATAACCTCACCCAGGCCCAGCTGGAGCAGCTGCGCAAGGACTGGTACGTCCCCAGCAACATGACCCTGATCATCGTCGGCGACCTCGACCCGCGTTTGCCGGTCTACCTGGGCCGCACCTATGGCGCTCTCGTCGATCACGACACGCCGGAGCGCCGCGACCTGCCGCAAATGAAGAAAGCCGCCGAGCGCCAGCGCAGCCTGGCCACCGGGTTGTTCGGCGAAATTGCAGTCCTGCACTGGATATTCCCCGAGCCCGAGGATGCCGACGGCGCCACGCTGGACCTGCTGCAGGCCTACCTGAACGATGCGCTCTACACCGAGCTGCGCGTTCGCCGCGAGCTGTCGTACGGCCCCTGGAGCGAACGCACCGCCTGGGCCAACCAGGGCTTCATGAGCCTCAACGCGAATGTCGAACGGGATGAGCAGGAGGTGGCGCAAAAGGCCCTGAGGGAGCTGGTGGAAAAGATCCGCCACGACGGCCTCGACCCTCAGCGCTTTGCCCGCATCCAGCGCGTGGCGCGGGCGCAACTGGCCTGGAGCACGCCGGGCAATTCGACACTGGCGGATTACTACTGGGGCGCGCTGGCGGACTTCGACGACGGCAAGTTCCCGGACGAGGACAAGCGCCTGGCGAAGGTCAGCCTGGCCCACGCCAACGACGTGGCGAAGCAGTTGTTCAAGGATGAGGGTTATCTGCGCATCGAGAAACCGCTGCTGGATGACGACATGGTCTATCCGCTGGCGGCGCTGGGCGCGGTGTTGCTGGCAGTACTGGTGGGGCTGGCGCTGTGGCGCCGACGGGGCTGAAACCCCGTCGGAACGCCTTCAGGCTTCAGAGTGCGAGGCGGCGGATGACCTGGCAGGAATCATCCGGGTCGACCTGGGCGCGGAAGCCCAGCTCGCGCGCCATGTCACGCATGTCGCGGTCCATGGACGAGTCGATCGAGTACATCTGGTGGAAACCGTTGCGCTTGGCCACGTCGATCAGGTGGCGCATCAGCGCAAGACCGAGGCCCAGTTGCTTGAACTCGTCGGCGACGGTCACCGCGCATTCGCACTGCTGGTTATCCACAGCCGCATAACGGCTGATGCCGACTTCGCGCAGTTCGCCGTCCACATGAGTCAGGGCGATGAAGGCCATGGTGGTCTGGTAGTCGACATCCATGAGGCGATCGAGCAGCTTGTCGTCGATCTTCACTTCGCCATGGAAGCGGAACTTGCGGGTCATCGGGGACAGACGCTCGAGGAACAGGCGTTCGCGCTCGCGATCTTCCGCGCGCAACGGGCGGATCAGCACATGGCTGCCGTCGTCGAGGGTTTCTATCCAGTGATCGGCGCCAACAGCCCCGAGGGCTGCGAGCTCGGCGGTGGTGTGGGTCATCATGACGCGTTCTCCGCTGGCGAAGAGGGATTGGGATGACCCTATCCTTCTCCCACGGATGCCGGGCGGGCCTGACCTGGGTCAATGCCGCCCGGAACCGTACTGGGGCAGAACGTCGCAGCTGAACTCAGGCACTGGCGGCCAGGGCCCCGGGGCGCACGCGGGCGCCCTTGCGGAACAGCACCAGGGTGGCGAGCAGGCCCAGGGCCGCTGCACCGCTGAGCCAGATGCCCGGCGCGGCCTTGTTGTCCAGGGTGTGGATAAGCCAGGTGCAGACCGCGGGGGTGAAACCGCCAAAGGTCGCGGTCGCCAGGCTGTAGGCCAGGGAGAAGCCGGTAGTGCGCACGTCCGCCGGCATGATCTCGGTGAGCGCGACGACCATCGCGCCGTTGTAGCTGCCATAGAGGAAGGACAGCCACAGCTCCACTTCCAGCAGACGCGCGAAGCTCGGCTCGGCCACCAGCCAGGACAACATCGGGTAGGCGGTGACCAGCGCCAGCACGGTGGCGGCCAGCAGCAGCGGCTTGCGCCCGATACGGTCGGATACCGCGCCCATCAGCGGCAACCAGATGAAGTTGGACAGGCCCACGCACATGGTCACCAGCAGGCTGTCGAAGTCCGACAGGTGCAGTTCGTTCTTGCCGAAGGTCGGGGTGTAGGCGGTGATCAGGTAGAAGGACACCGTGGTCATCACCACCATGGCGGTGCCGGCCAGCACCAGGCCGAAGTTCTGGCCGATGGAGCGCAGCACCTGGCTCAGGGTCGGACGATGCTTGCGCTGCTGGAACTCGGGGGTTTCCTCCAGCGAGCGGCGGATGATGAACAGCGCCGGGACGATCAGGCAGCCGACGAAGAAGGGCACGCGCCAGCCCCACTCGCCCATGTCCTGCGGGCTCAGCCAGTGGTTGAGGATCACCCCCAGCAGGCCGGCGAAGACCACCGCAACCTGTTGGCTCGCCGACTGCCAGCTGACGAAGAAGCCGCGCTTGCCGGGAGTGGCGATTTCCGCCAGGTACACCGACACGCCGCCCAGCTCGACGCCAGCGGAGAAGCCCTGCAGCAGCCGGCCGAACAGCACCAGCAGCGGCGCTGCCACACCGAGCGTGGCGTAGCCCGGGACGAAGGCGATCAGCAGGGTGCCCATGGCCATCAGGCCCAGCGTGATGATCAGCCCCTGGCGGCGGCCGTGGCGGTCGATATAGGCGCCAAGGAAGATGGCGCCGAGCGGGCGCATCAGGAAACCGGCGCCGAAGGTCGCCAGCGACAGCATCAGGGAGGCGAAGGGGTCATCGCCGGGGAAGAAGGTCTTGGCAATGGCGGTGGCATAGAAGCCATACACCATGAAGTCATACATCTCGAGGAAGTTGCCACTCACCACACGGAAGACGGCTTTGGCTTTGGAGTTGTTCGAGGCCATAAGAACATCACTCAGGGCTGTTACACGGGGGACTTCCCGGCAGGGAAATCGATGATCCCCATCCGCGGCAGGCAGGCACTGGATGGGCGATTGATTTGTAACCCTATGTGTAAAAGCCTCGGCTCGACAATCAGAAAATGGCTGAAAGGCCCATATTTACTGGAATTGAAAGATTGGCGAAAGCTTCGTGACCGCTCGTCGGAAGACTGTGTTTAGCGATAGAGCTCTCATTCTTCTAAATATATTCAAATCAATAGATAAGTTACTTGACCCTTTACATATTTAACTTCCTACACAATTAACTGTAGGAAACTTTCATTATTCAAGATAATTCCCAATGAAATATCGCAAGTAAGAATCTTATTTTTATATAAGAAATTTCCCTAATTAGAAGTTAGCTTTCCCACAAAAAGGGAGAGCTTTCACATGAAGAATCTATGGGGAATTTTGTTGCTGTGTTCCCTGGCCGGCTGCAACGGCTGGGTCTCGCCGGAAACCGATGGCCGCCTGACGGAGCGCTACTTCACCGTCCTCTCCGGACCACCGATTCCGGGCTTCATCGTCGCCTCGGCGGTGCAATGGAATGCCGATTACGCCGTGACCGCCGCTCATACGCCGTTCCTGCGCAACCAGGCCTATCGCTGCAGTACCGGCTGCGACCTGCTGTTCATCGCGCACAAGGCTGACGGTGCGCTTCCGCAATGGCGCCAGTTCCGCGCTGGCGAGGTGGTCACGGCGCTGGGCAGCAGTTCTTTGCTGATTCCGATGAGCAGCATGGGCAAGATCTGGCCGGTGCCCTTTGTCGATGACGGTTCGGCCAGCGGCGAACGCTACGGCGTGCACGACGCGGCCATCGCCAAGGGCATGTCCGGCGGGCCGCTGATCGGCAGCGACGGCAGCGTGCTGGGGATCAACATCGGCTTCCAGGCAGGCTTCCGGCCGCCGGCGAACCGCCCGGAGCTGGCCGGTATGTCACGCCTGAGCGTGTTCGTGCCCTATAGCGTGATCCAGCGCGAGTGGCTGCTGTTCCAGGCCCAGTCGGTGCGCAAGACCGCTCACGCGCTTCAGGCGAAGAACCAGTAGCAGACGCCGATGGACGCCAGTACGCCGGCCAGGTCCGCCAGCAGCGCGCAGCCCACGGCATGGCGGGCACGCTGGATGCCGACCGCGCCGAAGTACACGGCGAGCACGTAGAAGGTGGTCTCGGTACTGCCCTGCACGGTAGCCGCTACAAGGGCCGGGAAGCTGTCCACGCCATGGGATTGCATGGTCTCCAGCAGCATCGCCCGCGCGGCGCTGCCGGAGAATGGCTTGACCAGGGCGGTGGGCAGCGCATCGACAAAGCGGGTGTCCCAGCCCACGCCTTCCACCACCCAGCGGATGCCGTCCAGCGCCATCTCCAGGGCACCAGAGGCGCGCAGCACACCGACTGCGCAAAGCATTGCGACCAGGTAGGGCAGCAGGCTCTTGGCGACGTCGAAGCCTTCCTTCGCACCGTCGACGAAGGTTTCGTACACCGGCACCTTCTTCAGCCAGCCGACGACGAGGAACAGCATGATGATGCCGAACAGCGTCAGGTTGCCCAGCAACGAGGACAGCTGCGCCAGCGCGGCGGAGGACAGTCCCGCCAGCAGTGCCATGAAGGCACCCAGCGCCAGCGCGCCGGGAATCAGGTACGCCAGCACTACCGGGTCCCACAGGCGCAGGCGCTGCATCACCGCCACGCTGAGCAGGCCGACCAGCGTGGAGGCGCTGGTCGCCAGCAGGATCGGCAGGAATACCAGGGTCGGGTCCACCGCGCCTTGCTGGGCGCGGTACATGAAGATGGTCACTGGCAGCAGGGTCAGCGACGAGGCGTTGAGCACCAGGAAGAGAATCTGCGCGTTGCTCGCGGTGGTGCTGCCGGGGTTGAGCTCCTGCAGCGCCTTCATCGCCTTCAGGCCGATGGGCGTAGCGGCGTTGTCCAGGCCCAGGCCGTTGGCGGCGAAGTTCAGGGTGATCAGGCCGATGACCGGGTGGCCAGCGGGCACTTCGGGCATCAGGCGACGGAACAGCGGGCCGAGCAGCACCGCGAGCTTCTCCACCAGCCCGGCCTTCTCGGCGATGCGCAGGAAGCCCAGCCACAGCGTCAGGGTGCCGAACAGCAGCACCATGACCTCTACCGACAGCTTGGCCATGGCGAACAGGCTTTCCACCATGGCGGCGAACACGGTGGCCTCACCACCCAGCAGCCAGCGGGAAAGCGCGGTGACCGCCGCGACGATGAAAAAGCCCAGCCACAGGCCGTTGAGCATGCGATGTCCCCCTTGGAATGGCCGCGATGATAGCGGCACGGGCCAGTCCTACGCCAGAAACGACAAGGCCCCGGACGAAACCGGGGCCTTGTGGCTAACCCTTGCAGGTCAATGCATGGCCGGGCTTTCTTTGCTGTCGGAACCTTCCCCTTCGAGGAATTGTTCGACACGGCCGTTGCGCATGGCTTCCCAGTAGCGGGCGCCTTTCTGTGCGTCGTACACGCCTTCCCACTTGGAGATCACCAGGACCGCGAGGGCGTTGCCGATCACATTCAGCGCGGTGCGCGCCATGTCCATGATGCGGTCGACGCCGGCGATGAAGGCCAGGCCTTCCAGCGGAATGCCCACGCTGCCCAGGGTCGCCAGCAGCACCACGAAGGAAACGCCCGGCACGCCGGCGATGCCCTTGGAGGTGACCATCAGGGTCAGCACCAGCATCAGCTGCTGGCCGATGGACAGGTCGATGCCGTAGAGCTGGGCGATGAAGATCGCCGCGATGCTCTGGTACAGGGTCGAGCCATCGAGGTTGAACGAGTAGCCGGTGGGCACCACGAAGCTGCTCACCGCCTTGGGTGCGCCGTAGGCTTCCATCTTCTCGATGATGCGCGGCAGCACGGTCTCGGAGCTGGCAGTGGAGTAGGCCAGGACCAGCTCGTCCTTGAAGATGCGCATCAGCTTGATGATCGAGAAGCCGAACAGGCGTGCGGCCAGGCCCAGCACCATGAAGGCGAAGAAGGCGATGGCGAAGTACACCAGGACCACCAGCTTGGCCAGCGGCAGCAGCGAGGCGAAGCCGAAGTTGGCGACCGTCACCGCGATCAGCGCGAACACGCCGATGGGGGCGTAGCGCATGATCATGTGGGTGACGCGGAACATGGCCTCGGCCACGCCCTGGAACATCTTCACCAGCGGCTCGCGGGTCGGCGCCGGCAGCGAGGACAGGCCCAGGCCGAACATCACCGAGAAGAAGATGATCGGCAGCATCTCGCCACGGGCCATGGCCGCGAAGATGTTCGACGGGATCAGGTTGAGGATCGTCTCGATGAACGCGTGGTGGTGTTCGACTTCCTTGGCGGTCTGCGCGTACTGGGAGATGTCCACAGTGCCCAGGGTGCTCATGTCGATGCCGGCGCCGGGCTGGAAGATATTCGCCAGCAGCAGGCCGACGACGATGGCGACCGTGGTGATGATTTCGAAATAGATGATGGTCTTCAGGCCGATGCGGCCGAGTTTCTTCGCATCACCCATGCCGGCGATGCCGACGATGAGCGAGGAAATCACGATCGGTACGACGATCATCTTGATCAGGCGGATGAAGATGTCGCCCGCCGGCTGGAGGATATTGCTGATCCACCAGGCCTTTTCCGCGCTGAAGTGGTTGAGCGCGGCGCCCAGTGCGATTCCGAGTACCAGGCCGATGAGGATCTGCCAGGCGAGGCTGAGCTTGGCTTTGCCCATAGTGAGTCACCCTTGATTCTTGTGGAAGTCGGGGTCGCCGAGCCATCGGGATGCCGACGGCCAGCGAAAAAAGGGGCGCATGATTCCGACCCGCCCTTTTCCCGTCTAATGCCGGAAACGCCTACCCCATGCACAATCGGCATAGGAAAAGGCATCTGAAACCTTGGTTCCAGGTCGTGAGACCCTTGATTTTCTGCATGACACAGGTTCCTCAACGCCTGTCACGCAGCGCTGTTCAAAGCCGTCTAGGCTTGGAGCAAATCGGCCATCAATGGCCCGGATTGATCGGTCAGGAAGATCGGGACGTTCGGGTCGCGGCTTCTTGTTACCAGATGTACGGTCGCCGTCCGGAGACCGTCAGGGATGGCCGAGGGCGAGCAAAGGGCCCTTCGACTGCAAGGCTGGCGGGAATGCGGGCGCTCCTGTGGATAAGTCGCCGGATTCCGCTCTTCATTGTGGCGGTGGCTGGTTCCCGACAGGTCAGGTAAATCAACCGACGGGAATCGGCGAGTGATTGTAAGACGTTTCCACAGCACTCCGAATTGACTGACATCAGTGAAGTTCAACCGGCTTCGAGCGAGCGTGCGGATACCCTGCCGCCATGACCGCGACAGCCGGGTAGCAACGGGTTGTTGAATGTGTGGTGAAAGCACAACGCGGTGACACTCTGAATAAGGACGCTCTATGACGCGACGCTACGTAGTACCCACCCTGCTTTTCACTGGCGCCCTGGCGCTGGCCGGCTGCTCCAGCCAGAAACCGGACGCCTCGCAGTACTCGGGCTTCCTCGGCGACTACTCGCAACTCAAGCCCGCCACGTCCCCCAGCGGACAGCCGGTGCTGCGCTGGGTCGACCCGGAGCTGAAGCTGCAGAACTACAGCTCGGTACTGGTCGAGCGGCCGGTCTACTACCCGCCGCCCAAGCCGAACGAGAACATCGACCAGAAGACCCTCAACGAAATCCCCGATTACCTGAAGAAGCAGGTCGAGCTGCAACTGGGCAGCCGTTACCGCATCGTCCAGCAGGCTGATCGCGACACCCTGGTGCTGCGCACCGCGATCACCGGGGTGAACATCTCCACCGAAGGCCTGAAAGCCTATGAGGTGATCCCGATTGCCCTGGTGGTGGCCGCGACGACCACGGCGATTGGCACCCGCGACCAGGACACCGAGGTCTACGTGGAATTCGAGGCTCTGGATGGCGCGACCAGCAAACCGGTCGCCAAGGTAGTGCGCAAGGGCGCTGGCAAGACACTGGAGAACACCAGCACTCACCTGAATCTGACGGACCTGAAACCGGTACTCGATGGCTGGGCGCGCGACGCGGCCAACTTCAAGCCATGATCCGCTGCTGCATGCCCGCTGCTGCATGCCCTCTTCTGCATGACAGCCGCCGCATGAAATGAAGCGCTCCGGAGCCGGCGCGAGAATCCCGCGTCGGTTCCGGAGGCTTTGCCTGGCCCGGCCCGCTTGATGCGGAGGTACCCCCTGTACCCCTGGGTCATTCAGGACCAGACGCATCCCGAACATCCCGGCCCCCTGGCCGTGCGTACGCCTTCTGGGTACGCGTATCTCGGAAACTCTCTGCTGGTAGGGTCAGTACCAGTTCGGATCACTCTTGAGCTGGTCGTCGAGGATCCGTTTCACCGAATCGTCCGGCTCACCCAGCCAGCGGAAACTGGCGTGCTTGCTCGGCGACTTGTCCGCCGGAAGGTTCTCCGGAACCTTCACGTAAAGCGCGTAGGCCTTGTCCTTGTCCCAGGTAAAAGCCACGTACAGCCGATGGGCGGAGCAGTTGTGCGCTTCGCACAACTCGCCGACCAGGTACTTGTCGCCCTGCTCGTCCACCGCCTGCATCGGCGTCGCGGTGCCACTGAGGTTCATCACCCAGTCGGGCAGCCGGCTCTCGTCCTTGACCACCGATTGCCAGGTGTCGCGGTACTGCGGGTCACTGGCCACCAGCTCGTTCAGGCGGTACTGCGCGTCCTTGTCCGCCTCGGCGGCCAGGGCCTGGGCCCCGGCGCCGAGCAGTACAGCCGTCAGCAGCAGATTGCGGGTAAAACTCATCGCTACGCTCCTTGTTCAACTTCCACCGGTCCGCGGCGTCAACCCCGGCGACGGCCCATGACGAAGGACACGATGAACAGCACCAGGAAGATCACGAACAGGATCTTGGCGATGCTGGTCGCGGCGCCGGCGATGCCACCGAAGCCCAGGACCGCGGCGATGATGGCGATGATCAGGAATGTCAGTGCCCAGCTAAGCATGGGGTCTCTCCTCTTCTCGTTGTCGGTACGGCACCGCTTCGGGTACCTGCTCCGGAGTCATCGCAAGGCAGTCTCCGGAAGGGGTGTCCGCCCGGGCGCTTCCGGGCACTGCGGACCTGTCGGGCAAGCCAGTGGCCTGCCAGCGATTCAGAAAGCCGTTGATTCAGAAGCATGGGCTCAGAACACCCAGCCCCCCTGCGGGCGAACCATCGGCTGGACCTGAGCCTGGGTTTGCGCCTGCGGCGTTTGCAGCACCTGGGCCTGGTTGCGGGCGGGGGCTGCCTGTGGATAACGCGAGGCTTCGCGGTACAAATCAGGGGTGTTGGAAACAGCTGGAACGTAGGCGACCGATGCGCTGGCGGCCTGGGCCTGGGAAACCTGCATCTGCAGCTGCACCTGGTTGATCAGCAACAGCAGGAGGGCACCGGCGAAGAAGATCCGGCTCCACACATCGATACGCGCGACTTGCACTTGGCTGTTGGTTCCGCTGTTCATCCCGTTTCTCCTGCCCGTCGCCGATCTGTCTGTCGAACCTTGTGGCGGTTTCCTTGGCCTTTCCGGTTCTCGTCGTCGCGGGTGGTTCTGTTGACTGTCTTGCAGTAGGAATTGCACGCCGCATGCCAGTCTGTTGAATCTTATTTTTTCCTTTTAAATCAATAAGTTGAATATGGTACCAAGGTGCTTTTCTGTCGCATCCTGCACGATGGGCCGGGATGGGTCGTGCGATTTGCAATCCCGAGGCCGGAGCGCCTCCCTGCGCTCGGGTGAACCGCATCACTTAAGCGAGTGCTTCAGCTGGCTCATCTGGTCGTGGCAAGCCCGTACCTTGGGCAGTTCAGCGCGCAGCAGCGCCTGGGTTTCCGGCGTGCCTTTCTCCAGGGCGTCCTCGAAGGCGTGGAGGATGCGGTCCTCGGTTTCCTCCAGCTGGGCGACATAGGTGGCGCCTTCGTCACTGGCCAGGGTCGCGCGGGTGTCGGCATAGACCTGACGCAGCTTGCCCAGCAGCGTGCCGCCGGTAGCGGGGTCGTCGTGGTTGGCGGCGACCTTGCCGGCCAGGGCGTTGATCACGTCGGTCTTGGCCTGGGCCATGGATTGGAACAGCCGCTGCAGCCGGGCATCCTTCACTTCCTGGATGGCGTGCTGGTAAAAGCGCTGGCCGTCACGGGTAATCTCGATGAGTTCATTGAGCTGACTGGTCGTTCGAGTCATGACAGGTACTCCTGCAAAGGAAGGGTGGAAGAGTCAGGCAGCCTGGCCGGCCACCTTCAGCGCAGTGGCGTCCACCTCACGCACACCACGGGTCTTGCGGGCGGAATCAATCAATTGCTGGCGTTCGTCGGCGTTGGGCACCTGGCCGCTGAGGGTGACCACGCCGTCGCGGGTGGAAACGCCGATGGACAGCCCCTGCAGCGCATGAGCGGAGAGGATGCCGGCCTTGATCTGGCTGGTGATCCAGGCATCGCTCACGGCGGCCTGGGCATCACCGACGGATTTCTCGAATGTCTGCGTGGAGGACGCGTCCGGATCGACCTTCAGGCGGTTATCCACAGCGCTGACGCCTTCGGTCTGCGCCGCCAGGTGGGCGGCCTGCTGACTGGCCTCCTCGCTGACAACCGTGCCTTCGAGGGTGACCGCGCCGGACTTGCTGGTGACCTTGATATCCAGGCCTTCGCTGTGTTTCTCCAGCAGCAGCTTGGATTTCACCTTCGCCGCCAGCGTGGCGTCGTCCCACTTCTGCACCACACCTGAATCCTTGGTGGTGTCGGCCTTCTGGGCGTCAGCCAGCGAAGCCTCGACCCCCAGCTGGTTATCCACAGCCGTGATGCCTTCGACACTGCCGGCGATCTGCCCGGCCAGCGCCTTCTGTTCTTCACTGGCCACGGCGCCGGTCAGCTGCGCGCGGCCGTTTTCCACATCCACCTTGATCGCGTAGGGCTTGAGCTCGCGGTTGAGGTTGATGGCCGTCCATATCGAACCTTCCTGGCGTGCTTCGGCCAGTTGCGCGCTCAGCCCGGCCTCGGCGGCGTGGCTGGCCAGCGGTTGCAGGGTGAGCAGTGCGGAACCCAGGACGAGGGCAAGGATCTTCGAGTCAGGCATGGCGGTCTCCGTCAAACGATGGTGCAACATTGGATTCGCAAGCGCCGTGCCAGTGCGATTTGTGGATAAAATTCTTGTAATTCAATGTGTTGAATGGTCTGTGCAGAACCCGGACTGTGCACCCTGCCCGAAGGACTCGAAAGATTCTTGCAACTTGCACGAAAATCCCTGGACTAAGAAAAATCGCACCCCTTACAACAACGAATCACACAACGAGGAAATCGCTGAATGGACGCAACGCCTGAACAGCAAGGCCGGATCCTGCTGGTCGATGACGAGTCCGCCATCCTGCGCTCGTTCCGCTATTGCCTGGAGGACGAGGGCTACAGCGTGGCCACCGCCAGCAGCGCGCAGCAGGCGGAGAACCTGTTGCAGCGCCAGGTGTTCGACCTGTGCTTCCTCGACCTGCGGCTGGGCGACGACAACGGCCTGGATGTGCTGGCGCAGATGCGTGTACAGGCGCCCTGGATGCGCGTGGTGATAGTCACCGCGCATTCGGCCGTGGACACCGCCGTGGATGCCATGCAGGCCGGCGCTGCGGATTACCTGGTGAAGCCCTGCAGCCCCGACCAGCTGCGCCTGGCCGCCGCCAAGCAGCTCGAAGTGCGCCAGCTCACCGCCCGCATCGAGGCGCTGGAAGGGGAGATGCGCAAGCAGGGCGACGTGCTCGAATCCCACAGCCCGGCCATGGCCGCCGTGCTGGAGACGGCCAGGCAGGTGGCCGCCACCGACGCCAACATCCTCATCCTCGGCGAATCCGGCTCCGGCAAGGGTGAGCTGGCGCGAGCCATCCACGGCTGGAGCAAGCGGGCGAAGAAGTCCTGCGTGACCATCAACTGCCCTTCCCTCTCCGCCGAGCTGATGGAGAGCGAACTCTTCGGCCACTGCCGCGGCGCGTTCACCGGCGCGACCGAAAACACCCTCGGGCGCATCAGCCAGGCGGATGGCGGCACGCTGTTCCTTGACGAGATCGGCGATTTTCCCCTCATCCTGCAGCCGAAATTGCTGCGTTTCATCCAGGACAAGGAATACGAGCGGATCGGCGATCCGGTGACCCGCAACGCCGATGTACGCATCCTCGCCGCCACCAACCGTGATCTCGCCGGCATGGTCGCCCAAGGCACTTTCCGTGAAGACCTGCTCTACCGTCTGAACGTCATCGTGCTGAATCTGCCGCCACTGCGTGAACGCGCCGAGGACATCATCGGCCTGGCCGAGCGCTTCCTGGCCCGCTTCGTGAAGGACTACGGCCGCCCTGCTCGCGGCTTCACCGAGGAAGCGCGCGCGCTGCTGCGCCGCTATAACTGGCCGGGGAATGTGCGAGAGCTGCGCAACGTGATCGAAAGAGCGAGCATCATCTGCAATCTAGATCTTATCGGTGTCGAACAGCTTGCTATCGGTGAGCAAACCACCAACTCGGCGCCGCGCATCGGCGAGGCCATGAGCCTGGAGGAACTGGAGAAAGCCCACATCGCTGCCGTCATGGCCTCCAGCGCCACCCTCGACCAGGCCGCCAAGACCCTGGGGATCGACGCTTCCACCCTCTACCGCAAGCGCAAGCAGTACAGCCTGTGAACCTGCCGATCCCGATGACGCTGCGCACGAGACTCTTCCTGAGTATTTCGGCGCTGATCACGGTAGCGCTGCTGGGCCTGCTGCTCGGACTGTTCAGCGTGGTGCTGACCGGCCGCGAGCAGGCCCAGCTGATCCAGCGCAACTTCGACGTCATCGAGGTCAGCCAGCGTCTGCGCCAGGCGCTGGGCGATGAACTGGTGCAGGTACTCAGCGCGCGGCCCAGCCCGGAACGCCTGGAGCAGGCCCGCACGCACTTCTCCCAGGCGCTCGAGCAGGGGCGGGCTCTGGCGCGTACCAGCAGTGAGCGTCAGGCCATGACGGAAATCGCCGATGCTCACCGGCTGTTCATCGAGGCAACCGACACGCCCGGTCCGGGGCGCCCGGAACTGCTGGAGGACAGCGACCTCAGCCGTACCCTCGACGTTCTGCGCAATCGCCTGCTGGCGTTGCACCAGGGGGCGATGGAGAACATCAGCGCCGACGAACGCTCGGCACGCGACCGCACCCTGCTGGTCAGCGGCCTGCTCGGGCTCATCGGCATCGCCATCCTGGTGGTCGGCTTCATCACTGCCCACAGCATTGCCCGCCGCTTCGGCGCGCCGATCGAGACGCTGGCCAAGGCCGCAGACAAGATCGGCCAGGGTGATTTCGACGTCACCCTGCCGGTTTCCGGCGTCTCCGAGATGTCGTCCCTGAGTCGCCGCTTCGGCCTGATGGCCGAAGCCCTGCGGCTTTACCGCGCGAGCAATACCGAGGCGCTGGGTTCGGGCCGCAAGCGCCTGCTGGCAGTACTCGACAGCATCGACGACGGCCTGGTGATCCTCGACCGTCACGGCCGCATCGAGCACGCCAATCCGGTGGCCACGCGCCAGCTGTTTTCCCACAGCGATCCACAGGCTCAGGAACTGGGCACGATGCTCAACAACCCGGCGCTGACCCAGGCCGTGCAGCGCGTCCTGAGCGGCAACCTGCTGGAGGAAACCCCGCAGGACCTGGTGGTAGAAGTAAGCGGCGAGAGTCGGCTGCTGACCTGGGGCATGTCGCCGGTCACCCACGACGACGGACGCAACATCGGCGCGGTCATGGTGGTACGCGACGTCACTGAGCAGCGGGCCTTCGAGCGCGTGCGCAACGACTTCGTACTGCGTGCTTCCCACGAGCTGCGCACGCCCATGACGGGCATGCACATGGCCTTCGGCCTGCTCGCCGAGCGCCTGAAGTTTCCCGAGGAATCCCGCGAACGCGACCTGGTGCGCACCGTGGACGAGGAGATGCACCGCCTGGTGCGGCTGATCAACGATCTGCTGAATTTCTCGCGCTACCAGAGCGGCACCCAGAAGCTCGAGCTACAGCTTTGCGATGTCGGCGACCTGCTGCGCCAGGCTCACCAGCGCTTCATCGGGCCGGCCGGAGACAAGCGAATCGAGCTCGATCTGGAGATCGCCGAGGATCTGCCTGCCATCAATATCGACCGCACGCAGATCGAGCGAGTGCTGGACAACCTGATCGGCAACGCCCTGCGCCATACACCCGATGGCGGCACCATTCGCCTGCAGGCGCGCTGCCAGGAAGAGCGCGTGGCGATTGCGGTGGAGGACAGCGGCGACGGCATCCCGCTGAGCCAGCAAGGACGCATCTTCGAACCCTTCGTGCAGGTGGGCCGCAAGAAAGGCGGCGTCGGACTTGGCCTGGCGCTATGCCGGGAAATCGTGCAACTGCACGGCGGGCGCATCGCCCTGCGTTCTCAACAGGGCAAGGGCTCGCGCTTCTACCTGCTGCTGCCGGTTTAAGAGGTCGGTACCGCCAGCAACAGCGCGGCGGTTTCCAGGTCCGGCTCACCGTCGAAGCGCTCCGGGCGGAAGCGCATCTGGAATGCCGCGATCACATTGCGGGTTTCCTCATCCATCACCCCATCGAGCGGCACCGCGTAACCGTGGCGCGCCAGCTGCTGCTGGAACCAGCCAGGAGCCGGCAGCTTGCCGTTCAGCTCGATCAGGCGGCGTGCCAGCTCGCCCGGCTTAGGCCAGGGGATCAGGCCGGCGTCGGCGAGCTTCTTCCAGGGGAATAGCGGACCGGGGTCGACCTTGCGCTGCGGGGCGATGTCGCTGTGGCCAAGGATATGTTCCGGGGTGATGCCCTGGCGCTTGGTGATATCCCGCAGCAGGGCAATCAGTGCATCGATCTGCGCATCCGGGTAGGGATACCAGATCTTCCCGCTCGGGGTATCGCGGTAGCCGGGGTTCACCAGCTCGATACCGATGGAGGTGGAATTGAGCCAGGTACGCCCCTGCCATTCGCTGGCGCCGGCGTGCCAGGCGCGGCGGTTCTCGTCCACCAGTTGGTAGATGGTCGCCGGGTTGTCACCGATCAGGTAGTGCGCGCTCACCTCACCGTGAGTCAGCAGCGCCAGCGAGCGCGGCAGATCGGCCGAGGTGTAGTGGACGATGACGTACTGGATGCGGCTGTCCTGGTTCTTCGACACATGCTCGCGATCGATCTGCAGGCCCTTGTCGGCGCAGCCGGCAAGCAGTGTGGTGAGCAAGGCGAAGGTCAGGACACGCAGGATCATGGCGGTTCTCAGGAGGAGAGCATCAGGCAGCGATGTGCAGGAAGCTGCGCACGTTCTGCAGGAGCATGTTCACGCTGAGCATGATCAGCAGCATACCGGCCAGGCGTTCCACGGCCATCAGCCCGCGCGGGCCGAGGAAGCGCTGGAGGAACGCCGCCTGCATCAGGATGAAGGCAGTCGCGGCCCAAGCGAGGATCACCGCGAGATACAGCTCCCACAACGGACCAGTGTAGGTGCTGCGCAGGGTGATCAGCATCGCCAGCGCAGAGGGCCCGGCCACAGCCGGAGTGGCCAGCGGCACGAACAGCGGCTCGTTGTCCGGCATGTCGCCCAGCACGCCCTGGGGGGTGGGGAAGATCAGGCGCATGGCGACCACGAAGAGGATGATACCCCCGGCGATGCCGGTGGCTTCCTTGGACAGACCCAACCCGGTGAGGATGTGTTCGCCCAGGGTGAGGAACAGCAGCAGCAGGCCCAGGGCGAACAGCAGCTCGCGCAGTGCCACTTTCAGACGGCGTTCGGCGGGGACGGACTTGAGGGCGGCGAGGAATACCGCGATGTTGCCGAACGGGTCGGTGATCAGAAAGATCAGGATGGCGACGCCAAGCATGACCGGGAAAACTCCAGCGAGAACGAGGCACCCCGCGGTTTGCGGGATGGCCTGTGAATAACGGAATGAGCCATCGTCCTGTGGATAACAACTTACCCACAGGACGATGGCTTGTGCATCAGGGTTTCTTGATCTTTTCCGGGCGCTTCCAGCCCTCGATCACCCGCTGCTTGGCGCGACCGACGCCGAGGGTGCCGGCCGGAACCTCGGCGGTGATGGTGGAACCCGCGCCAGTCGTGGCGCCGGTGCCGATATCCACAGGCGCCACCAGCGAATTGTTGGAGCCGATGAAGACATCCTCGCCGATGGTGGTGCGCCATTTGTTCGCGCCATCGTAGTTGCAGGTGATGGTGCCGGCGCCGATGTTGGTGCGCGCACCGACTTCGCTGTCGCCCAGGTAAGTCAGGTGACCGACCTTCACGCCGTCCTGCAGGTGGGCGTTCTTCAGCTCGACGAAGTTACCCACATGCACCTTGCGCTCCAGCACGCTACCCGGACGCAGGCGAGCGAACGGGCCGACGTCGCTGTCGGGGCCGACGTGGGCGCCTTCCAGGTGCGAGTTGGCCTTGATGATGGCGCCGCGGCGCAAGGTGCTGTCCTTGATGTAGCAGTTCGGACCGATCTGTACGTCGTCCTCGATCTCCACCTGGCCTTCGAGGATCACGTTGATGTCGATGCTCACGTCGCGGCCGACGCTGACTTCACCCCGCACGTCGAAGCGCGCCGGATCGATCAGCGTCACGCCCTGGGCCATCAGGCGCCGCGCCACCCGCTGCTGGAAGAAACGCTCCAGCTCGGAGAGCTGCAGGCGATCGTTGGCGCCCTGGGTCTCCATCGCCACCTCGGGTTGGGCGGTGGCCACACGCAGGCCGTCGCCGACTGCCATGGCAATGACGTCGGTGAGGTAGTACTCGCCCTGGGCGTTGGAGTTGGAAAGACGCGACAGCCAGCCCAGCAGGCGCTCACGCGGCGCAGCGAGGATGCCGGTATTGCCTTCGCGGATGGCGCGCTGCTCGGCAGTGGCGTCCTTCTGCTCGACGATGGCCTGAACTTCGCCCGCGCCATCGCGAATGATGCGTCCGTAGCCGGTGGGGTCTTCCAGCTCGACGGTCAGCAACGCCAGCTGCTCCGGCGTGGCCTGGGCCATCAGCCGCTCCAGGGTGGGCTGCTCGATCAGCGGCACATCGCCGTAGAGGATCAGCACATTGTCCGCGCTCAGGAACGGGGCAGCCTGCGCCACGGCGTGGCCGGTGCCCAACTGCTGCTCCTGGATCACGAAATTCAGGTCATCCGCCTGCAGGCGCTCGCGCACCAGGTCGGCACCATGGCCAATCACCACATGGATTCGCGTCGGGCTGAGGCCGCGAGCGATATCGATCACGTGGGCGAGCATCGGTTTGCCAGCAACCGGATGCAGGACCTTCGGCAGTGCCGAGCGCATGCGGGTGCCCTGGCCAGCGGCAAGAATGACGATTTCGAGGGACATGAGTGAGGGACCGTCCTGGTGAGCGGGGAAACCCCGGGTGTAGAAAAAGAAAAAGGGTAGCCAAGGCTACCCTTTTCCTATTTGACGCTGAAGTCCCTGGGGACTTCGCGGCTTAGCCGCCGTACTTCTTGCGAACCTGCTGGACCGTGCGCAGTTGCGCTGCGGCTTCGGCCAGGCGGGCTGCGGCGGAGCTGTAGTCGAACTCTGCACCTTTACCTTGCAGAGCCTTTTCAGCTTCCTTCAGTGCGGTCTGGGCAGCCGCTTCATCGAGGTCACCTGCGCGAATCACGGTGTCGGCGAGAACCTTGACCATGCTCGGCTGTACTTCGAGGAAGCCACCGGAGATGTAGTACACCTCCTGCTCGCCACCCTGCTTCACCAGGCGGATCGGACCCGGCTTGAGCTCGGTGATCAGCGGCGCGTGGCCCGGAGCGATACCCAGATCGCCCAGGGAGCCGTGCGCTACGACCAGCTCGACCAGACCGGAGAAGATCTCCGCTTCGGCGCTGACGATGTCGCAGTGGACAGTAATAGCCATACCCTTGCCTCACGTAAGCGCCCGTTGCCGGGCGCACGGATTACAGCTTCTTCGCTTTCTCGATGGCTTCTTCGATGCCGCCGACCATGTAGAACGCCTGCTCGGGCAGGTGATCGTAGTCGCCGTTGAGGATGCCTTTGAAGCCAGCGATGGTGTCCTTCAGGGAGACGTATTTGCCCGGCGAGCCGGTGAATACTTCAGCCACGAAGAACGGCTGGGACAGGAAGCGCTGGATCTTACGAGCACGGGCCACCAGCAGCTTGTCGGACTCGGACAGTTCGTCCATGCCGAGAATCGCGATGATGTCCTTCAGCTCCTTGTAGCGCTGCAGAACGTACTGCACGCCACGAGCGGTGTCGTAGTGATCCTGGCCAATGACCAGCGGGTCCAGCTGACGGGAAGTCGAGTCCAGCGGATCAACTGCCGGGTAGATACCCAGCGAGGCGATGTCACGGGACAGTACGACGGTGGCGTCCAGGTGGGCGAAGGTGGTCGCCGGGCTCGGGTCAGTCAGGTCGTCCGCGGGAACGTAGACGGCCTGGATCGAGGTGATCGAGCCTTTCTTGGTGGAGGTGATGCGCTCTTGCAGAACGCCCATCTCTTCGGCCAGGGTCGGCTGGTAACCTACTGCCGAAGGCATACGGCCCAGCAGTGCGGATACTTCGGTACCGGCGAGGGTGTAACGGTAGATGTTGTCGATGAACAGCAGTACGTCACGGCCTTCGTCACGGAACTTCTCGGCCATGGTCAGGCCGGTCAGTGCAACGCGCAGACGGTTGCCCGGCGGCTCGTTCATCTGGCCGTAAACCAGGGCTACCTTGTCCAGTACGCCGGAATCCTTCATCTCGTGGTAGAAGTCGTTACCCTCACGGGTACGCTCACCCACACCAGCGAACACAGAGTAACCGCTGTGCTCCATGGCGATGTTACGGATCAGTTCCATCATGTTTACGGTCTTGCCTACACCGGCACCACCGAACAGACCGACTTTACCGCCCTTGGCGAACGGGCAGACCAGGTCGATAACCTTGATGCCGGTTTCGAGCAGGTCGTTGCCGCCAGCCTGGTCAGCGTAGGACGGAGCGTCGCGGTGAATACCCCAGCGCTCTTCTTCGCCGATGGGACCGGCTTCGTCGATCGGGTTGCCCAGCACGTCCATGATGCGGCCCAGGGTCTTGGTGCCGACCGGGACGGAGATGGCTGCACCGGTGCTTTCCACGTTCAGGCCACGCTTGAGGCCTTCGGTGGAACCCATCGCAATGGAACGAACCACGCCGTCGCCCAGCTGCTGCTGAACTTCCAGGGTGGTTTCGACGCCCTGAACTTTCAGGGCCTCGTAGATGCTCGGCACGGCATCGCGCGGGAATTCCACGTCGATCACGGCGCCGATGATTTGAACGATACGTCCGCTACTCATGTCTGGTTCCTCTGAATTTTGAACCTGTTCTTACACCGCGGCAGCGCCGCCGACGATTTCCGAGATTTCCTGGGTGATCGCCGCCTGACGTGCCTTGTTGTAGATCAGTTGCAGACCACTGATCAGATCACCGGCGTTGTCGGTAGCGTTCTTCATTGCAATCATCCGGGCCGCCTGCTCACAGGCGTTGTTCTCAACCACGGCCTGGTACACCTGGGATTCCACGTAGCGCACCAGCAGGCCGTCGAGGAGGGCCTTGGCGTCGGGTTCGTAGAGGTAGTCCCAGTGGTGCTTCAGCTCGGCATTGTCCTCGGCCACCAGCGGAATCAGCTGTTCCACGGTCGGCTTCTGGGTCATGGTGTTGACGAACTTGTTGGAAACCACGTACAGGCGATCGATACGACCTTCCAGGTAGGCATCCAGCATGACCTTGACGCTGCCGATCAGATCATTGATCGACGGCTCTTCGCCCAGGTGGCTGATAGCTGCAACTACGTTGCCGCCATAGCTCTTGAAGAAGGATGCACCCTTGGAGCCGATCACGCAGAGATCGATCTCCGCGCCACGATCGCGCTGCCCGCTCATGTCCTTGACGAGAGCCTTGAACAGGTTGATGTTCAGGCCGCCAGCCAGGCCACGGTCGGAGCTCACCACGATGTAGCCGACGCGTTTTACTTCACGCTCGACCATGAACGGGTGACGGTATTCCGGGTTGGCGTTGGCCAGATGGCCGATCACCTGGCGAATGCGCTCCGCGTAGGGACGGCCGGCCGCCATGCGCATTTGTGCCTTGCGCATCTTGCTCACCGCCACCTTTTCCATGGCATTGGTGATTTTTTGCGTGCTTTTGATGCTCGCAATCTTGCTGCGAATCTCTTTTGCGCCTGCCATTTCACACCTATCGGTTTAGCAGGCGGGGGCCGTTAACGACCCCCGCTGCGGCTTACCAGGTTTGGGTGGCCTTGAACTTCTCGATGCCGGCCTTGATGCCAGCGTCGATTTCGTCGTTGAAGTCACCCTTCTCGTTGATCTTCGCCAGCAGAGCGGCGTTCTCACGTTGGAAGTAGGCGATCAGCGCTTGTTCGAAGGCGCCCACCTTGGCGATCTCGACGTCCTGCAGGAAGCCACGCTCGGCGGCATACAGGGACAGCGACATCTCGGCGATGGACATCGGCGCGTATTGCTTCTGCTTCATCAGCTCGGTAACGCGCTGACCATGTTCCAGCTGCTTGCGGGTCGCGTCGTCCAGGTCCGAGGCGAACTGGGCGAAGGCCGCCAGTTCACGGTACTGGGCCAGCGCGGTACGGATACCACCGGACAGCTTCTTGATGATCTTGGTCTGGGCCGCGCCACCCACACGGGATACCGAGATACCGGCGTTGACGGCCGGACGGATACCCGAGTTGAACATTGCGGATTCCAGGAAGATCTGACCGTCGGTGATGGAGATCACGTTGGTCGGAACGAACGCAGAAACGTCGCCAGCCTGGGTTTCGATGATCGGCAGGGCGGTCAGGGAACCGGTCTTGCCTTTCACTTCGCCGTTGGTGAACTTCTCTACGTACTCTTCGGAAACGCGGGAAGCGCGCTCCAGCAGACGGCTGTGGAGATAGAACACGTCGCCCGGATAAGCTTCGCGGCCCGGCGGACGGCGCAGCAGCAGGGAGATCTGGCGGTAGGCTACGGCCTGCTTGGACAGGTCGTCGTACACGATCAGGGCATCTTCACCGCGGTCGCGGAAGAATTCGCCCATGGTGCAACCGGAGTACGGAGCCAGGTATTGCAGAGCGGCGGATTCCGAAGCACTGGCAACGACCACGATGGTGTTGGCCAGGGCGCCGTTCTCTTCCAGCTTGCGTACGACGTTGGCGATGGTCGATTGCTTCTGACCGATGGCAACGTAGACGCAGCGGATGCCGCTGTTCTTCTGGTTGATGATGGCGTCGATGGCCAGAGCGGTTTTACCGATCTGACGGTCACCGATGATCAGCTCGCGCTGGCCACGGCCAACCGGGATCATGGCGTCGACCGACTTGTAACCGGTCTGAACCGGCTGGTCTACCGACTTACGCCAGATCACGCCCGGTGCCACTTTCTCGACTGCGTCGGTCAGCTTGGCATCGATCGGGCCTTTGCCATCGATCGGGTTACCCAGGGCGTCGACAACGCGACCCAGCAGTTCCGGACCAACCGGTACTTCCAGGATGCGGCCGGTGCACTTGGCGTTCATGCCTTCTTTGAGGTCCTGGTATTCACCCAGTACCACAGCACCGACGGAGTCTTGCTCCAGGTTCAGCGCCATACCGTAGACGCCGCCCGGGAATTCGATCATCTCGCCATACATGACGTCGGCCAGACCGAAGATGCGCACGATGCCATCGGAAACACTGACGATGGTGCCTTCGTTGCGCGCTTGCGAGGCGACGTCGAGTTTCTCGATGCGCCCCTTGATGATTTCACTAATTTCGGAAGGATTGAGTTGCTGCATGCCGCTGCCCCTTCAAACTCAAGATTTCAACGCTTCGGCCAGTTTCGCGATTTTGCCGCGCACCGAGCCATCGATTACCAAGTCACCGGCGCGAATTACCACGCCGCCGATCAAGCTCGCGTCTTCCGACGCATGAAGTCGCACTTCGCGACTGAGCCGGGCGCTGAGAGCCTTGGCGAGTTTGTCCTGCTGTTCCTGGTCCAGGGCGAAGGCACTGGTGACCTCGACCTCGACCAGCTTTTCCTGCTCGGCCTTGAGCTGCTCGAACATCACGAAGATGGTCGGCAGGAGGTCGAGCCGCTTGTTTTCAGCCACAGTCCGGACGAAGTTCTGGGCCGGAGCATTGAGCTTGTCGCCACACACGTCGATCAGCGCGTCAGCCTTGGCTGCCGCGGTCAGCTGGGGCTCCTTGAGCAGCTGGCGCACGGTGTCGTCCCGCGACACTGCAGCCAGCACACCCAGAGCAGCGGACCAGTCGGCCAGTTGCTGATGAGCCTGGGCGTACTCGAAAGCCGCCTTCGCGTATGGACGAGCCAATGTGGTCAGTTCTGCCATATCGCCCTCTGCTTAGATCTCGGCGGCCAGTTGATCAACCAGCTGCTTTTGCGCGTTGGCATCGATCGAAGCACCCAGGATCTTCTCGGCGCCGGAGACAGCCAGGGCACCCACTTGGGCACGCAGGGCGTCTTTGACGCTGTTGAGTTCCTGTTCGATCTGGGCCTTGGCCTGAGCGATCATGCGATCACCTTCACCACGGGCCTGATCACGGGCTTCGTCAACGATCTGGTTAGCGCTCTTCTTCGCCTGCTCGATGATTTCGGCTGCCTGAGCCTTGGCTTCGCGCAGTTGCTGACCCGCTTTCTCGTGAGCCAGTTCCAGGTCACGAGCCGCGCGGTTGGCAGCGTCCAGGCCGTCGGCGATCTTCTTCTGACGCTCGTGCAGAGCCGCGATGACCGGAGGCCATACGAACTTCATGCAGAACAGGACGAAGATGGCGAACGCGATGGCCTGGCCGATCAGAGTTGCATTAATGTTCACGCCAATACCTCGCTCGTTCGTTGTTCAGTCACAGATTCCCGCGTTGCGGAAATTACTGGGCAACCTGAGCAATGAACGGGTTAGCGAAGGTGAAGAACAGAGCGATACCAACGCCGATCATGGTCACGGCGTCGAGCAGGCCGGCGACGATGAACATTTTGACCTGCAGCATCGGAACCATTTCCGGCTGGCGAGCAGCGCCTTCCAGGAACTTGCCGCCCAGCAGGCCGAAGCCGATGGCGGTACCCAGAGCGCCCAGACCGATCAGCAGAGCAACGGCGATAGCAGTGAGTCCAACTACAGTTTCCATTTTTCCTCCCGACTTTTTTGTCGTGTTGGTTAAAGGTGAAGCAAGTTAAGGTGGTGAAGCTCTTCTTTCACCCCCTCCCATCCGGGAAGGGGCGTACAGAATCTTTGGATCAGTGGCTGTCTTCGTGCGCCATCGACAGATAGACGATGGTCAGCATCATGAAGATGAAGGCCTGCAGGGTGATGATCAGGATGTGGAACACGGCCCACGCCCAGTTCAGCACGACGCCCATGCCGCCCAGCCAGAGGATGCCGGAACCGAACATCACGGCGATCAGGATGAAGATCAGCTCGCCGGCGTACATGTTGCCGAACAGACGCAGTGCCAGGGATACCGGCTTGGCGATCAGGGTCACGAATTCCAGCAGGAAGTTCACGGGGATCAGGATGATCTGAACCACCATGTTGCTGCTGTGGAACGGGTGCAGGGTCAGTTCGCCGAGGAAGCCGCCGATGCCCTTGACCTTGATGCTGTAGAAGATGATCAGCGCGAAGACCGCGATCGACATGCCGAAGGTGGCGTTCGGATCGGTGGTGGCTACGGCGCGGAAGAACAGGTGCTCGTTACCGGTGACCGCCTGGGCCGCGAGCGGCAGGAAGTCCACGGGCACCAGGTCGATCAGGTTCATCAGGAAGATCCAGACGAACACGGTCAGCGCCAGCGGTGCGATGAGCGGGTTACGGCCGTGGAAGGTGTCCTTCACGCTGCCGTCGACGAACTCCACGAGAACTTCGACGAAGTTCTGCAGGCCGCCAGGTTGACCGCTGGTGGCCTTCTTGGCTGCCATGCGGAAGATAAGGATGAACACCAGGCCGAGGAATACGGACCAGCCCAGGGTATCAACGTGGAATGCCCAGAAGCCCATTTCCTTGGCTTGTTCGGCGGTGTGGGCGAACCCCCAGGAACCATCCGGCAGACGACCCAGGGTCAGGTTCTGCAAGTGGTGCTGGATGTAACCCGAAGCGCTTTCTGCTGCCATGTTTGCCTCAATCGCTCTAAGGTCTTGTAAATGTGTTTCGCATCAGCAGGGGTGCAAACCAGCTGACCGCGAGGGTCAGCAGGTAGAGGCCGAACAGCGCCAGTGGCGCCAGGGGCTTCACACCTGCAAACGTCAGTGCGAAGAGCACTGCCGTCAAAATCAGTTTTCCCGCCTCACCGGCATAAAAGGACCGGACTATCAGCTGGGCAGAACGCGCGCCGCTGTAGCGGAACGCCTTGCGAGCAAAGTACAGATTCGGCAACCACGCAATCAGGCCCCCGAGCAAACCGGAATAGCCTGCGACCGATCCCCGTGCAAACCACAGGACTGCTGCACCGATAAGCAGCACCACCAGCTGGACGAGCAACAGGCGAAAAGCCGGTTGTTGATGGAAGGGCAAACGATCGGGCTTGCGGGGTTCCATCTTCAGCTCACAGTCCTCTGGCGTCGGCGTCACAAATCAATAACTTGGCATACTTTGTGCCGACAAAATTGCGCGCAGAGTATAGGGGGCTGCAGGCCCCCCGTTCAACCGTCAGGTAGTGATTTCCGACGACCCCTACATGCTACGTTCGTATCAACGTATGTGGGCGAGTACGCCTTGAAGCTCGTCGAGGGAGTTGTAGCGGATCACCAACTGGCCTTTGCCCTTCTGCCCATGGCGAATCTGCACCGGAGCGCCCAGGCGCTCGGCCAGGCGCTGTTCGAGGCGACTGATGTCCGGGTCGGTCCTGACCGCTTTGACAGGTTCCTCGGGGGCATTGAGCCACTGGCGCACCAATGCTTCAGTCTGACGCACGGTGAAGCCGCGTGCGACAACATGTCGCGCACCCTCAACCTGCCTGTTTTCGGGCAATCCAAGCAAGGCACGGGCGTGGCCCATTTCCAGGTCGCCGTGGGACAGGAGGGTCTTGATCTCTTCCGGCAGGGCGATCAGGCGCAGCAGGTTGGCCACGGTCACGCGGGATTTACCCACGGCGTCGGCGACCTGTTGCTGGGTCAGCTGGAATTCCTGCTGCAGTCGCTGCAGCGCGGCGGCTTCCTCGATGGGGTTGAGGTCCTCGCGCTGGATGTTTTCGATCAGCGCCATGGCGATGGCGGCTTCGTCCGGTACTTCGCGGACCATGGCCGGGATCTTGTCCAGGCCGGCCTGCTGGCTGGCGCGCCAGCGGCGTTCACCGGCGATGATCTCGTAGCGGCCCTTGTCGATCGGGCGCACGACGATCGGCTGCATCACGCCCTGGACCTTGATCGACTGGGCGAGTTCTTCGAGGGCCTGCGGGTCCATGTCGCGACGGGGCTGGTACTTGCCGCGCTGGATCAGGTCCAGCGGCAGGTGCTGCAGCTCCTTGCTGTCCACCTGAACGGCTTCTTCCTGCAACGTAGCGGCGCTGGAGCCACTGAGCAGGGCATCCAGCCCGCGTCCGAGACCTCGTTTCTTGGCGGCCATGCGGGTTCCTTAATCTCTTAGGCGGGGGCGGTGGTGCGGGCGGCGCGCTGACGGCGCACCAGCTCGCCGGCCAGCGCCAGGTAGGCGAGGGCACCGCGCGATTGCTTGTCGTAGACCAGCGCCGGCATGCCGAAGCTGGGTGCCTCGGCCAGTCGCACGTTGCGCGGGATCACGGTGGTGTAGAGCTTGTCGCCGAAGTGCTCCTGCAACTGCGCGCTGACATCGTTGGTCAGGCTGATGCGCGGGTCGTACATGGTGCGCAGCAGACCCTCGATCTTCAGCGCCGGGTTCAGCCGCTCGGCGATGCGCTGGATGCTGTTCATCAGGTCGGTCAGGCCCTCCAGTGCGTAGTACTCGCACTGCATCGGGATGATCACGCCGTCCGAGGCGGACAGGGCGTTGACCGTCAGCATCGACAGCGACGGCGGGCAGTCGATGAGGATGAAGTCGTAGTTTTCGCGAATCGGCGCCAGGGCATGGCGCAGACGATGTTCCTTCATGTCCATTTCCAGCAGCACCACTTCAGCCGCGGTGAGGTCGCGGTTGGCGGGGAGCAGCTGGTAGCCGCCGTGCTCGGAGAACTGCATGGCCTGGGCCAGGTCGCATTCACCGGTGAGCACGTCGTAGATGGAATGGTCCAGGGACAACTTATCCACACCGCTGCCGGTGGTGGCGTTGCCCTGTGGATCGAGGTCGATCAGCAGCACGCGTCGCTTGGTGGCGACCAGCGATGCCGCGAGGTTGATACAGGTCGTGGTCTTGCCGACGCCGCCCTTCTGGTTGGCGATCGCGAATACCTTAGCCATGGTTTTCCCCACTCCCCGTCATGCAGTGCGGCGCAGTATCAGCAGATGGCGCTGGCCTTGGCAACCCGGCACCGCCAGAGCGCGTTCGGCTTCGACCCGGAAATCTTCCGGGAGTGCCGCGAGCTCGTCGCTGGGGTGTACGCCTTTCATGGCCAGCCAGTTGGTCTGGGTGTCCCCCAGGTGGCGCGTCCAGTTGGTGAAGTCCTCGAGGCTGCTGAAAGCCCGCGAGACTATGCCATTGAACGGCAGCTCCGGTTGGAAGGCCTCCACCCGGCTGTGGATAACCTGCAGGTTGTCGAGCTTGAGCTCCAGCTTCACCTGGGTCAGGAAGCGGGTCTTCTTGCCGTTGCTGTCCAGCAGGGTCAGCGACTTGCCGGGGAACAGGATGGCCAGCGGGATACCGGGCATGCCGCCGCCGCTGCCGACGTCCAGCCAGCGCTCGCCACCGGCAGCTTCGAACTGCGGGACGATGCTCAGGCTGTCGAGCAGGTGGCGGGAGACCATTTCATCCACATCGCGCACGGCGGTGAGGTTGTAGGCCTTGTTCCACTTGGCCAGCAAGGCCAGGTAATCCAGCAGGCGCTGCTGGGCGGCTTCGTCGATATCCAGGCCGAGCGTCTGGATGCCACGCGCGAGTTCTTCGGCGTGGCGGGCAGTGACCAGGGACATCAGGCGCTCTGCTCCAGCTGACGACCGGACGAGCGCTTTTTCAGGTGGATCAGCAACAGGGAGATCGCCGCCGGGGTCACGCCCGGGATGCGCCCGGCCTGACCGAGAGTCTCTGGTCGTGCGGTGCCCAGCTTGAGTTGGATCTCCTTGGACAGCCCGGAGATGGACGCGTAGTCGATATCCACAGGCAGGCGGGTATCTTCGCTGGCTCGCAGGCGCGCAATTTCTTCCTGCTGGCGATCGATGTAGCCGGCGTACTTGGTACGGATCTCCACCTGTTCTGCGACCTGCGGGTCTTCGGCACCGGCGCCGGTCACTTCGGCCAGGCTGAGGTAGTCGATTTCCGGGCGGGCCAGCAGGTTCAGCAGGTTGTACTCGTGAGCCAGCGGAGTGCCAAAGCGCTCGGCGATAGCGTCGCCCTGCGGCGTGTTGGGGCGAACCCAGGTGCTCTTCAGGCGCTGTTCCTCGCGCTCGATGCCTTCGCGCTTGGCTTCAAAGACAGCCCAGCGCTCGTCGTCGATCAGGCCCAGTTCGCGGCCTTTCTCGGTCAGGCGCAGATCCGCGTTGTCCTCGCGCAGGATCAGCCGGTACTCGGCGCGCGACGTGAACATGCGGTACGGCTCCTGGGTGCCGAGGGTAATCAGGTCGTCGACCAGTACACCGATGTAGGCCTCGTCGCGACGCGGGCACCAGCTTTCACGGCCTTGCGAGCGCAGCGCGGCGTTGGCGCCGGCGAGCAGCCCCTGGGCGCCGGCTTCTTCGTAGCCAGTGGTGCCGTTGATCTGGCCAGCGAAGAACAGACCACCGATGACCTTGGTTTCCAGGCTGTACTTCAGGTCGCGCGGATCGAAGTAGTCGTACTCGATGGCGTAGCCCGGGCGAACGATGTGCGCGTTCTCCATGCCGCGGATCGAGCGGACGATATCCAGTTGCACATCGAAGGGCAGCGAAGTGGAGATGCCGTTCGGGTACAGCTCGTGGGTGGTCAGGCCCTCGGGTTCGAGGAAGACCTGATGGCTGTCCTTGTCGGCGAAGCGATGGATCTTGTCTTCGATCGACGGGCAATAGCGCGGGCCGACCCCTTCGATAACGCCGGAGTACATGGGCGAGCGATCGAGGTTGGACGCGATGATCTCGTGGGTCCGCGCGTTGGTGTGGGTGATCCAGCAGCTGACCTGGCGCGGATGCATCTCCTTGGAGCCCAGGAAGGACATCACCGGGATCGGCGTATCGCCGGGCTGCTCGGTCATCACGCTGAAATCGACGCTGCGGCCATCGATGCGTGGCGGAGTGCCGGTCTTCAGGCGGCCAACACGCAGCGGCAGTTCACGCAGGCGGCGGGCCAGGGCGATCGAGGGCGGATCACCTGCGCGGCCGCCTGAGTAGTTCTCCAGGCCGATGTGGATAAGTCCACCGAGGAAAGTGCCGGCGGTGAGTACGACGTTATCCGCATGGAATTTCAGACCCATCTGGGTCACTACGCCGCGCACCTGATCCTGTTCGACGATCAGGTCATCACAGGCCTGCTGGAATATCCACAGGTTCGGCTGATTCTCCAGGATCTCGCGCACGGCGGCCTTGTAGAGAACGCGGTCAGCCTGGGCTCGGGTCGCACGGACTGCCGGGCCTTTACGGCTGTTGAGCACACGGAACTGGATGCCGCCTTTATCGGTGGCCAGTGCCATGGCACCGCCCAGCGCATCGATTTCCTTTACCAGATGGCTTTTGCCGATCCCACCGATGGCGGGGTTGCAGCTCATCTGGCCAAGGGTTTCCACATTGTGGGTGAGCAGCAGCGTCTTCACGCCCATGCGTGCGGCCGCTAGTGCGGCCTCTGTGCCGGCATGGCCGCCGCCGATCACGATCACGTCAAAACGGGAAGGGAAATCCACCACGCACCTCGTGCCTGTTGATCAAGGAGAAAGAAGAGAGCCGGACAGTATAGGGGGTAAGGGCTTTCGATTGAAGGCACCTGAACAAAAAATAGCCAACGGGTCCTGTTCACCTCTATAGAAATTAAAAGAGAGGAATCTTTTTAAATCTTTTTAGAGCTTGTGTTTATGTATGGTGAAGCCGTTTTCTGTGGATAACCCACTCAAGGCCAAGTAACTCCTGGGTTTCAGAGCCTAACAACCCTGTGCCGATTCTGTACGTTGGCAGGGGATCTCCCGTGTCTAGCTTGTGGATTAAGTGCATTGTTATCAACAGGTGGATTTATCCACTGGATGAGGCAGGGTTTGTTAACGTATCTGTACGCGACTTTTCCACAAGGTTCACGGAGGCCTGTGGAATGTACTATTTATGCTCTGTAAGCCACGTATATCGGGCCTTCTGTGGAGTCTATGGCTGTGGATAGCTGATCCTGGCGCTGATTGCCGGGCAGCCGGAGGCGCGGTGACGGGATGGACCCGTTACCGGCAGGGAAAAACAGCGTTGTGGATTACTTGCCGATGCAGAAGCTGGAGAAAATGCGTCCCAGCAGGTCATCCGGCGTGAAGGTACCGGTAATCTCGCCCAGGGCTTGCTGGGCCTGACGCAGGTCTTCGGCCAGCAGCTCGCCCGCGCCGCTCAGGGTGAGCTGTGCGCGGCCGTGCTCGAGGCTGTCTCCAGCCAGGCGCAGGGCCTCCAGATGGCGCCGGCGCGCGCTGAAACTGCTCTCTGCGGTCTGCTCGAAGCCCATGCAGGCCTTGAGGTGCTCGCGCAGCAGTTCCAGGCCATTGCCGGAGCGCGCGGACAAGGTGATGGTGACGTGGCCGTCAGAACTCTCTTCGAGCCCGATGCTCTCTGTGGATAAATCCGCCTTGTTGCGAATCAGGGTCACATGTGCCGGATCCGGGCGACTGTCGAGGAATTCCGGCCAAAGCGCGAAGGGATCGCTGGCTTCCGGCGCAGTGGAATCCACCACGAGGAGGACTCGATCCGCCTCGTTGATGGCCTTCAGGGCGCGTTCCACGCCGATTTTTTCCACATGGTCATCGGTGCTGCGCAGGCCGGCAGTGTCGATGATGTGCAGCGGCATACCGTCAATGTGGATATGTTCGCGCAGCACGTCGCGGGTGGTGCCGGCGATATCGGTGACGATGGCCGCCTCACGCCCTGCCAGGGCATTCAGCAGGCTGGATTTGCCGGCGTTGGGACGCCCGGCGATGACTACCGTCATGCCGTCACGCAGCAGCGCTCCCTGACCTGCCTCGCGCAGCACCGAGGCGAGTTCCGCGCGTACTGCATCCAGTTGCGAGAGAACATGGCCGTCGGCGAGGAAGTCGATTTCCTCTTCCGGGAAGTCGATGGCAGCCTCGACATACATGCGCAGGCCGATCAGCTGGTCGGTGAGGTTATGCACACGCTTGGAGAACTCACCCTGGAGTGAGCGCACGGCGTTGCGTGCGGCCTGCGCGGAGCTGGCTTCGATGAGGTCGGCAATGGCTTCGGCCTGGGCCAGGTCGAGCTTGTCGTTGAGGAACGCGCGCTCGCTGAACTCGCCGGGGCGGGCCTGGCGGGCGCCCAGCTCGAGGCAGCGCTGCAGCAGCATGTCCATCACTACGGGGCCACCATGGCCCTGCAGCTCCAGCACGTCTTCGCCGGTGAAGGAATTCGGGCCGGGGAAGTACAGCAGCAGGCCTTCGTCGATGACCTCGCCATCATCAGCGTGGAAAGGCCCGTAGTGGGCATAGCGTGGTTGGGGCTCGCGGCCGCTCAGGGTGATCGCCATGGTGCGCGCACGAGGACCGGAGACACGGACGATGCCCACCCCGCCACGGCCCTGGGCGGTGGCGACGGCGGCGATGGTTTCACGGGCTGCATTCATGTCGGCGGTCTCGCGGTTGTTGTCGTGGCTCGCGGCAAGGCAAAGTTATCCACATAGCAAAACGCCCCACGAGGGGGCGTCTTGTCGATCGGTGTCGGGCGGCGATGTCAGGCAGAAGCCTTCTTCGCGGCCGCTTCGATCCGACGGGTAATGTACCACTGCTGTGCGATGGACAGGCAGTTGTTCACAACCCAGTACAGCACCAGGCCGGCCGGGAACCACAGGAAGAAGAAGGTGAAGATGATCGGCATCAGCTTCATCACCTTGGCCTGCATGGGGTCCGGCGGAGTCGGGTTGAGCATCTGCTGAACCAGCATGGTGGCACCCATGATGATCGGCAGGATGAAGAACGGATCCTTCACCGACAGGTCGACGATCCAGCCCAGCCACGGGGCCTGGCGCATCTCGACGCTTTCCAGCAGTACCCAGTACAGGGAGAGGAAGACCGGCATCTGCACCAGGATCGGCAGGCAGCCGCCCAGCGGGTTGATCTTCTCCTTCTTGTACAGCTCCATCATCGCCTGGGACATCTTCTGGCGATCGTCGCCGTGCTGTTCCTTCAGGGCAGCCAGTTTCGGCGACACGGCGCGCATGCGGGCCATGGAGCGGTAGCTGGCGGCGGACAGCGGGAAGAAGGCCAGTTTGATGACGATGGTCAGGAAGATGATCGACCAGCCCCAGTTACCCACGAGGTTGTGGATATGTTGCAGCAGCCAGAAGATCGGCTGGGCGATGAACCACAGCGGGCCGTAGTCGACGGTCAGTTCCAGACCCGGAGACAGTTCCTTCAGGTACGCCTGCAGTTTCGGGCCGGCATACAGGGTCATGCTGGTTTCGCCCTTGGCACCCGGCGCAACGGTCAGGTTGGGACCGGTGTAGCCGACGATGTAGTTGCCCTGGGCGTCCTTGCGGGTCATCACGCTGTGGGTATCGCCCTTGGCGGGAACCCAGGCGGTGACGAAGTAGTGCTGCAGCCAGGCTACCCAGCCACCCTGAACGGTTTCCTTGAACTGCTCCTTGTCCATGTCCTTCATGGACACTTTCACGTAGGGCTTTTCAGGGGTCCAGACCGCAGCGCCGAGGTAGGTCGATACGCCGGTAGCGGTGGTGGAGGACGGATCGACGCTGGCGTCACGCTTGAGCTGGGCGAACAGCGAAGCGTTCCACGGTTTGTCGCTCTGGTTGTCGATCAGGTAGCTCACGCCAACCTGATAGGCATTGGGGTTGATGCACTCGAGCTTCTTCTGTGCCTTTTCCTTCTCGGTGCAGTCGTTTTTCAGACCGCGGTGGAAGGTGAAGCGCTTGATGTAGCTGACGCCATCCTGTGCATAAGTCAGGTCGACCACCATCTGGTCCTGGCCGTCGGCCAGTTCGTAGACGGGTTTGGCCGAGGCGTAGAGCGGGCGACCGCTGGCAGCGGCATCCGGGCCGTTGGCGCCGGTCAGGCCGCTCTGGGCCAGGTAGGTGCGCTGGTTGTCACGCTCGAAGAGCGGGAACGGTACGTCCGGGCGATCCTGGCGCAGCGGGTACTGGGTCAGGCCGAGCTTGATCACGTCGCCGCCGCGCGGGTCGATGGTCAGGTCCAGGACATCGGTCTTCACGCGGATCAGCTGTTCGCTGGCTGCAGCCGGCTTCTGCTCATTGGGCAGGCTGGCCTGGGCGTTCTGCGTGGTGGGTACGTCGGCATTGGCCGCATTGCCGGCAGGCACGGAAGTGTCCGGCAGGCCTTCAGTCTGATTGAAGGTCGCGGTCTGCGCCGGCAGTTCGGGCTGGCCGTAGTCCTTGTTCCACTGGAGAACCAGCGCGTAGGACACGATTGCCAGGGCGACGAATAGGATTGAACGTTTGATGTCCATGGTTACTCGGCCGTCGAGGAAGGGGCGGGCTTGGAAGGATCTGGCGGTACCGGATCGTAGCCACCGGGATGCCAGGGGTGGCAGCGGCCTAGGCGACGAGCGGCCAGCCAGCCACCACGCAGGAAACCATGGGTTTCAATGGCTTCTTGCGCGTAGCAGGAACAGCTGGGGTAGAAACGACAGTGCCTGCCCATCATGGGACTGATGGCGTAGCGGTAAAACTGGATCAGTAACAGCGCCAGTCTACGCATGGGAACTGTCGGCCACTCCCGGAGATTCTGTCGAAGGTTCCGGGCTGGGCCGGTTGCGCAACAGGCGCTTCCAGAGTTTTCCGAACTGCTGGTGCAGCTCTTCATTCTCCAGATCGCCGAGGCCCTTGCGCGCGATCACCACGATATCCAGGCCGGCCAGCTTCTGCTGGTGATGGCGGAAGGATTCACGGAGAAGGCGTTTGAGGCGGTTGCGCTCGACGGCGAGCTTGACGTTCTTCTTGCCGATCACCAGGCCCAGGCGGGGGTGATCGAGACCGTTTTCGCGCGCCAGCAGCAGGATGTGCTTGCCGGGAACCTTGGAGGTGGGGGAGTCGAAGACTGCTGTGAATTGCCGGGCTGTCAGAAGACGTTTATCCCGGCTGAAATCTCGACTCACCACCTGTGTCAGACAAATCAGACGGTCAGACGCTTACGGCCCTTGGCGCGACGACGCGACAGAACCTGACGACCGTTCTTGGTGGCCATGCGAGCGCGGAAGCCGTGCACGCGAGCGCGCTTGAGGGTGCTGGGTTGGAAAGTACGTTTCATGATTCGGTACCTGGGTTTGACGACATGAGGTCGCAGTGACCCCGTTTAAAGAGACCGGCGATTCTAGTGAAATCGCGCGGTCAGGTCAATTTCCAACCAGACCCCGATACAAAATCTATAGAAAGGGAGGAAATCTCTTTTTCTAGAGATTGAAGCGATGATTATGTTTATGGCGGCGAATGCCTGTGCATAACTGTCCTTCAGCCTTTGAACAAGCGCCTCTGAGGAAATGATAACCCTGTCGGGAAGTCGTGGGCCGCTTGTGCGGAGCCGGTTGGAAAGCTGGGTATGGAATGCGGATTTTTCCACAGGGATTTTTTCCACAGAACCATCACCAGGGTCATCCCCTGCCCCATCAAGCTGTTATCCACAAGGTTTAAGGCGCTATTACCCGACCACCGGTAAAATCATTAACACCTTGATTTTGCTTGCATCCCGGCGCGCTTAACTGTGGATAAGTTGGTCCGGCGGGGATACAATAGCCGCCTGTTTCGCTTTGCGACTTCTTTTGGGGGATATCCGTGTCCGTGGAACTTTGGCAGCAGTGCGTGGAGCTTCTGCGCGACGAGCTGCCGTCCCAGCAGTTCAACACCTGGATCCGACCTTTGCAGGTCGAGGCCGAGGGTGAGGAGCTGCGCGTCTACGCACCCAACCGCTTCGTACTCGACTGGGTCAACGAGAAGTACATGGGGCGCCTGCTCGAATTGCTGAGCGAACGCGGCAATGGCCAGATTCCGGCGATTTCGCTGCTGATTGGCAGCCGCCGCAGCCGCACTCCACGCCCTGCCCTGGTTCCCACGCCGCAGGTACATGTTCAGCCCGCTCCTGTTGCCGCTGCGCCTGCGCCAGTGGTTGCACCTGCGCCGGTGGCTCTCTCCATGCCCGAGCCGCAGCCTATCCAGGCCGCGCCGGTGCAGACCATCGTCGATCTCGACGAATCCAGTCCGGGCATCGATCCGATGGCTGCTGCCATGCCGGCCGCAGCTGTGCGCACCGAGCGCAACGTGCAGGTAGAAGGTGCGCTCAAGCACACCAGCTACCTCAACCGCACCTTCACCTTCGAGAACTTTGTCGAAGGTAAATCCAACCAGCTGGCCCGTGCGGCCGCCTGGCAGGTCGCGGACAACCTCAAGCACGGCTACAACCCGCTCTTCCTTTATGGCGGCGTCGGCCTGGGCAAGACCCACCTGATGCACGCTGTGGGTAACCACCTGCTGAAGAAGAACCCCAATGCCAAGGTCGTGTACCTGCATTCGGAGCGTTTCGTCGCAGACATGGTGAAAGCGCTGCAGCTGAACGCCATCAACGAGTTCAAGCGCTTCTACCGTTCGGTGGATGCACTGCTGATCGACGATATCCAGTTCTTCGCCCGCAAGGAGCGTTCCCAGGAAGAGTTCTTCCACACCTTCAACGCCCTGCTCGAAGGCGGCCAGCAGGTCATCCTGACCAGCGACCGCTACCCGAAGGAAATCGAAGGCCTGGAAGAGCGCCTGAAGTCGCGCTTCGGCTGGGGCCTGACGGTGGCCGTGGAGCCGCCGGAGCTGGAAACCCGCGTGGCGATCCTGATGAAGAAGGCCGAGCAGGCCAAGGTCGAGCTGCCGCACGACGCTGCATTCTTCATCGCCCAGCGCATCCGCTCCAACGTGCGTGAGCTGGAAGGTGCGCTCAAGCGCGTGATCGCCCACTCCCACTTCATGGGCCGGCCGATCACCATCGAGCTGATTCGCGAGTCACTGAAGGACCTGCTGGCCCTGCAGGACAAGCTGGTCAGCATCGACAACATCCAGCGCACCGTCGCCGAGTATTACAAGATCAAGATCGCCGACCTGCTGTCCAAGCGCCGTTCGCGTTCGGTGGCACGTCCGCGTCAGGTTGCCATGGCACTCTCCAAGGAACTGACCAACCACAGCCTGCCGGAGATCGGCGTGGCCTTCGGCGGTCGGGATCACACCACGGTGCTGCATGCCTGTCGTAAGATCGCTCAACTCAAGGAATCCGACGCGGATATCCGCGAGGACTACAAGAACCTGCTGCGTACTCTGACCACCTGACGCAGCCTCACGAGGCAAGGGACTAGACCATGCATTTCACTATTCAACGCGAAGCTCTGTTGAAACCCCTGCAACTGGTCGCTGGCGTTGTCGAGCGCCGCCAGACGCTGCCGGTTCTTTCCAACGTCCTGCTGGTTGTCGAAGGCCAGCAACTGTCGCTGACCGGCACCGACCTGGAAGTCGAGCTGGTAGGTCGCGTCACCCTGGAAGACGCTGCCGAGCCGGGCGAAATCACCGTGCCGGCGCGCAAGCTGATGGACATCTGCAAGAGCCTGCCCAGCGACGCCGTTATCGACATCCGCGTTGACGAACAGAAGCTCCTGGTGAAGGCCGGCCGCAGCCGCTTCACCCTTTCCACCCTGCCGGCCAACGACTTCCCCACTGTTGAGGAAGGCCCGGGTTCGCTGACCTTCAGCCTGGTGCAGAGCAAGCTGCGTCGCCTGATCGATCGCACCAGCTTCGCCATGGCGCAGCAGGACGTTCGCTACTACCTCAACGGCATGCTGCTGGAAGTGGGTGGCGGCACCCTGCGTGCAGTGGCTACTGACGGCCACCGCCTGGCCATGTGCTCGCTGAGCAACGGCGTGCCCGAAGCGCAGGATCGCCACCAGGTGATCGTGCCGCGTAAGGGCATCCTCGAACTGGCTCGCCTGCTCACCGAGCAGGATGGCGGAGTGTCCATCGTCCTCGGCCAGCACCATATCCGTGCAACCACCGGCGAGTTCACCTTCACTTCCAAGCTGGTAGACGGCAAGTTCCCGGATTACGAGCGCGTGCTGCCCAAGGGCGGTGACAAGCTGGTCATCGGTGATCGCCAGGTGCTGCGCGAAGCGTTCAGCCGTACCGCGATCCTGTCTAACGAGAAGTACCGTGGCATCCGTTTGCAACTCTCCAACGGCCTCCTGAAAATCCAGGCGAACAACCCGGAGCAGGAAGAGGCTGAAGAAGAAGTGCAGGTCGACTACAACGGCGGCAATCTGGAAATCGGCTTCAACGTCAGCTATCTGCTGGACGTCCTGGGTGTCATGGGGACCGAGCAGGTGCGCATGATTCTCTCCGACTCCAACAGCAGTGCGCTGCTGCAGGAAGCGGACAACGACGATTCTGCCTACGTCGTCATGCCGATGCGCCTCTGACGCGTATCGATGTCCCTTACCCGCCTTTCGGTCACCGCGGTGCGCAACCTGCACCCGGTGACCTTCTCCCCCTCCCCCCGCATCAACATCCTCTACGGCGAAAACGGCAGCGGCAAGACCAGCGTGCTGGAAGCCATCTACCTGCTCGGTCTCGCCCGCTCCTTCCGCAGCATGCGCCTGCAACCTGTTATCCAGTACGAAGAACCGGCTTGCACGGTTTTCGGACAGGTTCGCCTGGGCAATGGCTTCGATAGCAGCCTGGGGGTTTCACGTGATCGTCAGGGCGAGTTCCAGATTCGCATCGACGGGCAGAATGCTCGAAGCGCTGCTCAACTTGCCGAGACCTTGCCGTTGCAGTTGATCAATCCGGATAGCTTCCGTCTGTTGGAGGGGGCGCCGAAGATTCGCCGGCAGTTCCTCGACTGGGGAGTGTTCCACGTGGAACAACGCTTCATGGTCGCCTGGCAGAGGCTGCAGAAGGCCCTGCGGCAGCGGAACTCGTGGCTCCGACATGGTAGACTGGACGGTGCTTCGCAGGCTGCGTGGGACCGCGAATTGTGCGCGGCGAGCGACGAAATCGACGCTTATCGACGGTCCTATATCCAGGCTCTCAAGCCTCAATTCGAGCGGACCCTGGCCGAGCTGATCCAGATCGATGACCTGACGCTCAGCTACTACCGGGGATGGGACAAGGACCGCAACCTGAGTGAAGTACTGTCTTCCAGCCTGCTGCGCGATCAGCAGATGGGACACACCCAGGCGGGGCCGCAACGGGCGGACCTGAGAATTCGTCTGGGGGGACACAATGCTGCGGAGATTCTTTCCCGTGGCCAACAGAAACTGGTGGTCTGCGCTTTGCGGATCGCCCAGGGGCACTTGATCAACCAGGCCAAGCGCGGGCAATGCGTGTACCTGGTGGATGACCTCCCCTCCGAATTGGATGAGAAGCATCGGTTGTCTTTGTGCCGGCTTCTCGAGGATCTGGGTTGTCAGGTGTTCATCACCTGCGTCGACCCGCACTTATTGAAAGACGGCTGGCAAACGGAAACGCCGGTGTCGATGTTCCACGTGGAACATGGGCGCGTCTCTCAGGACACTACCATCGGGAGTGAAGAATGAGCGAGAACACCTACGACTCTTCCAGTATCAAGGTACTGAAGGGGCTGGATGCCGTACGTAAGCGTCCGGGCATGTACATCGGTGATACCGACGACGGCACAGGCCTGCACCACATGGTCTTCGAGGTCGTGGACAACTCGATCGACGAAGCGCTGGCGGGCTACTGCAGCGAGATCAGCATCACCATTCACACCGATGAATCCATCACCGTGCGCGACAACGGTCGCGGCATTCCGGTGGATATCCACAAGGAAGAAGGGGTCTCCGCGGCCGAGGTCATCATGACCGTCCTTCACGCCGGCGGTAAGTTCGACGACAACAGCTACAAGGTCTCCGGTGGTCTGCACGGCGTGGGTGTGTCGGTGGTGAACGCCCTCTCCCACGAGCTGCGTCTGACCATTCGCCGTGAAGGCAAGGTCTGGGAACAGGTCTACCACCACGGCGTCCCGCAGTTCCCGCTGCGCCCGGTGGGTGACACCGATGGCTCGGGTACCGAGGTGCACTTCAAGCCGTCTCCGGAAACCTTCCACAACATCCACTTCAGCTGGGACATCCTGGCCAAGCGGATTCGCGAGCTGTCGTTCCTGAACTCCGGCGTCGGCATCGTTCTGCGTGACGAACGTGCCGGCAAGGAAGAGCTGTTCAAGTACGAGGGTGGCCTGCGCGCCTTCGTCGAGTACCTGAACACCAACAAGACCGCGGTGAACCAGGTCTTCCACTTCAACTGCCAGCGCGAAGAAGACGGCGTCGGCGTGGAAGTCGCCCTGCAGTGGAACGACAGCTTCAACGAGAACATTCTCTGCTTCACCAACAACATTCCCCAGCGTGACGGTGGTACCCACCTGGCAGGCTTCCGCTCTGCCCTTACCCGTCACCTGAACAACTACATCGAGCAGGAAGGCCTGGCGAAGAAGTTCAAGATCGCCACCACTGGCGACGATGCCCGCGAAGGCCTGACCGCGATCATTTCGGTGAAGGTGCCGGATCCGAAGTTCAGCTCGCAGACCAAGGACAAGCTGGTTTCCTCGGAGGTGAAGACCGCCGTGGAACAGGAAATGGGCAAATACTTCGCCGACTTCCTGCTGGAGAACCCGAACGAAGCCAAGGCCGTAGTCGGCAAGATGATCGATGCCGCCCGTGCCCGTGAGGCTGCGCGCAAGGCCCGTGAGATGACCCGCCGCAAGGGCGCGCTGGACATCGCCGGCCTGCCGGGCAAGCTCGCCGACTGCCAGGAGAAGGACCCCGCCCTCTCCGAACTGTACATCGTGGAAGGTGACTCCGCGGGCGGTTCTGCGAAGCAGGGCCGTAACCGCAAGACCCAGGCGATCCTGCCACTCAAGGGCAAGATCCTCAACGTCGAGAAGGCTCGCTTCGACAAGATGCTGTCCTCCCAGGAGGTCGGCACGCTGATCACCGCGCTGGGCTGCGGTATCGGTCGCGAGGAGTACAACATCGACAAGCTGCGTTACCACAACATCATCATCATGACCGATGCTGACGTCGACGGTTCGCACATCCGTACCCTGCTGCTGACCTTCTTCTTCCGTCAGCTGCCGGAACTGGTCGAGCGCGGCTACATCTACATCGCCCAGCCGCCGCTGTACAAGGTCAAGCGCGGCAAGCAGGAGCAGTACATCAAGGACGACGTGGCCATGGATGAGTACATGACCCAGTCGGCCCTTGAGGAGGCCAGCGTGCACGTCAACGAAAGCGCTCCGGGCCTGTCCGGCGAGGCGCTGGAAAAGCTGGTCAACGAGTACCGCGCCGTCATGCGCACCCTCAAGCGCCTGTCCCGTCTGTACCCGCAGGACCTGACCGAGCACTTCGTCTACCTGCCGCGCATCGAAACCGAGCAACTGGGTGACCAGGCTGCCATGCAGAGCTGGCTGGATCAGTACCAGGAGCGCCTGAAGAGCAGCGAGAAATCCGGCCTGGTGTACAAGGTCAGCCTGCGCGAAGACCGCGAGCGTCACCTGTGGCTGCCGGAAGTCGAGATGGTCGCTCACGGCCTGTCGAGCTACATCACCTTCAACCGCGACTTCTTCGCCAGTAACGATTACCGCGCGGTCACCGAGTTGGGCAGCAAGCTGAACAGCCTGCTGGAAGAAGGTGCCTACGTACAGAAGGGCGAGCGCAAGAAGCCGGTCAGCACCTTCAAGGAAGCCCTCGACTGGCTGATGACCGAAGGCACCAAGCGCCACAGCATCCAGCGATACAAAGGTCTGGGCGAGATGAACCCGGATCAGCTGTGGGAAACCACCATGGACCCGAACGTGCGGCGCATGCTGAAGGTAACCATCGAGGACGCCATCGCGGCCGACCAGCTGTTCAACACCCTGATGGGCGATGCCGTGGAGCCGCGCCGCGACTTCATCGAAAGCAACGCCCTGGCGGTGTCCAACCTGGACGTCTGACCTACAGGCAAAAAGAAAGGGCCCTTCGGGGCCCTTTTCTTTTGTCTGCGGGAAGGCGCTGTGTCAGGACGCCTCGGCCACCGATTGAGGCGTGGCGTCGGCCGGCAGTTCGCCCATCTCGCGCAGGGTCTGGATGACCCAGTTCTCGGCGCGCTGGTTGAGCTCGGTGATGGCGCGTGCGCCCTCCCCTTCGGCGTACATGGCCGGGCCGATTACCACCTGGATGGTCCCCGGGTATTTCGCCCAGCCGTTCTTCGGCCAGCAGTGGCCCGCGTTGTGGGCGATCGGCAGTACCGGCAGGTTGGCGTTGACCGCCAGGGAGGCGCCGCCGCGGGAGAACTTGCCGATCTGGCCGGTGGGAACGCGGGTGCCTTCGGGGAAGATCAATACCCAGGCGCCCTTCTTGAGGCACTCATCGCCCTGCTTGGCGATCTGCTTGAGGGCCACCTTGGGCTGCTCGCGGTTGATGGCGATGGGCTTGAGCAGTGCCATCGCCCAGCCGAAGAAAGGTACGAACAGCAGCTCGCGTTTGAGCACCAGCGCCAGCGGCTCGAAGTAGCCGGTGAGGAAGAAGGTCTCCCAGGTGCTCTGGTGCTTGGCCAGGATCACGCAGGGCTGGTCGGGGATGTTCTCCGCGCCTTTGAGTTCGTAGCGCACGCCGACCACCCAGCTGGCGAGCCAGACGGCGAATTTGCACCAGGCCTGGGCGATGAAGCGGTAGCGCGCGCGGTACGGCAGGAAGGGCGCAATGAGCAGGCTCAGGGTGCCCCAGACGAAAGCGCTGAACGACAGCAGCAGGTAGAAAAGAACGGTTCTGATGGCCTGCACTATCGACATGGGAGATGGGTCCTCAGGAAAGAAGTTGGTCGGCTACTGCCGCCAGATCGTCGAATACCAGCGTGCCTTCAGGCAACGGCTTGGTCAGGGTTCGCTCGCCTTTGCCGGTCTTTACCAACACTGGCTGACAATCGACGGCCAGCGCGGCGTCCAGGTCACCCCGGCTGTCACCCACGAACCAGGTGCCGCGTAATTCCACGCCGTAGTGCTGGGCAATCTGCCGCAGCATACCGGGTTTCGGCTTGCGGCAGTCGCAGCCCTCGTCGGGGCCGTGGGGGCAGTAGACGACCACGCCGAGTTCACCGCCCTGCTCTGCCACCAGTTCGCGCAGGCGCTGGTGCATGCTCTCCAGGGTGGCCAGGTCGTAATAGCCGCGGGCGATGCCCGACTGGTTGGTGGCCACGGCCACGGTCCAGCCGGCCTTGCTCAGGCGGGCGATGGCGGTGATCGCGCTGGGGATTGGAATCCACTCGTCGAGGGATTTGATGTAGGCGTCGGAGTCCTGGTTGATGACACCGTCGCGGTCGAGGATCAGTAGCTTCATGGGTGATTCGGCAAGTCAGACACTTTCGATAAGTCGGAAATGAAAAAGCCGGGAGTCCGTCACGGCGAACCGTTGCGAACTCCCGGCTTTCAGGTGGGCATCAACCCAGCAGCGAGATGTCGGCGACGCCGAGGAACAACCCGCGCAGCTTCGCCAGCAGCGCGTAGCGGTTGGCCTTCACGGCGTTGTCGTCCGCGTTGACCAGGACTTCCTCGAAGAAGGCATCCACCGGCGCGCGCAGGGCCGCCAGACGGGCCAGGGCGGCGCGATAGTCGCGAGCCGCTGCCAGCGGAGCCACTTCGCTCTCGGCGGCTGCCACGGCGCTGCCAAGGGCCTTCTCGGCAGCCTCGGTGAACAGGCTGGCGTTGACGGCGGCAGGCACGTCGCCTTCGGCCTTGGCCAGGATGTTCGACACGCGCTTGTTGGCGGCGGCGAGGGCTTCGGCTTCGGGCAGCTGACGGAACGCCTGTACCGCCTGCACGCGCTGGTCGAAGTCCAGCGGAGCGGTCGGCTTGAGTGCACGTACGGCCTGGTACACGGCTACGTTGACGCCTTCATCCTCGTAACGGGCGCGCAGGCGGTCGAAGACGAAGTCCTGCACCTGCTCGGACAGGCCCTCGGCCTTCACCTTGTCGCCGTACTGGGCCACGGCCACGCCGATGGCGTCGACCAGGTCCAGGTCCAGTAGCTTCTCGATGAGGATGCGCAGCACGCCCAGGGCAGCACGACGCAGGGCGTACGGGTCCTTGCTGCCGGTGGGCAGCATGCCGATGCCGAAGATGCCGACCAGGGTGTCGAGCTTGTCGGCCACGGCGACCGCAGCACCGGTCAGGGTGCCGGGCAGTTCGGCGCCAGCGCCGCGCGGCATGTATTGCTCGTTCAGCGCCAGGGCGACGTCCTTGGCTTCGCCACCGGCAGTGGCGTAGTAGTAACCCGCGATGCCCTGCATCTCCGGGAACTCGCCGACCATTTCGGTGGCCAGGTCGCACTTGGAGAGGATGCCGGCGCGGGCAGCGTTGGTGGCATCCCCACCGATGCGCTCGGCGATGTAGGCGGCCAGTTTGGAAACCCGTTCGGCCTTCTCGTAGACAGTGCCCAGCTGGGCCTGGAACACCACGTTCTTCAGACGGGCGTTGAAGGCTTCCAGCGGTTGCTTCTGGTCCTGCTTGAAGAAGAACTCGGCGTCGGTCAGGCGCGGGCGTACGACCTTCTCGTTACCGGAGATGATGTGCTCCGGTGCCTTGCTCTCGACGTTGGCCACGGTGATGAAGCGCGGCAGCAGCTTGCCGTTGGCGTCCAGCAGGCAGAAGTACTTCTGGTTGTCCTGCATGGTGGTGATCAGGGCTTCCTGCGGCACCGCGAGGAAGCGCTCCTCAAAGGAGCACACCAGCGGCACCGGCCACTCGACCAGCGCGGTCACTTCGTCCAGCAGGTCGGCCGGGACGATGGCGCTGCCCTTCTGCTCCGCAGCCAGTTCGGCGACGCGCCTGGAGATGATCTCGCGGCGCTCGGCGAAGTCGGCCAGCACGTGGGCGCTGCGCAGGTCTTCCAGGTAGTTGGCCGGTGCCGAGATGCGCACGTTGGCCGGGTTGTGGAAGCGGTGGCCGCGGGATTCGCGACCGGCCTTCTTGGTCAGGATCTCGCAGTCGACGACGTCGTCGCCGAACAGCATCACCAGCCACTGGGTCGGACGCACGAACTCTTCACGACGGGCTGCCCAGCGCATGCGCTTGGGAATCGGCAGCTCGTTCAGCGAGGCTTCGACGATGCCCGGCAGCAGACCTACGGCCGGTTGGCCGGCGATGGTCTGGCTGAACTTGAGTTTCGGGCCGCTCTTGTCGATCAGCTCCAGGTCCACACCGCACTTCTTGGCGAAGCCGAGGGCGGCCTGAGTCGGGTTGCCGTTGGCGTCGAAGGCAGCCTGCAGCGGCGGGCCGTCGAGGTTCACGGTGCGGTCCGGCTGCTGCACGGCGAGCTGGTCGATCTGCACGGCCAGGCGGCGCGGCGCGGCATAGCAGCGCGCGGCGGCGTAGGTCAGGCCGGCGGCCTTGAGGCCCTTCTCGATGCCGGCCAGGAAGGCTTCACCGAGGCTTTTCAGCGCCTTGGGTGGCAGCTCTTCGGTGCCCAGTTCGACGAGGAAATCCTTCGCGCTCATTATTCGGCCTCCTTCAGCTTGGCCAGTACTTCGTCACGCAATGCGGGGGTGGCCATCGGGAAGCCGAGGCGGGCGCGGGCCTGCAGGTAGCTCTGCGCCACGGCGCGGGCCAGGGTGCGCACGCGCAGGATGTAGCGCTGACGCTCGGTCACCGAGATGGCGCGGCGGGCGTCCAGCAGGTTGAAGGTGTGCGAGGCCTTGAGGACCATCTCGTAGGTCGGCAGCGGCAGTTGCAGCTCGATCAGGCGGTTGGCTTCGCTTTCATAGAAGTCGAACAGCTCGAACAGCTTCTCGACGTTGGCGTGTTCGAAGTTGTAGGTCGACTGCTCCACTTCATTCTGGTGGAACACGTCGCCGTAGGTGACCTTGCCGAATGGGCCGTCGGCCCACACCAGGTCGTAGACCGAGTCGACGCCCTGGATGTACATGGCCAGGCGTTCCAGGCCGTAGGTGATTTCACCGGTGACCGGGTAGCACTCGATGCCGCCGACCTGCTGGAAGTAGGTGAACTGGGTGACTTCCATGCCGTTCAGCCAGATTTCCCAGCCCAGGCCCCAGGCGCCGAGGGTCGGCGATTCCCAGTTGTCCTCGACGAAACGGATGTCGTGCACCAGCGGGTCGATGCCGATGGCCTGCAGCGAGCCCAGGTACAGCTCCTGGAAGTTCTCCGGGTTGGGCTTGAGGACCACCTGGAACTGGTAGTAGTGCTGCAGGCGGTTGGGGTTCTCGCCGTAGCGGCCGTCGGTAGGACGGCGGCTCGGTTGCACGTACGCCGCGTTCCAGGTTTCCGGGCCCACGGCGCGGAGGAAGGTGGCGGTGTGGAAGGTGCCTGCGCCTACTTCCATGTCGTAGGGCTGCAGCACCACACAGCCCTGATCGGCCCAGTATTTTTGCAGGGCGAGGATCAGGTCCTGGAAGGTGGGCACGGCGGGCGTAGTCTGGCTCACGAATTTCACCTGTGCTGGATATGCGACTAAAACCCGGCAGTATACCCCAAGACGCTTGCAGCTTGGGCTTCACAGCGATTTTTGCGCGACCGTTCGTAGGCCCTCGAAGGGGGAAAAACAGGATCTATGACTGTATTTTTGTACAGCTATTTGTCTATAGTCAGAACCTTCCCGTTTCGAAGGCTGACTGCCATGTCCCGCTGCTCCTGGTGTAACGACGACCCGCTGTACATCGCCTACCACGATGCCGAGTGGGGTGTGCCCCAGCGCGACGCCCGCGCACTGTTCGAAATGATCATCCTTGAAGGCGCCCAGGCCGGCCTGTCGTGGATCACCGTGCTGAAGAAGCGCGAGCGCTACCGCAAAGTACTGTTCGGCTTCGATCCGGAACGCCTGGCACGCATGACCGACGAGGAAATCGAGGAGCGCATGCAGGACCCGGGCATCATTCGCAATTTCGCCAAGCTCAAGGCCGCGCGGCAGAACGCCCAGGCCTGGCTGAAGCTGGAGGACCCGGTGACCTTCCTCTGGTCCTTCGTCGGCGGCCAGCCCAAGGTCAACCACTTCAGTGGCCGCGGCGACGTGCCGGCGGTGACACCCGAGGCCGAGGCCATGAGCAAGGCGCTGCGCAAGGCCGGTTTCAATTTCGTCGGCCCGACCATCTGCTACGCCTTCATGCAGGCCACCGGCATGGTGATGGACCACACCGTTGACTGTGACCGCTACGCCCAGCTGACCCGCGCCTAGGGCAGCGGGCTGGCCACAGTGATCGCCTGCCAAGGCCCGGTGGAGCGCCCGGAAAGTGCCGACCAGTACCACGCCGAGGTATCGGAGAAGGATTGGCCGATGGCGTCCTCGATGTAGTCGCAGACCTGCAGTCGCACTCCCTCGCGTTCGACCACGAAGCAGCGTTGCAGGCCCTGCGCGCTAACCCGTTGCCGAAGCTGCGTCTGCTCGATGCGATAGCCCAGCGCGCGGAAGCAATCCTCTGCCGGGTGCAGCTTGCGCGTCGGCCGCAGCACCTGGCGCAGTATGATGCTGCGCTGGCCATCGGTAAAACGGCCGAGCTGGCCGGGAAAGTCCGCGGCGAAGCGTTGCTCCACCGGCGAAAGCGCCAGGGGCCGCAAAGTTCGACCTTCGAACTGCACCGGCCATTCATGGGCGACTCGAGCTGCCGCTGACGCAGAGGTCGCCGGCGCCAGCAACGGCCAGAGCGTCGCGAGCAGCAGGGCACCGAGCAGGCTGCCGGTGAAATGTGTCGAAGCGTCAGGCTGCGCTGCTTTCACCGATGCCGGCAGTGCAAAAGCACGCCGCCCGATCACCCGGAAAATCATCCCGCAGACTCCGACGAACACCAGTAGCCCGACCGCCTCATGGGCCCAGCCGGGAAACCCGCTCGCGCCGCTCTCGCCCCACACCAGCAGCGTGTTGCGCAGGATGTTGCCGCCCAGAACCAGCAGTCCCACCAGCGGCAGGCGGCGCAGCAGCAGGCGATCCGGCAGCCGCAGCCAGGCCGCCAGCGCGCAGGCGGTGAAGTAGCCGACCCAGGCCATCTGGATGCCCGAGCACGGCGCATCGACCATCACCCACTGGCCGTCCACCAGTAGCGCACTGCCCTGCCGTTCGACTGTCCAGCTCCCCAGGCGCAGCAACCACGTGCTGACCTCGGCAGTGACGACGCGCAATGGATAACCGACGAAGAACTGCAGCGAAGACAGCAGCGGTAACGACAACACGCCCAGCCCCAGCCAGGACAGCCAGGGCTGGCCGGACGCGCGCAGGCTGAGGATCACCAGCAGCAGCGCCAACACCGAGAGCAGCCCGCGCAGCAGCGGCGGCAGGATCGACTGGAATAGCGCGCCGGATATCAGCAACAGCGCTGCCGCACCCAGCCAGCGCAGGCGCGGTTGCGTGCGCAGGCTGTGACGGTCGCGCCAGAGCAGCACTCCGAGTGCCGCCAGCGCGATGATTCCCAGCGGATCATCCGAGCCATCACCGAGCCGCCGTGCCGCCCACAGCCAGCTCGGCCAGGCCGCCAGTGCGGCGAACAACAGCCAGCTCCAGCCGGGCAGGCGGCGGATCATGCGGCCTTCCTCCGCCAGAACCAGGCCCCCAGCGCGGCCAGCAGCAACATGGCCCATACGCCCGGTTCCGGCGTGCCGGGCACGGTGCTGCCGATGGCGTTATTGCTCACGCCCTGGGGCATCGGCAGCGGTTGGTCGACCGTCCTGCTCGCCTGCGGGTCGGGATTTCGCACCTGCTGGTCGACGGCGATGAACGAGGTATAGGGCGTGAGCAACTGGTACTTCAGGCCGAGGTCGAGAATCTGCGAGCTGAACTCGAAGCCGCCATCGAGCGCCTCCTGGTCCATCAGGCTGGCGAGGCGTTGGCGTGCCCACAGGTGGGCGAGCGCACCGCCGCTGTCAGTGAGGTTGCCGGTGCTGATCGGCAACCGTACCTGGAACGGGCCGTCGGCGGCGTGGGCGTCGAGACGCAGCTCGCCGCGCGGCGCGCCCTTCCACTTGCCGAACAGTACCAGCGGGCGATTGGCGAACAGGTCGGGCAATTGCAGCGGCTCCACGTCGTAGACGTCGAGGCCTTCGAAACGGGCGTGGATGCCCTTGAGCAGCGGGCTGTCGATCATCTTGCGGAAGCGCTGCGCCGCCTTGTTCGCCTGCTCATCATCGGTCACCACGAAAGGCTCGCCCTGCCCCGCCCGCGCCAGTCCTTCGATCAGGCTGCGGTTCACCGCGCTGCCGATGCCGAAGGCGAACAGGTTGGCCTTGCTCAGGTTCTCGCGCACCAGCTTGTAGGCGCTGCTCTCGACGGTGACGTAGCCGTCGGTGACCACCACGAAGCTGCGCGAGCGCTCCGGGTCCGTGGGCATTGCCAGCGCCTCGCGCAGGGCCGGCATCAGCTCGGTGCCGCCGGCGCCGACCTGGCTGTCCAGCAGCTCGATGGCCAGACGGATGTTTTCCGGCGTGGCGGGGAGCGAACGCTCCGCCAGCTTGCGGTTGTCGCCGGCGAACAGCAGCAGGTTGAAGGTGTCGCTGGGGCGCAGGCGGCCGATCAGGTCGCGCAGCAGGGTCTTGGTGGTGTCCAGTGGGAAGCCGTTCATGGAACCGGAGACATCCACCACGAAGACATAGTCGCGCGGCACGATGAGCCGGGCGTCCGGCGCGCGCGGCGGGGCGACCATGGCGAGGAAGAAGTTCTCCTGCTCGCCGCGCGACAACAGCAGGCCGCTCTGCACGGACTCACCGCCGAGCTGGTAATCGAGGATGAAGTCGCGGTTGCTGGCGGTGGCATCGTCAGCCGCTATCTGCGCGGTGGCGCGCCGGCCGTCACGCTGAATGGTCAGGCGATGGGAAGGCGAGGCGATCTCGCCGATCTGTACCGGCGCCAGCAGTTCGACCTGCAAGGCGAACGTCGTGGCCGAAGGCTGTCCGGCCGGCAGGTACGGCGACTCGATCCACTGCTGCTTGCCGCTGCCGGATTCACCGCGACCGTTGTAGCGCGGCCCGACCACCGTGGGGAAGACGAACTGGAAGCGCCCGTCGGTGGGCACCAGCAGCTCGCTGTAGCGCAACTCCACCTGCACCACGTCGCCGGGAAGGATGTTGGCGACGTTCATCAGGAACACGTTCTCGCGCTCCTGCTCCAGCAGCGCGGCGGTCTTGCCATCCTGCTTGGCCTGCTGGTACTCGGCCTTGGCCTTCTGCTTCTCGCGGATCTGCGCCTGGATCACCCGGTCGCCCAGGTGGACGGTCATGCCGTGGACGGCGGCGCGGGTCGAGGCGGGGAACACGTAGCGTGCTTCCAGCGGCGTCTTGCCCTGGTTACGGTATTCCTGGGTCACCGTCACCTCGGCGATGTTGCCCAGCACGCGGGCCTCCACGCGGGTCGCCTTGAGCGGCAGGGCATCGACGGCCGGATCAGCATTCTCGACGAAGAAGTACGGACTGGAGCTGCTGTCCTCTGCAGCCAGCGCCACCAGGCTGGCGCTCATCGCCAGCAGCAGGCAGCACAGCCGTGCAAGGAAGGTTGGGATACGCATCGCGGGCCTCCGGGCCAGTGGATCGAATGGCCGCAGGTTGCGCGCGCGCTGTGGGCGCAATGTGCTCGCCAGGTGGAGATTGTGTGGAGCCGCGATGGCGCCCGATTTACCGGCGCGAGCGGCTACAATGGCCGCCATCTGCTTGAAGGAGTTTTCCGTGGAGAAATTCAAGGGCGCACTGGTGGTGGGCTTCCTGCGGTTGTTCGCCATGCTGCCGTGGCGCGCGGTGGGCGCATTGGGCGCCGGCATCGGCTGGCTGATGTGGAAACTGCCCAACCGGTCCCGCGAGATCGTGCGGATCAACCTGTCGCACTGCTTCCCCGAACTGTCCGGGGCTGAACTGGAGAAGCTCGTCGGCCAGAGCCTGATGGACATCGGCCGCACGCTGACCGAGAGCGCCTGCGCCTGGATGTGGTCGCCGCAGAAGTCGCTGCAGTACATCCGCGAAGTCGAAGGCATGGAAGTGCTGGAAGAAGCGCTGGCCTCCGGCGATGGCCTGGTCGGCATCACCAGCCACCTGGGCAACTGGGAAGTGCTCAACCACTTCTACTGCTCCTACGCCAAGCCGATCATTTTCTACCGCCCGCCCAAGCTCAAGGCGGTGGACGATCTGCTGAAGAAGCAGCGCGTGCAACTGGGCAACCGCGTTGCGCCCTCGACGCCCGAAGGCATCAAGAGCGTGATCAAGGAAGTGAAGAACGGCGGCTGTGTCGGCATCCCGTGCGACCCGGAACCGGACCTCGGCTCGGGCCTGTTCGTGCCCTACCTGGGCACCACCGCGCTGACCAGCAAGTTCGTGCCCTCGCTGCTCTCGCGCGGCAAGGCCCGCGGGGTGTTCTTCCACGCCGTGCGTCTGCCCGATGGCAGCGGCTACAAGGTGATCCTCGAAGCCGCGCCGGCGGACATGTACGACAAGGACATGGAAGTGTCGGTGGCTGCGCTCAGCCGCGAGCTGGCCAAGTATGTACGCGCCTATCCCAGCCAGTACATGTGGACCATGAAGCGCTTCAAGAAGCGTCCCGAGGGCGAGGCCCGCTGGTACTGAGCACGCCCGGCTCAATCGACCCGATAGGCACGGCGCCCCTGGATTGTTGACGCCAGGGGCGTCAGGCTGAACGTCCCACGCTCCCGGAATCCCTCCCCATGCTCGGCCTGCCGACTACCGCCACTGCGCCGTTCTGTCCCTCGGAAGTCAAAGGCAGCATCCAGGTCGCGGCCGGCGCGCCGTTGTTCAAGCGCATCCTGCAGTTCGCCGGCCCCGGCCTGCTGGTCTCCATTGGCTACATGGACCCGGGCAACTGGGCCACCGCCATCGAAGCCGGCTCGGGCTTCGGCTACCAGCTGCTGTTCGTGGTGCTGCTCTCCAGCCTTGCGGGGATGGTCCTGCAGTGCCTGGCGATGCGCCTGGGCATCGTCACCGGCCAGGACCTGGCGCAGCTCTCGCGCAGTCGCTACAGCCTGGGCACGGCGCGCCTGCAATGGCTGTTGGCGGAGCTTTCGATCGTCGCCACGGACCTCGCCGAAGTGCTCGGCTGCGCCCTGGCCTTCCACCTGCTGCTGGGAGTCGACCTGGTCACCGGGGTGATCCTCACCGCCTTCGACACGCTCATCGTGCTCGGCCTCAAGGGCCAGCGCTTCCGCCACCTGGAAGCGATCATGCTCGGCCTGATCGTCACCATCAGCGGCTGCTACCTGGTTGAGCTGATCCTCATCAAGCCCTACTGGCCCGACGTCGCCGCCGGCTTCCTGCCCAGCTGGGACGCGGTGACCCAGCGCGAGCCGCTGTACCTGGCGATCGGCATCCTCGGCGCCACGGTGATGCCGCACAACCTCTACCTGCACTCCTCCATCGTGCAGACGCGGCAGGTCAGCGGCAGCAACGGCAAGGCTGCGGCTATCCGTCTTACACGCATCGACACCGTGGTTTCGCTGAGCCTCGCGCTGCTGGTCAACGCGGCGATCCTGATCCTCGCCGCCGCGGCCTTCCACGAGACTGGCCACACCGGCGTCACCGAAATCCAGGACGCCTACCGCCTGCTCGAACCACTGGTGGGCACCGGCCTTGCGGCGATCCTCTTCGGCGTCGCCCTGCTCGCCTCCGGGCAGAGTTCCACCTTCACCGGCACCATCGCCGGGCAGGTGATCATGGACGGCTTCCTGCAGATGAAGATTCCCTGCTGGCAACGCCGCCTGATTACCCGCGCCCTGGCACTGATCCCGGCGCTGATCGGCGTGGTGATGCTGGGCGACAAGGCGGTGGGCAAGCTGCTGGTGTTCAGCCAGGTGGTGCTCAGCCTGCAGCTGCCGTTCGCGCTCTGGCCGCTGATCCGCTTCACCAGCGATCGCGCGCTGATGGGCGAGTTCGCCAACTCCCTGCTGACCCGTGTGCTGGCCTGGGGCTTGTTCTGCGTCATCAGCGCCGCCAATCTCTGGCTGCTCGCGCAATTGCTGGCTTGACCTGACCCCTGGGTTTCAGGCCCATTAGTGCGCTGACATTCAGGACGGATGCCATCCATGTCGAACCAAAGGCAGTACCCGCGTACCCCGATGAAGTGCCGGATCAAGATCAGCCATGCCAGCTTCGGTGATGTGTTCGGCCATACCCGTGATCTGTCCGATGGCGGCGTCTACGTCCGTCATGAAGTGCTCGCCGCGCTGCCCGCCGGAACCCGCGTGACCGGCCAGGTGCAGGACATGCCCTTCGATGCGCCAATCCTGGAGATGGAAGTGATGCGCACCGACGCCGAGGGCGCGGGCTTCCGCTTCGTCGGCAACGCCTGATCCCCTCGGTCCTACGAAGAGCCCAAGCCGCTCAATTCGCCTCGTTCACCGCACTCAGGAAGGCCCGCGTTCGCTCATGCTGCGGATGGCCGAAGAACTGCTGCGGGCTGCCCTGCTCGAGGATGCTGCCCTGGTGGAAGAAGCACACGCGGTCGGCGAATTCGCGGGCGAAACCCATCTGGTGGGTGACCATGAGCATGGTCAGGTTGTGCTCGGCGCCCAGCTTGCGCACCACGTTGAGCACCTCGCCGCACAGCTCCGGGTCCAGCGCCGAAGTCACCTCGTCGAACAGCATCACCTTGGGCCGCATCGCCAGCGCGCGGGCAATGGCCACGCGCTGCTGCTGGCCGCCGGAAAGCTGTGACGGATAGTGGTCGAGCTTGTTGCCCAGGCCGACCATTTCCAGCAACTCCACCGCGCGCTCGCGGGCCTCAATGCGGCGCATGCCGAGCACCTGCACCGGTGCCTCCATCACGTTGCGCAGCGCGCTCATGTGCGGGAACAGGTTGAAGCACTGGAACACCATGCCGATCTTGCTGCGCACCTTGCGCACGTGGCTCTCCGGCGCGCGCACCAGGGTCTCGTTGCGCTTGAGGTGGGTCAGCGGCTCGCCGTCGACTTCGATCAGACCGCTGTCGATGGTTTCCAGGGTCATCAGTGCGCGCAGCAGGGTCGACTTGCCCGAACCGCTGGGGCCGATGATGGCGACCTTCTCGTTGGCCTTCACCTCCAGGTTGAGGTCCTTGAGCACGCTGAAGCTGCCGTAGCTCTTGCAGACGTTGCGGAAGCTGACCATCGGCTGGGCCGTCTCGGCGCGCGCGGCCGGGGCATCCTGGCTGGCCACGCGCGGCGCAGTCTGTAGGGAGTGAACGGACATCGGAGTACCTCCAGAAGAGTCAGTCATGGCAGCGCCGTACGTTTTTCCACCTGGCGCACGACGCCCGCCAGGCCGATGGAGATGAGCAGGAAGAACACCCCGACCAGGGTGATCGGTTCCAGGTAGCGGAAGCTGTCGGAGCCGATGTTCTTCGCCTGCTGCATGATTTCCACCACGGTGATCGCGGAGAGCACCGGGGTGTCCTTGAACATGGCGATCAGGTAGTTGCCCAGCGCCGGCAGCACCGGGCGGATGGCCTGGGGCAGGATCACCTCGCGGTAGGCCTTGAACGGCGAGAAGTTCAACGCGGTGACCGCCTCCCATTGCCCGCGTGGCACCGCTTCGAGGCCGGCGCGGTACACCTCGGCGGTATAGCAGGCGTAGTGCAGGGCGATGCCGAGGGTGCCGGCCACCAGGGCGGTCATGCTCAGCCCGTAGGTCGGCAGGACGTAGAACAGGAAGTACACCTGGATCAACAAGGGTGTGCTGCGGATGAACTCGATCAGCCAGGCCGCCGGCCACGACAGCCAGATATGCCGGCTGCGCCGGGCGATGGCGAACAGCAGGCCGAACACCACCGCCAGGGCGAAGCCCACCAGGGTGATGGCGATGGTGCGCAGCGAGGCGTGCAGCAGCTGCGGGAGAATCTGCCAGGCGAAGTCCCAGTCGAAGAATTTCATCACAGGCCTCCGCGGATTCGGCCGTGCCCCAGCCAGCGTTCGAGGCGGCGCATGAGGAAGACGATGACCTGGGCCATGACGAAGTACAGCACCAGGGTGAGCAGGAAGATCTTCATGGTCTCGAAGGTCGCCTGGTCCAGCTGGCGGGCTCGGAAGGTCAGGTCCGAGAGGGTGATCAGCGACACCAGCGAGGTGTTCTTCAGCAGCTCGATCAGCAGGTTGGTGCCGGGCGGGATCGCGCAGAGCAGCGCCTGCGGCAGGATGATCCGGCGGAAGCGCGTGAAGGGCGACATGTTCAGCGCCAGCGAGGCTTCGTATTGCCCCTTGGGCACCGAGCCGATGGCGCCGCGCATCACTTCCGCGCCGTAGGCGCCGATGTGCAGGCCCAGGCCGATGATCGCCACGCTGTAGGCGCTCATCTCCAGGTTGAACGGCGGCAGCGGCAGCACGAAGTACAGCCAGAACAGCTGCACCAGTAGCGAGGTGCCGCGGAACAGCTCGATGTAGGCGATGGACACCCAGCGCACCGCCGGCCACGGCGAGAGCCGGCCGAGTGCGGCGATGATGGCGGCGGCGACCGCCAGCAGGGAGCCGAAGACGGTCACCTGGACGGTGATCCAGGCGCCCTCCAGCAGCAGAGGAAGCAATTCACCCATGGTACGTATCCCGTTGCGACAGGTTCGACCAAACGGCCGGGCAGGCGCCCCCTATGCCAGCGACGCGCCCCGCACGGTCACTGTTTGCAGAGTTCGGCGGCGGTCTTGTTGGTGACGTTGGACTTGTCGAAGCCGAACGGCTTGACCGTCGCCAGGTGCTCGGCGCCACCCAGCCACTGCTTGAGCTGGGCGTTGACGGCATCGCGCAGGTCCTTGTCATCCGGGCGGAAGGCAAGGGCGCCGTAACCGATGTGCGACGGGTCGTCCTTGAAGTCGGTGATGGCTTCCACCGAGTCGCCGCCTTTCGCCGCGAGGCCCTTCATGGTCAGCGCGGTGCCGACGCTGGCGTCGGCGCGGCCGGCGCGCACGGCCTGCAGCTGCGCGGTGGTGTCGGGCACCTGGACGATCTGCTCTTCCGCCACACCTTCCGCGCGGGCGTAACCCAGCTCGGCGGTGCCGGACATGATCGCAAGCTTCACGTCCGGGTTGTTCTTCACGTCGGCGTAGCTGTGCAGGTTCTTCGGGTTGCCCTTCTTCACCAGCAGCGAGTCGGGAATCTGGTAGTGCGGGTCGGTGAAGATCACCTGCTGGCAGCGTGGCGGGGTGATGTACATGCCGGCGGCGATGACGTCGAAACGCCCGGCACGCAGGCCGGGGATCAGCGCGCCCCATTCGGTCAGCACCGGCTCGATCTTCTTCACACCCATTTTCGTGAAGATCTGCGTGGCGATTTCCGGGGACTCGCCGGTGACCTTGCCGGAGGTCTCGGTGTAGGCGAACGGCGCTTCATTGGCGTAGCCGATGCGCACGGTGCCGGTGCTCTTGATGCGTTCCAGGGTGGTTTCGGCATAGCTGCCAGCGCTGGCGACGGCGCAGGCCAGCAGGGTGCAGGCAAGACTCAGGCGGCGCAGGAAAACAGGGGCGGTACTCATCTTCGGATCTCCTGATCTTCGCTTGCCGAACGCGGTGGGCGCGCGGCGATGGATGGCAGGTAGCAATGTCGTACGACTGTTGTTCTTGTAGGTCGGGCCCCGGGTGGGGCCTTCCGAAGTTCTTGCGCCGCTGTCGATGGCGACGGCGACGGCGACAAGCTCGACGCCAGACTAAGCCGTGGCGCCTTCCGGCTGTTCCTGATCGACAACCCCGCGGCGGGAAAAAGCCACCGTCGCGACGAACGCATCCGCAGGTTTTTTCTGCGCGGGCCTGACAATGCGGCCCGATGTGCTGCCCGATGTACTGACAGGTGCGCGGCTATATGTCCTGTGCCCGAGCATACAAAAGGGTCGGAACGGTCGACATTGCACTAGGACAATTGCCGCCGGTGTGCCGGTCCGTCACTCTGGACCCCTGACCAGACGGAGCGCTGAAGATGGAAGCCTGGCGTCGCGCCCTGGCCGACCTGCGGGTCGGCGAATCCAAGTACAAGACCCTGGTGCAGGCCATTGCCGGCGACATCGAGCAGGGCCGCCTGAGCGACGGCCAGCGCCTGCCGCCGCAGCGCCACGTCGCCGATGGCCTGGGCATCAGCGTGCAGACCGTGACCAACGCCTACAAGGAACTGGAGCGCCAGGGCCTGGTGCGTTGCGAGGTCGGCCGTGGCAGCTTCGTCACCCGGCGGATGACCGAGGGCATGGCCCACTACATGGTCGATCACCCCGAGCGTGCGCTGGTGGACTTCTCCATCGCCAGCATCGTCCACACCCGCGAGCACGACCGCCTGTGGCAGGACAGCTGCCGTGAGCTGGCGCAGGAAACCGACCAGCCGTGGATGCGCGCCTGCCGCCCGGTGGCCGGCTTCGATACGCACCGCGACGCCGGGGTGAAATGGCTGGCGCAACTGGGCCTCAAGCGTGAGCGCGATGACGTGCTGATCACCAATGGCGCGGCCCACGGCATCTTCCTTGCCCTCGCCTCCCTCGCCGGGCCGGACGACGTGGTGCTCTGCGAGCAGCTCACCGACCACGGCGTGATCGGCAATTCCCAGGTGCTCGGCTTCACCCTCAAGGGCGTGGAGATCGACAAGCAAGGCATCGACCCGGAGCACTTCGAAGACCTCTGCGCCAACGAGCGCATCACCGCGCTGGTGTGCACGCCCAACCTGAACAACCCGACCTCCTGCCTGATGCCCGACACGCGCCGCCGCGAGATCGCCGCCATTGCCCAGCGCTATGGCGTGTATGTGATCGAGGACGACGTCTACGGCCCGCTGCTCGGCGAGCGCCGCCCGCCGCCGCTCAGCCATTACCTGCCGGACCTGTCGTTCTACTGCACCAGCTTCACCAAGAGCGTGCTCACCGGCCTGCGCATCGGCTACCTGGCCATGCCGCGACGGCTGGCGCTGCGCACCGAGAGCATCCTGCGGGTGAACAGCTGGATGGGCACGCCGCTGCTGGCGGAAGTGGCGGCGCGCTGGATCCACAACGGCAACGCCGCCGCGCTGATCGGCCTGCAGCGCCGAGTGCTGGAGAAGCGCCAGGGGCTGGTGCGCGAGTACCTCGGCGAGCATCTGCGCGGGTGTGATCCGCATTCGCTGAGCGCGTGGATCGGCATCCCCGAACACTGGGAACTGGACAGCCTGGTGCGCGAGCTGCGTCATCGACACATTGCCGTGACGCCGCCCGATCCGTTCATGGTGCGCGGCACCCCCAGGCCGCGCGCGGTGCGCCTGTGCATGGGCGCTGAATGCAGCGACGAGCGCATGGCGAGCGCTCTGGAAGACATGCGCGAACTGTTCGGGCAGTACCCGAAGATCCACGATTTCTAAGCCCTACGCCGGGCCAGCGTTATCCGCCCTACGGCCTACAGGAAGTTTCGGTGCTCGGGATCGCCCTCACCCCAGCCCTCTCCCAGGGGGAGAGGGAGCCGTACGTGCCGGCTGATGCCGTGGTGTATCTCCTGCGCCGAGCGGTCCCCTCTCCCTCCGGGAGAGGGTTAGGGTGAGGGCAAAGTCCGCAGCGGAGGTGGGCATGAGATTCCAGCAGCAACAATAGACATCTCCGCCCACGACATCGTCCTAGTACATTCATCGCGACAATTACCCGCCCCTACACTCGGCCCCACTGCATTCCCCGGAGGCCGAGATGGAGCCGATTTCCCCCGTCGAGCTGTACCGCGCACGCCAGCGCATCCAGGGCCTGGTGCGGCAGACGCCGCTGGAGCATTCGCCCAGCCTGTCGCGCCTGCTCGGCGCCCCGGTGTATCTCAAGCTCGAATCGCAGCAGATCACCGGCAGCTTCAAGCTGCGCGGCGCGAGCAATGCGATAGCCCAGCTCGATGACGAGCAGAAGGCCAGGGGCGTCGTCGCCGCCTCCACCGGCAACCACGGCCGGGCGCTGGCCCATGCCGCGCGGGTGCTCGGCGTGCACGCCACCATCTGTCTGTCCCAATTGGTGCCGGCGAACAAGGTCCAGGCGATTCGCGAACTGGGCGCCGAGGTGCGCATCGTCGGCCACAGCCAGGACGACGCCCAGGCCGAAGCCGAGCGGATTGCCCGCGAGCAGGGCGCGACGCTGCTGCCGCCCTTCGACCATCCGCAGATCATCGCCGGCCAGGGCACCCTCGGTCTGGAAATCCTCGAACAGCTGCCGGACGTGCGCCAGGTGCTGGTGCCGCTCTCCGGCGGCGGCCTGTTCGGCGGCGTGGCGCTGGCACTCAAGCACGTCGACCCGAGCATTCGCGTGCATGGCATCAGCATGCGCCGTGGCGCCGCCATGGCCGCCAGCCTCGCTGCCGGCCACCCCGTGGAAGTGGAAGAGCTGCCGACCCTGGCTGACTCCCTCGGCGGCGGCATCGGCCTGGACAACCGCTACACCTTCGCCCTGGCCCGCGACTACTGCGACCAGTTGCACCTGCTCGACGAGCCCGCCATCGCCGCCGGCATCCGCCACGCCTACCGCGAGGAACGGCAGGTGGTGGAAGGCGCCGCCGCCGTCGGCATCGCCGCCCTGCTGGACGGCCTGATCGCCCCGGTCGGCCCGGTGGTGGTGATCGTCAGCGGCCGCAACATCGCCATCGAACAACACCAGCAAATCCTCGAGGAATCCGCCCATGGCTGACGTCACCCTGCTCAGCGAAGCCGACCTGCGCGCCTGCGTGGCCATCGACCGGGAGAGCCTCGACGCCGTCGAACAGGCCTTCCGCCTGCTCGCCACCGCGCCGGTGGCGATGCCGCCGATCCTTCGCCTGGACGTGCCCGAGCACAACGGCGAAGTCGACGTGAAAACCGCCTACCTGCCCGGCCTGCCGCGCTTCGCCATCAAGGTCAGCCCCGGCTTCTTCGACAACCCCAAGCTCGGCCTGCCCAGTCTCAACGGCATGATGGTGCTGCTCTCCTCGCGCACCGGCCTGCTCGACGCGCTGCTGCTGGACAACGGCTATCTCACCGCCGTGCGCACCGCGTGCGCCGGCGCGGTGGCAGCCAAGTGGCTGGCCCGCGAGGAGTCGCGGCAGGTCGCGCTGATCGGAGCCGGCGAGCAGGCGCGGCTGCAGCTCAAGGCGCTGTGCCTGGTGCGGCCCATCGAAGCCGCCAGCGTCTGGGCGCGGGATCTCGACAAGGCGCGGCACTGCGCGCAGGAACTGAGCGCCAGCCTGGGCATTGCGGTCAGCGCCTGCGCCAGCATCGACGAAGCGCTGGAAGGCGCCGACATCGCCATCACCAGCACGCCCAGCCGTGAGCCGCTGATCCAGAAAAAGCACCTGCGCCCCGGCCTGCACATCACCGCCATGGGGTCGGACGCCGAGCACAAGAACGAGATCGCCGCCGACGCCCTGGCGGCAGTGGACTGCTATGTCGCCGACCGCGTCAGCCAGACCCTGGTGCTGGGCGAGCTGCACCACGCGGTGCAGGCCGGCAACGTCAGCCGGGATGCCGACTTCGCCGAGCTCGGCCAGGTCATCGCCGGGCAGCGCGAAGGCCGCCGCCGTGCCGAAGACATCACTCTCTGCGACCTCACCGGCACCGGCGCACAGGACACCGCCATCGCGGGCCTGGCTTTCCAGCGGGCGCAGCGGATGGGCAAGGGGTTCCGCTTCAGCAGCTGAAAAAATTTCGTCCCGCTTCGCGGGAAGAGCGCCCTCACCCTAACCCTGGCTGCGCGCCCCGCTCCTCAAGCGGGAGAGGGAACCTATCGGAGCCAGCTGACGCCGCAATGTCAGCCGGCTCGGACTGCCCCCTCTCCCTCAGGAGCGGGGCGCGCAGCCAGGGCTGGGGTGAGGGGATTGCACAGGCACGGGTTGTCCGGATGAAGCCCGAAACAGATTCCCCCAAGAGGATTTCCGCATGTCCGAAATCGTCGTCAACCTCCCCTTCAGCCGGGAGGAATACGCCCAGCGGATCGCCAAGGTCCGCGCCAGCATGCTTGAGCGCGGCATCGAACTGCTGCTGGTCACCGACCCGTCGAACATGGCCTGGCTCACCGGCTATGACGGCTGGTCCTTCTATGTGCACCAGTGCGTGCTGCTGGCGCTGGAAGGCGAGCCGGTCTGGTTCGGTCGCGGCCAGGACGCCAACGGTGCGCGGCGCACGGTGTTCATGCAGGCGGACAACATCGTCGGCTACCCCGACCACTACGTGCAGTCCACCGAGCGCCATCCGATGGACTACCTGTCCCGCGAGGTCATTGCCGCGCGCGGCTGGGCCGGCAAGGCCATCGGCGTGGAGATGGACAACTACTACTTCAGCGCTGCCGCCTTCCGCTCGCTGCAGGCCAACCTGCCGAGCGCGAAGTTCGTTGACGCCACCGCGCTGGTGAACTGGCAGCGCGCAGTGAAATCGTCGCGCGAAATCGAGTACATGCGCGTCGCCGCACGCATCGTCGAGAAGATGCACGCGCACATCGTCGAGCGCATCGAACCGGGCATGCGCAAGAACGAGCTGGTCGCCGAGATCTACAGCACCGGTATCCTTGGCGCCGACGGCCATGGCGGCGACTACCCGGCCATCGTCCCCTTGCTGCCCACCGGCGCCGACGCCAGCGCGCCGCACCTGACCTGGGACGACACGCCCTTCGAGCGCGGCGCCGGCACTTTCTTCGAGATCGCCGGCTGCTACAGGCGCTACCACTGCCCGCTGTCGCGCACGGTGTTCCTCGGCAAGCCGCCCAAGCACTTCCTCGACGCGGAAAAAGCCGTGGTCGAGGGCATCGCCGCTGGCCTGGACGCAGCCAAGCCCGGCAACACCACCGGCGACATCGCCCGCGCCTTCTTCGGCGTGCTGGAGAAGTTCGGCATCCACAAGGACAGCCGCTGCGGCTACCCCATCGGCATCAGCTACCCGCCGGACTGGGGCGAACGCACCATGAGCCTGCGCCCGAGCGACAACAGCGTGCTCGAGCCAGGAATGACCTTCCATTTCATGCCCGGCCTGTGGATGGACGACTGGGGCCTGGAGATCACCGAAAGCATCCTCATCACCGAGCGCGGCGTGGAGACCTTCTGCGACTACCCGCGCCAGCTGTTCGTGAAGGAGTGAGGCGATGACCCAAGCATTCGACAAGCCGCTGCGCGAAAACCCCATCGCCGCCAGCGTCGATTTCCTGCGCGACGGCGTGCAGCACGGCCACCTCAAGCTGCCGTACTCGCGGGACGATTCGGCCTGGGGCGCGGTGATGATCCCGATCTGCGTGGTGAAGAACGGCAATGGTCCTACCGCGCTGCTCACCGGCGGCAACCATGGCGACGAGTACGAGGGCCCGGTGGCGCTCAGCCGCCTGGCCCAGGAGCTGCGCGCCGAGGACATACGCGGCCGGGTGATCATCGTACCCTTCATGAACACCCCGGCGTTCCTCGCCGGCAAGCGCACCTCGCCCATCGACGCCGGCAACCTCAACCGCAGTTTCCCCGGTCGCCCCGACGGCACGGTGACGCAGAAGATCGCCGACTACTTCCAGCGCACCCTGCTGCCGCTGGCGGACGTGGTGCTGGATATCCATTCCGGCGGCCGCACCCTCGACTTCCTGCCCTTCGCCGCCTGCCATGTGCTGCCGGACAAGGCCCAGCAGGAAGCCAGCGAGGCGCTGATGCGTGCCTTTGCCGCGCCCTTCTCCATGCGCATGCTGGAACTGGACGCGGTGGGCATGTACGACAGCGCCGCCGAGGAGCAGGGCAAGCTGTTCGTCACCACCGAACTGGGTGGTGGTGGTAGCAGCAGCGCGCACACCGTGGCTATCGCCCGGCGCGGCGTGCGCAACGTGCTGGTGCAGGCTGGCATCCTGCGCGGCGACGTGGAGCCGGCGCAGTCGGTGATGCTCGACATGCCCGACGGCGACTGCTTCGTCGCCAGTGAACACGGCGGGCTGCTGGAGATGTGCCGTGACCTGGGTGAGCGGGTCAAACACGGCGAAGTGCTGGCGCGGGTGCACGACGTGCTGCGTACCGGCGCGGCACCCGTGGAGTACCGCGCCAGGCGCAGCGGCATCCTTGCCGCGCGGCACTTCCCCGGCCTGGTGCAGAGCGGCGACACCCTCGCGGTGGTTGCCGAGGTGCTCGGATAACTGTGCGGGAGGCCGCCATGATCAAGCTCGACCGTTATGACCTGAAGATCCTGCGCATCCTCGCCGGCGATGGGCGCATCACCAAGTCGAGCCTGGCCGAGGCGATCAACCTCTCGGTCAGCCCGGCCTGGGAGCGCGTGCGCAAGCTGGAGGAGGCCGGGCTGATCAAGGGCTACCGCGCGCAGATCGATTGGTCGGCATTGTTCAAACAGCAGCAGGTGCTGGTGGAAATCACCCTGGCGCGCCACACCGCGCAGGACATGAAGCGCTTCGAGCAGCGCCTGCAGCAGGCGCCCGAGGTGGGCTTCTGCTACGCCACTGGCGGCGGGGTGGACTACATCGCGATGATCCAGGCCCGGGACATCGACCATTACCAGCGCTTCATCGACCAGTTGCTGCTGGAGGACGTGGGCATCGAACGGTATTTCACCTACATCGTCACCAAGGTGATCAAGACGCAGGAGGCGGCGATCCCCGCCGAGGCGCTGGAGTAGAGCCTTTCGTAGGCGAATAACCTGGAACAGGTTATCCGCCGTTTCCATCCGGCGGAAATCCATGCGGCGGATAACGCTGACGCGTTATGCGCCCTACGGGCAGCTCGCTCCTACATAAACGCCCGTCGGCGGTTGAACAAAATTTGCGCAACAAATCCTGACTTCCAGGTCCGGATCGTATACAATGCGCGCCGCTCGGCATGGTGCCGGGCATGGGTTCCCTCACCCCATCGACGAAAAAGGCCCAAAGCATGTCGGCATCCCTTCCGGCGGCAAGGCGCGGCGCACTCGCCGGTCTGGTCGCGTTCCACATCCTGATCATCATCGCCAGCAACTACCTGGTGCAGCTGCCAATGACCCTATTTGGCTGGCACACCACCTGGGGCGCGTTCAGCTTCCCGTTCATCTTCCTGGCCACCGACCTCACCGTCCGCCTGCTCGGCAAGCGCCCGGCACGGCTGGTCATCGCGCGGGTGATGATCCCGGCGCTGCTGGCTTCCTACGTGATCTCGGTGATCTTCCAGGAAGGCGCCTTCAGAGGCTTCGCTTCCCTGGGCGAATTCAACACCTTCGTTGCGCGGATTTCCCTGGCCAGCTTCCTGGCCTACGTGTTCGGCCAGATCCTCGACATCCAGGTCTTCGACCGCCTGCGGCGCATGCGCCAGTGGTGGATCGCCCCGGTGGTCTCGACCCTGTTCGGCAACCTGCTGGACACCTTCACCTTCTTCTCCATCGCCTTCTGGCACAGCGACAACGCCTTCATGGCCGAGCACTGGGTGGAGATCGCCTGGGTCGACTACGGTGTGAAGCTGGCGGTCATGCTGATGCTCTTCGTGCCGCTCTACGGCATGCTGCTCAGCGCCATCACCCGTAACCTGCGGCGCCAGACCGCTGTCGTCTGACGCCACCCGAAAAAGCCCAACAGCGGCGGCAGAACTGCGAAAAGATTTGCCGCCGCCATCCCCCGCTTAGGAAAAAACCGCGCGCCTCCGGCCCCTAGCATGGTCTCCATGCCAACCGTCCGGGAGCCGCCGCCATGTCCTTCGCCCATCCCCTGCTGTTCAAGTCGCTCTGCTATGTGAATGGCCACTGGCTGCACAGCGCCAGCGGCACCAGCATCGCCGTCGACAACCCCGCTACCCGCGAAGCCATTGGCCATGTGCCGCTGCTCGATCGCGAGCAGATCGTCGCCGCAGTCGACGCCGCCGCTGCCGCCTTCCCCGCCTGGCGAGCCCGCACGCTGGACGAACGCGGCGCGCTGCTGCGCCGCTGGGCCGAGCTGATTCGCCAGCATCGCGAGGACCTCGCGCAGATCCTCAGCCTGGAACAGGGCAAGCCGCTGGCCGAAGCACTCGGCGAGATCGACTACGCCGCCAGCTTCATTCCCTGGTTCGCCGAGGAAGCGCGACGGCTGAACGGCCGCAACATTCCCAGTCACATCCCCAACGCGCACCTGGGTACGGTGGTCGAGCCGGTCGGCGTCGCCGCCCTGCTCACACCGTGGAATTTCCCCAGCGCGATGATCACCCGCAAGGCCGCTGCCGCCCTGGCCGCGGGTTGCACCGTGGTGGTCAAGCCGGCCCACGAGACGCCCTACTCCGCCTTCGCCCTGGCGCAACTGGCGGAAGAAGCCGGCTTCCCCGCCGGGGTGTTCAACGTGGTGCTGGGCGAGCCGCAGATGGCCATGGAAACCCTGGTCGGCGACACCCGCGTGCGCGCCGTGAGCTTCACCGGCTCGACCCGGGTGGGGAAACTCGTGCTGCAGGCCGCCGCCCGGGACGTGAAGAAAGTCGCCTTGGAACTGGGCGGCAACGCGCCCTTCATCGTGCTGCCCGATGCCGATCTGGAGCAGGCGGTGCAGTTCGCCCTCGACGCCAAGTTCCAGACCTCCGGGCAGGACTGCTGCGCGGCCAACCGCATCCTGGTTGCCCGCGAACTCTACGAACCCTTCCTGCAGCGCTTCGCCCGCGCCGCGCGCGAGCTGCGCGTCGGCCCGGCCAGCGACTCGCGCAGCCAGATCGGCCCGCTGATGCACCAGGGCGCCTTAGACGTCACCTGCGAGCGCGTGCAGGACGCCATCGCCCAGGGCGCGCGCCTGCTTGCCGGCGGTGAGCCCCATGCGCTGGGCGGCTGGTTCCATCAGCCGACCGTGCTGGCCGATGTCACGCCGCAGATGCGCATCTGGCGCGAGGAAAACTTCGCCCCCATCGCCGGCATCAGCGCTTACGACGACCTGGACGAAGCCGTCCGGCAGGCCAACGACACCGAGTACGGCCTGGCCGCCTACCTTTGTGGGCAACGCCTGGATCACATCTGGCCGCTGATGCGGCGCCTGGAGTTCGCCATGGTGGCGGTCAACGGCGCCAGGTTCACCGGCCACCCCATTCCCTTCGGCGGCATGAAGGCTTCTGGCCTGGGCCGCGAAGGCGGCAGCGAGGGCTTCGAGCCCTTCGTCGAAACCAAGTACTTCGCCCTGCACCACGGCGCCATCTGACCGGGAGACCATCGCCATGACCGACTACGCCAAGCTGTTCGAAGACGACCGCGCGCACTTCATGCACCCCTCGACACACGCCCACGATCACGCCAGCGGCGCGTTGCCGGGGCGGATCATCACCGGCGCCTCGGGCGTGCGCATCCGCGACCACCAGGGCCGCGAGCTGCTCGACGCCTTCGCCGGGCTGTACTGCGTGAACATCGGCTACGGCCGCACCGAAGTCGCCGACGCGATCCATGCGCAGGCTACGCAGCTGGCCTACTACCACACCTATGTGGGCCACTCCTCCGAGGCGATCATCGAGCTGTCCGCGCGGATCATCCGCGACTGGGCGCCAGCGGGCATGAAGAAGGTCTACTACGGACTCTCCGGCTCCGACGCCAACGAGACCCAGGTCAAGCTGGTGCGCTACTACAACAACGTGCTGGGTCGGCCGCAGAAGAAAAAGATCATCTCGCGCCAGCGCGGTTACCACGGCTCGGGCATCGTCACTGGCAGCCTCACCGGGCTGGCGAGCTTCCACCAGCACTTCGACCTGCCGGTGGAGGGCGTCAAGCACACCCTCTGCCCGCACTTCTACAAGGCCCCGGCCGGCATGGACGAAGCCAGTTTCGTGCGTCACTGCGCCCAGGAACTGGAGAACCTGATCCTCGCCGAAGGGCCGGACACGGTCGCGGCCTTCATCGGCGAACCGGTGATGGGCACCGGCGGCATCATCGTCCCGCCCAAGGGCTACTGGGAGGCGATCCAGGCGGTGCTGGCGAAGTACGACGTGCTGCTGATCGCCGACGAGGTGGTCTGCGCCTTTGGCCGCGTCGGCGACAAGATGGGCAGCCAGCGCTACGGCATGCGTCCGGACTTGATCACCACCGCCAAGGGCCTGACCAGCGCCTATGCGCCGCTGTCGGCGGTGATAGTCGGCGAAAGGGTGTGGGACGTGATCGACAGCGCTTCGAGCCGCGAAGGCGCCATGGGTCACGGCTGGACCTACTCCGGCCACCCCATCTGTGCGGCGGCGGCGCTGGCCAACCTGGACATCCTCGAGCGCGAGAACATCACCGCCAATGCGGCGGAAGTCGGCGGCTACCTCAACCAGCAGCTGCGCCAGACCTTCGAGGGCCATCCGCTGGTGGGCGAGGTGCGCGGCGATGGCATGCTGGCGGCGCTGGAGTTCATGGCTGACCGCGAGGCGCGCAAGCCTTTCGACCCGTCCCTGAAAGTCGGTCCGAAGGTTTCGGCGGCCTGCCTGGAACGCGGCATGATCGCCCGCGCCATGCCCCACGGCGACATCCTCGGCTTCGCCCCGCCGCTGGTGCTGACCCGCGCCGAAGCGGACGAGGTCGTCGGTATCGCCAAGGCGGCGGTGGATGCGGTGGCTGCGGAGGTGCTGTAAAGGCTCTTCGTAGGAGCGGATTCATCCGCGATGTGCCACCGGCCAGCTCGGAGCGGCCGGCAATCGATCGCGGACGCAGTCCGCTCCTACGCTCCCTGTCGCCTTGAATTGGCGGCGATAAAAAGGGCGCTTACGCGCCCTTTGTCTTATCCAGCTTGCGCAGGAACACCGTCATTTCCTTCTCCGCCTGCTTGTCGCCATGGGCTTTTGCAGCGGCCAGACCATCGGTCCAGGCCGTGCGCGCGCCATCCAGGTCACCCTGGGTCTGCAGCGCCTTGCCCAGCAGCTTCCAGGCGGCGGAGTACTTCGGGTCCTGCTGCACGCAGCGGCGCAGGTGCTCGGCGGCCCTGGCGGCGTCGCCGGCGTCCAGGTAGCCCTTGCCCAGGCCGAAGCGCAGCAGCGAGTTGTCCACGCCCTTGGCGAGCATCTTTTCCAGCGAGTCGATCATGGCGAGCCTCCGTCAGCAGGCCGCCATTGTGCCTCATTCAAGTGCGCCAGAAGGCGGGCGTCAGCAGGATCAGCAGGGAGAACACCTCCAGTCGCCCCAGCACCATGGCCAGGCTCAGCACCAGCTTGGCGCTGGCCGGCAGGCTGCCGTAGTGCACTGCGGCCTCGCCCAGTGCAGGGCCCAGGTTGTTCAGGCAGGAAGCAAGCGTGGAGAACGCGGTGAGCTGATCCACGCCCAGCGCCAGCAGCACCAGCATCAGGCTGACGAAGGTGAGCAGGTAGATTGAGAAGAACGCCCACACCGACTCCACCACGCGATCAGGCACGGTGCGCCGCCCCAGCTTCACCAGGAACACCCCGTTGGGATGCAGCAGGCGCAGGAATTCGCGCATGCCCTGGCGGTACACCAGCAGCATGCGCATCACCTTCATGCCGCCGCCGGTGGAGCCGGCGCAGGCGCCGATGAAGGTGCTGTAGAGCAGCAGGTAGGGCAGCAGGGTCGGCCAGCTGCTGAAGTCGGCCAGGCCGAAGCCGGTGGTGGTCGCTACCGAAACCACCATGAACGCGGCGTAGCGGATCGACTGCAGCGGCGAGTCGTAGTGGTGCTTGAGGATCAGCGTCGCCGCGGTGATCAGGAACAGCACCAGCAGGATGCCGAGGTAGGCCCGGCACTCGGTGTCCTTCAGGTAGTGCCGCAGGCTGCGCTGGCGCCAGGCGAGGAAGTGCAGGCTGAAGTTGATCCCGGAAATCACCAGGAAGGTCATGCAGATCAGCTCGATCAGCGGGCTGTCGAAATAACCGATGCTGGCGTCATGGGTGGAAAAGCCACCGATGGCGATGGTCGAGAAGCTGTGGCCGACCGCGTCGAACAGGTTCATGCCGGCCGCCCAGTAGGCCAGCGCGCAGGCCAGGGTCAGGCCGCAGTAGAGGAACCACAGGGTCTTGGCGGTATCGGCGATGCGCGGCGAGAGCTTGTGGTCCTTCAACGGGCCGGGCATTTCCGCGCGGTACAGCTGCATGCCGCCGATGCCCAGCATCGGCATCACCGCCACGGCCAGCACCACGATGCCCATGCCGCCCAGCCATTGCAGCTGCTGGCGGTAGTAGAGGATTGCGTGGGGCAGCGTATCGAGCCCGGTGAGCACGGTGGCGCCGGTGGTGCTGAGGCCGGAGAAGGACTCGAACAGCGAATCGACCACACCCATGTGCGGCGCGTCCGACAGGGCGAAAGGCAAGGCGCCGAACGAGCCCAGCACGATCCAGAACAGCGCCGTCACCAGGTAGCCGTCGCGGATGCGCAAATCCTGCTTGTGCCGACGGCACGGCCACCAGATGGCGAAGCCGGTCAGCAGCGTGACCAGGAACGACAGCGCGAAGGGCTGCCACGAACGCTCGGCGTAATGAAGGTCCACGAGCAGCGGCGGCAGGTGCGTGGCGCTGAACAGCATCAGCAGCACGCCGAGGATTCGACCGATGGAGGAGTAGCGCATGACCGGAGGCAGGCAAGCTGGAACAGGCCGCGCAGGGTGACAAGGGAAGCGGGTTGGCGCAGTAGGACCTGTCTGAAACCGCCTCGGATTGATCTGGCGGGCCACCCAAGGGTGGCCCACCCTAGGATCAGAAGAAGGTCAGGCCGGCCTGGAACAGCCGCTCGACGTCGCGGATGCGCTTCTTGTCCACCACGAAGAGGATCACGTGGTCGCCGGATTCGATCTTCGTCTCGCCGTGGGCGATCAGCACGTCGTCGTCGCGGATCACCGCGCCGATCGTAGTGCCCGGTGGCAACTGCACCTCGTTGATCTTGCGGCCGATCACCTTGCTCGACTTGGCGTCGCCGTGGGCGACCACTTCGATGGCTTCGGCGGCGCCGCGGCGCAGGGAGTGCACGCTCTCGATGTCGCCGCGACGCACGTGGGTCAGCAGGGTGCCGATGGTGGCCAGCTGCGGGCTGATGGCGATGTCGATCTCGCCGCCCTGCACCAGGTCGACGTAGGCGGGGTTGTTGATCAGCGTCATCACCTTGCGCGCGCCCAGGCGCTTGGCTAGCAGCGAGGACATGATGTTGGCCTCGTCGTCGTTGGTCAGGGCGAGGAACAGGTCGGTGTCGCCGATGTTCTCCTCCAGCAGCAGGTCGCGGTCCGAGGCGCTGCCCTGCAGCACGATGGAGCTGTCCAGGCTGTCGGACAGGTGCCGGCAGCGGGCCGGGTTCATCTCGATGATCTTCACCTGGTAGCGGCTCTCGATGGCCTCGGCCAGGCGCTCGCCGATGTTGCCTCCGCCGGCGATGATGATCCGCTTGTAGCTGTCCTCGAGCCGGCGCATCTCGCCCATCACGGCACGGATGTGGGCCTTGGCGGCAATGAAGAAGACCTCGTCGTCGGCCTCGATCACCGTGTCGCCCTGGGGAATGATCGGCCGGTTGCGCCGGTAGATCGCCGCCACGCGGGTATCGGCGTTGGGCATGTGCTCGCGCAGCTGGCGCAGCTCCTGCCCCACCAGTGGGCCGCCATAGTAGGCGCGGATGCCCACCAGCTGTGCCTTGCCCTCGGCGAAGTCGATCACCTGCAGGGCGCCGGGGTACTCCACCAGGCGCTTGATGTAGTTGGTCACCACCTGTTCGGGGCTGATCAGCACGTCGACCGGGATCGCCTCGTTGTCGAACAGCCCGGCGCGGGTCAGGTACGCCGCCTCGCGCACGCGGGCGATGCGGGTGGGAGTGTTGAACAGGGTGTAGGCGACCTGGCAGGCCACCATGTTCACCTCGTCGCTGTTGGTCACCGCCACCAGCATGTCGGCGTCGTCGGCGCCGGCCTGGCGCAGCACGGTGGGGAACGAGGCCTTGCCGTGGACGGTGCGGATGTCCAGGCGGTCGTTGAGGTCGCGCAGGCGTTCGCCGTCGGTATCGACGACCGTGATGTCGTTGGCTTCGCTGGCGAGGTGCTCGGCCAGAGTGCCGCCGACCTGGCCGGCACCGAGGATGATGATTTTCATGAGAGCTCTTTGTTGACTCCTTAACGGAGGGATTGCGAGCTAGAACGAGACTAGGAAGAGTGCGGTTTGGAAGCGGAGTTTACGAATGTAAATGAGCATTCGAAACCGTGCTCTGACGACGTATCGTCGACGCGCAGCAGCCCGTGTTGCTTAGCGCGCCGAGATCTTGATGAGCTTGGCATAATAGAAGCCGTCATGCCCGCCGTCCTGCGGCAGCAGCTGGCGGCCATGGGGTTGCTTGACGCCCCACGGTCCGGGCAGGTCCAGCTCGCGGGCACCGGGGGTGCGACCGAGGAACGCAGCGATCTGCTCGCTGTTCTCCTGCGGCATCACCGAGCAGGTCGCATAGACCAGCACGCCGCCGACTTCGAGGGTCGCCCACAGCGCGTCGAGCAGTTCGCCTTGCAGCTGTGCCAGCGCCTCGATGTCCTCGGCGGTGCGGGTCAGCTTGATGTCCGGGTGCCGGCGGATCACACCGGTGGCGGAGCACGGTGCGTCCAGCAGGATGCGCTGGAACGCCTTGCCGTCCCACCACTTGGCGGTATCGCGGGCGTCGGCGGCGAACAGTTCGGCCGAAAGCTGCAGGCGGGCAAGGTTCTCCCGTACGCGCACCAGGCGGCTTTCTTCCAGGTCCACGGCAACCACGCCAGCCAGCGCCGGCTCGGCTTCCATCAGGTGGCAGGTCTTGCCGCCGGGGGCGCAGCAGGCGTCCAGCACGCGCTGGTTCGGCGCCAGCTCCAGCAGGTCGGCAGCCAGTTGCGCGGCCTCGTCCTGCACGCTGACGCGGCCTTCGGCGAAGCCGGGCAGCTCGCGCACGTCGCACGGCTGCACAAGATTGATGCCGTCGCGGCTGAACGCGCAGGCGGTCGCTTCGAAGCCGACGCGGTTCAGCTCTTCCAGATAGTCATCGCGACTGCCATGGCGGCGGTTCACCCGCAGGGTCATTGGCGGGTGCGCGTTGTTGGCGGCGCAGATCGCTTCGAACTGTTCCGGCCAGGACTTCTTCAGGGCCTTCTGCAGCCAGCGCGGGTGCGCCAGGCGCGCGGCCGGGTCCTTGTCGACCTCGGCCAGCAGGCTTTCGCTCTCGCGCTGGGCGCGGCGCAGCACGGCGTTGAGCAGGCCCTTGGCCCAGGGCTTCTTCAGCTTGTCCGCGCAGCCGACGGTCTCGCCGATCGCCGCGTGCGGGGGAATACGGGTGTAGAGCAGCTGGTACAGACCGACCAGCAGCAGGGCCTCGACGTCACGGTCGCCGGCCTTGAACGGCTTCTGCAGCAGGCGTGCAGCGAGGGTGGACAGGCGCGGCTGCCAGCGGGCGCTGCCGAAGGCCAGCTCCTGCACCAGGCCACGGTCGCGCGGCTCGACGTTTTCCAGCTGGGTCGGCAGCGAGCTGCCCAGTGAGGCGCGGCCGGCGAGCACGGCGGCCAGTGCGCGGGCGGCTGCCAGACGGGGATTGGTACTCATGCGCCCAGCACCTGTCCTGGTGCGAACTGCTCGCGACGGCTGTTGAACAGGTCGGCGAAGGCCAGCGGCTTGCCGCCGGGCAGTTGCAGGCGGGTCAGCAGCAGCGCGCCTTCACCGCAGGCGACCAGCAGACCTTCGCGGCTGGCGTCGAGGATCTTTCCGGGCTCGCCCTTGCCTTCTGCCGGCTTGGCGCCGAGCACTTTCAGCGTGGCTTCGCCGAGTGTGGTGTGGCAGACCGGCCAGGGCGTGAAGGCGCGGATGCGGCGCTCCAGCTCGTCGGCCGGGCGCAACCAGTCGATGCGCGCCTCTTCCTTGTTCAGCTTGTGCGCGTAGGTGGCCAGGGCATCGTCCTGCACCTCGCCCTTGAGCGTGCCGGCGGCGAGGCCGGCGATGGCCTCGACCACGGCCTTCGGGCCGAGCTCGGCGAGACGGTCATGCAGGCTGCCGCCGGTGTCATCGGCGGAAATCGGCGTGCTGACCTTGAGCAGCATCGGCCCGGTGTCCAGGCCCGCTTCCATCTGCATCACGGTCACGCCGCTCTGGGCGTCGCCGGCTTCCACCGCGCGCTGGATCGGCGCGGCGCCGCGCCAGCGGGGCAGCAGGGAGGCGTGGCTGTTGATGCAGCCCAGGCGCGGGATATCCAGCACCAGCTGCGGCAGAATCAGCCCGTAGGCCACCACCACCATCAGGTCCGGCTTGAGCGCGGCCAATTCGGCCTGGGCGGCGGGGTCGCGCAGGGTCGGCGGCTGCAGAACCGGCAGGCCGTTCTCCAGGGCGAGCTGCTTGACCGGGCTGGGCATCAGCTTCTGGCCGCGGCCGGCCGGGCGATCCGGCTGGGTGTAGACGGCGACGATCTCATGGGGAGTATCGAGCAGGGCCTTGAGGTGTTCGGCGGCGAATTCCGGGGTGCCGGCGAAAACGATGCGCAGTGCTTGGCTCATATCGGGCTCACAAAAAAACAAAAGGCTTGCCGGGGCAAGCCTTTGGGGGATGGGGTCACGCCTGTTGCCGGTGCTGCTTTTCCAGCTTCTTGCGGATGCGGTCGCGCTTGAGGTTGGACAGGTAGTCGACGAACAGCTTGCCGTTGAGGTGATCGCACTCGTGCTGGATGCACACCGCGAGCAGGCCTTCGGCCTCTTCCTCGAACGGATTGCCATCGCGGTCCTGGGCCTTGATCCGCACTTTCTGCGGACGGTCTACATTTTCGTAGAAGCCGGGCACCGACAGGCAGCCTTCCTGGTACTGGTCCATTTCCTCGGTGAGGAATTCGAACTCGGGGTTGATGTAGACCCGGGGTTCGGACTTGTCCTCGGACAGGTCCATCACCACGACGCGCTTGTGCACGTTGATCTGCGTGGCGGCCAGGCCAATACCCGGCGCCTCGTACATGGTCTCGAACATGTCGTCGATCAGCGTTCGCAGGGCGTCATCGAAGACCGTGACGGGCTTGGCGATGGTCCGCAGGCGCGGATCGGGGAATTCGAGAATGTTCAGAATGGCCATATACGTTTGTGATGCACTTGTGGAATAAAGTCAAAATCGGCTGCTAATATGCTGAGCAGCATCGAAAAACGCTGGAAAGCGCGGTAGGGGCGGCTTCCAGGCGTTTCATGTGTACACATAATAAAGGGATTCACCGCATGAGGAAAACACTACTCGCCCTGCTGCTGCTCGCCGCAGGCGGGGTGGCGCAGGCTGCCGTGCAGCTCAAGGAAGGCCATCCGGATCGCTATACCGTAGTGAAGGGCGACACCCTCTGGGACATCTCCGGCAAGTTCCTCAGCAAGCCGTGGAAGTGGCCGGAAATCTGGCAGGTGAATCCGCAGATTCAGAACCCGCACCTGATCTATCCGGGTGACGTGCTGAGCCTCACTTACATCGACGGCCAGCCACGCCTGATGCTCAACCGCGGCGAGTCGCGCGGGACCATCAAGCTGTCGCCGCGGGTACGCAGCACCCCGATCGCCGAGGCGATCCCGACCATCCCGCTGGACAAGATCAACGCCTTCCTGCTGTCCAACCGCATCGTCGACAGCTCTGACGAATTCGCCAACGCCCCCTATGTGGTTGCGGGTGACGCCGAAAGCGTGATCAGCGGCGCCGGCGACCGCGCCTACGCTCGCGGCAACTCGCTGTCCGAAGAGAGCAGCTACGGCATCTTCCGCCAGGCCAAGGTCTACACCGACCCGGAAACCAACGAAGTCCTGGGCGTCGACGCCATGGACGTCGGCAGCGCCAACGTCACGGCGAAGGAAAGCGATATCGCTACCCTGAACCTGACCCGCACCACCCAGGAAGTCCGTTCGGGCGACCGCCTGTTCCCCACCGAGGAGCGCGCGATCACGTCTACCTTCATGCCCAGCGAGCCAAGCACCCCGATCAAGGGCACCATCATCGATGTGCCGCGCGGGGTGACGCAGATCGGCAAGTACGACGTGGTGACCATCGACAAGGGCGCCCGCGATGGTCTGGCCGAAGGCAACGTGCTGGCGATCTACAAGCTGGGCGAAACCGTGCGCGACCGCGTCACCGAAGACATGGTGAAGATCCCGGACGAGCGCTCGGGCCTGGTGATGATCTTCCGCACCTACAACCGCCTGAGCTACGGCCTGGTGCTGACCGCCACCCGTTCGCTCGAGGTCAACGACCGCGTTCAGAATCCATGATGCGCGCATGACCTGAAGAAAACCCCGCTCCGGCGGGGTTTTTTGTGGGCGCGATCCGGAAGGGTCCGACAGCGGGGGCTACGGCTGGCGCGGCATAGTCCGGCGTCTGCCCCACGCCCAGGACTGCGCCATGCCCCAAGACCCGACTCTCCCCCCGTCCGAACTCGAAGCACGGCTGCGCCTGCACGGCCTGCCTGAGTTGGGCCCCCGGCGCTTTCGCCGCCTGCTGGAGGCCTTCGGCTCGGCTTCCGCCGCGATGAGTGCGCCCGCGGCTGCCTGGCGCTCCCTGGGGTTGCCCGCCGTCTGCGCAGAGCCACGCCGCGATGCTTCCATCCGTGAACAGGCGGCGCAGGCGCTGCGCTGGCTGGAGGCGCCGGAGCATCATCTGGTCATGTGGGACGCCCCCGGTTACCCCGCTCTGCTCGCCGAGCTGGATGATGCACCGCCACTGTTGTTCCTGGCCGGCGATCCGGGGCTGCTGGAACGCCCGCAACTGGCGATGGTCGGCAGTCGCCGGGCCAGCAAGCCGGGGCTGGATACCGCTCGGGCGTTCGCCCGCAGCCTGGCCGGCGGAGGCTTCGTGATCACCAGCGGGCTGGCGCTGGGTATCGACGGCGCAGCCCATGAAGGGGCGCTGGAGGCCGCAGGAAAGACGGTGGCGGTGCTGGGCACGGGCCTGGAGCACCTCTACCCGCGTCGCCACCTCGGGCTGGCGAAACGCATCGTCGAGCAGGGCGGCGCGGTGATCTCCGAACTGCCGCTGGACTCCGCACCCCAGGCTTCGAACTTCCCGCGGCGCAACCGGATCATCAGTGGCCTGTCACTGGGCACCCTGGTGGTGGAAGCCAGCCCCTCGAGCGGGTCGCTGATCACGGCGCGGCTGGCTGCAGAGCAGGGCCGCGAGGTCTATGCGATTCCCGGCTCCATCCATCATCCCGGCGCGCGTGGCTGCCACGAGCTGATCCGCCAGGGAGCGATGCTGGTGGAAACGGTCGAGCACATCCTCGAAGGCTTGCAGGGGTGGACGCACGCTGCGCCGACAGTAGAGGTCGCGCCAGCCTTGCCGCCTCACCCACTGGTCGACCTGCTGCGCGCGGCACCGCAAAGCAGCGAGCAGCTGGCGTTGCGCAGCGGCCTGCAGCTGCCGCAGCTGCTGGCGGAACTCACCGAGCTGGAGCTGGACGGGCGGGTGGCCTGCGAGGCCGGCGTCTGGGTGCATCGAGCCCCCTGAGCACGTAAACTGCCGCGCATCGCAGATCCGAGGACTTCACGATGTACAGCAACTGGCGTACCCAGCGCATGGCCCAGGTCGTGCGCGACGGCGGTGTGATCGCTTACCCGACCGAAGCCGTCTGGGGCCTGGGCTGCGACCCGTGGAGCGCCGACGCCGTGTACCGCCTGCTGGCGATCAAGGCGCGCCCGGTGGAAAAGGGCATGATCGTGGTGGCCGGCGACATCCGCCAGTTCGACTTCCTCCTCGAAGACCTGCCCGAAGCCTGGCAGGACAAGCTCGCCAACAGCTGGCCCGGTCCGAATACCTGGCTGGTGCCGCACCAGGGGCGCCTGCCCGAGTGGGTAACCGGCGAGCACGAGACCGTCGCCCTGCGCGTCACCGACCACCCGCTGGTACGCGAACTGTGCCGCTTCACCGGCCCGCTCATCTCCACCTCTGCCAACCCCGCCGGCCGCCCTGCCGCGCGCAGCCGCCTGCGCGTCGAGCAGTATTTCCGTGGCGAGCTGGATGGCGTGCTCGGGGGCGCCCTGGGCGGGCGCCGTAATCCGAGCCTGATCCGCGATCTGCGTACCGGCGAGACCGTCAGGCCCTCCTGACTCTGTAAGGGCCCCGTCCTGCCTACGGATACATTCCTTACGGCAGCAGGATGGTCGACCCGGTGGTGCGCCGCGCCGCCAGTTCGGTTTGCGCCTTGGCCGCCTCGGCCAGGGCGAAGCGCTGGTTGATCTCCACTTTTACCTTGCCGCTGGTGATCATGCCGAACAGGTCGTCGGCCATGGCCTGCAGGCGCTCCGGCGTACTGGCATAGCCGAATAGCGTCGGCCGGGTGACGTAGAGCGAGCCCTTCTGCGACAGGATGCCCAGGTTTACCCCGTCCACCGGGCCGGAGGCGTTGCCGAAACTCACCACCAGGCCACGCTGGGCGGTGCAGTCCAGCGAGGTCAGCCAGGTGTCCTTGCCCACCGAGTCGTAGACCACCGGGCACTTCCTGCCGTCGGTGAGTGCGAGCACGCGCTCGACCACGTTCTCGTGGCTGTAGTCGATGGTTGCCCAGGCGCCGTGGGACTTCGCCAGCTCCGCCTTGGCGGCGGAGCTCACGGTGCCGATCAGGTGCGCGCCGATGGCCTTCGCCCACTGGCAGGCGATCAGCCCGACGCCGCCGGCCGCCGCATGCCAGAGGATGGTCTGGCCCGGCTGCACGTTGTAGGTCTGGCGCAGCAGGTACTGCACGGTCAGGCCCTTGAGCATGACCGCGGCGGCCTGCTCGAAGGTGATCGCATCCGGCAGCTTCACCACGCTGGCCGCCGGCAGCGTGTGCTGCTCGCTGTAGGCGCCCAGCGGGCCGGTGGCGTAGCCGACGCGGTCGCCGACCTTCACGTTGGTCACCGCGCTACCCACTGCCTCCACCTCGCCGGCGCCTTCGGTGCCGACCCCGGAGGGCATGCTCGGCGCGGGGTACAGGCCGCTGCGGTAGTAGGTGTCGATGAAGTTCAGGCCGATGGCGCGGTTGCGCACCCGCACCTCGTTCGGGCCCGGCTCGGCCGGGGTGTAGTCGACGATTTCGAGGACTTCCGGGCCGCCGGTCTTGGCGAATTGAACACGCTTGGCCATGTCGCTCTCCTGAGGGCGCGAGGCTCTGCCTCGCCGGGGAAAAGACTTTCATCCAAGCCGCACGCATGACGGGCGTCAAGACCAGCTTTGCCAGCTCCGATGGTATGCTTGCCCCCGTTTTCGTACCTGAACTCCGCTCCGGCCCGCGCCACGCGTGGCTTTCCCGCTCCAAGGTGATTCTCGTGACCGACCGCATCGAGGCCGTGAAGGCCTACCTGCTCGACCTGCAAGACCGCATCTGCGCCGCACTCGAAGCCGAGGACGGCAGCGCTCGTTTCGTCGAGGACGCCTGGCAGCGGCCGGCGGGCGGTGGTGGTCGGACGCGGGTGATCGGCGATGGCGCGCTGATCGAGAAGGGCGGCGTGAACTTCTCCCACGTGTTCGGCGCCGGTTTGCCGCCGAGTGCCAGCGCGCACCGTCCGGAACTCGCCGGGCGCGGCTTCCAGGCGCTGGGCGTGTCGCTGGTGATCCACCCGACCAACCCCCACGTGCCGACCTCCCACGCCAACGTGCGCTTCTTCATCGCCGAGAAGGAAGGCGAGGAAGCGGTCTGGTGGTTCGGCGGCGGCTTCGACCTGACGCCCTACTACGCCCATGAGGAAGACTGTGTGCTCTGGCACCAGGTCGCCCGCGACGCCTGTGCGCCCTTCGGCGAGGACGTCTACCCGCGCTACAAGGAATGGTGCGACCGCTACTTCCACATCAAGCACCGCAACGAACCGCGCGGTGTCGGCGGCCTGTTCTTCGACGACCTGAACCAGTGGGACTTCGACACCAGCTTCGCCTTCCTGCGTGCCATCGGCGATGCCTATATCGACGCCTACCTGCCCATCGTGCGCAAGCGCAAGGACACCCCCTACACCGAGCAGCAACGTGAATTCCAGGCCTTCCGCCGCGGCCGCTACGTCGAGTTCAATCTGGTCTACGACCGCGGCACCCTGTTCGGCCTGCAGTCGGGCGGGCGCACCGAGTCGATCCTCATGTCGCTGCCGCCGCAGGTGCGCTGGGGTTACGACTGGAAACCTGAGCCGGGCAGCGAAGAGGCGCGCCTGACCGAGTACTTCCTCACCGATCGGGACTGGCTGGCGCAGGCCTGAGTCGAACTCTCGCGAACCTGCAGGAGCGCCCCATGGGCCCGCTCCTACAGGGTGGGTACGCTGGTAGAAACCCGGCAATCCCGAGCCTTTCCACCATTTTTGTCCCAGGATTCTGAATGGACCGCTACTGCGTCTTCGGCAACCCCATCGGCCACAGCAAGTCGCCGCAGATCCACCGTCTGTTCGCCGAGCAGACCGGCCAGGCGCTGAGCTATGACACGCGACTGGCGCCGCTGGACGACTTCGCCGGGAACGCCCGCGAGTTCTTCGCCGAGGGCCTGGGTGGTAACGTCACCGTGCCGTTCAAGGAAGACGCCTACCGCCTGGCCACCGAGCTGAGCGAGCGCGCGCGCCGGGCGGGTGCGGTGAATACCCTGAAGAAGCTTGAAGGTGGCGGGCTGCTGGGCGACAACACCGACGGCGCCGGGCTGACCCGCGACCTCACGGTGAACCACGGCGTCGTCCTGCGTGGTGCGCGCATCCTGGTGCTGGGCGCCGGTGGCGCGGTGCGCGGCATCCTCGAACCCTTCCTCGGCCAGCAGCCGGCCGGCATCGTCATTGCCAACCGCACGGCGGCCAAGGCCGAACAGCTGGCGGAAGCCTTCAAGGACCTGGGCCCGGTGAGCGGTGGCGGCTTCGACCTGCGCGCCGAGCCCTTCGACCTGCGCGCCGAGCCCTTCGACCTGATCGTCAACGGCACCTCGGCCTCCCTGGCCGGCGAGCTGCCGCCCATCGATCCTTCGCTGATCAAGCCGGGGCATACCGTCTGCTACGACATGATGTACGGCAAGGACGTGACGGCCTTCAACCGCTGGGCCGCCGAACACGGTGCGGCGCGCTGCATCGACGGGCTGGGTATGCTGGTCGAGCAGGCGGCGGAAGCCTTCCTGCTGTGGCGCGGCGTGCGCCCGGATTCGGCGCCGGTGCTGGAGGAGTTGCGCCGTCAGCTCAAGGGCTGATCGGGGCTCCCCCTGGGTTACTCCTGCGCTCGGATCGGCCCTCACCCTAACCCTCTCCCAGGGGGAGAGGGGACCGTTCGGTGCCGGATGAAACCACAGCGTCAGCCGGCACGATTTGCTCCCTCTCCCTGAGGGAGAGGGCTGGGGTGAGGGGGACAGCGCCAGCACGGAATCATCCGGTGAAGGACGGTCGCTCCTGTAACGGGGCACCCCAACCCCAAAGGTGTGAAGCAAAAGCGCACACCTACTCCTCGACCAGCAACACCCCGCCCTTCCCCATCTGTCTTTCCAGCTCCGCGCGCACCCGTGGCCGGGCGTTGCGCAGCACCAGGCTGCGGCCTTCGCTGGCCAGACGGCGGGCTTCCTGCTGGAGCATCTGCGCACCGGCGAAGTCGATGAAGTTCACGTGGTGGGCGTCCAGTACCAGGCGTTCGCCACGGCTGTGCTGCATCAGTTTCTGCAGGTAGTCGCAGGCGCCGAAGAAGATCGAGCCTTCGATGCGCAACACTGCCTCGTCCTCCTTCTCCCACTGCTGCACGCGCGGCTGCGAGGTGCGCTTGAGGTAGAAGAACAGCGACGCCAGCACGCCGGCGTAGATGGCGTTCTGCAGCGGCAGCAGCAGGGTGGCGGCGAGGGTCAGCAGCATCACCAGGGATTCCGCTCGGCTGCCTTTCCACAGTGCGCGCAGCGCGGGGCGATCGATCAGGTTCCAGCAGATCAGCAGGATGCCGGCGGCCATCGCCGGCAGCGGGATATGGGTGATCAGGCCGGCGCCGGCCACTGCCAGCAGCGCGACCCACAGCGCCGAGAAGACCCCGGCCAGCGGCGTGCGTGCCCCGGCATCCTGGTTCAGTCCGGAACGGGTGAAGGAGCCGGCGGACAGGGTGCCGGACAGCCACGGCCCGATCAGGTTGGACAGCCCCTGCGCGCGCACTTCCTGGTTGGCGTCCAGCGCCTGGTGCGAGCGCGCCGCCAGGGCGCGGGCAATCGACAGGCTGGTGACCAGCCCGAGCATGCCGCAGGCCACGGCGGCGGGGAGCAGCTGGGCGATGGCGGAGAGGTCGAACGACAATGCGCTGAGCGGTGGCAGCGCGCTGCGGAAGGCAGCCACCCTGGCCACCTCGGCAAAGGTCGTCGGCATCGCCCAGACCAGCGCGCCAGCGCCGAGCAGGCCGACCAGCAATGCCGGCCCGCGCCGCCACAGGCGTTTGACGATCAGGCTCAGCACCAGGCTGAACAGTCCCACCAGCAGCGATGGCCCGTGGAACTGCGGCAGCTTCCACCAGAGCGCGGCGGCGCTGGTCAGCGCGGTGGCCTGCCCCGCTGCACTGATGCCGAGCAGGTACGGCAACTGGCCGATCACGATCACCAGTGCGGCGCCACAGGTGAAGCCGAGCAGCACCGAGTGCGAGACGAAGTTCACCAGCACGCCGAAACGCAGCATGCCCAGCAGCCACTGGAACAGCCCGGCAAGGAAGGTCAGTAGCAGCGCGTACTGGATGAACTGCGCGCTGCCCGGCGGCGCCAGCGGGGCGATGGCGGTGAACAGCACCACCGAGATCGCCGCCGTCGGCCCGCCGACCATGTGTTTCGACGAACCCCATAGACAGGCGATCAGCACCGGCAGCATCGCCGCGTAGAGCCCGTACTCCGCCGGCAGTCCGGCGATCAGTGCGTAGGCCATGGACTGCGGCAGGGCGAGCACCGCGCCGGAGAGTCCGACTCCCAGGTCGCGGCGCAGGTCGCGCGCGCTGACCTGGGGCAGCCAGGCGAGGAACGGCAGCAGGCGGATCAGGCGCTCCATCGACGGCCTACAGCTTGGCCTTCACGGCGGCCAGCGCGTCGCCGCCGTCGCGGGTCTTCACGCCCTGCAGCCAGGTGTCGAGGCTCTGCGGGTTGGCCTTGATCCAGGCTTTCACCGCGTCGGGGTTCTTCACGTTCTTTTCCAGCACTTCGGCCATGATGGCGTTCTCCATCTTCAGGTCGAAGGACAGGTTGGCCAGCAGCTTGCCGCTGTTCGGGCATTGCTCGGTGTAGCCGTTGCGGGTCACGGTGAACACGCTGCCGGTGCTGCCGAAGTACTTCTCGCCGCCGGCGAGGTACTTCATGTCGTACTTCACGTTCATCGGGTGCGGCGTCCAGCCGAGGAACACCACCCAGCGCTCGCGCTTCACTGCGCGGCCGACCTCGGCGAGCATCGCCTGTTCGCTGGATTCCACCAGCTTCCAGTCGCCCAGGCCGAACTCGTCGCCGCTGATCATTTTCTGGATCGACTGGTTGGCCGGCGCGCCGGAGCCGATGCCGTAGACCTTCCTGTTGAACTGCTCGGCGTGCTTGTCGAGGTCGTCGAAGGTCTTCACCCCGGCGTTCCAAACGTAGGTCGGCACGGCCAGGGTGAACTCGGTGCCCTGCAGGTTCTTCGCCAGCTGGGTGACCTGCTGGCTGGCGATGAACTGGTCGTGGAAGCCCTGTTGCGCCGGCATCCAGTTGCCGAGGAAGGCGTCGACCTGGCCGTCGCGCAGGCCGCCGTAGGTGATGGGCACCGACAGGGTGTCGATCTTCACCTTGTAGCCCAGGCCTTCGAGGAGGAAAGCGGCGATGCCATTGGTGACGGCGATGTCGGTCCAGCCCGGATCGGCCAGCTTCACCGTACTGCAGGCTTCATCTTCGGCCCGGGCCAGCGGGCCGCCCAGCGCCAGTGCGCTGGCCAGCAATAGTGCGGATGCTTGTCGTACGGTGCGCTTGGTCATGCTCCCTTCCCCTTCGGCGTGTTGTGGTTGTTATTTCGGTTGCGGATAGCGGGCGCGGCGCTCCAGATCGTCGAGGTCGATGTGGTTGCGCATGTACTGCTGGCTGGCGTCGACCAGGGGCTGGTGATCCCAGCTTTTCAGCGTGCCGTGGGTCAGCGCGTCGGCGACCAGGCGGCGGCGTCGCTGGCTGGCCAGTACCTGCCGGGTGATGGCGGGCACATCCCAGCGCGCGCGGGCTTCACCCAGCAGGTCGCGTACCAGGTTGGCGTGGGCCGGCGAATCCATGAGGTTCTGCAGCTCGCGCGGATCGTTGGCGACGTCGAACAGCAGGCAAGGGTCCTGCTCGGAGTAGATGAACTTGAAGTCGCCGCGACGGATCATCATCAGCGGGCTGACGGTGCCTTCGGCGGTGTATTCGCCGATCACTTCGTCGTGGCCGCCAGTGCCTTGCAAGTGCGGCAGCAGTGAGCGGCCGTCGAGATCGACGCCGGGCTCGACCTGCCCGCCGGTCAGTTCGACGAGGGTCGGCAGCAGGTCGACGGTGGACACCGACTGGCTGACCCGATGCGCGGCGAAACGCTTGGGCGCGTGCACCAGCAGCGGCACGCGGGCGGCCATCTCGAACCAGTGCATCTTGTACCAGAGACCGCGCTCGCCAAGCATGTCGCCGTGGTCGCCGGAGAACACGATCAGGGTGTCATCGGACAGGCCGCAATCCTCCAGGGTGCGCAGCAGCGCGCCGATCTGCGCGTCGACATAGCTGCACGCGCCGAAGTAGGCGCGGCGGGCGGCGCGCACCTTCTCTTCGGGCATCTCCTGGCCCCACAGGTCGATCACCTTGAGCAGGCGCCGGGAGTGCGGGTCCTGCTCGTCCTGGGCGATCTGCACCGAGGGCAGCGGGATGTCCTCGTCGCGGTACAGGTCCCAGTACTCGCGCGGGATGGTGTAGGGGTCGTGCGGGTGGGTCATGGACACGGTGAGGCAGAACGGCTGCTCGGGGTGTTCGCGCACGTGGTCGTAGAGGTACTGGCGCGCCTTGAACACCACCTCCTCGTCGAAGTCGAGCTGGTTGGTGCGCACGCACGGGCCGGCCTGCAGTACCGAGGACATGTTGTGGTACCAGCTCGGGCGCACGTCCGGCTCGTCCCAGTTCACCGCCCAGCCGTAGTCGGCGGGGTAGATGTCGCTGGTCAGGCGCTCCTCGTAGCCGTGCAGCTGGTCCGGACCGCAGAAGTGCATCTTGCCCGACAGTGCGGTGCGGTAGCCGAGGCGGCGCAGGTAGTGCGCGTAGGTGGGGATGTCGGCGGCAAAGTCGGCGGCGTTGTCCCAGGCGCCGATCTTCGTCGGCAGCTGGCCGCTCACCAGGGTGAAGCGCGAGGGCGCGCAGAGCGGGCTGTTGCAGTAGGCCGAGTCGAAGACCACGCCTTCACCGGCGAGGCGCGAGAGGTTGGGCAGCTTGATGGGCGACTGGGCGTCGTAGAAGGGCAGGAGCGGCGCGGCCATCTGGTCGGCCATGATGAAGAGGATGTTCGGGCGCTGGCGCTTCATGGCGTTGGGCTTATCCTGTTGGCGCTGTTATGGGATGCTGTGCGGTACGAGTCTGTTGGCTGCTGGATTAGGGGTAAAGCGCATGGCGCGGCATGCTTCGGATAACACCTGCTTATGCGAGAGCAAGCCATGAGCGTGCCGCTGGAACTGCTGCGCGTGTTCGAGTCCGCCGCGCGGCTGCTCAGCTTCACCGCCGCCGCCGGCGAGCTGGGCACCACCCAGCCGGCGGTCAGCCAGCAGATCAAGCGCCTGGAGAAGCTCCTCGCCGTGCGCCTGTTCGACCGCATCCACCGGGGCATTGCCCTCACCGAAAGTGGACAGGTGCTGCAGCAGCACGTTCAGGTCGGGTTGGAGAGCATCGACGCCGGTATCGCCGCGGTCACCGCGCGACATCCCCACGAAGTGCTGCAGGTCGCTACCGACTTCGCCTTCGCCGCGTACTGGCTGATGCCGCGCCTGCCGCGCTTCCGCCAGGCGCATCCGGAGCTGGACGTCGGGCTGATCAGCAGCGACCGCAGCCCGATTGCCCTGCGCAGCGACATCGATGTGGCCATTGCCTTCGGCGACGGGCGCTTCAAGCATGGCGAGGCGTTGCGCCTGTTCAGCGAGGAAGTCTTCCCGGTGTGCAGCCCGCGCCTGCTCGAAGGCCGCGAGCTGCCGCTGTCGCCCCAGGCACTCACCGAATTGCCGCTGCTGCACCTCAAGCCCGAGGCTTCCAGCCGCTGGTTCGACTGGGGCGGCGTCTATCGCGCGCTGGGCATCGACGGCGCGCCAGCCCCGGCCGGGCTGCGTTTCGACAACTACACCCTGCTGGTGCAGGCGGCCATCGCCGGGCAGGGCGTGGCCATCGGCTGGCGGCATCTGGTCGACGAACTGCTGGAACAGGGGTTACTGTGCCGACCCATCGCCGGATCGCAGCAGTCGCGCTTCGGCTATTACGCCGTGCTGCCCGAGCGCAAACGGCGGATGCGCCTGGTGCAGCGTTTCGTCGACTGGCTGCAGGCGGAACTGGAGCAGGACCGATGAGCGAGATTCAGGACTTCCACGCCCACGTCTATTTCGACGCTGGCAGCATCGAGCGCGCCCGCGCGCTGTGTGAGGAGGCCGCGCGCCGCTTCGGCGCGAAAATGGGCCGCGTCCACGAGCGGCCGGTCGGCCCGCACCCGGACTGGAGCTGCCAGCTGGCTTTCGACAACGCCACCTTCGCCACCCTGGTGCCGTGGCTGGCGCTGAACCGTGACGGCCTGGTGGTGTTCGTCCACCCCAACACCGGCAACGACCTGCGCGATCACCGCGACTACGCCATGTGGCTGGGCGCAGTGCGGCCGCTGGACCTCTCGCAGTTCACGAGCTGACATTTTTTGCATTCGATAATAATTCTCGATTCGGTGTATGCTGCCCACCCTTCGTATCGGCCTGACAGACGTTGGCCGATTTTCCAGGGTATTTCGGCCATCATGCGGCGCTTCGCCTCCTCCTCCCTGCTGCAGAGCTTCCAGGCGCACTACGCGGACCTGATGCGCTTCCTCGCCCGCAGGCTGGGGGACAACCAGCGCGCGGCCGACGTTGCCCAGGACACCTGGCTGCGCCTGGCCGACCACCCCGCCGAAACCGAGGTGCAGGACCCGCGCGCCTACCTGTTCCGGGTGGCCGGCAACATCGCCATCGACAACCTGCGCCGCGAGGGCCGGCTGGCGGAGCTGCATGTCGACGAAACCGCCGCCAACGACCTGAGCGATCCCGCGTCCGGGCTGGAGCACCGCCTGCTCGCCCATGAGGCGCTGGAACACCTGGACGCCGCCCTCGACCAGTTGCCCACGAACGCCCGCGAGGCGCTGCTGATGAGCCGCCTCGACGGCCTCACCCACGCGCAGATCGCCCAGCGCCTGGGGGTCTCCGAGAGCATGGTGGGCAAGTACATCGTTCAGGCCATGCGTCATTGCCGCGACTGGGCGCAGCGTCAGGAGGGCACGCCATGAGCCGCGTGGACCTTTCCGACGAGGCCATCGAGCGCCTGGTGCAGCTGCATTCGGGCAACGCCGGGGCCGCCGAGCGCATGGACTTCCTGCGCTGGCGCGGGCAGAGCGCGGAGCACGAGCTCGCCGCCCGCGAGGCCGAAGCCCTGTGGGGCGCCTTGCCGGAAACCCGCAGCGCCCAGCGCTATCGCCAGCGCGCGCGGCGCCCCCGTCGTTTGCTGGCGCTGGCCACCGCTGCGTGCGTTGCGGCCGTTGCGTTGACCATCGCCCTGCCCGAGCCGCTGGCCGGGTTGTACTCCGATTACGCCACTCGCACCGGTGAGCGGCGGATGCTGGAGCTGGCCGACGGCAGCCGCGTCTGGCTGAACAGCGACAGTGCGTTGTCCGTCGACTTCAGCCCGCAGCAGCGGCGCCTGCGGCTGCATGGCGGCGAGGCGTTGTTCGAGGTGGCCAAGGACCCGTCGCGGCCGTTCATCGTCGAGGCCAGGGGCGGCGAAGTGCGCGCCGTGGGTACGCGCTTCGATGTCGACAGCCGCGGGCCGCAGGTGCGCGTGGACGTGACCGAAGGGGTGGTCCAGGTGAACAGCGCCGGCAGCGAGCCGGTGCGGCTTTCCGCTGGCGAGCGCCTGAGCTACCGCGACAGCGCCGCGCCCGAACCGGTGCAGCCGCTGGACCTGTCCAGCGCCAGTGCCTGGCAGCGCGGCAAGCTGATCTTCAACCAGCGTCCGCTGGGCGAGGTGCTCGATGAACTGGAGCGCTACGTGCCCGGCCGCATCGTGCTGACCGACAGCGCGCTGCGCCAGCACAAGGTCAGCGGCGTTTTCGACCTGCAAGACCCCGGCGCCCTGCTCAAGACCCTGGAGCGGTTGCAGCCGGTGAGCGTTACCCACCTGCCCTGGCTGGTACTGATCCGCCCCGCCCCGAAGGCCTGATAGCTCTTCGTAGGATGGGTGGAGCGGAGCGATACCCATGCTGATCGCGCACGGGATTGATGGGTATCGCTTCGCTCCACGCCATCCTACGGTCCGCCGGAAAGTTCGGCCGCACCCTGTAGGACGGGCGGGGGCGCCTAGCCATGCCCGCGATCGCGCGCACGCGGTATCGGCGAATGAAGCGTGCCGCTTCATTCGCCCTGCGAGAGCGATTCCCGCCCGCTCACACAAGAAAATGAAAATTTTTTGCATTTAGCACTGCAAGGTTTGCCCGGCCGTTTCGTCGTAGGCAGGAACGCGAAAAATTCTCACTACGCGACCCTGCCCACACAAGAACGGATTTCACCCGCATGCATTACCGTCCTTCCCCGCTGCACCGCGCGCTGTTGCTGGCTTCCCTGCTCGGCGCCGCCGCTCCCCTGGCCCACGCGGCCGGCTCCGCCGCCGTCGAGTTGCACATCGCCCCGCGTAGCCTGGACAGCGCGCTGACCCAGTTCGCCGACCAGGCCGGGCTGCACCTGCTGTTCAATTCCGAGGACATCCAGGGCCTGCAGAGCGAAGGGCTGGACGGCACCTACAGCACCGAGGAGGCGCTGAACCAGCTGCTTTCCGGCAGCGGCGTGAGCTGGCGTTTCACCGACGAGCGCACCGTGCTGCTCAAGCGCGAGAAGGACGATTCCGCGGCCTTGAGCCTGGCGCCGATGCAGATCAGCGTGGCGGCGCGCACGCCCACCGAGATCAGCTCGATTCCTGGCACCGTCTGGGTGGTGGACCAGACCCAGCTGCGCGAGCAGCTGGACACCGGCGTGAGCCTCAAGGAAGCCGTCGGCAAGCTGGTCCCCGGTCTCGACCTGGCGCCGGAAGGCCGCACCAACTACGGCCAGAACATGCGCGGGCGCAACGTGCTGGTGATGATCGACGGCGTCAGCCAGAACAGCTCGCGCGGCCTGTCACGGCAGTTCGACAGCATCTCGCCGTTCAACGTCGAGCGCATCGAAGTGCTCTCCGGCGCCAGCGCCATCTACGGCGGCGGCGCCACCGGCGGCATCATCAACATCATCACCAAGAAGGGCGCGGCCGGCGATACCCGCTTCGAAACACAACTGGGCGCCAGCAGTGGCTTTAACAACAGCGACGACCTCTCGACCCGCGCCGCGCAATCCATCAGCGGTGGCAATGACAGCGTGGTCGGCCGCCTGGGCGTCTCGGCGGAGAAGAACGAAGCCTTCTACGACGGCGCCGGCAACCAGATTTTCATCGACAACACCCAGACCGACCTGCAGTACAACCGCACCGTCGACGTGATGGGCAACCTCACCGCGCAGTTCACCGATGAGCAGAGCCTCGACTTGCTGGCGCAGTACTACGACTCGGGCAACGATGGCAGCACCGGCATCTACTTTCCCAACCTGAAGTACCAGGCGCCCTCGGACCTGGAAGATGCGCAGATCCGCAGCGGCATGGACACCGACCTCGAGCCGCGCACCCGCCGCGTGCTGCTCAATGCCAACTACCATCACAACAACCTGCTGGACCAGGACTTCTATCTGCAGGCGTACTACCGCAAGGAAGACGACAACTTCTATCCCTTCCCCTACTACAACACCGGCAAGCCAACCGGCTCGAAGGGCGTGTACTTCGCCGCCTCGCAGCAGAACTTCGAGGTCAGCGGCCTGAAGGGACTCTTCAGCAAGCAGTGGGATTCGCTGAAGTTCACCTACGGCGTGGACTTCGACCACGAACGCTTCAACGCCGAGCAGAAGGTCTTCGACCAGCGCCTGTCTTCCGAGAGTGGCGGCCTGGACCTGGAAACCGCCAGCAGTGCGCCGCGTTACCCCAGCTACATCGTCGACGGCCTGTCGGTATACGGCCAGCTGGACTGGAAGGCCACCGACAACCTGACCATTTCCGGCGGCGCCCGCCACCAGAAGATGGACGTGGAGGTGGACGATTTCAAAGGCGTGCCCGGCGGCAGCAACGACTACCAGGTCAACCTGTTCAACCTCGGCGCGATCTACGACTTCAAGAACGGCCATCAGGTCTGGACCAACTACAGCGAAGGCTTCGACCTGCCCGATCCGGCCAAGTACTACGGCAAGGCCGGCCTGTCGGTGGACGACAACCCGCTGGCCGGCATCAAGAGCCGCCAGGTCGAGACCGGCTGGCGCTACAGCGACATGCAGTGGCAGACCCAGGCGGCGGTGTATTACATCTGGTCGGACAAGATCATCACCACCGACCAGGCGACCCTGACCATCGACGTGCAGGACCAGAAAAGCCGCGACTTCGGCTTCGAGGGCGCGGTCACCCGCTACTTCGAGAGTGGCTGGCAGGGCGGTTCCACGCTGCACCTGGTGCGCTCGGAGGAAGAGGATGCCGACGGTGACTGGATCAAGCGCGATGCGCGCTATGCGTCGCTGTCCAAGTCCACCGCGTTCGTCGGCTGGAGCGACGGCACCCGCAGTGCCCGCCTGCAGGGCCAGCACGCCTTCAACCTGAAGGACGATGCGGACCACGAGATCGACGGCTACACCACCTTCGACCTGATGGGCGAGCAGAAGACCGGTTTCGGCACCTTCAGCGCCGGTATCCAGAACCTGCTGGACAAGCAGTACAGCACCGTCTGGGGCCAGCGCGCCGCGCTGTTCTATTCGCCGACCTACGGGCCGGCCTATCTGTACGACTACCAGGGTCGCGGGCGTACCTTCACCCTGGGCTGGAGCCTGGAGTACTGAGGGCCTGGAAATTCAGAGCCAGAAAGCTCTCTAGCCAAATCTCTCCACCTGAAAAGACTCAGGCCACCTTTCCGGTGGCCTGATCGAGGGTTTCCACTATGCCGCCGCTGAGGCTTCGGCAGTGGCATAAAAGCACTTCGCCGAGCAGCTGCAACGAGGGCGTGGCGAAGTAGTCCAGCAGCGCTTCCTCGTCCTTCCAGCTGCCCTGTAGCAGCCACGGCTGGCCGTTCTCGCCGGCTACCAATTGGCAGCGCAGGCATCCCGGCGCGCGGCGGGCGCCGTCGACCAGGTTGTCGATCAATGCGCCCAGTTCCGCCTCGTGCCCGAGCCGGGGGTGGATCTGCAATTCGTGTTCGATGGGGGTTTGCCAGTGCATGTCCTGTCCTCCGCGTTCCAGGAAGAAGCCCGAGGTGGCTCCTCGGACGACTGACAGGAAGCTTACGGCGCGGCCAGCACCGGGCGTTATCCGGATGCTGTCACCTTCTTGCCTGATCCTGCGGGACATTCGCCGCAGTCTGAAACCGGGTGTTTCCGCGCCATTTCCGGCCCTTGCACCGCCACGGTGCGCGACCCGATGCCGGGATCGCTTGTCCATTCCTGCCGATTGCTTGCCTGATCCTCCAGCGGCTGCCTTACTGTCACACGCGCGCATGCGTCGTGGGCGTAAGCTTCGTGCGCCGCCACTGGAGGTCCTGTGCATGTCCCAGTCCGTTCCCGCCTTTGATCCCATCGCCGCCGGCCGTCAGGAGCTGGCCGACATCATCCAGCGCCACTGCCAGGGTGAAGGTCTCTTCGAAACCGCCATCGATTCGCTGCTGGTCGCGCGCGGCGACTGCCCCAACGAAGGCCGTATGCCGACGCTCTACCGCCCGGCTCTGTGCGTGATCGCCCAGGGCTGCAAGGAAGTGCGCCTGGGCAGCGAGGTCTATCGCTACGACGAACTCAACCTGCTGGTGGTGTCGGTGACGCTGCCGGTCTCCGGCCAGGTCATCGAGGCCTCGCCGGACAGGCCCTACCTGTCCATCCGCCTGGACATCGACCCCGGCGAGCTGACCCGGCTGATCGCCGAGGCCGGCCTTGCCGGCACCGCGCCGCGCCCGGCCAGCCGAGGTATCTACCTGCAGCGCCTGGATTGCACCGTGCTCGATGCCTTGCTGCGCCTGATGCGTCTGCTGGACACCCCGCGCGACATCGAGATGTTGGCCCCGCTGTTCGTCCGCGAAATCCTCTACCGCCTGCTGCGCGGCCCGCAGGGCCACCTGCTGCACGACCTGGCGATGACCGACAGCCAGACCCACCGCGTCACCCGCGCCATCGAGTGGCTCAACCGCAACTATGACAAGTCGCTGCGCATCGAGGACCTGGCTCGCGAGGTGAACCTCAGCGTGTCCACCCTGCACCACCGCTTCAAGGAAGTGACCGCGCTCAGCCCGCTGCAGTACCAGAAGCAGCTGCGCCTGCAGGAAGCGCGGCGGCTGATGCTGTCGGAAGGACTGGAGGTGGCGGTGGCCGGGCACCGTGTCGGCTATGAAAGTCCGTCGCAGTTCAGCCGCGAATACAGCCGCCTGTTCGGCGCGCCGCCGCTGCGCGATCTGGCGAGCCTGCGCGGGGCCCTGGGCAGCGAGGCGGTACCGGCCTGAGTGCGTGTCCCGTTCTGCATCGGTGCGCTGGTTTTCCCCCTCACCCCAGCCCTCTCCCTCAGGGAGAGGGGGCCGTTTGGCGTGCAGCGATACGGCGGAGTCAGTCGGCGAGCACCGAGTTTTCAGAGCGCTCGGGACAGTCCCCTCTCCCTCTGGGAGAGGGTTAGGGTGAGGGCATGCCCAGGCACCTGAAGCCAGGCATCAGCGCTCGTAAAGCTCCAGCGGCAGGTCATCCGGGTCGGCGAAGAAGGTGAAGCGCTTGCCGGTCAGCTCGTCGTCGCGGATCGGCTCGCAGGCTATGCCGTGGCTCTGCAGGTGGGCCACGGCGCTTTCCAGGTCGTCCACGGCGAACGCCAGGTGGCGCAGCCCCTGCGCCTCCGGGTAGGACGGTCGCGTCGGTGCGCCGGGGAAGGAAAACAGCTCCAGCCGCGCGTCGCCCAGTTCCAGGTCCAGCTTCCAGGAGTCGCGGGCGGTGCGGTAGGTCTCGGCCACCACCTTCAGGCCCAGCACCTGGGTGTAGAAGTGCTTGGAACGGGGGTAGTCCGAGCAGATCAGGGCGACGTGATGGAGGCTTTGCAACAGGGCCATGGGCAGTTCTTTCCGGTGAGTCGGAGCGTTCTATCCTGACAGCCGTGCCCCGTCGGTCAATGCTGGCGCTGTGAAAAGGTTCCAGCTGACAAGCTGGAGTGATGGCAGTGCGCCTGCTAGCATCCCGCCGCCCACTCCCATAAACGGTCGACAGGATGTCCCCCGTACGGCCGCACCTGAAAGGACTCAGCATGAAAAAGACCGCCCTGGCCATCGCCATTCCCGTTGCCATCGTCGGCGCCGCCGTTGCCGGCGCCTGGTACACCGGCAGCCGCGTCGAGCAGGAAGTGAACCGCGGCATCACCGAAGCCAACGAACTGTTCAAGCAGGAAGCCCCCGGCCTGGGCGCTTACCTGACCCTGGTGGACATCCAGCGCGGCCTGTTCTCCAGCACCGCGCGCTACAACCTGACCTTCGCCGGCAAGGAAGGCGAGCAGCCGCAGACCCTGGTCTTCACCGACCACCTGGAACACGGCCCCTTCCCGGCCTCGCGCCTGGCGGCCGGCAAGCTGGCGCCGGTCATGGCGCAGAGTCACTTCGCCCTCGAGCAGAACGAACTCACCGCCCCGTTGTTCACCGCCGCCGGCGGCAAGGCGCCGCTGTCTGGCGACCTGACCATCCACTACGACCAGAAGCAGGAAGGCAACGTCGAAACCGCGCCCCTGGAATTCGCCAAGGACAGCGACAAGCTGCGCCTGTCGCCGATCAAGCTGGCCTTCAGTGTGTCCGGCGACAAGAAGGACGTGAGCGCCGTGGGCAACCTCGCCGAGGTCGACCTGGATTTCACCGACGAGAACACCGGCCAGCCGGCGCGCGTGCAGCTGCGTGACCTGGGCCTGCAGGGCGACAAGAAGGAAAACGCCAATGGCTTCGCCCTGGGCCCCAGCTCCGCCACCATCAAGAGCCTGAACATCAAGTCGCCGGGCGCGCCGGAAGTCGAACTGCGCGAAGCCGTGGTCGAGGAAGTCCTCAAGCAGGGCGGCAAGGGCCTGGACCAGAGCGTTTCCTACCGCATCGGCAAGGTCGTGGTGCAGGGTCAGGAAATCGGCGGCGTGAAGCTCGACCTGAGCCTGCGCAACCTCGACGAAGGCGTGCTCAAGACCTTCAAGGAGTCCTACAACAAGATGGCGCTGGACAGCCTGGAAAGCACCGAGCTGACCCCGCAGCAGGAAGAGGAGCTCAAGCGCCTCGGCCTGGCCCTGCTGGAAGGCTCGCCGGTGCTGTCGCTGGACGAGCTGTCGCTGCAGACCAGCCATGGCGTGGCCAAGGCTTCGCTGTCGGTCGACCTGCGCAAGCCCGACGCCGCGGCTGCCACGCCTGACGAGATGGCCCGCAGCATCCTGGCCGCGCTCAAGGCCGACCTGAAAGTGGACAAGGCGGTGATCGGCGACATCGTCGCCCTGCAGGGTTCGCTGGGTGGCGAGGCGGCCGGCAGCGTCGATCCGGTGGCGCTCAAGCAGCAGTCCGATGCCATGACCGACCTGTTCAGCGGCATGGCCCTGAACTCGCAGTGGGCGGTGCTCGACGGCAACGCGCTGTCCAGCTCGCTGGCCTACGCCAACGACCAGGTGAAGTTCAACGGCAAGGACATGAGTGTGCCCGAATTCATGGCCTTCGCCATGGGCTCCGCGCAAGGCCTGGGCCTGGGCGGCGGCGCTGCTGGCGCGGAAGAAGAGCCGCAGGAAGAAGGCGTGGAATAAGCTTCGCCCGAAACGAAAAAAAGCCCGGCATTCGCCGGGCTTTTTTGTGCTCCCTGCAGGAGCGGATATTCCAGGTGACGCAGTTCGTAGGATGGGTGGAGCGCAGCGATACCCATGCTGTGTTCGCACGGAATCGATGGGTATCGCTGCGCTCCACGCCATCCTACGTAAAGCCTGATGGCAACCCTCAGCGGGCGTTGCGCACGCCTTCGGCCAACTGACGGCACAGGCCGAGCACGCTCTGCACCGCGTCGGCGGAGCTGGTGGCTTCGGCGATCTTGTCGATCAGCGCCGAGCCCACCACCACGCCATCGGCCAGGCGGGCGATGCTCGCCGCGTGTTCCGGGGTGCGGATGCCGAAGCCGATGGAGACCGGCAGGTCGGTGTGGCGACGCAGGCGCGCCACAGCTTCCTCGACGTGGTCCAGGGTCGCCGCGCCAGCGCCGGTCACGCCGGCCACCGAGACGTAGTAGACGAAGCCCGAGCTGCCGTTGAGCACGGTCGGCAGGCGCTGGTCGTCGGTGGTCGGCGTGGTCAGGCGGATGAAGTCCAGGCCGGCGGCCTGGGCCGGGTCGCAGAGGTCTTCGTTGTGCTCCGGCGGCAGGTCCACCACGATCAGGCCGTCGACGCCGGCCTCTTTCGCATCGGCGATGAACTTGTCCACGCCGTAGTAGTGGATCGGGTTGAAGTAGCCCATCAGCACCAGCGGCGTGGTGCTGTTGCCCTGGCGGAATTCGCGGACCATCTTCAGCGTCTTGACCAGGTTCTGGCCGTTGCCCAGGGCGCGGATGTTGGCCAGCTGGATCGCCGGGCCGTCAGCCATCGGGTCGGTGAACGGCATGCCCAGCTCGATCACGTCGGCGCCGGCTTCGGGCAGGCCCTTGAGGATGTCCAGCGAGGTCGAGTAGCCCGGATCGCCAGCGGTGATGAAGGTCACCAGGGCGGCGCGGTTCTGCTCTTTGAGTTCGGCGAAGCGGGTCTGCAGGCGGCTCATGCTTGCGGCTCCTGTTGCATGTGGTGCATGACGGTCTGCATGTCCTTGTCGCCACGACCGGACAGGTTCACCACCATGATGTGGTCCTTGGGCAGGTTCGGCGCGCGCTTGAAGACCTCGGCCAGCGCGTGGGAGGACTCCAGCGCGGGAATGATGCCTTCCAGGCGGCAGCACTGGTGGAAGGCTTCCAGCGCCTCGTGGTCGGTGATCGAGGTGTACTCGACGCGGCCAATGTCATGCAACCAGGCGTGTTCCGGGCCGATGCCGGGGTAGTCCAGGCCGGCGGAAATGGAGTGCGCGTCGATGATCTGGCCATCCTCGTCCTGCAGCAGGAAGGTGCGGTTGCCGTGCAGCACGCCTGGCACGCCGCCGTTCAGGCTGGCCGCATGCTTGCCGGTCTCGATGCCGTGGCCGGCGGCTTCGACGCCGATGATCTGCACGCTGGCATCATCGAGGAACGGGTGGAACAGGCCCATGGCGTTGGAGCCGCCGCCGATGCAGGCGACCAGCGAATCGGGCAGGCGGCCTTCCTTCGCGGCCAGCTGCTCACGGGTTTCCTTGCCGATTACCGCCTGGAAATCGCGGACCATCGCCGGGTACGGGTGCGGGCCGGCCACGGTGCCGATCAGGTAGAAGGTGTTGTGCACGTTGGTGACCCAGTCGCGCAGCGCTTCGTTCATCGCGTCCTTCAGGGTGCCGGTGCCGGCGGTGACCGGGATCACCTCGGCGCCCAGCAGCTTCATGCGGAACACGTTGGCCTGCTGGCGATCGATGTCGGTGGTGCCCATGAAGATCACGCATTCCATGCCAAAGCGCGCGGCCACGGTGGCGGTCGCCACGCCGTGCATGCCGGCGCCCGTCTCGGCGATGATGCGTTTCTTGCCCATGCGCTTGGCCAGCAGGATCTGGCCGATGCAGTTGTTGATCTTGTGCGCGCCGGTGTGGTTCAGCTCTTCGCGCTTCAAGTAGATCTTCGCGCCGCCGCAGTGCTCGGTCAGGCGCTCGGCGAAGTACAGCGGGCTCGGACGGCCGACGTAGTCGCTCTGGAAGTAGGCGAGCTCTTTCTGGAACTCCGGATCTTCCTTGGCCTTCTCGTACTCGCGGGCCAGGTCGTGGATCAGCGGCATCAGGGTCTCGGCGACGTACTGGCCGCCAAAGTGGCCGAACAGGCCCTTGGCGTCTGGACCGGTGCGCAGTGTGGACATGGGAAGGCTCCTTGGGTCTCTTGGCGGCAAGGCACTGGGCACTGCCGCGTGAATTTTCGTAGGGCGCTTAACGCGCCAGCGTTATCCGCCCTGGCGGGTCGACCGCGCAGCGAGTTGGCTGATGCTCCTGCAAGTGCTGCTCAGGATACGGCTGTGTGATGACGGGGAAAAGCGATAAGATCGCTGCAACCTGTCAGGAAAACTCACGGATAGTGCGCCATGAGCCGAGACCTTCCACCGCTCAACGCCCTGCGCGCCTTCGAGGCTGCCGCCCGTCTGCGCGGCATGAGCGCAGCGGCTGACGAGCTGAGCGTCACCCACGGGGCGATCAGTCGGCAGATTCGTCTCCTCGAAGACGAGCTGGGCGTGACCCTTTTCATCAAGGAAGGTCGCGGCGTAAAACTCACCGATGCCGGTGTTCGCCTGAGCGAGGTGGCCAGCGATTCCTTCGAGCGCCTGCGCAGCGTCAGCGCCGAACTGCGCCGCCAGGCCGGCGGCGATGCGCCCTTCGTCCTCGGCTGCCCCGGCAGCCTGCTGGCGCGCTGGTTCATCCCGCGACTGGACCGTCTGAACCGTGATCTGCCGGACCTGCGGCTGCAACTTTCCGCCAGTGACGGCGATCTCGACCCGCGCCGTGGCGGCCTCGACGCCACTCTGTGCTTCGCCACGCCGCCCTGGCCGACGGACATGCGCGTGCTGGAGCTGGCGGTGGAAAGCATCGGCCCGGTGCTCAGCCCGCGCTCCCCGCGCTTCGAGCAACTGCGCGCGGCACCCGCCGGGGCGCTGCTGGGTGAGTCGCTGCTGCACACCGTCTCGCGCCCGCAGGCCTGGCCGGAGTGGGCCGCGCGCCATGGCCTGGAGCCGACGCGGCTGAAGCTCGGCCAGGGTTTCGAGCACCTCTACTACCTGCTCGAAGCCGCCGTGGCTGGCCTTGGCGTGGCCATCGCGCCGCAGCAGCTGGTGGCCGACGACCTCGCCGCCGGCCGCCTCGCCGCACCCTGGGGCTTCGTTGAAACCACGGCGCGGCTGGCACTGTGGGTCCCCGAGCGCCGTGCAGACCCGCGCGCCGAACGCCTGGCGCGCTGGCTGCAGACGGAGCTGAACGGCCGGGCGTAAAGTCTGAACCGCCCCGTTTGCCGTCGGTCCACCCCTCTACTACTGTCCATTGGGCGCGCTGGCATTCTGCCTGTGCGCCGCCAGACCCAGGAGAGAGGCAATGTCCAATCACCACACCTACAAGAAGATCGAGCTGGTCGGCTCCTCGCGCACCAGCATCGAGGATGCGATCAACAACGCGCTGGCCGAAGCGGCCAAGAGCATCGACTTCCTGGAGTGGTTCGAGGTGGTGGACACCCGCGGACACATCGAGAACGGCGCGGTGGGGCACTACCAGGTGACCATCAAGGTCGGTTTCCGCATCGCCAACAGCTAGATCGCCCGCGGCTCGATCCTGTTTGTCGAGGGCCGTTTGTCACGCGGCTCTTCTGTCACGTGCTGCTGCCATGTTGGCGAGGCGCGTGGTCGTGCGTACCGGGGTAGCCCGGTTTTCCGGCCCGTTCGGGCCTTTTCTGTGAACGACGAGGGAGCGTTACCGATGAAGAAGTTCCTGATCGCTGTGGGGGTCTTCGCCCTGGCTGGCAACGTCTTTGCCGCCGGCAAGCCGTGCGAAGAGCTGAAGTCGGAAATCGATGCGAAGCTCAAGGCCAAGGGCGTTGCTTCGTACAGCCTGGAGGTCGTCGACAAGGGCAGCGCGGGCGGCAAGCAAGTCGTCGGCACCTGCGAAGGCGGCACCAAGGAAATCGTCTACTCCAAGTAAGCGCCTGGATGTGAAACGAGGCCGGGCTCCGCGAGGGGCCCGGCCTTTTTCATGGTCTGCAAAAAGCTGAACCCGCTGGCGCGGACGGGCCTCGAAAGTCCTGACTGCAACCCACGCGGAGGACGCGACATGAAGAAATCGGCATCGGCCCACTGGCAGGGCGGTCTGAAGGACGGCAAGGGCACGATCTCCACCGAGAGCGGTGCGCTCAAGTCCCAGCCTTATGGCTTCAATACCCGCTTCGAGGACGCGCCGGGGACCAACCCGGAAGAACTGATCGGTGCAGCTCACGCCGGCTGCTTTTCCATGGCGCTGGCGATGATGCTCGGCGAGGCCGGCCTGACGGCCGAGAGTATCGATACGAAGGCCGAGGTCAGCCTGGAAAAGCTCGCCGACGGCTTCACCATCACCGCTGTGCACCTGACGCTGAAGGCGAAGGTGCCGGGCACCGACGCGCAGACCTTCCAGGCCATCGCCGACAAGGCCAAGGCCGGCTGCCCGGTCTCGCGGGTGCTGAACGCACGCATCACCCTCGACGCCAGCCTCGAATGAGCCTGCGGGGCACTCTGTCCGGCGGTTGCGGTCCACCGTTAGGATAGGGTGCCCCGCCGTGGGGCTATGACGAGGGACTGTGATGACGACGATGAAGTGGGCCGTGGCGACGGGCGTGGCGGTACTGCTGGCGAGCGGCGCGAGCTGGGCGGCGGTGAAGCCCTGCGAGGAGCTCAAGGCCGAGATCGAGACCAAGATCCAGGCCGCCGGGGTGACCTCCTACACCCTGGAGATCGTGGACAAGTCCGAGGTGAAGGACCCGAACATGGTGGTCGGCACCTGCGACAACGGACAGCGGCGGATCATCTACCAGAAGAACGACGGCTGAGTCCTGCGCGCGGGTGCTCGATTGCAGGAGCGCGCCATGCGCGCGATCGCGGGCATGGGCTAGGCGCCCCCGCCCGTCCTACAGGGAGAGCCCGAGCAGAGCGGCGGCGAATGCCTTTGATCTAGAACGGCCCGCAGCGCACCGCGCCCTGGAAATCCGTCTTCGCCACCAGCTTGCCGTCGGCGTCCGTCAGCAGCGCCAGTGCGCTGCGCAATTGCGGGCGCAGCTCCAGTCGATAGCGCTGGCCGGCGGCGAAGTCGTCGTAGGTCACCTTGACCCGGCAGGTCAGCTCCGAAGGGTCGGTCATCTGGCCCATGCCGCCGCCGCTGGAGACTTCGTACTGGAAGCGCACCACCAGCTCGTGGCGTCCCGGCGTCACCTGGTAGAAGCGGCCGTCGTTCACCGACTGGCCATCCAGGCGCTCGGCCATCAGCGTCTTGCCTGGCGTGGTGTAGAGGTCGATCCAGGCCATCTGCGGGTCGTGGGCCGGCAGCGGGCTGGCGCAGCCGGCGAGCAGGACGATGCCCAGGGGTAGGAGACCGGGGAGATGACGCGGGCGCATGGAGGCTCACCGTGGGATGGATTCACCCCACAGCATACCCCGCTCAGGCCTTGGCGCAGCCCCGTTCGCGGCCGCGGGCGATTTCGCCGCCCTGGGCGTCGTAAAGCTTGGCCCAGGGGCGGAAGCCGATGCTGCCGGTCTCCAGGCGATAGCGCTGGCCAGCGCTGAATTCCTTGTACTGCACTGTCATTTCACAGTCGCGCCACAACGCCTCGTCCACCGGGCCGATGTCCACCGGTTCGACCTGGAACTGGAAGCGCACGCGCAACTCGTGGGAGCCTGGGTCGACCTCGAAGTAGCGGGTGCTGGACCATTCCTTGTTGTCCACTTCCATGGCCGCCAGGTCGCTCTGGCTATTGGTGTCCAGGTCGACCCAGGCGCGGTTCGGGTCGGGCTGGGGCATCAGCATCGAACAGCCGCTCAGGGCGAGCAGGCCGGCAGGTATGAGGAGGGCGCGCATCGGGAGTGGCTCCTGGGTCGAGGGGGCGGCAGCGAGCGGACCAGGCCCTGTGCTATGTTCCGCGCATGCCCTTCCGCCTTCTTATCCCGACACTCGACAGCCGCCTGTGCCGCTGGGTTCCCTGCCTGGCCATCTGGGCGCTGAGCGGTTGTTCCACCGTCGGGTATTACGGCCAGCTGGCGGACGGCCAGTTGCGCCTGCTCGCCGCCCGCGAGCCTGTGGCCGAAGTGGTCGCCGACCCGACCCGCGACCCCGCCTTGCGCCAGCGTCTCGAGCTGTCCCAGGAAGCCCGCGCCTTCGCCAGCGCCGAACTGGGCCTGCCGGACAACCAGAGCTACCGCCTGTATGCCGATATCCACCGGCCCAACGTGGTGTGGAACGTGTTCGCCACGCCGGAGCTGTCGCTGCAGCCGCTGACCCACTGCTTCCCCATCGCCGGCTGCGTGGCCTACCGCGGCTACTACGGCGACCAGGGGGCGCAGGCCGAGGCCAAACGCCTCAAGGAACAGGGGCTGGACGTCTATGTCGGTGGCGTGGAGGCCTATTCGACCCTCGGCTGGTTCGACGACCCGATCCTCAGCAGCATGTTGCGCTGGGGCGACCAGCGCCTGGCCGAGACGATCTTCCACGAGCTGGCGCACCAGAAGTTCTACCTGCCCGGCGATACGGCGTTCAACGAGTCCTACGCCTCCTTCGTCGAGGCCGAGGGCGGTCGCCGCTGGCGTGAGGCGCGCCATCTGCCGGATGAAGCGCCGTTGCTGGCCGAGCAACGCAAGCGCTTTACCGAGCTGGTGCTCGATACCCGCGAGCGCCTGCAGGCGCTTTACGCCAGCCCAAGCAGCGACGCCGAGAAACGCGCCGGCAAGCAGGCCGAGTTCGAGCGCCTGCGCCGCGACTACGCGCGGATGCGCGATGAGGACTGGGGCGGCAAGGCGCCCTTCGACGCCTGGGTCAACGCTGCGCTGAACAACGCCAAGCTGTTGCCCTTCGGCCTCTACGACCAGTGGGTGCCGGCCTTCGCCGCGCTGTTCGCCCAGGTCGGCGGCAACTGGCCGGCGTTCTATGCACGGGTGGAAAAGCTCGGGGTGTTGCCGCCGGCAGAGCGCAAGGCGGCGCTGGAGAAGTTGAAGGCCGGGGAGTTCGTCAGCTTCCGGTGAGTCCTTCGCCGGGGCTCGTTCGCGAGCAGTAACCAGGCGTCCAGCTCGCTCCTACAGGCCAGCGTGATGCAGCTTTTCGTAGGAGCGAGCTTGCTCGCGAATCGCCCAGCGCCGGCGCCTCCGCGTAGGACGGGCGGAGGCGTCTAGCCCATGCCCGCGATCGCGCGCATGGCGCGCTCCGGCAGGTTGAGGAACGTCACTCCGCCCTGTCCGGGCTGTGCAGCGGCAAATCCAGCTGCACGCGGCGGCGCAGCCACGGGCTGGGCCGGTAGCGCGCCTCGCCGTAGCAGACCTGCAGGCCCTGAAGAATGGTGAGGATGCGCGCCGCGCCGTAGTGCTCGCCGAAGGCCAGTGGCCCCAGGGGATAACCCAGCGCCAGTTGCACCGCGCGGTCCAGCGTCACCGGTGTGGCGATACCGCGCTGGGCGATCTCGCCGCCGAGGTTGACGATGCCGGCGACCACCCGCTGGCTGATGAAGCCGGGCGAATCATTGATCACTTCCACCGGCACGCCGTCGCTGCCCAGCGCCTGGCGCGCCTGGGCTTCGAGCTTGGGGTCGAGCGCCGGCTGGCGCATCAGCACGCGGCGGCGGTCCAGTTCGGTGAAGGTCTCCAGCGCCAGGCTGCGCTCCGGCGGCAGGCCGAGGGCGTCGATGCGCGTGCTGGCATCCACACCCAGCGGGGTGACCAGGCAGATGGCGCGGGACGACGGTGCTTCGCCGGTCTCCAGCACCACGCCGCCCAAGGTAAGGATCGCCGCCACGCGGTGGCGCAGCTCCGGGTCCTGGCTGTCGAGCCAGTACGGGCGATTGAGCAACACGGTTTCGTGCTGTTCCTCGGGCTCGCGCACGGCCTGGCCGTCGCGGTAGCGGTAGAAGCCCTCGCCGCTCTTGCGCCCCAGCAAGCCGCCGGCGACGCGCTGCGCGGCCAGCGGCGACGGCGTGTAGCGCGGGTCCTGGTAGAACTGCTGGTAGAGCGACTCCATCACCGCGTGGGACACGTCCAGGCCGGTCAGGTCGAGCAGCTCGAAGGGCCCCATGCGAAAGCCCACGCCGTCGCGCAGGATGCGGTCGATCTGTGCCGGGCTGGCGATGCCTTCGCCGAGGATGCGCAGGGCTTCGGTGCTGAAGGCGCGGCCGGCGTGATTGACGATGAAGCCGGGGCTGTCCGGCGACACCGCCGGGTAGTGCCCGGCCTGCTCCGCCAGCCGGCTCAGGCGGCGCACCACCGACTCGCTGGTGCGTTGGCCGCGCACCACCTCGACGATGCGCATCAGCGTCACCGGGTTGAAGAAGTGGAAGCCGGCGACCCGCTCCGGGTGCTGGCAGCGTGCGGCGATGCGGGTGACCGAGAGCGACGAGGTGTTGCTTGCCAGCACGGCATCCGGCGCCACGCGTTTTTCCAGCTCGGCGAGCAGCGCCTGCTTGGCGCCGAGGTCCTCGATGATGGCCTCGATCAGCAGGTCGCAGTCGGCCAGCTCGTCCAGGCTGTGGGTCGGCAGCAAACGCTGCATCGTCGCGTCGAGGCCGTCCGCGGCGAGCTTGCCCTTGGCCACCGCGCGCTCCAGCAGCTCGCGGTTGAAGGCCAGGGCCTGCTCCACGGTCTGCGGGTTGCTGTCGTACAGGCGTACCGTCCTGCCTGCGCTGGCGAACAGCTGGGCGATGCCGCGGCCCATGGCCCCGGCGCCGATCACGCCAATACGGTGGAAGGACTCGGTCATGCTGCGGGTCTCGTCGTGCGCACCTGCTTCAACCATAGACGCTGTGCTCACGCGGTGGTCCTTTTGGCCAGTTCCAGGTCACGCAGTTGTCGGCGCAGCAGCTTGCCGACACTTGTCTTGGGCAGCTCGTCGAGCACCTCGACGAAGCTCGGCACCTTGTAGCCGGTGAGGTGCTCGCGGCAGTGGGCGATGATCTGCGCCGGCGCCAGCGTCTCGTCCTTGAGGCTGACGAACAGCTTCACCGATTCGCCCTTGCGTTCGTCCGGCACGCCGATGGCTACGCACTCGCGCACGCCGGGGTGGCGCATCACCGCGTCTTCCACCTCGTTGGGGAACACATTGAAGCCCGAGACCAGGATCATGTCCTTCTTGCGGTCGACGATCTTCAGCATGCCGTCGGCGTCCAGCTCGGCGATGTCGCCGGTCTTCAGCCAGCCGTCGGAGGTGAGCACCTGGGCGCTCTCCTCCGGGCGTTGCCAGTAGCCCTGCATGACCTGTGGGCCGCGCAGCCAGAGTTCGCCGGGCTGGTCGGGGCCGGTGTCGTTGCCCTCCTCGTCCACGGTGCGCAGCTCGGTATCCACCAGCGCCTGGCCGACGTAGCCCTCGCGGTACGGGCTCAGCAGCGTGCCGGTGGAGACCACCGGCGAGGCCTCGGTGAGCCCGAAACCTTCGCGCACCGGCGCGCCGGTCAGCGCTTCCCAGCGCCGGCCGACTTCGCGGTTCAGCGGCGCGCCGCCGGAGGTCACCCACTTCAGGTGGCTGAAGTCGATGCTGGGGAAGTCCGGGTGGTTCATCAGGCCGACGAACAGGGTGTTGATCCCGCTCATCAGGGTGAAGGGATAGCGGCGCATCGCGCCGATGATCTCGTCGAGGTTGCGGCCGTCGCGGATGAACACCGTGTGCAGGCCCATGCCCACCGAGGACAGGCAGTTCGTGGCGAAGGCCATGATGTGGTAGAGCGGCAGCGGCGCGATGCGCACGTCGGTGGCCGGCTCCAGCAGGCCGGGGCGCAGGAACAGTTCCAGGGTCTGGATGACGTTGGCGATCAGGCAGCGGTGGCTGAGCATCGCGCCCTTGGAGACGCCCGTGGTGCCGCCGGTGTACTGCAGCAGCGCGAGGCGATCCAGGCCCGGCTCGGCCTCCATCGGCGGTGCCTCGGCACCCAGGCGCAGGGCCTGCTGGAAGCGCGTGCAGTCGGCCTCGTCGCTGTCGAACTGTGGGCGCTCGATGTCGTCGATGGAGGTCAGCAGCACCTGGCGGATGTCGCTGTGAGCCTGCACGCCGCGCAGCAGCGGCAGCAGGCGGTCGAGCAGTAGCACGGCGCTGGCGCCGGAGTCGGCCAGTTGATGGCGCAGCTCGCTGGCGGTGTATTGCGGGTTGGTGTTCACCAGCACCACGCCTGCCTTCAGCGCGCCGAAGGTGGCAATGGGGTACTGCAGGGAGTTGGGCAGCATCAGCGCCAGGCGGTCGCCGGCTTGCAGGCCGGCGTGGTGGCGCAGGTAGCGGGCGAAGGCGTCGGCCTGGCGCTCCAGCTCGGCGAAGCTCAGGTGGCTGTCGCCGCAGGAGAACGCCAGGCGCTGGGGGAATTGTCGGCAGGCATCGCGCAGCAGGTCGTGAAGATTCTGGTAGGCGTGACGGGCGAGCTCGCGGGCCACGTGACCGGAGGGTTGAGCAGACATCGACTTCTCCGTTTCTTTTTCGAGCCTGTAGTGGCTCTGGATTCGAATTGTTGTTCTGCACAGCGAAACATCGTGTCGAAATTGATGGTATGCGATAGGCTAGCCCGGCGCAACGAGCACACGCGGACCGCTGCGAGGCGACTGGGCGATCTGCTATCGTTCGCCCGCGCCGCGCGTGGCGCCGCAACTGCAATCCCCCGCCGAGGCCCCATGAGCGACGAAGTCGAAGACAGCAGCAACCCCAAGGACCGCAAGTACGTCGAGGCCCTCGCCCGCGGACTGGATGTGCTGCGCGCCTTCACCCATGGCTCGGTGGTGCTCGGCAACCAGGAAATCTCGCGGATCACCGGCCTGCCCAAGGCGACGGTGTCGCGTATGACCTACACCCTCACCCAACTCGGCTACCTCTGCTACTCGCAGCAGCACGAGAAATACCAGCTGGATTCCGGCGTGCTGGCGCTGGGTTACGCCTACGTCTCCAACCTGCGCGTACGCCAGCTGGCGAAGCCGTACATGGACGCCTTCGCCCGTCGCACCAACACCACGGTCGGCCTGACCTGCCGCGACTGGCTGTCGATGATCTACGTGGAAAACTGCCGTCCTCCGGAAGCCACTTCCCTGCGCATGGACGCCGGCGTGCGCCTGCCACTGGCGACCACCGCTGCCGGCCGCGCGTACCTCGCCGCGACCCCGGAGCAGGAGCGTGAGCACCTGCTGTCAGCCCTGCAGGAGCGCCACGAAGGCGATTGGTCAGTCATGCGTGCCTCGCTGGAAGCGTCCTTCGAGGAGTTCCGCCAGCATGGTTTCTGCCTGTCCCTGGGCGACTGGGACCGCAACGTGCGCGCTGCCGGCGTACCGCTGCGCCTGGCCGACGGCGGGCTGATGGCGCTGACCTGCGGGGCGCCGTCGTTCCAGCTCAGCGAGGAAACGCTGCGCGGGTCGTTGGCGCATGAGCTGGAGATTCTGGCGCGGGATATCGAGAGCCTCGGGGCCTGATCGTCCGCAAGCTTTTGTAGGAGCGGAGCTTCTCCGCGATATCCATCGCGGCTGACTCGGTGCTCTATCTGAACGACGGCGTCATGCGCTCACGTAGGAGCGGACTCCGTCCGCGATGTGTCAGCTTCACGCCTTGTTTCCCGCGTCGCTTCGGCGTGCGCGCGAGCATTTTGTTTCGCCCCCTCGGGCGACCCACTTTGGAAAGACCCAAAGTAGGCAAAGGTCTTGCCCCTCCATCCGGTTTTTCGCCTAGGCGAAAAATACCCTCGTTGAATCGAAGTTTCAGGGGCACGCCACGAAGGGCCATCCCTGGCCCATCGTGGCTCTCGCGACATCCATGTCGCTCAACCCCTGAAACTCCAATTCAACGAGTCCTCCTGAAAGGGGCGGTCCGGAGTGCTCGGATATCGCTCTGGAAGACTTCAAGAGCAATGGCGGTTCACTTCGAGGTTTCTCTCACGCGACTTCCATGAGCCTCGCATAAACCTTCAGGTGATGATCGTCGTCCCCCAGCTGGTGGCTGAGCATCACCAGGCGCTTGGCGTGGTGCGCCAGCACGTATTCCCAGGTCATGCCGATGCCGCCGTGCAGCTGGATCGCCTGCTCGGCCACGAAGCGCGCCGCGCGGGTAACGATGAACTTGGCGGCGGCCAGGGTGCGGCTGCGCTCGGCGCTGTCGGGCTGGTCGGCGACGCAAGCGGCGAGGATCGCCATGCTGGTGGCCTGTTCCAGTTCGCTGCGCATGTCCACCATGCGGTGCTGCAGCACCTGGAACTTGCCGATGGGGGTGCCGAACTGCTTGCGCGTCTTCAGGTAGTCCAGGGTCAGCGCGCAGGCTTCCTGCAGGCTGCCGAGGGCTTCGGCGCACTGCGCGGCGATGGCGCGGCCCTGTTGATAACGCAGCGCTGGTAGCGCCTCGCCCGGCGTGCCAATGGCCTCGCCGATGGCGCCGTCGAGGAACAGCTCGCAGGCGCGCTGGCCGTCCACTGTCGGGTAGTCGCGGCGGCTTACGCCCGCCTGCTGCGGATCGATCAGGAACAGGCCGATGCCCGCCTCGTCCCGCGCATTACCGGACACCCGCGCCGAGACCAGGATCGCTGTGGCGCTCTGCCCGCCGATCACCACCGCCTTGCGTCCGCTCAGCTTCCAGCCGTTACCGGTTTGCTCCGCACGGGTCTGCACGTCGTGCAGCTGGTAGTGGCTCTGCGGTTCTTCCAGCGCGACCGCCAGCTGCGCTTCGCCGCTGGCGACGCGCGGCAGCCAGTGGTCCTGCTGCGCGGCGCTGCCCAGCTGGGCGATCAGCCCACCGCCGTGCACTACCGATTGCAGGTAAGGCTCCAGGCACAGACCACGGCCCAGCTCGGTGAGCACCAGCATGCTCTCTACGCCGCCGCCAAAGCCGCCATGGCTTTCCGGCAGCGACACCGAGGTCAGCCCCAGCTCGCCGAGCTGGCGCCAGAATTCGGCGCTGTAACCCAGCGCGCTTTTGCTGAAGCCTTCGCGCTTGTCGAACGGGTAAGCGTCGCGGACCAGGCGGGCCGCGGTGTCCTGCAGCATCTGCTGCTCTTCGCTCAGTTTGAAGTCCATGGTCCTGGCCTCACAGCTCGAGAATCATCTTGGAGACGATGTTCTTCTGGATTTCGTTGGAGCCGCCGAAGATCGACAGCTTGCGCAGGTTGAAATACTGGCTGGCCGGCGCGGCCGAGTAATCCGCATGCAGCGCCTGGCTGCCCAGTTCGAATTCGTCCTCGATGAAGGGCAGCGCGTAGGGGCCGAGCACCTTGCGCAGCAGGTGGCTGATTGCCTGGCGGATCTCGGTGCCCTTCACTTTCAGGATCGAGCTTTCCGCGCCCGGCACGCCGCCTTCGCGGGCGGCGGCGAGGATGCGCAGGGTGCTCATCTCGATGGCCATCAGCTGCATCTCCACCTCCGCCACCTGGGCGCGGAACAGCGGGTCTTCGAGCATCGGCTTGCCGTCGCACAGCTCGCGGCTGGCGACCTGCTTCAGGTGCGCGAGCACCGCCTTCGACGCGCCGATGCCGGCCAGCCCGGTGCGCTCGTAGGTCAGCAGGTACTTGGCGCAGGTCCAGCCTTCATTCTCGCGGCCCACCAGGTTCTCCACCGGCACGCGCACGTTGTCGAAGAACACCTCGTTGACCTCGTGCTCGCCGTCCAGGGTGATGATCGGGCGCACGGTGATGCCGGGGGTCTGCATGTCGATCAGCAGGAAGCTGATGCCGCGCTGTTGCTGCGCCTCGGGGTCGGTGCGCACCAGGCAGAAGATCCAGTCGGCGTGCTGGCCGAGGGTGGTCCAGGTCTTCTGGCCGTTCACCACGTAATGGTCGCCGTCACGCACGGCGCGGGTCTTCAGCGAAGCGAGGTCGGAGCCGGCGCCCGGCTCGGAGTAGCCCTGGCACCACCAGTCGGTGCCGTCGAGGATGCGCGGCAGGTAGTGCGCCTGCTGCTCGGGCGTGCCGAACCTGATGATCACCGGGGCGACCATGTTGACGCCGAAGGGGATGGTGCGCGGCGCGCCGAAGGCGGCGCATTCCTCTTCGAAGATGTGCTTCTGCACGGCGTTCCAGCCGGTGCCGCCGAAGGCTTCCGGCCAGTGCGTGGCGTACCAGCCCTGCTCGGCGAGCACGCGCTGCCAGCGCTGGTGGTCGCCCTTGTTCAGGTGTTTGCCCAGGCGCACCTTGCTGGCGATGTCCTTGGGCAGCTGGCTGTCGAGGAAGCGGCGGACTTCATCGCGGAACGCTAGTTCGTCAGGGGTGAAATGGATGTCCATGGTGGGTCCTCAAAGATCGGCGAAGCGGCGGCCTTCGGCCACCAGGCGTTCGAGCAGCGGTGCGGGCTGCCACCAGGCGCCGAGGCGCTGGTGGAACTCGCGGATTCGTTCGAGCACTTGCGCAAGGCCGACGCTGTCGGCGTAGAACAGCGGGCCGCCGCGCCAGGCGGGGAAGCCGTAGCCGTTGAGGAAGATCACATCGACGTCGCTGGCGCGCTGGGCGATGCCTTCGTCGAGGATGTTGGCGGCCTCGTTGATCAGCGCGTAGAGGCAGCGCTCGACTATTTCTTCATCAGCGACCGGCGCGCGGGTGATGCCGCGGTCGGCGGCGGCCTGCTCCAGCATGGCCGGCAGTGCCGGGTTGTCCTGAGCGGCGCGGCCGCTCTCGCCGTACTGGTAGAAGCCGGTGCCGGTCTTCTGCCCAAGCATGCCAGCGGCGATCAGGTGGTCGAGCACCGTGGGCAGTGTCTGGCCGGGCCTGAGGTTCGGCCGCTGGCGCGAGCGGATCGCGTGGCTGATGTCGAGCCCGGACAGGTCGCGTACCGCCAGCGGCCCCATGGCCATGCCGAAGCTGCGCAGTGCGCGGTCCACCTGCGCAGGTGTGGCGCCCTCCTCCAGGAGGAACTCGGCCTGGCGGCCGTACTGGAAGATCATGCGGTTGCCGACGAAACCGTCGCACACGCCGACCACCACCGAGACCTTCTTCAGGCGCTTGCCCAGCTGCATGGCGGTGGCCAGCACGGCGTCCGAGGTGGCCTTGCCGCGCACCACTTCGAGCAGGCGCATGACGTTGGCCGGGCTGAAGAAGTGCAGGCCGACCACGTCCTGCGGACGCTTCGTGAAGGCGGCGATCTCGTCTAGGTCCAGCGACGAGGTGTTGCTGGCGAGGATCGCGCCGGGCTTGCAGTGGGCGTCCAGTTGTTCGAAGACCTGGCGCTTCACCTCCAGGCTTTCGAAGACGGCTTCGACCACCACGTCGGCATCGCCCAGCGCGGCGTAGTCGAGCACGCCGCTGATCAGGCCCAGGCGCCGCTCCATCTCTTCAGCGCCCAGGCTGCCGCGCGCCACACTGGCGGCGTACAGGCTGCGGGCGCGGTCGAGGCCGCGTTGCAGGGCTTCGTCATTCACTTCCAGCAGTTGCACCGGGATGCCGGCGTTGGCAAAGCACAGCACGATGCCGACACCCATGGTGCCGCCACCGATGACCGCGGCGCGCCGGATGTCCCGTGGCTGCACGTCGGCGGCCAGCCCGTCGACCTTGGCGGCTTCGCGCTCGGCGAAGAAGGCGTGGATCAGCGCGGCGCGCTGCGGGGATTCCATGCATTGCATGAACAGCTCGCGCTCGCGCCCCAGGCCTTCGCGCAGCGGCAATTGCGTCGCCGCTTCCACCGCGTCGATGCAGCGCTGCGGTGAGAACTGGCCGGGCAGGCGCTTCTGCACTTCGCCGCGCTTGTGGGCGATCAGCTCGGCGAGGCCGCTTTCCTGCACGCGCTCGTTGCGCTCGCCGGTGCGGCGCGGCCCTTTGCCGTCCGCCAGCAGGCGCTGGGCGAAGGCGAGTCCGGCGTCGATCAGTTCGCCGTCGAACAGTTCGTCGACGACGTTGAATTCGAGGGCCTGCGGCGCGCGGATCGGCGCGCCGGAGACGATCATCTCGAGGGCTTTTTCCACACCCGCGAGACGCGGCAGGCGCTGGGTGCCTCCGGCGCCGGGCAGCAGGCCGAGCTTCACTTCCGGCAGGCCGACCTGGGCGTCGCGGCGGGCGATGCGGTAGTGGCAGGCCAGGGCGACTTCCAGGCCGCCGCCCAGGGCGGTGCCGTGGATCACGGCAACGCTGGGCTTGCTGGCGCCTTCAAGGATATCGACCACCTCGGGCAGGGACGGCGCCTGCGGCGGCTTGCCGAACTCACGGATATCGGCGCCGGCCATGAAGGTGCGCCCGGCGCAGACCAGCACCACCGCGCGTACCTGCGGATCGGCCTCGGCCTGCTGGAAGGCGGCGAGCAGCCCGGCGCGGACGGCGTGTCCGAGGGCGTTCACCGGTGGGTTGTCGACCGTCACCAGGGCTATCTCGCCCAGGCGTTCGAGCTGTACCGCTTCTGACATGCTGAACTCCGTTTTATCGTTGTTTTAACGGAATGATGTTTCGCTGTGCAGAATACGATGCTGTTTTTTATTGTCGGATTGCAAGTCCTTTTCGGCGGGGCCGCTGAGCACCCGGTTGCTTCCCGGCAGGCAAAATCAGGGCCGCTGCGTGCTTCCCGCGACCAGCAGGTCGCCGTGCACCTCGCAGTAGCATTCATCGTTCCAGCCGTAGTGCGGGTCGCGGCAGATCGAGTGGCGGACGGGGCCGGATTGGCCCGGCGCGCGCGTTCTCAGGCTGTCGCGCAGGGCTGCGTAGATCGAGCCGGGCTGCGGCCAGTCGGTGCGTACGGGACCTTCGCCGAGCTGGTTGCCGGCGCGCAGTTCGGCCCGCAGGATGGCGTCGAGTTCCGGGCAGAGCTGGGCGGTGGGCTGGCGTCTCATGGGAATCCTTTCTGCCGTGGGGTCGGAAGTGGCGCCGGGTATTATCCGCCGTTTCCAGCGCCGCTTCGCCGGGTGGCCGTTTTTTCGGCTGGAAAGACCCCTTCATTCGCCTGGTGAATAGGGTTCGGCTGGCACGCCGGGCTTGGCATAGTGAAGCTCATCATCTGCGGGAGAGCGCGCCATGAACGAGTTCGAACACCAGTTGCTGGCGGTCAACGGCATCCAGCTCAGCCTCTACAGCTGCGGGCCGGCGGACGGCAAGCCAGTGTGGATGCTGCACGGCTTTCCCGAGTGCTGGCATTCCTGGCAGCACCAGATGCGCGCCCTCGCCGCTTCCGGCTACCGCGTGTTCGTCCCGGAAATGCGCGGCTACGGCCAGACCAGCGCGCCGCCTGAGGTGGACGCCTACGACGTGCTGACGCTCTGCGCGGACATCCAGGGCGCCATGGATGCGCTGGGGCACGAGCGCGTGGCGATGGTCGGGCATGACTGGGGCGCGCCGGTGGCGTGGCACCTGGCGCTGCTGGAGCCGCAGCGCGTGGCGGTGCTGGCGACGCTCTCGGTGCCCTTCGCCGGCCGCGCGAAGCGCCCGCCCGTGGAGATCATGCGCGAGGTCTTTGCCGGCAAGTTCTTCTACATCCTCTACTTCCAGCAGCCCGGCCGTGCCGAGGCCGAGCTGGATGCGGACATCGCGCTGAGCCTGCGCCACTTCCTGGGTGACAACGTGCGTCTGGCGCCGGATCAGTCCCCCGACGGCCGCCTGTTCGACGGCCTGCTACCGCCGCCAGCGCACCCGGCCTGGTGCAGCGAAGAGGACTTCCAGTGGTACGTGCGGACCTTCGAGGGCCGGGGTTTCCACGGCGCGCTGAACTGGTACCGCAACTTCGAGCGCAGCTGGCAACGCACCGAGCCGCTGGCCGGGCGCAAGATCGAGCAGCCGACGCTGTTCCTGATCGGTGACCGTGACCCGGTCGGCCGTTTTGAGGCCTACACCGTGCAGCGCATGCCCGAGCACGTGCCCAACCTCGAACAGCATGTGCTGGAGAACTGCGGCCACTGGATCCAGAGCCAGCAGCCGGAGCGGGTGAACGCGCTGCTGGGGGACTTCCTCGGCCGGCATTACCCGGCCTGAGTCAGGCGTCGCGGCGCATGCCGATGTGCGGGATATCGTCCTCCAGGTAGACCTCGGTCACCGGCGTGAAGCCATAGCGACCGTAGTAGCCCTGCAGGTGCGCCTGGGCCGAGAGGTATACCGGCAGCCCCGGCCAGCGCTGGGCGATGGCCTGCAGCGCCTGCTCCATGAGCTGGTGGCCCAGGCCAGTGCCGCGGCCCTGCGGGGCGATCACCACGCGACCGATCACCACATCGCCGTCGTGGCGTTGCGGGTCGAGCAGGCGCAGGTAGCCGATCAGCTTGCCCTCCTCTTCCACCATCAGGTGGCAGGTGTCGCCAAGCAGGTCCAGGCCATCGACTTCCTGGTAGGGGCACTTCTGTTCCACCACGAAGACTTCGGTGCGCAGCTGCAGGATGGCGTAGAGCTCTTCCTTGGTCAGGTCGCGGTGGTGCTTGCAGGTCCAGTTCAGGGCCATGTGGTGTTCACTCCGATCATCGAGGCGGCGTATTCAGAGCGGCATGGTAGCGCGCCTCAGACCGGCGCGTGGAAGCGCAGCGTGGTCGAGCCGCCGAGGTGCCGGCGCAGCGCCTCGATGGCGACCTTCACCTTGGCCGGCTGGGCATCCCGGCGCGGAGTGACGGCATAGATGCCGAACGGCGGCAGCGTCCACTCCGGCAGCAGCCGCACCAGCCTGCCCTCCTCCAGCGCCTCGCGGACTTCCGGCTCCGGCTGGGCGGAAACCCCGAGGCCGTCGAGGGTGAACTGGCGCAGGGCGATCATGCTGTTGGCCGCCACGCGCGCCTCCAGCCGGAGCTTGCAGCTCTCCCCGTCCGGCCCGCTGAAGTTCAGGTAGGCCTGGTGCGCCACGGTGTTCAGCGAGAGCCAGTCCACGCCCTGCAGCTGCTGCGGATGGTCGATGGCCGGCATGCGCCGCAGGTACGCCGGAGCGGCGCAGATGACGTTGTTCCACTCCGCCAGGTGCCTTGCCACCAGGCTGGAGTCGGACAGCGTGCCGACGCGGATGGCGAGGTCGATGCGCTGCTCGATCAGGTCGATCTGTTCGTCGTGGAAGAACAGCTGCAGGCGCAGCTGGCGATGATTCTCCAGCAGCGGACGCAGCGCCTCGGTGATCAGTTTGCCGGAGAAGCCCACCGGCGCGGCCAGGCGCAGTTCGCCCACCGGTGCCTCGCGCCATTCGCCCAGGCGCTGCTCGGCCTCCTCGGCGATGGCGAGCATCTGCGCGCAACTGCGGTAAAAGGCTTCGCCGGCCTCGGTCAGCGTCAGCTTGCGCGTTGTGCGGTGCAGCAACGTGACCTGGGCGTGGGCTTCGAGCTTGCGGATCTGCTGGCTGACCGCCGAAGGTGTCATGGCCAGCGCCTCAGCCGCGGCGGCCATGGAGCCGCGCGCGACTACGGTGGCGAACACTGCCATGCCGCGAAGATTGTCCATTGTGAAGCTCCGCTAAAGAGTGAAAGGCAAAATAGCGGGTTTTTCCCTGGATTGCCGGCGCCTAGGATGTCATCTCCCAAAATGGAGAAGAGAAAAGATGCCTTCGAGCCGTGCCACCGTCCCTACCCCCGATGCCGCGCGCTACCTCAAGCGCCTGTGCAACCACTTCGCCCACAAGCTGCCGGTCGAACTGACCGACGACCGTGGCGTGCTGCCCTTCGATTTCGGCACCTGCCGTCTGCACGCGACCCCGCAGGCGCTGCTGATGGACGCCGAGTCTGCCGATGCGGAAGGCCTCGAGCGCCTGCAGAACGTGGTGGTCAGCCACCTCGACCGTTTCGCCTGGAAAGAAGGCCAGCTGCCGGTGAACTGGCAAGCCGCCTGACAGCGCTGGCGAAAAAAGCGCAAAAACGAAAAAACCCGGCCAAGGCCGGGTTTTTTGTTGCCTGGAAAAAGCCAGGCGTCGCTGAGGATTCGTGACCGTGATCGCTGTTGTCGGTCACTGAAAATACATGGACTCAAGAAGGGTCGCTAAATAGGCAGAGATATTGGCATTAGTTCGTTTGAATGCTTTTTAACCAAACTCCAAAGTCAATACTTTGAAACATCTTGTAACCATGTGGCCACTTTTACCCCGAGTTATCCACACGGTCGATGCGCAAAATCTGCACAGAACGCCCCTTTACCCGGAAAGCGGCCTGGTACGGCCAGCGCTCGACCAGCAATTCGCGCACGCCGGGCACCTCGCTGGGCACACCGCTGCTGCTTTGCTCCAGGTTCGCCAGCGGGCTGACCTGCTCGACGATGTCCTGGATGGCCCGCAGCGCCTTCTCCGGGCCGATCAGCACGACGTAGTGGTCGTAGATGGCATCCAGGTCGGCGGCGGCCTTGTGCGTCCACTGCAGGCTCACGCCAAGCCCCACTTGGCTTCGATGGCCGCGTGCTCCAGCAGGTGGCCGGCATCGGCGTCCGCCACTCCCTCATCAATGGCCGCCACATGCCAGCTCTGGCGCTCCAGGTACTGCGCCAGCGCCTGGCGCAGGTGGTAGGGCCGATCCCGGTGGGTGGCGCGGGCCAGCTGGTCCAGCGCCGCCACGAGGGCATCATCGGCGCGGAACGAGACAACGGTGGTCACTTTTTGAACAGCTCCGTTTACGCTGTATACAGTGTTTACAACGATAACATACGTATACGAATCAAGCACTTGAGGAAGGAGAAGTTTTTCGCTTCGGGCGCCCGGAAGGGCGCCTGAAGGCCTGTGGATGCGGGCTGGAGCAGTACTTTCGTGGCGGCGAAAGTTGGCTTCCGGCTTCGGGGATTTGTCGGCGGGACGAGGGGCGTCAGGCTGGCGGGGCGAAGGCCTGATTCCCACACAACAACAACAGGAGCCCCCCGCCATGCTGCTCGATTACCTGATCATGCTGGTCTACGCCCTGGGCATGCTTGCCCTGGGCTGGTACGGAATGCGCAAGGCGCGCAACCAGAACGACTTCCTTGTCGCGGGGCGTCGCCTCGGCCCGGGGCTCTACCTGGGCACCATGGCTGCGGTGGTGCTCGGTGGCGCGTCCACCATCGGCACCGTGAAGCTGGGTTACCTCTACGGGCTGTCCGGCTTGTGGCTGGTGTTCATGCTGGGCCTGGGGATCATCGTCCTCAGCCTGGTGTTCTCGCGGCAGATCGCGAGGCTGAAGGTCTACACCGTCACGCAGATCCTCGAGCAGCGCTACCAGGCTTCGTCGCGGCTGATCGGCGGCATCGTGATGGTCGCCTACGACCTGATGGTGGCGGTCACCGCGACTATTGCCATCGGCTCGGTGACCGAGGTGGTCTTCGAAATCCCGCGCATCCCGGCGATCCTCTGCGGCGGCGGCATCGTCATCGTCTATTCGGTGATCGGCGGCATGTGGTCGCTGACCCTCACCGACATCATCCAGTTCGTGATCAAGACCCTCGGCATCTTCGCCGTGCTGCTGCCGCTGTCGATCCACGAGGCGGGCGGCCTGTCGCGCATGCAGGAAGTGCTGCCGGCGGGCTTCTTCGATCTCGGCCACATCGGCCTGGACACCATCCTGACCTACTTCCTGCTGTACTTCTTCGGCGCGCTGATCGGCCAGGACATCTGGCAGCGCGTGTTCACCGCGCGCAGCGAGAAAGTGGTGCGCTACGCCGGCCTCGGCGCGGGCGTCTACTGCATGCTCTACGGCCTGGCCTGTGCACTGATCGGCGCCGCCGCCCACGTTCTGCTGCCCAACCTGGCAGTGCCGGAAAACGCCTACGCCGAAGTCACCCGCCAGGTGCTCCAGCCAGGCCTGCGCGGGCTGGTGGTCGCGGCGGCGCTGTCGGCCATCATGTCCACCGCCTCGGGCTGCCTGCTGGCGGCCGCCACGGTGTTCCAGGAGGACATCTATGCGCGCTTCCTGCGCCCTGGCGCGCCCAACGGCCTGCGTGAGAGCCGCCTGTTCACCTTGATGATGGGCGTGGTGATGCTGGCCCTGGCGTGCCTGGTGAACGACGTCATCGGGGCCCTGAGCATCGCCTACAACCTGCTGGTCGGCGGCCTGCTCGTGCCCATCCTCGGCGCCCTGCTGTGGCGTCGTGCTTCCGCACGCGGAGCCATGGCCAGCATCGTGGTCGGCTGCCTGGTGGTGGTCGCCTTCATGACCATCGACGGCGTGCTCGCCAATACCCCCATTGCCTACGGCCTGCTCGCCAGCCTGGTCACCTTCGTGGTGGTCAGCCTCGCCGGCGCACCCGCCGCCAGCCTGCAGGCGCAGGCCGACTGAACCTCAATCCGACAGGAGACGCCCCATGCCCCATGACTTCCCGCAACCCCTGGATGCCGCGCAGATCCCACGCTTCGCCGGCATCCCCAGCTTCATGCGCCTGCCGATCTTCGAAGACCCGGCGCAAGTGGACATCGCCCTGCTCGGCGTGCCCTGGGACGGCGGCACCACCAACCGCGCCGGCGCCCGTCACGGGCCGCGCGAGGTGCGCAACCAGTCGAGCCTGATGCGCAAGGTGCACCACGTCAGCCATATCGCACCCTATGACCTGCTGCGCATCGGCGACATCGGCGACGCTCCGGTGAACCCCATCGACCTGCTCGATTCGCTCAAGCAGATCGAGGGCTTCTACCGGCGCATCCACGCCGCCGGCACCATCCCGCTGTCGGTGGGCGGCGATCACCTGGTGACCCTGCCGATCTTCCGCGCGCTGGCCGCCGAGCGACCCATCGGCATGGTGCACTTCGACGCCCACTCCGACACCAATGACCGCTACTTCGGCGACAACCCCTACACCCACGGCACGCCGTTCCGCCGTGCCATCGAGGAAGGCCTGCTGGACCCGAAACGCACGGTGCAGATCGGTATTCGCGGTTCGATCTACGACGCCGACGACGAAGCGTTCGCCGTTGAGCAAGGCATTCGCGTGATCCACATGGAAGAGTTCGCCGACCTGGGCGTTGCCGCCACGCTGGCCGAAGTGCGCCGGGTGGTGGGGCAGGGGCCGACCTACGTGACCTTCGACGTCGACGTGCTCGACCCGGCCTACGCGCCCGGTACCGGCACGCCGGAGATCGGTGGCATGACCACGCTGGAGGCGCAGCACATGATCCGCGGGCTGCAGGGGTTGAACCTGATCGGCGCCGATGTGGTGGAGGTTTCGCCGCCGTTCGACCAGGGCGGGGCGACGGCGCTGGTGGGCGCCACCATGATGTTCGAGCTGCTCTGCGTGCTCGCTGATTCGGTCGCCGCACGCCGTTGACCACCCTGGGGGTTCACGGGGCGGCGCGCTCGGCGCTATAACGAAAGGCCTGCGCCCGCCGCCACGAGAACTCCCATGCTGGGCAATCTTTCCGATATCGACCTGCGCCTGCTGCGCACCTTCTGCACCATCGTCGAGGCGGGCGGCTTCACCGCCGCCCAGGTACGCCTGAACACCAGCCGGTCGCGGCTGAGCGTGCTGGTGCGCGACCTTGAACTGCGCCTGGGCTATTCGCTGTGCCGACGCGGTAGCAGCGGCTTCCAGCTCACCGAGGAAGGGCAGCAGCTGTACGAGGCGGCGCTCGGGTTGTTCGTCGATATCGAACGCTTCCGCGAACAGGTGACCGGCCTCGGCGGCCGCGACCGCGAAGTGCTGCACCTGGGCTGCGTCGATGGCGTGCTCGGCCAGCACTGCTGGCCGCTGCCGCTGGCGCTCCGGCTGTTCCGCGAGGGGCATCCGCGAGTGCGCCTGAACCTGCACACCCAGCGCCCGGACGAGCTGGAGAACGCGGTGCTGGAGGAGCGCCTGCAACTGGCCATCGGCGCCTTCCATCATCGCTTGTCGGGGCTGCGCTACCAGCTGCTGTTCCGCGAAGAGCAGAACCTCTACTGCGCCCAGGGGCACCCGTTCTTCGAGCGTGCGCAGGACGAGCCTTCCCTGGAGCAGATCTGCGCGGCCGAATACGTCGGCCGCGGCTACATGACCGAAAGCCGCCGGCCCCACGGACTGGTCTTCAGCCGCGCCACCAACGCCTACAGCATGGAGGCCATCGCCAACCTGGTGTTCAGTGGCACCTTCATCGGCTACCTGCCCACGCACTACGCGGCGCAATGGGTCGCACAGGATCGCCTGCGGGCGATTCGCCCGGCGCAGCTGGCGTATGTCTCGGAGTTCCATTGCGTGACACGCCAGGGGGCCGAGCCGGGCGAGGTGCTGGGGGCCTTCCTCGATGCCCTGGAGCGCGCCCAGGCCGAACTGGGTAGCGGGGCGCCGGCGTGAGCGACGTGCAGGCATTGCGCGAGGACGGTTTCGTCCTGCTGCACGGCCTGCTGGATGCCGAACAGGTGGCCGAAGTGCGTACGCTGATCGACGACCTGCGCCCGCTGCACTGGGACTACGAAGGGCTGGTGGATCATTACAAGTGCGTGTTCAACCGCTCTCCGAGCTGGCTGCCCTTTCTCGACCCACCGGGGTTGATCGAGCTGGCGGAAGCCGCGCTGGGCGCGGACTGCCATGTGATCGGCCAGACCGCCTGGCGCTGCCATCCCGGCTTCATCGGCGCGGAAATGCACCAGGACTACCTGTCTGTCGCGCTGCCGGGAGCGGACCTGGAACTGCCAATGTTCATCTGCACGGCGCAGGTCTATCTCGATGACATCGATGATGCGCTGTGCCCCACCTGGGTGATCCCCGGCAGCCATCGCGCCGGCCGCGCGCCGGCACCGGACGAGCGCGAATGGGCGGGCAGGACGGCCGAGCCGGTGCTCTGCCGCGCGGGCGATTGCCTGCTGTTTCGCAGCGACTTGTGGCACGCCGGCAGCCGCAACCTGAGCGAGCGCACACGCTACCTGCTGCAGGTGCACTATGGGCGCCGGATGGTTGCGCAGAAGTTCTCGCCCTACCTGGACTGGACCTTCAACCCCGAGGTGCTCGCCGCCTGCACGGCGCGACAACGCCGGCTGCTGGGCGATCACGAAGAGGCCGAGTACGACTGAATGGGAGACTCACTGATGAAGGCTGTACATGCCGGCGGCTGCCATTGCGGCCAGCTGCGCTACGAGTGCGATGCCGCGCTGACGGACGTCGCCCATTGCCATTGCTCGATCTGCCGGCGCACCACCGGCGGTATCGTCACCACCTGGGCCACGGTGCCTCTGGACAGCTTCCGCTGGACCCTCGGGGCGCCGGCCGAGTATCGCTCCTCGGCGTCCTGCATCCGCTACTTCTGCAGTCGCTGCGGCGCGCAGCTGGCGCTGTTCACCGACCAGGCACCGGAGACCCTCGACCTCACGACGGCGACGCTGGACGAGGTGGCGACGGTGCTGCCGGACCGGCATATCTGGGTGAAGAGCCGCTTGCCCTGGATACACCTGGACGAGCAGTTGGAAGAGGAGTGGGAAGAGAAGCTTTAGCGCTGCCGCACCGACGTCAGGGTGACGCTTCGCAGGATGGGTGGAGCGCAGCGATACCCATGCGGTCGGCGCGGCGGATTGATGGATATCGCTGCGCTCCACACCATCCTACAAGGGCAGTCACGGAGTCTCAGGGCAGCTCCAGTCCGCCCGACGCCTTGTGCAGCTCGCGCAGGTGCGCGCCGATCTGCTTGGTATTGGCTTCCAGCGCGGCCAGTTCGTCGCGGCGTTCCGGTGTCAGCAGGGCGCGGACTTCACGGTCGAGGTTGTCGCTGAGCTGGCGCAGGCGCTGCTGGCGCTGCTGCGTCTGTTTCTCCAGGGTTGCCGTCTCCGGCGCCTGGGGCAGGCCGTAGCCGCCGTCGAGCAGCTCGGCCGGGCGACTGAGGAAGCCGCTGTCGTCTAGGATCTGCTGCAAGGTCTTGCCGGCCGCGGCGAGGTCCGGCTTGCTCTGCATGGCGTCCGGGTTGCTCAGGTACAGGCGCTTGAGTTCGTCCTGGGCCAACAGCAGCTGGCGGCGCAGCGAGGCCTGTTCGAGCAGCAGCAGGGCGGCGCTCGAGCGCAGGTCGGCCTTGTCGAACCACGGGCGGCGCTCGACGGCGGGCAGGGCGAGCCAGTCCTCGACCTTGTCCTGCGGGACGTTCATGCGCTGCTTCAGCACATCGAACATGGCCTGGTAGCGGTCGCGGAAGGAGTCGAATCGATAGCCCAGGCGCAGCGCTTCCTTGGGGTTGTCCAGCACGCTGGCGTCGGCGATACCCTTGTTCTCCAGCAGGCCGAGCACGCCATAGGGCGTGATGCTGTCCATGCTCTGCAGGCTCTGGCGCTGGATGCCGCTGCGTAGCAGCTTGAGCGTCTCCACCGCGCAGTTGTTGGACAGGAAGTAGTAGTTGCCGTCGTAGCTCCAGTGGCTCTGCGCCGAGCGCTCCACCAGGCTGGCGACCTCGTCGCGGCTGAGCTTGAGCGGAATCGAGGCGAGGCTGCGCAGCTCGACCTTGGTGTATTCCTCGATCACCTGGGACAGCGGCAGCACGAACAGGCGCGAGGGGTAGGCGCCGGTCAGGCCGTCCCAGCTGGAGAGCTGCAGATCGCCGACGAAGGCGCGGTAGGACAGCACCAGGTGCTGGTCGAGGTCCAGGCGGCAGGCCGGGCCGCGCGGGCGCCCCGGTGCGCAGACCACCAGGCGCAGCATGGTGTGGCCCCAGCGGCTGGCGATCTCGTTGTTGGCCTCGGCGATCAGGTAGTCGACCTCGTAGACACGCTCCGGGTCGAGATACCCCAACGGCTGGCGGCCGAAGTCGCGGCCGGCGTTGAGGTAGGCGTACTGCGTCGAGCATTCGTCGTGCGGACGCTCGCCGAAGCGTTCCGCGTAGTAGCGGTACAGCGCGGGGCGGCGGCAGGCGAAGCTGCGGTCGAGGAGGAAGTACTCCATGTTCACCGCGACGTACTCGCGCGGGTTGGTCAGCTCGTAGCGGTCCGGGCTGCGCAGCAAGAAGCGGTTGTGCTGTTCGCGCTCACCATGCTTGCCGGCGTATTGCGGCCAGCCGGCGAGGTCGAGCAGGCGCGGGTCGTCCGAGAGGCTGAAGCGGCGGCCGGTCTGGCCACGGCAATCGTCCGGTGCGCCGACGCGACCCAGGCTCTTGTCGCGCATCGTGCAGCGACGGATCATCCGGCCTTCGTTGGTATCCCAGAGGCGCGCGCGGTCGTAGAGGTGGGTCAGCTCATGGAGCAGGGTCGCCAGCAGTTCGCGGCGCAGGGTGCCGTGGGTGCGGCCGGTCTGCTCGGTGGCGGCGCTGCCGTCGGTGAGCGGGCCGAGATAGCGGGTATTGAGGGCGATGGCGCCAGGGCGCAGGGTGCGGCCCATGCCATTGCTGGGCAGGTCGTCGCGCCATTGCACTTCGACGCTGCGGTCCAGGCGCTGCACGAAGCTGTCCGGCAGGGTGTGCAGGGCTTCGTCCAGCAGTTGCTGGCTGGCCTGGCGCTGGGCGGCGTTCAGGCCGTCGGCTTCCAGCTCCAGGCGGAGCGAGGCGTGGCTGCTGGCGGCGACTATCAGTGCCAGGGCCGCCAGCCAGCGGCCAGCCCGGAGTCTCACAGAGCGAGGATGGCTTCGGCCAGGTCCTGGTCGGAGGCTTCGCGAGCCTGCGGCACCTGCTCGCGCAGTACCTTGAACGCGGCTTCCAGTTGCGCACCACGGATCGCGCCGTCGCTGCCAACGTAGCTGGCGGCATCGTCACGGGCTTCGCGGACGACTTTCATGTCACGCACGGAGGTGGTGGTGTCCGAGGTGAAGTCGATGCTGCGGGCGAAGGCGTTGGTGGTGATGTTGAACACGCGGACCACCGATTGGGCCTGGGCGGTGGAGGCGCAGGCGGCAAGCAGGAGGCCGAGGATCAGGGGGCTCTTGGAAAGCGAGCTGAGGCGCATGGATGTCTCCGAAAGGGCAGCGGGAGCTGCTCACGACTTATTTGGCAAGAATTGCTTCGGCCAGTTCCCGATCGTTCGCCGCCAGCTCCGGATGCCGCTGACGCAGCCAGTGCAGCGCAGCCTCCAGGCGGGCACCGCGCAGGGCTCCATCGGTGGCAACGAACTGCGCCGCGTCGTCGCGGGCGCCGCGCAGCAGTTTGTTGTCGAAGGGCGCGCTGGTGACCTGGCTGGTGGCGTAGCTGGTCGCGACCGGAAACTGGGTGGTCTGGTCGAATGCCCAGGCGGGCAGCGAACAGGTCAGCAGCGGCAGCAGGAACAGCAGGGTACGCATGGGCTTGGACAATCGAGAAAGCACGGCCGCCAAGGCTAACGGAATGCGCGGGCGAGAGCCAGCGCAGAGCGCCGGGCGGACCGCCCGGCGCGGAGGGTTCAGCCGGTCAGATGGTCAGGATGGCCTGGGCCAGCTGCTGGTCATTGGCGGCCAGGGTCGGCAGCTTGCTGCGGATGTGGGCGAGGGCGGCTTCCAGGTGTGCGCCGCGGATCTGGCCCTGGCTGGCGACGAAGGTGGCTGCGTCGTCACGGGCTTCGAGGACGATCTTGTCGTCCTTGAAGGAGTTGCTCAGGTCCGAGGTGCCGTCGGAGGTGGCGCCGGTGGCGCGCACCGACAGGTCGGTGGTGTAGACGAAACTGGTGGCGTAGGCACCGGTGGCGCAACCGATCAGGGCGGCGGCAGCGATCAGGCGAAGGCTGTTCTTCATTGGAGTGGCTCCGGAATAAGACCAAGCAAAGGTGGCCGGGGCGGCCACTCTAACTGTGCTCAGACTAGCCAAGACTGACCGGTGTCACCAGCATTCAGCGCCAGAATGGTTTCGAGATTTCTCTCACGCGTTCGCTGGGGCTGATGCCCAGGTCGGCCAGCTGCAGGCTGGTCAGCTCGGCGAGCTGGCGGCGGGTGCGGGCGTTCTGGTGCCATTGGCGCAGGTGGCGGGCGAGGGCTCTCGCGAAATGGTCCAGGCCGGGGGCGGTATAGGGAGGTGAGGTGGTGGGACGGCTTTCCATGGCGGGTCATCCTGTCGTTCCGGTTCACGGACGATCAGGATGACCCACAGCTCACCTGCGGGTTAGCCGCAGCTGGCGGTTTGCTCGGCGTAACAGTCTAGGCGCCGGGCCTGGCTGTCAGGGCATTTTTTGCCCGGACTGTACTGCTGCAAGGTCGCGCGTTCCTTTCTCGGCCACCAGTTCGATGCGGATCAGCGAGAGTTCGCCGCTGCCGTTGCTGAAGGTGCGGATCTCGCTACTGGGGCTTTCCTGGTCGCGCTCGAACGTCCCTTCCAGGGTGCGTTCCTTGCCGTCGGTGCCGGTCAGCTCGCCCTGGGCAAGAATCGCCGCGCTGCCGGTGGCATTGCTGACGATGTCCCAGTTGCCGACGCGCGCCGAGGCGTCGCCGGCGGCGGCGTAGGTGATCCGATAACGGTAGCGGCCCGCCGGAATGCGCGTGTAGGGGCCGTAGCTGAGGTACCCGGTCGCTCCCGCGGGGGCGACCAGGCGCTCGTCCCGCAGCTGACCGATCAGCGTCGGCAACTGCATGGCGGGCCAGGTGCCCCAGCGCTGCACCTTGAAGTCGCGGGTGAGGCAATCGCCGCAGCGCTCGAGTTCGGGGACGACCAGCTTGATGCCGTTCAGCTCGCCTGCCATGGCACCCTGCTTCAGGGTGCGGATGGCCTGGTCCCAGAGCGTGGCGTCGTTGAACACGTAGAGCGCGTCGGCGTCGTACTCGCCGCTGGCTACCTGCCGAGCCAGGTGCTCGCGGGCCTGATCCTGGGCATGGGCATCGACCCGCGCGAAGTTGCCGGAGTTGATCGACATGCCGTGGCGCACGGCGAAGTCCGAGAGGGGGATGAAGTCCGCCGGGACGTTGGTCGGGAACACATAGAGGACCCGTTGGTGGCGCTGGCCGAGGCTGTCCCACATCGCGGCGTTGAGCGGGCTGGTCCAGGTGTTGTCCTGACGGAAGAAGCCGCGCATCCCGTGCATCACCGTGGACAGATCGTAGAGCTGCACACCCAGCGCGACGGCAAGCAGGGGGACGGCGATTCGCGGGCGTGTACGCACGCAGATGACCGCGACCGCGGTGACGGCGAGCAGATAGAAGACCGGCCAGAACATGCGTCCCGGCGAACGGAACACCTGGTAGAGCCGGGTCGCCCAGTCCGGGAGGTCGATCCGGGCAAGGATGTAGGGGCCGACCGACAGGGTATTGGTCAGCGAGACCAGCAGCATCAGCACGCTCATCGCCACCAGTGGCCAGACCAGGAAGGTCCGCTCCGCGCCCTGTCGGCGCCTGGAGATCAGCGCGAGGACGGCGGAAATCGCCAGCAGGGCCAGCAGGCCGGCACCCATGTAGGCGAAGCCGTCACCGTCGAGGAGGCCATCGATGCCGTCGGCGCGTTTGAGCGGCGGCAGCAAACGCGACCAGTCGCCGCGGGAGTCGACCAGCGAGAGCAGGTTCATGCGTCCGTACTGGCCGGGCGCGACCGGCGTCGAGCCGAGCATGAAGTAGCCCAGCAGCCACATGATCAGCAGAACCAGGGCGCTGCCGGCAAGGCCCTGCGCGATGCAGCGGCCGAGGCTCATTTCGCGCCGGGCCAGGCGCTGCAGGAGGTCGGCACCCCAGATAGCCGCCAGCATCACCAGCAGGTAGGCATGGATCAGGGTGGCCAGGGCCAGCATCGCCAGCCAGAACAGGGGGCGGTAGCGGTGGTGGAAGTACAGGTACAGGCCGGCCATCAGCAGCCATTGTCCACCCAGCGCCAGGTGGATGGTGAAGCGCATCAGGTAGGGCGGCAGCAGGAGCAGCAGGGCGGTGCCCAGCGCCAGCAGCCGGCGATCCCCGGTGAAGTGGGAGAGCACCAGGTAGGAGAAGATGCCCTGCAGGACCATGCAGGTCAGTATCCACAGGCCGAAGTACTGGAAGGTGTCCGGCAGCAGCGGGCCAAGCAGCTTGAAGGGCAGGGCGAAGAGTGGCAGCGAGTCGGAGAAGACAATCGAGCTGCCCATCTCCATGCCATAGCGCGGGTTGGCCCCGAGGGGGAATTGCAGCAACGGAGTTTCCCGGAAGAACTCCCAGCCCAGCTGGTTGCTTGGCGGGTCCAGCAGGCCGCGCATGAGCCAGCCGATGCTGGAAGGCAGCAGCACCGAGAGTCCGCCGAGGGCGAGGAAGAGGGTGACGCCCAGCAGGACCGGGATCCAGAGCGAAGAACGAGAGGGAGATGCCGCCATCATGGCTGTCTGCGTTCCGTGGTTTCTTGTTGTGGGTTGATCAATCATGCGACTGCTGCCTGAAGCCCCAGAGCCGGCTGGCCAGGAAGGTGATGCCGGGCACTACGGAGGCCGAGGCCACCGCCGCCAGACGTGGCGAAAGCCAGCCGCTGGCGAGGATCGCGGCGAGCAGTGTGCTGTTCGCCAGGAACGCGCTCAGGGAAATCAGGAAGAACCTGCGCATCGCCTTGCCGGGCGACCCCGGGGCGGAGAAGGTCCAGATGTAGTTGCCAGTGAAGGACAAGACGAAGGCACAGAGGAACGCAATCAGGTTGGCCAGCAGCGCCGGCAGCTGTGTGTTGCCGACCAGCACCCAGACCACGCCGATGTGCAAGGCGGTGGCGGCGATCCCGATGATGCCGAAGCGCAGCGCAATCAGCAGCTCCTTGAGGACCCGACCCTGGCGCGACATGTACTTGGAGTCCTGTGCCGTCACGGCTTGCGGGCCAGGCAGAAGGCGGTCAGGCCGGCGAAGCGATTGAGCCCGAGCAGGGGCAGCTCGAGGGCCGAGAGCGTCCTGAGGGTGGCATTGACCAGCGGGTGATGGCGCTTGAGCTGCGATTGCGGCTGGCGCTGGTGCTTGCCCTGGGCGCGTTCGAGCAGGCGCAGGCTCGCGGCGATGGGAAATACCGCGCCGAAGTAGTACGAACCGCGCACGACCTCCAGCCCGGCCTGTTGCGCGACCGCCTCGATCTCGGGCAGCCGGTAGCGCCGCTTGTGTTCGAGGAACACGTCGTGGTCGCTCCAGAGAAACTGGAAGGCCGGCACCGAGATGAGCACGTTGGCGCCACTGGGGACCTTGGCGACGTATTCGGCCAGCAGGCCGACGTCGTCGTCGACGTGCTCCAGCACGTCCATCAGCAGAATGAGGTCGCTATCGAGCTGGTCCACGGAGCGGCGGAAATGTATCGGCTTGCCGCTGGTCTGGTCGTCGGAGTCCTGCGGGTAGCTGATGTCGACGCACCAGGCGGTGCGGGCCGCGCTCTGCTCCAGCAGGGCGCGGGAGAAGAAGCCGGAGCCGGCGCCGACGTCGAGGATCGAAGTCGGCCGGATGTTCCCGAGGAACTTCTGCATAGCGGCGCACTTGGAGCGGTAGTACCAGTGCTCGCCGATATGCTCGCCGAGAATGTCGGTTTCCTTGAGGTCCATGCTCAGTCCTTGTTTTCGTAGAGGCGCCGCACCAGGTAGACCGGCCTGCGCTTGGATTCCAGATAGGTGCGCCCGAGGTATTCGCCCAGTACGCCGATGCCGATCAGTTGCAGCCCGCCGAGGAAGGTCACGGCCACCATGATCGAGGCGTAACCGGGAACATCGACGCCGTAGAACACCACCTTGAGCACGATCAGCGTGGCGAAGAGGAACGACCCCAGGGAGACCGCGATACCCAGGTAGGTCCATATCTTCAGCGGATCGGTGCTGAAGCTGGTGATCCCTTCCAGGGCGAAATTCCACAGGCGCCAGCCGTTGAACTTGCTGGAGCCGGCGATGCGTTCGGGGCGGCTGTAGTCGATGCAGACGGTACGGAATCCCACCCAGGCGAACAGGCCTTTCATGAAGCGCCGCGATTCGGGCAGATCGTTGAGGGCATCCACCACCTGACGGTCCATCAGCCGGAAGTCGCCGACGTTCTCGGGAATGGCCGGGTCGGCGATACGGTTGTGGATGCGGTAGAACCAGTTGGCCGAGGCACGCTTGGCCCAGGAGTCGGAGGTACGGTCGACGCGGCGGCCCAGCACCACTTCGTAGCCTTCGCGCCATTTGTCGATCATCTCCAGGATCAGCTCCGGCGGGTCCTGCAGATCGACATCGATGGGCACTACCACTTGGCCGGTGGCGCAGCGCAGGCCGGCGCTCAGGGCGGCCTCCTTGCCGAAGTTGCGGCTCAGGTCGACCACCCGCAGGCGCGCAATGCGCCGCTGCAGGAGCAGGAGGATATCCAGGGTCGCGTCGCTGCTGCCGTCGTTGACGAAGACGTACTCCACCTGGACGGCGTCCGGGTCGTTGAACACGCTTTCCACCCGTTCGACGAACAGGTTGACCGTTTCCGCTTCGTTGAAGACCGGCACCACCAGCGACAGCGCCAGGGGCGCGTCCTGTTCGAGGCGGCGGTCCAGATCGGCTTGCGGGTTCACCTGCAGATCACTGGTCATCGGGTCACACCTCCGGTTGTCGATGGCTGGCTGTCCATGCTGCTCATGGGCACGTCGCGCGGGCTGGCCGCGGGCTGGGCGGTGCTGAGGGTGATGGCCTCGAGCTGCACGTCGCCGCCATTGCTGAACAGGCGCAGCTCGACGCGCTGCAGGGGACGCTCCAGCGTCACGCCACCGGTGAGGGCGACGGGTTGCCCGCGGGTGCCGGTCAGGGGGCCGGAGGTGAGCGTCACCCGTTGGCCCGGCGAGGACTCGCCCACCAGGTCCCAGTTGCCGGTGGTCGTACCGCTGTCGGCCTGGCTGAGGTAATCGATGCTGTACCGGTAGGGCCCGGCGGAAAGGGTGGTGTAGGGGCCAAAGCTGAGGTAGCCGACGGCACCCTTCTGCCGGGGCACCAGGCGCTTGTCCTGCAGTTGGCCGATCAGTGTGGGTAGCTGGGCGGCGCTCCAGCGCGCCGAGCGGTCCTGCTGCGCAGTCGTCGGTTTCGGCCCCAGGGCGTCCCACGAGGGCCCGTCGAGTCTGCTGGCACAGATCAGGTGGATGCTGTCGAGGCGGCATTCCCCGGCGTCCATCGCTCGCAGGAACAGCGGCGGCACGTCCAGAGCGTTGCGGCTGTAGCCCGCCTTGACGTACAGGTGGGACGGCTCGGCGGGGGCGTTGGCGAAGGCGCTCTTCTGCGCGCAGTCGACCAGGGTCCGCGCCGTGTAGGCACTGTTGATGGTCAGCCCCAGCTTCGCCGCGATGTACTGGTAGCGAACGTAGTCATCCGTGGGGGTGTCGCTGCAACCGTAGGCGGGATAGATATCGATGGCATCGACGCCGGCGAGGGCGGAGCGCCACGGGGCGAGGTCCAGCGTGGAGGGAAGGCGTGTCTGGTACTGCACGTAGCCACGCAGCCCGAGGGTGTCCTGCCACTGCAGCAGCAACGCGGCCACGGCCAGCACCAGGACGACGACGCTGTTGCGCCGGAGCAGGACTGCCAGCACGGCGAACAGCACACTGTAGCCGACCAGCCAGAAGAATCTTCCGCTGACCCGGAACACGCCGAGCACGGCTTCCAGGCGGTGCGGAAGGTGCAGGTCGAGCAGCGCCAGCTGGCCGATGAAGATGCGATGGCTCGCGGCATACAGCGTGAAGCCGAGCAGGACCAGCAGCAGCGGCCAGTGGCGGCGTGCCGCCCGCAGCAACTCGGGCCCGCGGGACAGCAGCGCGAGCAGCGCCAGCAGCAAGGTGCCGGCGCCGAGGTAGTTGAAGCCTTCGCCCTGGCCACCGGTGGCATCGGCGAAGTCGCAGAGCATCCCTCCGCAGAAGGGCGCGAGCAGGTTCAGCGAGTAGATGCCGAAGCCAGCGGTGGCCGCGCCCTTGCCGATGAAGTAGCCGCAGACGTACATCAGCGCCAGCAGCGTGGCAAGGGAGCCCGCCAGCCAGCTGGCGCCCTGGCGCAGCGACAGGCGCGAGGAGAGCAACTGGCGGACCAGGTAGGCGATGAACACCGGGTAGGTCATGGCCAGCAGATAGGGATGGATCAGCAGCGCCGCACTGGTCAGGGCGATGAAGGCGCTGCCGCTGCGCCGAATGCTCCAGGAGGTCTGGGAGCCGCGGAAGTAGAAGGCCAGCGCGAGCAGCAGCAGCCCCTGGGTCATCAGCGCGGTGTGCCCCAGGCGATGGGTCAGCGCGGGCCAGGTGAGGCTGAAGGCGACCGCCAGCAGGGTGCCCGGCAGGTGCCGGACATTCAGCGAGCGGATGAGCAAGGTGGCGGCCAGTGCCTGCAGCAGGTAGCTGAAGGCGTGCCACAGACCGAAGTAGTGGAATCCGTCGGGCAACAGGGCGCGCGCAGGCTTCAGCAGCAGGGCGAGCAGCGGGATGCTGTCGGTGAAGGCGATGCTGATTCCATCGGGCGCGTTCAGGCGCACGGACTGCAGCAACGGGAAGCGCCACTCGTCTTTCTCGAAGAACAGCCAGCCCGCCACATGGGAGGCCGCGTCGCCGCCTTCGAAGTAAAGGCCGTGCCCAGCCAGGAAGGACAACGGATACAGGTACAGCACGAAGGCGGCGGCCATCAGCAGCGCGACGGGATAGGCCACCCGCGCGGGCACCTCTCGCCAGAGTGACGAGGATGCGCTGACCGGATTGAGCGCCGGCAACGGCTGGAACTGGCTCATTGCGTCGTCTCGGAAGGCTTGCGGGCGATGATCACCTGGCTCTTGGCGACCACCTCGTCCAGCGCGGCCTTGATCTTCGCGCCACGCGGGCTGTCCAGCAGGGCGTGCCAGGTTTCGGTCCAGTGATGCAGCATCGGGTGATCGGGGTTCTCGAAGGTCACCTCGGCATCCCAGAACATCAGCATCCACATCGACCAGTAGAAGCCGTATCTGGTGTGGCTGAGCACTTCCAGGCCGGCCTCGCTGACCCAGGCGGCGAACTGCTCCTCGCTGATGACCCGGATGTGATTGGGCTTCTCGAAGTACGCCGGTTTGGCGACGTGGCGCTGCAGGTCCTCGGAGGAGGGGTGCGGCACGCTCAGCAGGTACAGCCCGCCGGGCTGGCCGACGCGCACCAGTTCGGCGATGAATGCCTGGGGATCGTCCACGTGCTCGATGACTTCGGTGCACACCACGCGGGAGGCGCTGCCGGTTTCCAGCGGGATCGGCGCGCTGTCGGTGACCAGGCAGCGTACTGAGCGCGCGGGGGTTTCGTTCAGGCGCTGGCGGGTGCTCTCGATCTTCTGCGCATCGATGTCGGCAATGATGATGTCCGCCCCGCGCATGGCGCAGAAGTGGATATTGCCGCCGTTGCCGCAACCCACGTCCAGCACCACGTCGTGCGCGCTGATCGGAAAGCCGCTGTAGAGCTCGTTGGTCGCCTGGTTGAACCAGCCGCTGAGCGTCGCGTCCTTCAGGCCCAGGTCGAACGGATTCTTCTCTCCCAGTGGCACCCAATTGCTGGCCGGCGCTGCCGGCTGGGCGAGCTTCGGCTCTTCCGGTGTGAGTATTTTCTTCAGTTTGCCCAGCATGGCGCAGCTCCGCGAGTAATCCTGTTCATGCATCCGCCCTGTGCTGAATCTGCAGGCCGGGTGAGTGGGGTGGGGCGATCAGTCTGTCGGCATGGCGGCGGCCACGCTCGCGCAAGGGCATCTCCAGTTTCCGGTAGCTCAGCTCGCTGAACAGGACCAGCAGCACCGTGCTCAGCACGGCGGACCAGAGCAGTTGCGCCTGCGCGGAAAGGTCCGTGACCGCGGCGATGCGGAACAGCAGCTCCTTGCCCAGCGCGAAGGCGGGGATATGGATGAGGTACAAACCGTAGGAGCGACTTCCCAGCCATTGCAGGAAGGCCCGCAGTGGCCCGCGACTGCCGAGGATTCCTTCGTCCTGGCAGGCCAGTGCGACCAGCAGCACGCTGCAGATGCCGACCGCCATCATCTGGCTGCGCCCGGCCGGCGGCAGGAAGCTCAGGGTGCTCAGCGTCGACAATGTCGCGAGCAGCAGCCATGCCAGCAGTCGCCGGCTGCGTTGCGAAAGGACGCTCAGGTAGCCGGGCCGCCACAGCAGCGCCAGCAGCACGCCCAGCAGTATCGGCTCGACGCGGGTGACCGCGACCAGGAGCACGTTGGACGGGAACAACCACCAGCGCAGGAGCAGCAATGCCAGGATGGTCATCGCCGGTTGCCGGCGGCCCAGCCAGAGGATCGGCGGCAGCAGCAGGTAGAACTGCTCCTCCAGGGACAGGCTCCAGTAGACCGCGAACGGATTGAAGGCCAGCAGGCCGGCATTGGCCAGATGGAAGTTTGCCAGCTGTAGCGCGGCAGCCGCGCCCATTACCGCATTCTGCTTGAGCTCGCCGAATGCGCCGGAGCTGTTGAACCCTGCTGTCAGCACCAGCGTCGCCAGCAACCAGAACCACGCGGCCGGCAACAGTCGCCAGATCCGGCGCAGCCAGAATGCCAGGCTGTGGCGCAGCGCGTCCTGTCGGTTTTCGCAGCGCATCAGCTGTGGCCAGAGACTGCGGGTGATCACGAAGCCGGAGATGGCAAAGAACAGGTCGACACCGGACTGCAGGCCCAGATGGGCGTGGAACCAGTGGACAAGGAAGCCCTGCTGGTCGGTCGGCACGAAGCGGTTGTCGAGAATGAAGAAATGAAAGGCGTGGTGGATCAGCACGAAGCCGATGGCGTACGCCCGCAGCGCTTCGATGTCGAGGAGGCGGCCGGCCGCGGGCTGGGGATCAGGCAGCTTCATGGGGAACGGTCGGTGCGGGGGACGGGGTGCGGCTGGAAATCCTCTGCGCCACCTGGCTTCCCAGTCGGCGCAGCGGCGATTCGATCCAGCGGTAGTTGAGTTCGGCCCCCAGCAGGATCAGCACGGCGGCGGTCAGCGCGAAGGGCAGCACGAAGGCGCTTCCCCAGTCCGCGCTGCCATGCACGCGGAACCAGATTTCCCGCGTCAGGAAGAAGGCCGGAATGTGGATCAGGTAGATGGCATAGGACCGGCTGCCGACCCATACCAGCACACGCCGCGGCCATCCGTCGATCGCCAGGTAGTGTCGATCGTAGGACGCCACCCAGACCAGCATCGCACTGAGCAGGGCAATGGCGCCCAGCCGCCAGAAGGACCAGAGGAAGCGCTCGCTGGAAACGACCATCAGCCCCAGCAGGACGCCGGCAAACAGCGCCAGGCCCAGCAGCCTTTGCCGCAGCAGTCGCGGCTCCAGGCGTCGATAGAGGCCGGAATGGCTGAACAGAGCCAGCAGCACGCCCCAGGCGATGGCGTCCGTGCGGATGACCATCAGCAAGGGCGATCGCCAGGTGAAGAACTGCACCAGGATCACCGTCGCCAGCAGCAGGGGCAGCCAGCGCCGGCTGATGAACACCAGCAGGGGCAGCAGGAGGTAGAACTGCTCCTCCAGCGACAGGCTCCAGTAAACGAAGCTGGCGCCGTATTCGTAGCGGAAGAAGCTGTCGGCGAAACGGAAGTTGGCGAACTGCAGCACCGCGGCCAGGGTGGCGGCGAGGTTGGCCTGGAGCGTGCCGAACGCCCCGGAGCTGTTGAGGAAGCGGCAGGCCAGCAGGATCAGCAGGAGCCACAGCCAGGCCGAAGGCAGCAGGCGGAAGGCGCGGCGGACCCAGAATGCCAGGGTGATGCGGCGATACTCCTCCGGTTGGCGGCTGGCGTTCAGGCGCGGCAGCAGTTCGCGGGCGATGACGAACCCGGAAATCACCAGGAACAGGTCGACGCCCCACCAGAGATCGAAGCGGGCGAAGAAGGCTTCCACGATCGGCATCTTCCAGGGGAACAGGTTGTCGCGGGCGTGATGCAGCAACACGCTGAGCACGGCAACGGCGCGGAGGATCTCGATATCGAGGATGCGCCCCTTCATGGCCGGGGTTGTCCGGGCTTGCGCGCGATCAGCACCTGGCTCTTGGGCATGAACAGGTCCAGTTGCTGCTTGATCGCCAGGCCTTCGGGCCGGTCGAGCAGGCGTTGCCAGGCCGTGGCCCAGTCATCCATCAGCGGGTTCTGCTGCTCGGCGATACGGTCGCGGACGGCGCCCGGGCAGTCGCGCCCGGCGGCCCGCTCGCTGGCCCAGAAGAAAATCATGTTCATGACCCAGAAGAACCCGCTCGCCTGGCGATGCTCGATCACCAGGCCGGCGTCGCTCACCAGGGCTGCGAAATCCTCATGGGAGAAGATGCGCACATGGTTGGGCGGAGCGAAGTAGCTCGGCGGGGCGATACCTTTCTGCAGCTGTTCGCCCACCGCGGCGGGCACGCTGATTAGGTACTGCGCGTTTGGCCGGCCGACCCGCACCAGTTCCGCCATGACCTGCCGGGGGTCTTCGACGTGCTCGAGCACTTCCAGGCAGACGACCTTGCTGGCGATCTCGTCCTCCAGCGGCAGTGGCGTGCTGTCGCTGACCATGCCCCGCCAATGCCGCGCGGAACTGCCGGCGACCCGGGCCTTCACCAGGTCGACCTTGTCGGCCTCGGAGTCGGTGAAGATCACGCTGGCGCCCTGCTTCGCGGCGAAGAGGGTGGCGACGCCTTCACCGCAGCCGACGTCGAGGACCTGGTCGCTGGCGGTGATGGCGAAGCCCTTGAGCAGCTCCCCGGTGCTCTCCTGGAACCAGCCGTCGAGGGCGGCATCGCGCAAGCCGCACCACAGCGGCGAGGCTGCCGGTGCCGGTTGGCTGGCCGAGGGCTGTTTGCGCTGCAGCGCGTTTCTCAGGAAGGCGAGCATGGCAGGGCGTCCAGGCTGCGCCGGGGCGGGGTTCGCGGATTGGCCAGCAGCTGGGTGAGGAAGTGCCGCAGGCGCTCGCGGGTGACCTCCTGGCTGCAGAACTGGCGGAGGCTGGCGATGGCCTGCTCGCTCATCTGCCGATACTGCTGCGGCTCGTGATGGGCGACCTCGTAGCTGCGCCGGTAGGCCTCGTGGATCGAGTCCCAGACGGGTATGTAGCGCAGCGTCCGGTAGGCGGCGCGCGGGTCATGGGGCCAGGCGGTGAGCTCGGGCGTGCAGTCGATGACGAAGCCGTTGCGCTCGTCGAGGTAGTCCAGCATCGCGGTGTTGGCCGGAGCGATGGCCGGCTTGCCGCAGGACATGAATTCCATCAGCGGCAGGCACTGGCCTTCGCCGTAGGAAGTGTTGACCACATAGCTGGTCGCTTCCACCAGGCGCTCGTAGTCCGCGTCGTCCAGGTAGCCATGAATCAGCACGATGCGGCAGCGGTAGGGCTGCAGCTTGTACAGGTGGTGGAGCATGTCGTTGAGCGCATCGTCGACCAGGTGATGCGTGAGCTTGAGCACGAGGGTCGCGTCGGGCGTATCGCGGAAGCACCAGCAGAACACGCCGAGCATGTCGATCCAGTTCTTGCGGCCGTCGTAGGGGTTGAAGACGGAGGTGTAGACCACCCCATCGAGCGTCAGCACATGTCGCCCTCTGCCGGCATTCAGGTCGAGCGGTTCCCCCTGGCGATGGGCGGCGGGGCCGTAGGCCTGGATATTCAGGGTGCGGCTGTCGATCAGCAGGCCTTCGACCTCCAGTTCGATGGAGCGGGCCAGCGGTTGCCGGGCGATGCCTTCGGCGCGCCCGGCGAAACGGTCCCAGACCGGCGCGGGCACGCTCGCGACGGGATAGTCGTCGCCCATGGCTTCGTGCACGGCGCCGACGGTGAACGATGAGTGGGTGATGGCCGCGGCCACCTGGCCCAGCACCGCGTGCCAATTGTGCCGCGGCTCGCCCTGCCAGGACTCGTACGGCAGGGTGCTGAACTCCCAGGCGAACACCGGAATGGTCGGGCAGCGGTAGTGGACCGGGGTGCGGTGCGGCGGGGAGAATGACAGGAACACGCATTCCTCTCCGCGTGCCTGGCAGTCGTCGTAGAGCGCGTCGACCAGGGTGTCCGGGTCGGTGACCTCCAGGACCTGGCCGATCTGCTCGAGGATCGGGCGGAACTCCTTGAGGACGAAGTAGTAGCTGTACTCGGGCTTGCCGAGGTTGGCACGGATGGTGCGCTGGTTGGTTTCCGAGTGGATCAGGATCAGCATCAGATATTCCCCGCGTACGCCGCTGGGCGCGCAGCGGCCGCCGGGCTGTCCGCGCGTTGCACGAAGGCACTCAACTGTGCCTGGAAGCGCGCCGTGTCGGCATAGCTGCGCATACGCGCCAGCGCCGCCTGGGACATGGTTTCGTAGCGCGCCGGCTGTTGCCGGGCGATACGGTAGCTGTCCTGGTAGGCGCGCATCAGGGCGCCCCAGTCCGGTCGATGGCGCAGGGTGCGATAGAGAATGCGCGAGTCCTGCGGCCAGACCGAATGCTCGTGGCCGGCGGGAATGACCAGGGCCAGGCTGTCGTCGACATAGTCGGCCATCGCCGTGTGCGCCGGCGCGAGGGCCGGCTTGCCGCAGGCGAGGAACTCCATCAGCGGCAGGCAGAGGCCTTCGCAGCGGGAGAAGTTCACGTAGAAGCTGGTGGCGGAAAACAGCCGGCCGAACTGCTCGTCCTCGAGGAAACCGTGCAGCACCAGTACCCGGCATTTGAACGGCGAGAGCTGTGACAATAGGGTCAGCATCCGTACGTAATAGACTGACAGGTCGCGCTGGGTGATCTTCAGCACCAGCGTCGCATCCTCGGTGTCGCGGAAGGCCCAGCAGAATGCCGTGACCAGTTGTTCCCAGTTCTTGCGCCCGTCATCGGGATTGAAGACCGAGGTGTAGACGACCCCCTCGATAGGGGTGGAAACCAGCTGGTCGGTCGCGGGCAGTATGGCCTGGGGGTGTTCTTCGCTTTCCGGCGGGGCTTCAGGCCGGGCTTCCGGCAAGGGCGGTGGCGGTTCCACGGTCGCCGGCGCCAGGCGTCTGGCCGCGCGCCACTGGCCGAGCGCCAGGGCGACACGACGGGGCAGCAGATCGCTGGCGGCCTCGCGATACCAGAGGCGCAGATAATGTTTGCTGATCAACCAGCGTCGGCCGAGGGTCAGTTCGGGAGGCGCGACGGCTTCGGGTTCGACGGCTACCGGCTCGACGGCCGTGGCTTCTGGCGCGGCCGGCTCGAGAATCGGGGCGATGAGCCCATCGGCGGACAGGCCGAGCAGCCGGGTGTCGATGATGCTGCCGCGAATCTCCAGGGTCGTGGGTTCGCAAACAGGCGTTCGCCGGCCGGTCTGGCGCTGGCTTTCGAACTGCTCCCAGAGCGGCGCGGGCAGCACCAGAACGGGAAAGTCCTCGCCCATGGCGGCCTTGACGGCGCGCTGGGTGTGGCTGGACAGGGTGATGACGGCGCCGTGGCGGGCAAATACGTAGCGCCAGTCGTGGCGCGGTTCATCGTCCCAGGCGGTGTCCGGAATGCTGTCGTATTCCCAGGCGACGACGCACAGGGTCTGGCAGGGCAGGTCGATGGGCGCCTTGTGGGGTGGGGCGAAGACCAGGACGACGCAGGTTTTCCCCTCCTCGGCGAGGCGTGCCTGCAGAGGTGCGATTTCCTCTTCGGCTTGCACGCAGTGCACGCTTGCGAAGGTTTCCAGAGCGCGGCGGTAGGCTTTCAGAACGAAGAAGTAGCTGTACTCGGGAACACCAAGATTGCTACTGATGGATCGCTCGTTGATGTCCGAGTAGAGGATGAATTCCATGCAGTTCCACGACGCGAGTCTAGGGTCGCCTGCCTAGCGGCGACCAGTGGCGGGTGGCCCGGTGTGTCCCGAGCTCGCCCCGCATGTTGTTGTTATTTGTAACCGGTCAGGATTTTCAGCTGCCGTGGCTACCGGTCAGTACTGGCCAGGCGCCGCCGGAGCGTCTTGAATAGGGGTGCCGCAGCATTCTAAACACACCGCCAGGGTCATCGGAAAGCCTTCGCAACAGATTCGGCCATGATAAAAAAGAGAACTGTCCGGTCACGAATGTATCGGTTGTCTTCGCTGCACTTTTGGCACAGATTGTCCCAAACAGATAAGAATCGGTCCCGGCAAACAGGGCAGCATAGGCTCTGGTCCGGACAGCCGAACCATTGGAATCACTATCCGCGAGGATGGGGTCAGCCTTGAATAAAACCCTGCTGGTAACCGGCCTCACCGGATTTGTCGGGCAACATCTGCAAGCTTTCGTTGATCGACCGGATGCGGCATGGACTCTGCTCCTGCCTCCTGCTCCCTACGATCTCACCCGGGCCGAGACGCTCCGCCAGTGGTGCGAGCAGCCGCCGGACGCGGTGATCCACCTCGCTGGGCAGACCTTCGTGCCGGAGGCCTTCCGCGACCCTGCGCGAACCCTGGAGGTCAACGTCCTGGGGACGCTGAACCTGCTGCAGGCGCTCAAGGCGGGCGGGTTTTCCGGGCGATTTCTCTATGTCAGTTCCGGCGATGTCTACGGCCAGGTGGCGGAAGCCGACCTGCCGATCCACGAGGGATTGCTGCCGGAACCACGCAACCCCTATGCGGTCAGCAAGCTGGCGGCCGAGCACCTTTGTCTGCAATGGGGCATCAGCGAAGGCTGGGATGTCATGGTTGCGCGTCCGTTCAACCATATCGGCGCCGGGCAGAAGGACAGTTTCGTGATGGCCAGCGCGGCCAGCCAGATCGTACGGATCGCCGCGGGGCTGCAACCGCCGCAGCTGGCGGTCGGTGACGTGGACGTCAGCCGCGATTTTCTCGATGTCCGGGATGTGATCGGCGCCTACTTCGCCCTGCTCGAATCGGGTAAACCTGGCGAGGTCTACAACGTCTGTTCTGCACAGGAGCAGAGCATTCGCCAGCTGATCCTGACGCTGGCCGAACTGGCGAACGTCCAGGTCGAACTGGTCCAGGACCCTGCCCGGATGCGCCGCGCCGAGCAACGCCGGGTCCGGGCGAGCTATTCGAAGCTGAACACCAGCACCCACTGGGCACCCTCCATAACAATAACGCAGACACTTCAGTCGATATTGTCCGACTGGCAGTCACGGGGAACACAATAATGACAAAAAGTGCACTGATCACCGGGGTGACCGGTCAGGATGGCGCCTACCTTGCCAAGCTGCTGCTGGAAAAGGGCTACCAGGTTCACGGCCTGGTGGCGCGCCGCAGTTCCGATACCCGCTGGCGTCTGCGCGAGCTGGGTATCGAGCGCGAGCTGGTCTACCTCGATGGCGACCTGGCGGATGCCAGCTCGGTGCAGCGTGCCGTCATCAAGGCCCGCCCGGACGAGCTCTACAACCTGGGCGCGCAGAGCTTCGTCGGCAGCTCTTGGGACCAGCCCGTCACCACCGGCATCGTCGATGGCCTGGGGGTGACTCACCTGCTGGAGGCAATCCGTCAGTTCAACCCGGAAACCCGCTTCTACCAGGCGTCCACCAGCGAGATGTTCGGCCTGATCCAGGCGGAGCGCCAGGATGAGAACACGCCTTTCTATCCGCGCAGCCCCTACGGGGTCGCCAAGCTGTACGGTCACTGGATCACCGTGAACTATCGCGAGAGTTTCGGGCTCCATGCCTCCAGCGGGATTCTGTTCAACCATGAATCGCCGCTGCGCGGCATCGAGTTCGTCACCCGCAAGGTCAGCGATGCGGTGGCCCGCATCAAGCTGGGCAAGCAGAATGAGCTGCGACTGGGCAATATCGACGCCAGGCGCGACTGGGGTTTCGCCGGCGACTACGTCGAGGCCATGTGGCTGATGCTGCAGCAGGGCAAGCCGGACGATTACGTGGTAGCCACCGGGGTCACCACCACGGTGCGCGAAATGTGCCGTATCGCTTTCGAATATGTCGGTCTGAAGTACCAGGATCATGTGGTTGTCGACCCGGCCTTCTTCCGCCCGGCGGAGGTGGACGTGCTGCTGGGCAACCCTGGAAAGGCCGAGCGAGTGCTGGGCTGGAGCCCCCAGACCAGCCTGGAAACCCTCATTCACATGATGGTTGACGCCGACCTGCGTCGCGTTGACAAGGAGTGATCCATGCTCGTTCCCGTCATCCTTTCCGGCGGTGCCGGGACACGGCTGTGGCCGGTATCGCGCGAAGGGCAGCCCAAGCCGTTCATGGCCATGCCCGACGGCCAGTCGCTGCTGAGCAAGACCTACCGGCGCGCCGCCAGCCTGCTGGGGACGGACGGCAACATCGTCACGGTGACCAACCGCGACTACTACTTCCAGAGCAAGGATCACTTCCAGTCCGCCAAGCTGCGTCAGCGCGGCCACTTCATCCTCGAGCCGGAGGGGCGTAATACTGCGCCGGCGATCGCGGTAGCCGCCCTGGCGCTGCGGGCCCTGCACGGTGACGACGTGACCATGGTGGTGATGCCGGCGGATCACCTGATCCGTGATGTCGAGACCTTTGCCCGCTGCGTCGAACACGCGGTGGAACTGGCCGAGGCCGGGCAACTGGTGACCTTCGGCGTGGTGCCCAACGCACCGGAAACCGGCTTCGGCTACATCGAGATGGGCGATGCCCTGGACACCCGAGGCGGCAGCCGGGTGAAGCGCTTCGTCGAGAAGCCCGACCTGGACACCGCCAAAGGCTTTCTGCAGGCCGGTACCTTCCTGTGGAACTCTGGGATGTTCTGCTTCACCGTCGGCACCTTCATCAGCGAGCTGGAAAAGCACGCCCCGGAAATGCTCGCCCTGGCCATCGATTGCCAGATGGCCAGTCAGCCGGCGGAATTCGGCAACCTGGTCCAGCAGGAGCTGCCTTCGGAGCACTTCTGCGCGCTGGAGGACATCTCCATCGACTACGCGCTGATGGAGCGTTCCGATCGCGTCGCCGTGGTGCCAGCGGCCTTCGACTGGAGCGACATCGGCTCCTGGACCGCGATGAGCGCACTGGTGGACGCCGACGTCGACAACAATCGGGCAACCGGCAACGCCATCTTCGTCGACAGCCGGAACAACTACGTGCAGAGTGAGGGCCGCCTGATCGCCACCGTCGGTGTCGAGGGCCTGATCGTGGTCGAGACGGCCGACGCGATCCTGGTCGCCCGGGCCGAGTGCGCGCAGGACGTGCGCAAGGTGGTCAAGCAGCTAAAGGACACCGACAACGAGGCCTATCGCCTGCACCGGACCGTCAGCCGGCCCTGGGGCACGTACACGGTGCTGGAGGAAGGGCCGCGCTTCAAGATCAAGCGCATCGTGGTCAAGGCCGGTGCCTCGCTGTCGTTGCAGATGCACCACCATCGCAGTGAACACTGGGTCGTGGTGCAGGGCATGGCCAAGGTCACCAACGGTGAGTCGGTGCGCCTGGTGAACAGCAACGAGTCGACCTACATCCCGGCCGGTCACCGGCATCGCCTGGAAAATCCCGGCGTGATCGATCTGGTGATGATCGAGGTGCAGAGCGGCGAGTACCTGGGTGAAGACGACATCGTGCGCTTCGAGGATATCTACGGCAGGGTCATCTGATGCTATTGGCAGTCTCGCGTTCGGTCTGGTCCTACCGCGGCTTCATCGCCGGTAGCGTGAAGCGCGAGTTTCAGGCGCGATACCGCAACTCCATGCTGGGTGCGCTGTGGACGGTGATCAACCCGCTGGCAATGATCCTCGTCTATACCGTAATCTTTTCCCAGGTCATGCGCGCCCGGCTGCCGGGCGTGGATGACAGCCTGGCCTACAGCGTGTTCCTGTGCGCCGGGCTCATCACCTGGGGCCTGTTCAGCGAAATCATCGGGCGCAGCCTGTCGATGTTCCTGGATAACGCCAACCTCCTGAAGAAGCTCAGCTTTCCGCGAATCTGCCTGCCGCTGATCGTGATCCTCAACGCCTGTGCGAACTTCGCCATCATCCTCGCGCTGTTCCTGGGCTTCCTGCTGATCACCGGGCGGCTTCCGGGCATGGCGCTGATCGCCCTGCCGGCGCTGCTGCTGATCCAGCTGCTGTTCTGCGTCGGGCTGGGCATGGTGCTGGGCATCCTCAACGTCTTCTTCCGCGATGTCGGGCAGTTCTTCGGCATCGCCCTGCAGTTCTGGTTCTGGCTGACGCCGATCGTCTATCCCCTGTCCATCCTGCCGGCCGGCATTCGCCAGCTGGTTTCGCTCAACCCCATGACGCCGCTGATGCACGCCTACCAGGAAGTCTTCCTGTCCGGCGCCTGGCCCGACTGGTCGAGCCTGCTGCCGATCGCGGTGCTGGGGCTGATCCTGTGCGTCTGCGGCCTGGCCCTGTTCCGTGCCCGCTCGGGCGAGATGGTGGATGAACTCTGATGGGTAGTATCAGCGTCCGTGGCCTGGGCAAGGCCTACAAGAAGTACCCATCGCGCTGGTCGCGGCTGCTGGAGTGGGCCTCGCCCTCAGCGCGGCCGCGGCACAGCCTGCAGTGGATTCTCCAGGACCTCGACTTCGAGGTGGAGGCGGGCGAGGCGATCGGCCTGGTGGGCGTCAACGGCGCCGGCAAGAGCACCCTGCTGAAGATGATCGCCGGCACCACGCAGCCCACCACCGGGCGCATCGAAGTGGCTGGCCGGGTTGCGGCGCTGCTGGAGCTGGGTATGGGCTTCCACCCGGACTTCACCGGCCGCCAGAACGTGATCATGGCCGGGCAACTGCTGGGCCTGAGTGTGGAGGAAATCCTCGAGCTGATGCCGCAGATCGAGCAGTTCGCCGAGATCGGCGAAGCCATTGACCAGCCGGTGCGCACCTACTCCAGCGGGATGCAGATGCGCCTGGCGTTCAGCGTCGCCACCGCCCGGCGCCCGGATGTGCTGATCGTCGATGAAGCGCTGTCGGTGGGCGACGCCTATTTCCAGCACAAGAGCTTCGAGCGCATCCGCAGTTTTCGCCGCTCGGGCACCACGCTGCTGATCGTTTCCCACGACCGCAGCGCGATCCAGTCGATCTGCGACCGCGCCCTGCTGCTGCAGGGCGGCAGGCTCGTCATGCAGGGCGAGCCGGAAGCGGTGATGGACTACTACAACGCCCTGCTCGCCGAGCGCGAGCGGGTGACCGTGCGCCAGGAAATGCTCGCCGACGGAAAGGTGCGCACCATCTCCGGCAGCGGCGAAGCGGGCATCCTCGATGTGCGCCTGGTGGATGACAGGGGGCGCCCGCAGGATGTCGTGGAGGTCGGGCAGCTCGTCCATCTGGAGGTGGATGTCGAGGTCCGTGCCGCCGTCGAACGGCTGGTGCTCGGCTTCATGATCAAGGACCGCTTCGGCCAGCCCATGTACGGGATCAACACCCATCGCAAGGAGCAGGCCCTGGAGGCCCTGGAGGCCGGGGAGCGCATCACCTACCGCTTCTCCTTCCAGATTCGCCTGGGCAAGGGCAACTATTCGGTGGCCTTCAGCCTGTCGCGGCTGGACTCGCACCTGGACCGCAACTACGAGTGGCGCGACTACGGCCTGGTGTTCCAGGTCATGAACCTTCGCCAGGAGGATTTCGTCGGCTGCGCCTGGCTGGATGCCAGTATCGCTATCGACCGAACCCTGCCTGAACCCCTCACCTCCACTGCCAGAAGCCTGCCCTGATGCGCTTGCTCGTCGAATGCACCTACGTCTTCGAACATCCCCACGTGAATTCGGGGATCCAGCGCGTCGTGCGCAACGTCATTGGTCATCTGGGCGAGGTCGATGAGGACACACCGTGCATCCCGGTGGCGTTCATCCGTGGGCAGATGTACCGGGTCCGCCACCTGGCGCCGTTGTCGAGCAAGGAATTGCCCTGGCAAAGCCGGCTGCGCGTGGCGCTGGAGCAGATGCGCAACGACTACTGGATGTGGCACGCGCGCCTGGAACGGTGCTGGCCGATGAGCCGTTGGCACAACGCACGGCGCGCGCTGTATGTGCTCTGCAAGGGTGCCAGCCTCGCCATCACCCTGCCGCTGCGCTTCGCCATATTCGCCTCGCGCAACCAGGTGGTGCCCGAGCGCCTGGAGCCCCTGGAGGCCTTGCCGGGCGACCAGCTGGTGCTGCTTGATTCGTCCTGGCACGCGGACTTCTTTTCGGTGGCCGAGCGCTTGAAGCGCGAAGGTGTCGGGCTGGTTTCGGTGATCTACGACCTGATCCCCTCCACCCATCCGCAGTTCTGCGATGCCGGGCTGGTGAAGGTCTTCGACCGCTGGTTCGACTGGATCGCCGAGATGGCCGACGGCTTCATCTGCATCTCCACCACCATTCGCGACCAGGTGCGCGCGGAGATCGTCAGGCGGCGCGGCGAGGAGGTTGCGCAGAGCCTCTGGTTCGAGCATTTCTACCTCGGCTCCGAGCTTGACCTGGTGCGGGATAACTCCGCGCTGGACGGCCGCCTCACGCGCATGTTCGACGATGGCGAGCCGGTCTACCTGATGGTCAGCACCATCGAGCCGCGCAAGAACCACGCCTACCTGCTCGAAGCTTTCGAGCGGCTCTGGGCGCAGGGCTCGACGGCGCGGCTGTGCATCATCGGGCGGGTCGGCTGGAAGTGCGAGGACCTGGTCAGCCGCATCCACCGCCACCCGCAATTCAACCAACGCCTGTTCATGTTCAACAAGCTCAATGACCGGGGCCTGGAGTACGCCTATGCCAATGCCCGGGCACTGGTATTCCCGTCCTTCGTCGAAGGCTTCGGCCTGCCGCTGGTGGAAGCCATGCAGCGCAAGCTGCCGGTCATGGCCAGCGATATCCCGGTGTTTCGCGAAGTGGGCGGCGACTTCGTCGCCTACTTCGACCTGCAGCGCCCGGAGACGCTGGCAGAGCTGGTGCAGGAATATGAGGACAGCGACCGCTTCCCTGCGGCGCGCCCGGTTTCCGAGTGGCGCTGGCTGGGCTGGCGAGACGCTTCCCGGCAACTGGTCGGCCGCGTGCTCGGCGCCCTGAAGCCGTCCGCCCAGCCGCAGCCCCGCCCTGAAGTGGAAGCGGGTTAGCGTGCGCGTCGCCCTGAATGCGCGAATCCTGCAGGCTCCCCGAACCGGCATCGGCCAGTACGTCTCGTCCCTGGCAGGGGCGCTGCAGGAGCAGGCGGATCTCAGCCTGGAACTGTTCCTGGGACGCGACTGGGGCGTGGAGCTGCCGCCGGCGCCGCTGCCCGGCTACTCACGGCGCGCCGCGCTGGCCAAGCGCGTACCGGGCGCCTACCGGATTCGCCGCTGGCTGGAACAGGGCAGCTTCGATCGCGGCCTGCGCACAAGGGCCGTCGACCTCTACCACGAGCCCAGCCTGTGGCCGCTGGAGTTCGACGGGCCGATGGTGATGACACTGCATGACCTCACCCATGTGCACTATCCGCAGACCCAGCCGGCGGACCGCCTGGCGGAGATCGAACGGCAGGTGGGCAAGGGAGTGGAGCGCGCGAGCTGTGTACTGACCGACTCCGAGCATGTCGCCGGTGAAGTGCGCCGCCACTTCGGCTTGCCCGCCGAGCGCGTCGTGGTGGCTCCACTGGGGTATGCGCGGCGCTTTCATCCGCGCCCGGCGGCGGAACTGCACGCGCCACTGGCGAGCTTCGGGCTGGCGCCGGGAAATTACCTGATCTGCGTCGGCACCCTGGAGCCGCGCAAGAACCTCCAGCTGGCGCTGCGGGCTCATGCCTTGCTGCCGGCGGCGCTACGGGCGCGCCTGCCATTGGTGATAGTCGGAATGCCAGGCTGGCATAGCGAAGGGCTCGATGAGACGCTGGAGGCTGCCGTGAAAGGCGGCTGGGCCAGGGTTCTGGGCTACCAGAGCGACACGGCGCTGGCGCAATTGCTGGCCGGGGCGAAAGCCCTGCTCTTTCCCTCGCTCTACGAAGGTTTCGGCCTGCCCGTGCTGGAGGCGATGGCCAGTGGCGTGCCGGTACTGCTGACGCGCACCTCCTCGCTGCCGGAAGTGGCAGGGGACGCCGGCCTCTATGTCGATGCCGATGACCCGCGGGAACTCTGTTGCGCCATACAGGAGCTGCTCGACGACCCGGCCCTCGGGGACCATTGCCGGGTGCTGGGGTTGCAGCGAGCCCGGGAGTTCAGCTGGCAGCGTTGCGCCCGGATAACCAGCGAAGCCTACCGAAAGGCTGTAGGAGGCTGAATGCGCGTACTGCACTTCTTCAAGACCTATCTGCCGGACTCCGTGGGGGGCATCGAGCAGGTGATCAACCAGCTCTGCCGTACCGGGCGGCATCACGGAATCGAACACCAGGTTCTCACCCTGAGTCCGAACCCCGAACCTGCGGAGCTGATGGTCGACGGGCATCGCGTCTACCGGGCGCGCCTCGATCTGCAACTGGCGTCCACCGGCTTCTCCTACAGCGTCGTGCCGCAGTTCCGTCGGCTGGCGGCAGAAGCGGACATCATCAACTTTCACTTCCCCTGGCCGTTCATGGATGTGGTGCACCTGCTGGCGGGCATCGACAAGCCGACGGTGGTGACCTACCACTCGGACATCGTTCGACAGCGGTACCTGTTCAAGCTGTATCAGCCGCTGATGCACCGTTTCCTCGGCAGCGTGGACCGCATCGTCGCGGCCTCGCCCAACTACCTCGGCTCCAGCGAGACCCTGCGCCGCTACCAGCACAAGGCAGAAGTCATTCCCTACGGGCTGGACAAGCACGCGTACCCGGTTCCTTCCGAGGAGTGCACGGCACGCTGGCGCCGCGAGGTAGGGGAACAGTTCTTCCTGTTCGTCGGTGTGATGCGCTACTACAAGGGCCTGCACATCCTGCTGGAAGCCGTGCAGGGCACCGGGTACCCAGTGGTGATCGTCGGCGCCGGGCCGCTGGAACAGCAGTTGAAGGCGCAGGCGGCGGCGCTGGGCGTCGAGTCCCACGTGCGTTTCGTCGGGCGTGTCAGCGAAGAGGACAAGGTCGCCCTGCTGCAGCTGTCGCGGGCGATCGTCTTCCCCTCGCACCTGCGCTCGGAAGCCTTCGGCATCTCCCTGCTGGAAGGCGCCATGTACGGCAAGCCGATGATTTCCAGCGAGATTGGTACTGGAACCAGCTTCATCAATGCCAACGGGCTGACCGGCCTGGTGGTGCCACCGAGCGATCCCCTGGCGTTCCGTCAGGCGATGAGATGGTGTTGGGATAATCCGGAAGCGGCAGCAGAAATGGGACGGCACGCGGAAGCGCGCTATCAGGAGCTGTTCACGGCGGAGGCGATGGGGCGTGTCTGGGCAGATCTGTATCGCAATCTGCTGGACGAAAGGGCGGAGAAGGAAGGGCTGTTGCCCGAAGGTCGCTCTGGCTGAGCGACCGGGGCAACGAACTTACCAGTACAGTTATGGCGAGCCTGGAGAGTATGGCTCAGTTGTACTGTTGAATCAGCGCCAGAACGGCTTGTTCAGTTCGGCGTAACGCTGGGCTTCGCTGATACCGGCGTCGGCCAGCAGGCGGGAGTCCAGGCGAGCCAGCTGACGGCGGCTTTCCATGCGGCGCTGCCACAGGCGAACAGTGCCGACGAGGCCACGGTGGGCGCTGGAGGTGCTACGGGTAGTGCTCAGAGCTGCGGAACCGAGGGTACGTTCCATGGTGGTCATCCTTCTCGCTTGTGGCGAGTAGTCAGTTGCTGAATGGATTGAGCATATGATCTGACTTTTCAGTCAGAGATGACAGGTACAGTTGCGCTGTATTGCGGCTGGTCAGGCGATTGTAATTTTGAACTGTAATGGTCTTTTTCGGGGCGAACTGTACCGTTGCGCTCCATTCTGGTGCGCAATTGGTGGGCGTCTGAGGTTTTTCGAGGCTGCCGGCCAGGGTGGCGGCGGGGGGAGCTGAACAGTTGGAGCGGGATAAAAATCTGTTCAGGAGTGTTTTTACGTGGTTTTTTTCCGGCTGTAAACCCTTGCGGGCCATTCATTGCTGAATGACCCGCAAAGCGTCTGGAATCAGCTCGCCGCCAGCATGTGCCCGCGTTCTTCCAGGTTGATATGCCACTCCAGGGCCTCGCGCAGGATGTGCGGGGTATGGCCGCCGCGCTCGCAGGCGGCATCGAAGTAACTGTTCAGGGCGTCGCGGTAAGACGGGTGCACACAGTTGTCGATGATCACCCGCGCGCGTTCGCGCGGTGCCAGGCCACGCAGGTCGGCCAGGCCGACTTCGGTGACGAGGATGTCCACGTCGTGCTCGGTGTGGTCGATGTGGCTGACCATCGGCACCACGCTGGAGATGTTGCCGCCCTTGGCGATGGACTTGGTGACGAAGATGGCCAGGTGCGCGTTGCGGGCGAAGTCGCCCGAGCCGCCGATGCCGTTCATCATCTTGGTGCCGCCCACGTGGGTGGAGTTCACGTTGCCGTAGATGTCGAATTCCAGCGCGGTGTTGATGCCGATGATGCCTAAGCGACGGACCACTTCGGGGTGGTTGGAGATTTCCTGCGGGCGCAGTACCAGCTTGTCCTTGTAGCGCTCCAGGTTGCCGAACACGTCGGCGTTGCGGCGGGTCGACAGGGTGATGGAGCTGCCCGAGGCGAAGCGCAGCTTGCCGGCATCGATCAGGTCGAAGGTCGAGTCCTGCAGTACTTCGGAGTACATGGTCAGGTTCTCGAAGGGCGACTCGATCAGGCCGCACATCACCGCGTTGGCGATGCTGCCGATGCCGGCCTGCAGCGGGCCGAGGCTGTTGCTCATGCGGCCGGCGTCCACTTCACGCTTGAAGAAGTCGATCAGGTGGTTGGCGATACCCTGGGTTTCATCGTCCGGCGGCAGCACGGTGGACGGGGAGTCTGCCTGGTCGTTGACGACGATGGCGACGATCTTTTCCGCCGGGATCGGGATGGCGGTGCTGCCGATGCGGTCGTCGACCTTGGTCAGCGGGATCGGTGTGCGGGTCGGGCGGTAGGTTGGGATATAGATGTCGTGCAGGCCTTCCAGGTTGGTGTTGTGCGCGACGTTGATCTCGACGATCACTTGCTTGGCGAAGATCGCGAAGCTGGCCGAGTTGCCCACTGAGGTGGTCGGCACGATGTGGCCTTCCTCGGTGATGGCGACGGCTTCGATGACGGCGATGTCCGGCAGCTTGAGCTGGTGATTGCGCAGCTGCTCGACGGTTTCGGAGAGGTGCTGGTCGATGAACATCACGTCGCCGGCGTTGATCGCCTTGCGCAGGGTGCTGTCGACCTGGAAGGGCATGCGACGGGCCAGCACGCCAGCTTCGGTGAGCTGCTTGTCGAGGTCGTTGCCCAGGCTGGCGCCGGTCATCAGGCTGATGCGCAGCGGCTCCTGCTTGGCGCGCTCGGCGAGGGCCTTGGGTACGGCTTTGGCTTCGCCGGCGCGGGTGAAACCGCTCATGCCGACGGTCATGCCGTCCTTGATAAGGGCCGCGGCCTGGTCGGCAGTCATCACCTTGTCCAACAGGGAGGACATACGCACGCGATCACGGAACATGGGAAAACCTCGGGCAGTAGGAAGTGCGAGGCCGCCAGTCTAGGGACTCGGCGATTTTTGGCTCTTATACCAAGGTCGAAAAATCGCCCGGCCGGTTGCCTTCTTACTACCAAAGTTCAGGACATTTCCCTTTGCCGGAAAGCAAGACACCGGCGCGAGGCCGGTGTCTTGTGGATCGACGGTCGTCTTATTCGACGGCCTTGACCATGTCTTCGATGACTTTCTTGGCGTCGCCGAAGACCATCATCGTCTTGTCCAGGTAGAACAGTTCGTTGTCCAGGCCGGCGTAGCCGCTGGCCATCGAGCGCTTGTTGACGATCACGGTCTTGGCCTTGTAGGCCTCGAGGATCGGCATGCCGGCGATCGGCGACTTCGGATCGTTCTTCGCGGCCGGGTTCACCACGTCGTTGGCGCCCAGTACCAGCACCACGTCGGTCTGGCCGAACTCGGAGTTGATGTCTTCCATCTCGAACACCTGCTCGTAAGGCACTTCGGCCTCGGCCAGCAGGACGTTCATGTGGCCCGGCATACGGCCGGCAACCGGGTGGATGGCGAACTTCACGTTGACGCCGCGATGGGTCAGCTTCTCGGCCAGTTCCATCAGTGCGTGCTGGGCACGGGCCACCGCCAGGCCATAGCCGGGGACGATGATCACGCTGTCGGCATTGGTCAGCAGGAAGGAGGCGTCGTCGGCCGAACCGGATTTCACCGGGCGGGCTTCTTTCGCACCTGCCGGGCCGCCAGCGTCCGCTTCGGCGCCGAAGCCACCGAGGATGACGTTGAAGAACGAGCGGTTCATCGCCTTGCACATGATGTAGGAGAGGATCGCGCCCGAAGAACCCACCAGGGAACCGGCGATGATCAGCATCGAGTTGTTCAGCGAGAAGCCGATACCTGCCGCGGCCCAGCCGGAGTAGGAGTTCAGCATCGACACGACGACCGGCATATCGGCGCCGCCGATCGGGATGATGATCAGCACGCCGAGGATGAAGGCCAGGGCCAGCATCACGACGAAGGCGGTGAGGTTACCGGTGAACATGAACAGCAGGCCCAGGCCCAGGGTGGTCAGGCCCAGCACCAGGTTGAGCATGTGCTGGCCGGTGAACTGCACCGGGGCGCCCTGGAACAGGCGGAACTTGTACTTGCCCGACAGCTTGCCGAAGGCGATCACCGAACCGGAGAAGGTGATGGCGCCGATGGCCGCGCCGAGGAACAGCTCCAGGCGGTTACCGGTCGGAATGGTGTCGCCCAGGTTCTGCACGATGCCCAGCGACTGCGGCTCGACTACGGCGGCGATGGCGATGAACACAGCGGCCAGGCCGATCATGCTGTGCATGAAGGCGACCAGTTCCGGCATCTTGGTCATCTCGACGCGCTTGGCCATGATCGAACCGGCGGTGCCGCCGACCAGCAGGCCGATGATCACGTAGACGATGCCGGTAGTGGCGATCTCGCTGCTGATCTTGAACACCAGGGCTACGGTGGTCAGCGCGGCGATGGCCATGCCGATCATGCCGAACAGGTTGCCGCGACGCGACGTGGTCGGGTGCGACAGGCCTTTCAGGGCCTGGATGAAGCAGACCGAGGCGATGAGGTAGAGGAGGGTGACGAGGTTCATGCTCATGTCAATGCTTCTCCGCCTTCGGCGCTTTCTTCTTGAACATTTCCAGCATGCGGCGGGTGACCAGGAAGCCACCGAACACATTCACTGCAGCCAGGGCCACGGCCAGGGTGCCCATGGCCTTGCCCAGCGGGGTGACGGTCAGGGCGGCGGCCAGCATGGCGCCGACGATCACGATGGCCGAGATGGCGTTGGTCACTGCCATCAGCGGGGTGTGCAGGGCAGGGGTGACGTTCCAGACCACGTGGTAGCCGACGTAGATCGCCAGCACGAAGATGATCAGGTTGTAGATGCCGTGGGAGATCAGCATGTCTTCCATAGTTTCTCACCGGTCTTCAGGGCCGGACGCAGGGTCCGGCGCGTTCTTATATAAGAAGGGCTTCAGCCGTTCTTGCGCACGATCTGGCCATCACGGCACATCAGGCACGCGGCGACGATGTCGTCTTCCATGTTCACCGTGAAGCCGTCGGCGGTCAGGGTGAGCTTGAGGAAGTCGAGCAGGTTGCGTGCATAGAGTGCGGAGGCGTCTGCCGGCACCAGCGCGGCCAGGTTGCTCAGGCCGACGATGGTCACGCCGTGCTTGACCACGACCTGATCGGCCTCGGTCAGCGGGCAGTTGCCGCCCTGGGATGCCGCGAGGTCGATGACCACCGAGCCCGGCTTCATTTCGGCGACAGTCGCTTCATGCAGCAGGGTCGGTGCCTTGCGGCCCGGAATCAGTGCGGTGGTGATGACGATGTCCGACTGCTTGGCGCGCTCGTGCACGGCCTTGGCCTGGCGCTCCATCCACGAGGCCGGCATCGGGCGGGCGTAGCCGCCAACGCCTTCGGCGCACTCGCGCTCCTCGTCGGTCTCGTAGGGCACGTCGACGAACTTGGCGCCCAGGGACTCGATCTGCTCCTTCACCGCCGGGCGTACGTCCGACGCCTCGATCACCGCACCCAGGCGCTTGGCCGTGGCGATGGCCTGCAGGCCGGCAACACCGGCGCCGAGGATCAGCACGCGGGCGGCCTTAACGGTGCCGGCAGCGGTCATCAGCATGGGCATGAAGCGCGGGTAGTGGTGGGCAGCGAGCAACACGGCCTTGTAGCCGGCGATGTTGGCCTGGGAGGAGAGCACGTCCAGGCTCTGCGCGCGGGAAGTACGCGGCGCGGCCTCGAGGGCGAAGGCGGTGACGCCGCGTTCGGCCATGCGGGCGATGTTCTCGTTGTTGAACGGGTTGAGCATGCCGATCAGCACGGTACCCGGCTTCATCTGCGCCAGCTCGCTTTCGCTGGGCGCGACAACCTTCAGCACAAGCTCCGAACCGTAGGCATCGGCGGCAGTGCCGATCTTCGCGCCAACGGCTTCATAGGCGGCATCCGGCTGGCTGGCGCTGACGCCCGCACCGCTCTGAATGACGACCTGATGGCCCTGCCCGATCAGTTTCTTGACCGTCTCCGGCGTTGCTGCGACCCGCGTCTCACCGGCTTGGGTCTCGAGGGGTACACCGATCTGCACTTGCAAATCTCCTGCGTGATCCTGGGATTGTCCGGGCTACTACGTTGGCGACCCGGGTTATCTAACTGGCAACGGTCTAATTCTTGTTCTGTGACCGGGCTGTGACCCGGTGGCCGCGGCATTGTGCAATCGAACCTGGAGGGCATCAAGAAGTTCTGGAGTGGTACGAGGCGATAACTACAAGTCACGTTTGGACCCGTAGTTTTCCGGTCACCACCGAGCCCGCGTGGGCCCTGGCGTTTAGCCTAATTGCCTATTGTGACCGGACGGAAATGCCATCCTCGCCGTGAATGACCCCCCATCAGAGGCTCCCCATGCCCACCGAAAGGCCCGGTAATCCTGCAACAGGCTCAGGCATAGGTGTTAATTAATGTTTCTAATATGGAGTATGAGTCATTCCTGATGCCTGATTTCCTGTAGCAGATTTTTTACATTGACTACGGGGTCAGGAATTCAATCGGGAAGCTTCAAGGCCGCGTGTTACACCGCGCCAGAGCGCTGAGAAGAGGTTTAGCAGAAAGTTCGGATTTGTCCGCGGAAAGCGGGAATGACACGGAAAAAACAACGGCCACCCTTATAGGGTGGCCGTTGGGGGTGAGACACGGTGTCGCGGGTCAGTGGCTGGCGCCGACTACGCCGGGAAGCTGGGCGACCAGCTTGTCGTTGTGCAGCGGGGCGCGGATGAAGCCGTGCTGGGTGTTGTCCGGGCCGATGATGACCAGGTTGCCGCTGTGGTCGACGGTGTAGTTGGGCTTGCTGGTGTCGGCCGGGATGTAGGGGATGCTCATGGCGTTGGCCAGCTTCTGCACGTTCTCTTCCGAGCCGGTGATGCCCTTGAAGCCGGCATTGAAGAAGCCGAGGTATTCCTTGATGCGCGGCGCGGTATCGCGGTGCGGGTCGACGCTGACGAACACCACCTGCAGGTTCTTCGCCACTTCCGGCGGCAGCTTGCTCTGCAGTTCGCGCAGTTGCGCCAGGGTGGTGGGGCAGACGTCCGGGCAGAAGGTGTAGCCGAAGAACAGCAGGGACCACTTGTCCTTCAGGCTGGCGGTCTGGAACGGCTGGCCGTCCTGGTCGGTGAAGGCGAGGTCGGGGACGCTGCGGGTTTGCGGCAGGATCACGATGCCGGCGTCGAGCAGCACGGTCGGATCGAGCTGGTGGCGCTGGTTGAGCACCTTCTGGACGGTGAGGCCGAGGATCAGGGCGACGATGGCGACGAGGATGAAGACGGTCTTGTTGACTCGGGACATGGGGTTCTCGTGGGTCGGGACGTCTGGGCGAGCGCCGGGTTCGCGGGGCCGCTCCTTAGGAGCGAGCCCGCGAACCAGCCTCAGTAGTTCAGGTGCAGCGGCAGGTAGTGGTCCACCAGCAGCGCGATGAACAGCAGGAACAAGTAGGCGATAGAGTACTTGAAGGTCTTGATCGCCGCATGGGGTCGGCTGCCGCAGTAGAGCGCCCAGGCCCAGTCGAGGAAGCGCGCGCCCAGGGCCAGTGCGGCGAGCAGATAGACCAGCCCGGCCATGTGGATGGCGAAGGGCATCAGCGTCACGGCGAACAGCACCAGGGTGTAGAGCAGGATATGCAGCTTGGTGTAGTGCTCGCCATGGGTTACCGGCAGCATCGGGATGTCGGCCTTGGCGTATTCGTCCTTGCGGTGCAGGCACAGCGCCCAGAAGTGCGGTGGGGTCCAGGCGAAGATGATCAGCACCAGCAGCAGCGGTTCGGCAGAAATCTGCCCGGTCACCGCGACCCAGCCCAGCAGCGGCGGGGCGGCCCCGGCGAGGCCGCCGATGACGATGTTCTGCGGCGTGGCGCGTTTGAGGAAGCCGGTGTAGAGGGCCGCGTAGCCGAGCAGCGAAGCCAGCGTCAGCCAGGCCGTCAGCTCATTGGTGAACACCAGCAGCACGGCCATCCCGGCCACCGACAGCAGCATGGCAAAGCCCAGCGCGATGGGCGGCGAGACGCGTCCTTCGGCCAGCGGGCGCTTGTGGGTGCGCGCCATGATCGAGTCGATGCGCCGGTCCACCACGTGGTTCACTGCTGCCGCGCCGCCGGCGCACAGGCCGATGCCGAGGTTGCCGAAGACCAGCACCTGCCAGGGCACCCCGGCCTTGGTGGCGAGCAGCATGCCGATCAGCGAGGTGATCAGCATGAGCAGGACCACCTTGGGCTTGGTCAGTTCGAGCAGGTCGCGCCAGCTGGCTTGGCTGGAAGTGCTGATGACGCTGGCCATGGGCATTTCTCCTGACTTCTAGATGGGGACCGGCGCGTCGCCGGCCATCGTGCTCAACCGTGCAATGTCATCCCTGCCATTTCATCCCTGAGACGGATAGGCCACCGGGCGCTCCAGGGCATCCAGGGTGATTGGGCTGCTGGCAGGCAGCTCGACGTGTTTCGCTGCGGGTGCGCGCACCCGGTAATTCACCAGTACCAGCATCAGCAGCAGGAACGCGCCGCCGCCGTTGTGCGCCACCGCTACCGGCAGCGGCAGGTGCAGCAGCACGTTGCTGATGCCGAGGCCGATCTGCAGGGACAGCCCCAGCAGCATCAGCGCGGTAATGCCTATCAGGCCGTGGCGCTGGAGGTTCCAGGCCAGCAGCAGGATCACCGCGGTCACGCACAGCGCGCCCATGCGGTGGGTCATGTGGATGGCCGTGCGGGCGTCGCTGTCGAGCTGGCCGCCGAGGTAGTTCGGGCCGATGTGCTGGGTGAGGTGGAAGCCGTTGGCGAAGTCCATGTTCGGCCACCACTCGCCGTGGCACATCGGCAGGTCGATGCAGGCCACTGCTGCGTAGTTGCTGCTGACCCAGCCGCCGAGGGCGATCTGCCCGATCACCATCAGCAGGGCCAGGGCCGCCAGTGCGCGCAGCTTCGAAGGCAACTGCAGCGGGGCGAAGGCGCCGGACAGGCGCAGGCTGAGCAGGAACAGCAGCGACAGTGTGGTGAATCCGCCCAGCAGGTGCGCGGTGACCACCTGTGGCCAGAGCTTGAGGGTGACCGTCCACATGCCGAACGCCGCCTGGGCGATCACCACTGCGAGCAGCACCAGCGGCAGGCGCATCGGTTGGCCGTCGCGGCCGCGGCGCACCAGTGCATGCACCGCCAAGCCGAGAATCAGCAGGCCGAGGCTGCCGGCGAAGTAGCGGTGGATCATCTCGTTCCAGCCCTTCTGCGCCTCCACCGGCGAGTCGGGGAAGTGCATTTCGGCGTGGGCCAGTTGCGCCTCGTTCAGCGGCACGTGGACGAAACCGTAGCAGCCGGGCCAGTCCGGGCAGCCAAGACCGGCATGGGTCAGGCGGGTATAGGCTCCCAGCAGGATGACCACGAAAGCCAGCGCCGTGGCCAGCACGGCGAGGTAGAAGGCGGGTTTGCGTCTTGCCTGGATCATGCGTCGCTCCCGATCTTGTTGTTGTCGTGGGGCTGGCGATGTCTCGACCGGCTTAACCGATGTTCGAAAGTTTCAGCAGCAGCTGCAGGTCCTTGAGGATCGACTTGCCGTTGGCCTTGGCGTCGTAGCGCAGCACCAGGTTGCCATGGGGGTCGACGATCCACAGTTGCGGCTGGGCGCCGGTGTGCTGGTTGGGTGTCAGGCCCAGGCGCTGCAGTCGCGGGTAGTCCTTGTCGAGCAGGCCGGTGAACTCGGCCGGCAGCGGCTTGGCGAAGGCCAGCGCGTGTTCGGCGCGACTGGCTTCGCGGCCCAGGCCGATGTTGATCTGGCGCGCCAGGTAGACCAGTTGCTGGCAGTCGCTGGTGCAGGTTTCCGGTGCGGTCACCAGCAGTTGCCACTGGTCGCTGGCCTTGTCGTCCTGCACGCCGAGATCGGCCGGGGTCTGCCCGGTGGCGATCAGGTCGCCGTGGTAGCTGCGGCCGTCCGGCACCCAGAACTGCAGCTTGTACATGGCGGTGGCGAGCAGCATCGGCCCCAGCACCATGCCGAGGATCAGCAGCAGTTGCACACGCCCGCGGCGGCGGGCAGTGGAGTCAGGCAGAGTCATGGCGGTCATGGTCGAAGGTCTCCCGTGCGCGACGGATGCCGAGGTAGAGGTAAAGGGCGGAAAGCGCGATGGCCAGGGCGAACCACTGCACGGCGTAGCCGACGTGGCGCTCCGGCGGCATGGCGACGATCGGCCAGTCGGTGTCGAAGGCGGCGTCGCCGGGCTCCAGGCGGATTTCCAGCGGGCTGCCTTCGCGGCCGAGCTGGTCCCACAGGAACGGTACGTCCACCTGGGTGATCAGGCGCGGCCAGCCGGCGAGCGGAGCGCTCGGGCCGGCGGCTGCTGGAGCGTAGGTCCAGGCGTCCAGCAGCAGGTCGTGGCTGGGCGTATCGATCTTCGGCGGCACGCGGCGGTCGGGCCAGGGCACCCAGCCGCGATTGACCAGCAGCCACTGGTGGCCGACGCGGTCGAAGAAGGGCTGCAGCACTTCGACGCCGGCCTGGCCGTTGCGGGTGCGGTTGTCGAGCAGGGCGGTGTGTTCGGCGTCGAGCTGGCCTTGCAGGCGTACCCGAACGTAGCTGCGCGGCGGTTGGCGCTCGAGCTCGGCGATGCTGATCGGGTCCTGCTGGCGCTGCACTTCGGCAGCGGCGAGGAGGGTGCGTTTTTCGGCGGCGCGCGACAGTTGCCAGAAGCCCAGGCCGATCAGCACCGGCAGCAGTGCGAGGACCACCAGGGTCGGCGCGATACCGGGCCGGAAGGCGCGTGTGGCGCGGCTTTCCTGTGCCGGATCGGGTCGGTGCTCAGATGCGTGCTGGCTATACTGCAAGACATCCCCCTCAACCCCAGTCCCCTGCGGACAGGAGGCCGGTAGTGCTCAAAGCTGCGATCGTTCTGTTGTTGCTGGCGACCGTCGTCAGTCTGTTCAGTGGCCTGTTCTTTCTGGTCAAGGACGAGGGCCATGGTTCTCGGGTGGTCAACGCGCTGACCGTGCGTGTCACCCTGACTGCCCTGACCGTCGCTCTCATCGCCTGGGGTTTCTTCAGCGGCCAACTCGGCAGCTCCGCCCCCTGGCACTTCTGATCTCAAAAAGGCGCGGGCCAAGGCCCGCGCCACCGCGCTTCACAGCACGTAAACGAAGATGAACAGCCCGATCCACACCACGTCGACGAAGTGCCAGTACCAGCTGGCCGCCTCGAAGCCGAAGTGTTTGTCGGCGTCGAAGTGCCCGCGGATGATGCGGATCAGCATGATGCTCAGCATGATTGCGCCAATGGTCACGTGGGCGCCGTGGAAGCCGGTGAGCATGAAGAAGGTTGCGCCGTAGATACCCGAGCCCAGGGTCAGGCCCAGCTCGCTATAGGCCTCGTGGTACTCATAGGCCTGCAGCACGATGAAGCAGGCCCCCAGCGCCACGGTCGCCGCCAGCCACATCTTCAGCGGGCCGCGATGGTTCTTTTTCAGCGCGTGGTGGGCGAAGGTCACGGTGAAGCTGGAGGTGACCAGCAGGAGGGTGTTGATCAGCGGCAGCTTCCACGGATCGATCACTTCCTTGGGCGGCGGGAACAGCTTGTTGTCCGGGTTGTTGAGCTGTGGCCAGCCGGTTTCGAACTGCGGCCAGAGCATGTGCGAGATGCCATGGTGACCTTCGCCGCCCAGCCATGGGTTGACGAAGTGGCGCACGTAGAACAGCGCGCCGAAGAAGGCGGCGAAGAACATCACCTCCGAGAAGATGAACCAGCTCATGCCCCAGCGGAACGAGCGGTCCATCTGCGGGCTGTAGAGCCCGCCGCGGCTTTCCTGAATGACGTTGCCGAACCAGCCGAACAGCATGTACGCCAGGATCAGTCCGCCGGCGAAGAAGATCCAAGGGCCGTGGGAGTGTTCCTTGCCGGCGCTCATGTCGTTCATCCAGGTGCCGACGCCAAACATCGTCACCAGCATGCCGATGGTGGCGATGATCGGCCACTTGCTCTGCGCGGGGACGTAATAGGGATCGTGGGTTGCCATCTCTCTTGTTCTCCTTTGCCCTTCAGCGCTCGTTACTGGCCACGGGTGGCTTGCGGGCAGTGATGTCGAACAGCGTGTAAGCAAGCGTCAGGTGACGCACATCCTTGGGCAGGTCGCGGTCGACGATGAAGCGCACCGGCATTTCGATGCGCTCGCCCGGCTGCAGGACCTGCTGGGTGAAGCAGAAGCATTCGGTCTTGTGGAAGTAGGTAGCTGCCACCGACGGCGCGATGCTCGGGATCGCCTGGGCGGTCATCGGTTTGTCGGTGGGGTTGTAGGCGACGAACAGCATCTGGTTCACCGCGCCGGGATGCACCACCAGCTGCTCGGCCTCGGGATGAAATTCCCAGACCATGTCGATGTTGTTGTTGGCGACGAACTGGATCTTCACCTCGCGCGACTGATCGACCACCTGGCCATCGCCCTGGTAGGCGCTGCCGGAGGTCTTGCCGTTGATGCCCAGTGCCTTGCACATCACGTCGTACAGCGGCACCAGGGCGAAGCCGAAGGCGAACATGGCGACCACGGCTATGACCAGCCGGGTCACCAGCTTGCGCGTTTCGATGTTGCCGTCGCTCATGGCTTGCTCCTCCACCGCGGGAACGGCCGATGCCGCTCCCGCCGCTGTGGGTTCACTTCACTTCCGGAGGCGTGCTGAAGGTGTGGTACGGCGCCGGCGAGGGAATAGTCCACTCCAGGCCTTCCGCGCCATCCCACGGCTTCGCCGGTGCCGGCTTGCCGCCCTTGATGCACTTGATGACGATGAACAGGAACAGCAGCTGCGTGGTGCCGAACATGAAGGCGCCGATGGACGAGACCATGTTGAAGTCGGCGAACTGCAGGTTGTAGTCAGGAATCCGCCGCGGCATGCCGGCAAGCCCGACGAAGTGCATCGGGAAGAACGCCAGGTTCATGCCGATGAAGCTCATCCAGAAGTGCAGCTTGCCCAGGGTCTCGTCGTACATGTGGCCGGTCCACTTCGGCAGCCAGTAGTAGGCCGAGGCGAAGATGCCGAAGATCGCGCCGGGCACCAGCACGTAGTGGAAGTGCGCCACCACGAAGTAGGTGTCCTGGTACTGGAAGTCCGCCGGGGCGATGGCCAGCATCAGCCCGGAGAAGCCGCCGATGGTGAACAGGATGACGAAAGCCACGGCGAACAGCATCGGCGTCTCGAAGGTCAGCGAGCCCTGCCACATGGTCGACGCCCAGTTGAACACCTTCACCCCGGTGGGCACGGCGATCAGCATGGTCGCGTACATGAAGAACAGCTCGCCCACCAGCGGGATGCCCACCACGAACATGTGGTGCGCCCACACGACGAACGACAGGAAGGCGATCGAGGCGGTGGCGTAGACCATCGAGGTGTAGCCGAACAGCGGCTTGCGGCTGAAGGCCGGGATGATCGAGCTGACGGCGCCGAACGCCGGCAGGATCATGATGTACACCTCGGGGTGGCCGAAGAACCAGAACACGTGCTGGAACAGCACCGGGTCGCCGCCGCCGGCCGCGCTGAAGAAGCTGGTGCCGAAGTGGATGTCCATCAGCATCATCGTCACGCAACCTGCCAGCACCGGCATCACCGCGATCAGCAGGAAGGCGGTGATCAGCCAGGTCCAGACGAACAGCGGCATCTTCATCAGGGTCATGCCCGGTGCGCGCAGGTTGAGGATGGTGGCGATCACGTTGATCGCGCCCATGATCGAACTCATGCCCATCAGGTGGATGGCGAAGATGAAGAAGGTCACGCTGTGCGGCGCGAAGGTCGTCGACAACGGCGCGTAGAAGGTCCAGCCGAAGTTCGGGCCGCCGCCGGGCATGAACAGGGTGCTCACCAGCAGGCCGAATGCCGCCGGCAGCAGCCAGAAGCTGAAGTTGTTCATGCGCGGCAGGGCCATGTCCGGCGCGCCGATCATCAGCGGCACCATCCAGTTGGCCAGGCCGACGAAGGCCGGCATCACCGCGCCGAAGACCATCACCAGGCCGTGCATGGTGGTCATCTGGTTGAAGAACGCCGGCTCGACGATCTGCAGGCCCGGCTGGAACAGTTCCGCGCGGATCACCATGGCGAAGGAGCCGCCGAGCAGGAAGGCGCAGAAGCTGAACCACAGGTACAGCGTGCCGATGTCCTTGTGGTTGGTGGTCAGTACCCAGCGCATCAGGCCCTTGGCGGGGCCGTGGTGGTGGTCGCCGGCGTGAGAATGGTCGGGGTGATCGATCACTGTACTCATCGCGGCCTCCTTATTGTTGTTTCTGCTTGTAGGCGACCACGTCCTGCGGGGTCACCATGTCGCCGTCGTTGTTGCCCCAGGCGTTGCGCTCGAAAGTGATCACCGCGGCGATGTCGACTTCCGAGAGCTGCTTGCCAAAGGCCGCCATGGCCGTGCCCGGGACGCCGTTGAACACGGTCTCCAGGTGGTGCTCCTTGGGCCCGGTGACGATCTTCGAACCCTTGAGCGCCGGGAACATCGGCGGCATGCCCTGGCCTTCAGGCTGGTGACAGGCGGCGCAGATGGTGTGGTAGACCTTGTCGCCGCGGGCGACCAGCTCTTCCTTCGTCCACTCCTTGCTGGTCAGCTCCTTGAGCTTGACCGCCTCTTCCTTGCGCTCGGCCAGCCACTTGTCGAAGTCAGGCTTGGACTTCACGTCCACCACGATGGGCATGAAGCCGTGGTCCTTGCCGCACAGCTCGGCGCACTGGCCGCGGTAGATGCCGGGCTGGTCGACCTTGGTCCAGGCCTCGTTGACGAAGCCGGGAATGGCGTCGCGCTTGACCGCGAAGGCCGGCACCCACCAGGAGTGGATCACGTCGCTGGAGGTGACCAGGAAACGCACCTTGACCCCAGCCGGCAGCACCAGCGGGTTATCCACCTCGAGGAGGTAGTGCTCGTCCTTGTCGGCCTTGTTGTGGATCTGGTCCTGGGGCGTGGCGAGGTTGGAGAAGAACTCCACATCCTGGCCCAGGTACTTGTACTGCCATTTCCACTGGTAGCCGGTGACCTGCACGTCCAGCTCGGGCTCCGAGGTGTCGTACATGTGGATCAGCGTTTTGGTGGCCGGAACGGCCATCACCACCAGGATCAGGAAGGGAATGACGGTCCAGAGGATTTCCACCGTGGTGCTCTCGTGGAAATGCGCGGGCTGCTGCCCGGTGGACCGGCGGTGGACGATCATCGACCAGAACATCGCGCCGAAGACGACGATGCCAATGACCACGCAGATCCAGAAGATCGTCATGTGAAGATCGAAAACGTTACGGCTGACTTCTGTCGCACCGGGGGTCATGTTGACCGTCCAGGCGGCGTTTGCCTGACTGAAAGCCAAGAGCAAAAGGAAGCCCATCCAGACTCGTGGATGTCGCAGCATTCGGGTTCCCCTTATCGTTGTTTTTATCCCGCCGGCATAGCGCCCTGGCTGCGATCCCCATTCCAGAGGGATCGAGCCTGAACAAGCCAACGGCCAAGGGAGTGACCGCCAAGACAACTTACTTTGACGTCGTACCTCGGCAGCACGCAGGGCAGGCCGGGTCCATCAGGTTTTCGGTGTGTCGAAGCGGAGTATAGCCACGGGTTGCGACATAACAACGCAGAGTAAAAACTGTGTTTGAAAGACCGAAGTGCGATCTCAAAGCCACGGACGGCGCGGCTTTGGAGTACCATGCTGGCCGTCTGATATGCCGCGTCGGCATAAACAGTTCATGAATATGACAATCGCGTCTTAGCTACGCCCGGGGTGCGGCTAAGGTCTTTCTTCACTTTCCAAACCCGTTGTCTTGGAGCTGTCATGAACACCGCTGCACTGCGTGAGCTGATCCGGAATGCCCACCTGCTCGAATCCCGCCATGGCCATCTCGCCCGCCTGATCCAGAGCCAACTGCAAAGCCTGCACAAGAGCATCGCCCTGACGGGAGAGGACCCCAGCGGTACGCTGACGCGCTTCGTCCACGCCTACATCGAACAGGTGCCGGACTTCCTCGACGCCGCCAACTCGGTGGCCCGTGCTGCCGGCATCGAGGACCGCATCAAGCCGGTGCTCAAGCTCGCCGAACAGTTCTTCCTCACCCCGCCTGCGCTGCTCGACGGCCACGACGGCCTCGATGCGCTGCTGGACGAGGCCTACCTCGCCCACCGCCTGGTGGAAGAGGTGAACGACCGCTACATCGCCCACTTCAACCAGCCGCTGATCCCGCTGGACACCACCGTGGCGAACCTGGTGGCGCACCAGCTGATCGGCGAACCCTTCGCCAACCAGCTGGATGAAGCGGTGCACCACGCGGTCAACGGCATGCTCGACGACAGCACCTTCAGTGCCGAATCCGCCGTCAGCTACCGCGCCAGTCTCAATGACCCGCAGGTGGTCATGGCCTGGCAGCAGTGGCCGTGCCTGTCGCGGCAGTTCGGCGTCGAGCTGGAGCTGGGTCGCGACTGAGGCTCAGCCCGCACTCTGCAGCGCACGCACCCGGCCCTCCACGCGGCGACGCAGGCCGTTGCCTTCAATAGACAGCCGGCAGCCGCTGGCCGCGGCGCTGCGGCCCCAGTCCTCCAGCAATTCCATGCACGCGTGGTCGATGTAGCTCAGGTGCTGCAGCGGAACGCGCAGGTGCGTACCGGGCTTCACCGACTGCAGGGCCTGGGATAGCGCCGGCACCTTGAGGAAGGTCGCCGCGCCGACCAGACGCAGTTCGGCACCGCTGCCCTCGTCGTCGTAGCGCAGGTTGATCTTCAGCCGCGCGGCCTTGAACACCAGCTTCAGCACCGTCAGCGCAAAGCCCAGCAACACACCGGTCAGCAGGTCGGTGGCAACGATGGCCAGCGCAGTCGCCGCATGCACCAGCACCGGCATGCGTCCATAGCGGCCCAGCGAACGCAGCGCCTTCAGGTCCACCAGCTTGATCCCGGTGTAGACCAGCACGCCGGCCAGGCTGGCGATGGGGATCTGCCGCAGCAGCCCGCCCAGCAGCACGACGAAGCCCAGCAGCCACAGCCCATGGAAGATCGCCGAGGCGCGGCTGCGCGCGCCGGCCTGCACGTTGGCCGAGCTGCGCACAATCACCCCGGTCATCGGCAGCGCGCCGACCAGCCCGCAGAGCATGTTGCCCACACCCTGGGCGCTCAGCTCGCGGTCCATGTCCGAGCGAGGGCCAGTGTGCATGCGGTCCACGGCGGCAGCCGAGAGCAAAGTTTCGGCGCTGGCGATGAAGGCCACCACCACGGCGGCCAGCAACAGCGTCGGGTCGAGCAGCGCCGCGAGGTCACTCGGACGGACCCAGTCGATGGCGTCGCCGAGGTTCTCCGGCACGCTCACCCGCAGCACATCCAGTGGCAGCGCGATGCTCACCAGCGTCGCCAGGCTCACGCCGATCAGCGCACCGGGCAGCATGCGCAGCCGGCCGGGCTTGAAGCGGTCCCACAGCGCCATGCAGGCCATGGTGCCGAGCCCGAGCAGCGCCGCATCGAAGCCGCTGGTTTCGGACAGCAGCGCCGCCGGGAAGGCCAGCAGGTTATCCAGCCCGGACGCCTGCGGCTTGAGGTCGAGCATGACGTGGACCTGCGACAGCACAATAAGAATGCCGATGCCCGCGAGCATGCCGTAGACCACGGCCGGCGAGGTCACGCGGAACCAGCAGCCCAGGCGCAGCCTGCCCGCCAGCAATTGCAGCGCGCCGGCCAGCAGCAGGATCGGCCCGAGCATGGCCATGCCGTGGGTGCGGACCAGCTCAAAGACCAGCACCGCAAGGCCCGCCGCCGGGCCGCTGACCTGCAAGGGCGAACCGGCTAGAAAGCCGACCGCCAGGCCACCGATGATGCCGGTTACCAGGCCCTTGGCTGGCGGCATGCCCGAAGCGATGGCGATGCCCATGCACAGCGGCAGGGCGACGAGGAACACCACCACCGACGCGAGCAGGTCGCGCGGCAGTACCTGGCGTAGCTGGGAAAATCCGGATGGAACAGAGTGGGAGGCCGACATGGCGCTGTTCTCCTTACAAGCATTTTTCGGGCGCGCGAAAGCCCACGACGCCGGTTTCGACCGCATCGACACGCGCAATCAAGAGAGATGGCGAACGCAGTGGCAGCGCGCGCCTCAGGCAGGGATCAAGTCAGAAGAGGGGCGCGGCGTTTGTTCTGCTGGGCCGCCGCGCCCCGGGAGCGTACCGGTATCAGCCGCTTACTGGGGGGAGTAGCGCGGGCGCGGGGTCGCACTCGGCGTCGGGCCTTCGCCGTCGAGGGGGCGGAAACGGCCTTCCTGAGCGTCGTAGGCCTTGATGGCGCTGGTCTCGATGTCATACACCCAGCCATGGATGAACAGCTGGCCGGAAGCCAGGCGGGCGGCCACGGACGGGTGAGTCTTCAGGTGGTCCAGCTGGGCTACCACGTTCTCCTCGGTGAGCACGCCCAGGTGCTCCTGAGTGGCGCAGCCGCAGGTCTGAGCGACCACGGTACGAGCGACTTCGGCATGGCGCAGCCACACCTTCACCGTCGGCATGCTTTCCAGGCTCTGCGGATTCAGCACCGCTTTCATCGCGCCGCAGTCGGAGTGACCGCAGACGATGATGTGCTGCACGCCCAGGGCCATCACCGCGAACTCGATGGCGGTGGACACGCCGCCGTTCATCTGGCCGTACGGCGGCACCACGTTGCCGACGTTGCGGGTGACGAACAGGTCGCCCGGCGAGCTCTGGGTGATCAGCTCGGGGACGATGCGCGAGTCGGCACAGGTGATGAACATGGCGCGCGGGTTCTGCGCGTGGGCCAGCTTCTTGAACAGTTCTTCCTGCTGCGGGAAGACCTCATGACGGAACTGGCGAAAGCCCTCGACGATATGGCGAAGCGCCTCGTCAGCCGTTTCGTGGGCGTGATCCTCACCGTGCGTTTTATCGTTCATGTATCAGCCTCGAAGAATGACGAAGAATTTTCCCACGTCAGCCGACGCTCTCCCTGGGGAGAAAAGGCACAGCCGTGGGAAAAAATCTGTCGTGACCGGTTAGTCACCTTGTGCTCAAACCCTAGGCGAAGAAGATTAAACCAAAATTAAAAAACCGCTCTGGAATGAGCTTTTGCATGATGTTTCGCCGACATTTCAAGATGATATCGACAAGCTATCATGGCGATGAAATGTCACAGTGCTACTGTGACGACGCCAATATTTTCGCTACAGGCAATGTGACATTATTCGTGGCGATTACTGTAAGACCCGGACCACCGGGCCTACCGCTTGGTCAGGATGACGAGCGTGGCGCACGGCGCCGGACCCTTCCCAGTTCCCCCGGAAAACAAGGATGTGACCATGCAAGACATCTACAGGATGGCCGGCAACGCGGCCGCGAGCGCGGTGCAAACGGTGAGCGGCGGCGAGTTGCTGATGCCGATGTTCCACTGCCTGGAGCCCGATGGCCGGCTCAAGATGGTGGTGCTGATGGCGGACACCGGCGAGGAGGCCATGCAGGCGGGCCAGCGGATGTACCAGGAGAACACCCAGCAGGCGATCGGCGCGGTATGGATTGTCGACGGCTTCGTGACCCACAAGGAGGTCGGCAAGGTCGATGCGCTGATTCTGAACGTCGTTTCCTACGCCGAGCCGCGTCGTGAGATGCAACTGGCCGTCCCTTACCGCCATGCCCACAGCCATGAAGGCTTCGCCGTGTTCAAGCCCAAGCTGCTGGGCGTGACCGGCATCGCCCAGGACGAGCTGCAACCGCTGATCGACGCCTTCTACCAGGGCCGTGACGAGAACGCCGAGGGGCGGGCGATCTGGAAGGAGCACCAGCAGGACCAGATCACCGGCATGAGCGGCTTCGCTGGTTTCTCCGGCGAGGACTGGAAACATCTGCGCGAGGCGCCCATCGCGGTCTTCTGCATGGTCGCCAGCGCCGACGGCGAGATCGATGCCAAGGAGGCCGCCGCCTTCGGCAAGCTGTTCAAGGAATCCGGCAAGTACCCCAGTGTGCTGATGCAGCGCGTGATGACCGAGCTCAGCCCGGATACGCCCAGCGGTCGCGCGGTGCTGATGGACTTCCTGCAGCGCTTCGCCGACCCCGAGTTCAACCGCCTGCAGTACCTGGTCGACGTCAACCGACTGCTCGGCCAGCAGGCCAGCGACACTGACGCGGCAGCCTTCAAGGCCGACCTGCTGGCGCTGGGCAAGGCGGTGGCGGAATCTTCCGGCGGCGGCTTCCTCGGCTTCGGCAGCAAGGTCAGCAAGGAGGAGAAGAACGTCCTGGTGGTCATCGAGAAGCTGCTCAACTCGCCGCTGCAACTCGCCCAGATGATGGCGGACGTAGTGGCTCCCGACCGCTGATTCAGAACAGGCTCATCTGGCTGCGCGGTGGAGCGAACGCCGTGCAGTCCAGGCCGAAGCTGCCGCGCCGGTTCAGGCCGAGGCGGCGCATGGCGACCTCGAAGCGCTTGGCCAGCAGGTCGGCGAACGGGCCTTCACCGCGGAAGCGATGGCCGAAGCGGCTGTCGTAGATTTCCCCGCCACGCAGCTGGCGAATCAGGCTCATCACATGATTGGCGCGTTGCGGGTAATGCGCTGCCAGCCACTCCTCGAACAGCGGGCCGACTTCGCGCGGCAGGCGCAGCATCATGTAGCTGGCGCTCTGGGCGCCGGCGTCGTGGGCAGCTTCGAGCAGCGCCTCCAGTTCGCGGTCGTTGATCATCGGGATCATCGGTGAACACAGCACGCCCACCGGAATGCCGTGTTCGCGCAGCACGCGGATCGCCCGCAGGCGCGCGGACGGAGCGGCGGCGCGGGGCTCGAGGATGCGCTTGAGCTCGTCGTCCAGGGTGGTCAGGCTGATCATCACGCCCACCAGCCTGTGCTGCGCCAGTTCGGCCAGCAGGTCGAGGTCGCGCAGGATCAGCGAACCCTTGGTGACGATGGTCAGCGGATGGCGGTAACGCAGCAGCACCTCGAGGATCTGCCGGGTCAGGCGCTGCTGGCGCTCGATGGGCTGGTACGGGTCGGTATTGGCGCCCAGGTTGATCGGCGCGCAGACATAGCCCTTGCGGCTCAGCTCTTCTTCCAGCACTTCGGCGGCGTTGGTCTTGGCGATCAGCTTGGTCTCGAAATCCAGCCCCGGCGACAGGTCCCAGTAAGCGTGGCTCGGCCGCGCGTAGCAGTAGATGCAGCCGTGTTCGCAGCCGCGATAGGGGTTGATCGAGCGGTCGAAGGGAAGGTCCGGCGACTGGTTGCGCGCGATCACCGACTTCGCCCGCTCGCTGCGGATTTCCGTTACCTGGGGCTTGGGCACTTCGTCGTACCAGTCGTTATCCACAGGCACCGACGTGGTTGGCGCGAAGCGGTTGTGCGGATTGCTGGCGGTACCCCGGCCGCGGGGTGGAAGGGAAGTGCTCATGTGGGAAGGCTCTGAAGGAGTGCTGTATATAAACACAGTAATCCACTGATTTTTCCACAGCCAGCACTAACTGCTCGGCGGTCTGATTTCCAACTGTCGGGTTGTTCCTACAAGCCCCAGCTGCAGGGTGCGTAGGGCGGATAACGCGCCAGCATTATCCGCCGACGGCATATCGGCGGATAACCTGTTCCAGGTCATTCGCCCTACTACCCCTCAGAGCAGCCGGGTGAACAGCCAGTACAGCCCCGCCGCGAGCCCGATGGCCGCCGGCAGCGTCAGCACCCAGGCCAGCAGCATGTTGCGGATGGTCGGCCACTGCAGCCCGCTGCCGTTGGCCGCCATGGTGCCGGCCACGCCGGAGGAGAGCACCTGGGTCGTCGACACCGGCAGGCCGAAGCCGTCCGCCGCGCCAATGGTGAGCATGGCCACCAGTTGCGCCGAAGCGCCCTGTGCATAAGTCAGCGGCGTCTTGCCGATGCCCTCGCCGACCGTGGTGACGATGCGCCGCCAGCCCACCAGCGTGCCCAGGCCCAGCGCCAGGGCGACCGCGACCTTCACCCACACCGGAATGAAGCGGATCGCCTGCTCCCCGCCCTGGCGCAGCGCCTGCAGGCTGCTCCAGGTTTCCAGTTCGAAGTGCTGGTCGCTGCGGTCCAGCAGGCGGATGGTCTCCAGGCTCAGGTAGAGGTCGTTGCGCAGGTCCTGCACCTCCTCGGCGGGTACCTTGTCCAGCTGTCCATAGCGCTCCAGGCGCGCACTGACATCGCCGATCACGCTACCCAGCGAGGGCAGCAGTTCCGGTCTGACCACCTCATCTTCCTGATAGCTCAACAGCGCCTGGCGCGGGTCCGTCGCCGGGCTGCCGCCGGAACGGTGCAGCTGTTCCTGGCTGGCCTGGGTCAGGGCGAGCAATTGGCGGGTCTGTTCCGGCGAGTGTGCGCGATCCACGGCGAACGCCAGGGGCACGGTGGCGATCAGGATGAGCATGATCAGACCGATGCCTTTCTGCCCGTCGTTGGATCCATGGGCGAAGGACACGCCGGTGCAGGTCAGGATGAGGATCGCCCGAATCCATCGGGGAGGCGGCGTGCGGCCTTCCGGCGCGTGAAACAGCGCGCGGTTGCGGATGGTCGAACTGGCCACCCGCAGCAGCACGAAGGCGGCAAAGAAACCCACCACCGGCGAGAGGAACAGCGCATAGCCGACCGTCAGCAATTGCGACCAGGCGTTGCCGGACAGGCCGAGGTGCCCGGCCATGGCGCCGTGGGCCAGGCCGATGCCGACGATGGAGCCGATCAGCGTGTGCGACGAGGACACCGGCAAGCCCAGCCACCAGGTGCCGAGGTTCCACAGGATCGAGGCGATCAGCAGGGCGAAGATCATCGCCAGCCCGGCGCTGCTGTCCACCTTGAGCAGCAGGTCCAGCGGCAGCAGCGAGACGATGGCGAAGGCCACCGCACCGCTGGAGAAGAGCACGCCGAGGAAATTCCACAGCCCTGACCAGGCCACCGCGAAGCGCGGCGGCAGGGCGTTGGTGTAGATGACCGTGGCCACCGCATTGGCGGTGTCGTGGAAGCCGTTGATGAACTCGAAGCCCAGGGCGATCAGCAAGGCGACCACCAGCACCAGCACCGACCAGCCTGGCTCCAGGTGCGTGCCGCTGGCGTGGATGTCGTGCCCGAGTGCGGCGAAGGTGAATACCAGCGCGGCGGCCAGCAGCAGGAAGAAGGTCAGTCGCCCCTTGAATCCGTGGGTCTCGCGCAGCACCGGGCTAATCGGGAACTGCGTCAGGCGCGAGGCGCGCATCACCTCGAGCATGCCAAAGCGGTCAAGCACAGGGGCGCTTCCTTCGGGTCGGTGGCGGCATCTGGCGGATTCCTTGCGGCGATGCCCTACAGACTAGCCGGCCATGGCGACATGGGCTGGCCGGGCGAGCGGGGCGGAGGGTAATGCTATGCCAGTTGGTAGCGACCTTTCTTGATGCCAGTTCCGGGGTTTGCGGTTTGGCGCTCCAATATCCTCGAAATCTCAGCGCCGGTCCTGCGCTGCGCTGTATACCTCGCCGCGTTCGCGCTTGCCGACCGCAACCACGGAAACCACTACGCGATCCTCTTCGATGCGGTAGACCAGACGGTAGCCTGCCGAGCGCAGCTTGATCTTGTAGTGGTCCGCCAGCCCGTGCAGGGCGTCAGCCTGGACGCGAGGATTTTCCAGGCGTTCGACGAGTTTGCGTTTGAACTGCTCACGCACCGTATGCCCCAGCTTGTGCCATTCCTTCAAGGCGGCAGGGAGGAATTCGAGTTCATAGGTCATCGAGCGATACCGGGACGCCTTTGTCTCCCAGTCGCGAGCGGGCAATTTCTGCCAGTTCCAGGTCTTCCAGACGCTCCAGGATCGACTCGAAAAGCTCCGCCGGCACCATGTAGCCCATCACCTTGTTGTGATTGAGCACCGCCACCGGCTCACCGCCGGATTCGGCCAGTACGGCAGAGGGATTCTTCTTGAGTTCCGACACGCTGACGGCAGTATTGGCAAGCAGGTTCTGCATGAAATGGCTCCAAATAATGACCGGAATTCTGGTCATTATAGATGCCGTCGGCAATAGCTCATGGGTGAAAAAGAAATGCCCCGGCAAGCCGGGGCATCCGCTGAGCGTCACGCAGGCGCTATTCCTGCGGCTTCTTCAGCTTCGGATTGGGGAAGAACTGCACCCCCTGCACCTTCGGGTCCTTGGGCTTTTCCAGCGCGCTGGTGTTGACGCGGGTGGACAGCTCTTTCGGCACCGACTGGCCCTGGGCGTTGAGCGTGTCGGCGTAGCCGCAGGCCACGCATTCGCGATGCGGCACGCCGTCGACGTCCCACATGACGATCTTGTCCTGCTCGCTGCAGGCCGGGCAGACGGCCCCGGCGATGAAGCGCTTCTTCACCTCGCTCATCACGCCGCCTCCTCGGACAGGCCCGAGTGGCGCAGCAGGGCGTCGATGGACGGCTCGCGGCCACGGAAGGCCACGAACAGCGCCATCGGCTCCTGGGAACCGCCCTTGGCCAGGATCGCCTCGCGGAAGGCTGCGCCGGTCGCCGGGTTGAGCACGCCTTCTTCCTCGAAGCGGGAGAACGCGTCGGCGGACAGCACTTCGGCCCACTTGTAGCTGTAGTAACCGGCTGCGTAACCGCCGGCAAAGATATGCGCGAAGCTGTTGGCGAAGCGGTTGTACGCCGGCGGGCGCATCACCGCGACTTCAGCGCGGATCGCTTCGATCACGTCGAGCACGCTGCGGCCGTCGCCGTGGGTGGCGTGCAGCTCGAAGTCGAACAGGGAGAACTCCAGCTGGCGAACCATCATCAGGCCGGACTGGAAGTTCTTCGCGGCGAGCATCTTCTCCAGCAGGTCCTGGGGCAGCGGTGCGCCGGTTTCGTAATGACCGGAGATCAGCGCCAGGCCTTCGGGCTCCCAGCACCAGTTCTCCATGAACTGGCTCGGCAGCTCGACTGCGTCCCAGGCCACGCCGTTGATGCCCGAGGCACCGGCGTGTTCGACGCGGGTCAGCAGGTGGTGCAGGCCGTGGCCGAACTCGTGGAACAGGGTGGTGACTTCATCGTGGGTCAGCAGCGCCGGCTTGCCGCCGACCGCCGGGGTGAAGTTGCAGACGAGATAAGCCACCGGCGATTGCAGCTCGCCACCGGCGGTGCGACGACGGTCGCGGGCGCCGTCCATCCAGGCGCCGCCACGCTTGTTGGCGCGGGCGTAGAGGTCGAAGTAGAAGCGGCCGACGTGCTGGCCATTTTCCTCGATCTCGAACAGGCGAACGTCCGGGTGCCAGCGCTCGAAGTCGTTCAGCTCGCGAATCTGGATGCCGTAGAGCTTCTGCACGATGGCGAACAGGCCGGAGAGCACCTTGTCCACCGGGAAGTAGGCGCGCAGGGCTTCCTGGGACACGCTGTAGCGCGCTTCGCGCAGCTTTTCGCCGAAGTAGCTGGCATCCCAGCTGGCGAGATTCGGGCAGCCCTGCTCGGCGGCGTAGGCCTTGAGCTGCGCAAGGTCCTGGGCGGCGAAGGGCTTGCTGCGCACGGCCAGGTCACGGAGGAAGTGCAGGACCTCCTCGGGGGTCTCGGCCATTTTCGTGGCCAGGGACAGCTCGGCGAAGTTCCTGAAGCCCAGCAGGCGCGACAGCTCCTGGCGCAGGTCGAGGATTTCCTGCATCACCGGGCCGTTGTCGTTCTGCCCGGCGTTCGGGCCCTGGTCGGAGGCGCGGGTGCAGTACGCGGCGTAGACCTCTTCGCGCAGCGCGCGGTCTTCGGCGTAGGTCATCACCGCGTAGTAGCTGGGGAATTCCAGGCTGATCAGCCAGCCGTCCAGCTCCTTGGCCTGGGCGGCCTGCTGCATCTGCGCCTTGGCCGAGTCGGTCAGGCCGGCCAGCGCGGCTTCGTCGGTGATGTGCTTGGTCCAGGCCTGGGTGGCGTCCAGCAGCTGATTGGAGAAGCGGCTGCCCAGCTCGGACAGGCGCGTCTGGATTTCGGCGTAACGCTGCTGCTGGTCGGCCGGCAGGTCGATACCCGACAGACGGAAGTCGCGCAGGGCGTGTTCGAGGATGGTCTTCTGGGCGACGTCGAAGTCTTTGGACTCGGCACCGGCAGCCAGCGACTCATAGGCCTTGAACAGTTCGCGGTTCTGGCCCAGTTCGGTCCAGTAGGCGGACAGCAGCGGCAGGCAGCCTTCGTAGGCCTCGCGCAGTTCGGCGCTGTTGCATACCGCGTTGAGGTGGCTGACCGGGCTCCAGGCCTTGCCCAGGCGGTCATGCAGTTCGTCCATGCTCAGCACCAGGCCGGCCCAGGTCGGGGTGCCGTTCTGCTGGGCGAGGATGCGCGCGATGGCGGCGCGGTTGTCGGCGAGGATCTGCTCGATGGCCGGCTTCACGTGCTCGGGGCGAATGGAGGAGAAGGGCGGCAGGTCGTAGCTCTGCAGAAGGGGATTCGCGCTCACGGTGGCACCTTGGCTGAAGAAACACCCGGCCATCTTAAATACAATCGGGCCTATCCGCAGCCAGAGGAAAGCTATCGTGACGATTCGAACCTATCAGGGCAAAACGCCATCCCTCGGCGAGCGCGTCTTCGTCGATGCCAGCGCCGTGGTCATCGGCGACGTAGAGATCGGCGCGGACAGCTCGGTCTGGCCGCTGGTCACCATTCGCGGCGACATGCACCGCATCCGCATCGGCGCGCGCACCAGCGTGCAGGACGGCAGCGTGCTGCACATCACCCACGCCGGCCCGTTCAACCCGGACGGCTTCCCGCTGACCATTGGCGACGAAGTGACCATCGGCCACAAGGTGCTGCTGCATGGCTGCAGCATCGGCAGCCGCATCCTGGTGGGCATGGGCTCCATCGTCATGGACGGTGCGGTGATCGAGGACGAGGTGATCCTCGGCGCCGGCAGCCTGGTGCCGCCGGGCAAGACGCTGGAGAGCGGCTTCCTCTATGTCGGCAGCCCGGTGAAGAAGGCCCGGCCGCTGACTGACAAGGAGCGGGCGTTCTTCAGCTATACCGCTGGGAACTACGTGAAGTTGAAGGATCAGCATATTGCCGAGGGTTATGCCGGCTGACGGCGGAGTCTCCGTAGGGCGAATAAAGCGGAACGCTTTATCCGCCGATCCCCCGATGGCGGATAACGCCCGAGGCGTTATGCGCCCTACAACCAGGCCGTCCCGCCAGACGGCCGGCCATGCAGGGTCTGGCGCCCTATACTGACCCGAGGTGACCGGACGCCAGCGCGTGCCCGGCCGGGTTCAGCAGCGGGCGGCCAGCCATCACGGCGCCGCCGAGCCGGCGAGCGGCCATGAACAGTCTGTGCTCCCCCAGCGCCACCGTTTCGCCCTGGCGGCGCGGCGGTGTCATCGTCCTGCTCCTGCTGGCGCTGCTTCTGCTGGTTTTGCCCGGTTGCGCCCATCACCCTGCCCAACCCGCCGCCCCGATCAGCGAAGCCACCTGGCACCAGGTGGACGCCGACATTGGCGCCGCTTCCCTGGCCGCCACTTCCCAGGCCCGCGCCTACGCCGAAGAGGCCATGCAGCAGTGGATGGACCTGGTCTACCAGCGTACCGACGAGAAATTCATCCCCTGGTTCTCCAGCTACTGGACCCAGGAATGGCTGAGCATGAAGGTCGCCTGGTACAAGATGGGCTCCCACGGCGACCTCGATCCCACCGTCGACAAACTGGCCGTCTATCTGCAGGAACAGTACCGCAAGCAGGTACTGATACCCGTCGCGAAGCAGGTCGACCCCGACGCGGTGATGGAGAAGGCCACCCGGCATTACATCGAGCTGCTGACCGTGGCGGTGAAGGACATTCCCCAGCGCCGCGGCATCCCGCAGAAGGCCTTCGACGAGCACCTGATGGGCATCCCGGCGATCTCCCTCGGCCCGCCCTCCAGCCGCGATGCTTCGCTGTATGAAGTGGTGTACGCCAAGGACATCGGCAAGCTGCCGGCCTTCGCCGCGCTGATGCAGGACATCCGCACGGCGGCGGGCAAGGCCGGGGCCGGCACCAAGGTCAGTGGCGTCTCACCGGTGGCCCAGCGCACCAGCGCCAAGCTGGTGCACGAGTTGCGCAACCGCAGCATCGCCGGGGTGGTGGCGAGCGCGGCGGGCAAGGTCGCCGGCTCGGTCATCTCGGTGGCCTTCACCCTGTTCAGCATGGCCGGCAACGACCACGACCGACCGGAGGTGGAGACCCAGTTGCGCAAGGAGATCAACGCCGCCTTCGACGAACAGTGGCTGGCGCTGATGCGCGACCCGGACGGCGGGGTGATGTCCGGCGTCGATCACCTCGGCGCCCGTGTGCAGCAGAGCTTGACTGGGCGGCTGGCGCAACCGGAGGAAGAGCCGGACGAACAGTCCACAGCCCAGACCTACGGCGCCGGCGAGGCCGCGCCGGTGAGCGCCAGCGGCGGTTTCCGGGTGCTCAAGCAGGGGCAGGGCGCGGCGCCCTGAAGTGTCGTTCGGCGATCCGCGCTTCGCGCGGGCGGCCATGCACAGTATCCTTCGGGCCCGACTTTCGCGGCCGGACGCTGATCCCATGCATTACCAGAACATTCTTTTCGACCTCGACGGCACCCTCACCGACCCGCGCGAGGGCATCACCCGTTCGATCCAGTACGCCCTCGCCCAGCTGGGCATCGACGAGCCCGACCTGCGTCAGCTCGAACACTTCATCGGCCCGCCGCTGCTGCAGTGCTTCATGAGCACCTACGACTTCGACGAGGCGCGCGCCTGGGAAGCGGTGAACCACTACCGCGTGCGCTTCAAGGACACCGGGCTGTACGAGAACAAGGTGTTCGATGGCGTCGCCGAGCTGCTGCAACTGCTCGGCGGCCAGGGTCGCACGCTGTTCATCTGCACCAGCAAGCCAACCGTGTTTGCCGCCGAAATCGCCCGCCACTTCGACTTCGCCCGGCACTTCAAGGTGATCTACGGCAGCGAGCTGGACGGCACGCGCACCAACAAGGTCGAGCTGATCGAGCACCTGCTGGGCATCGAGCAACTGGACCTGAAGCAGACGCTGATGATCGGCGACCGCAAGCACGACCTGATCGGCGCGCACCGCAACGGCCTGTCCGCCGCGGGTGTCGGCTATGGCTTCGGCAGCCGCGAAGAGTTGATGGCGGAGAGCCCGGCGCATTACTTCGCGAACATGGACGAGCTGCGCGCGGCGTTTGCCTGACCGCGCAGCGCTGAACCTGCAGGAGCGGGCCATGCCCGCGACCGGCCGACTGGATCGTAGGGCGGATAACGCGCCAGCGTTATCCGCCGCGAGGGATTCGGCGGATAACCCGTTCCGGGTTATGCGCCCTACAGCCGATTCTTTCGCGATCGATTTCCGGCCGCTCCGGGCAAGCCGGATGCCCATCGCGGACGGAGTCCACTCCTACGAAGCCGGGTAAACCGCGTGGTGAATCAACTGCGCAACCACTCCGCCAGTCGCCCCATCATTTCATCGCACTTCGCCAACTGCTCCAGGCTGACGAACTCGTCCGGCTTGTGGCCCTGGTCCATGCTGCCCGGGCCGCAGACCACGGTGGGGATGCCAGCCTGGTGGAACAGCCCGCCTTCGGTGCCATAAGCAACGGTGGTGAAGTCGCGCGAGCCGCTGAGCAGCGCTATCAGCTCGGCAGCCTGGGCCTGCTGGTCGGTGACCAGCGCCGGGTAGGCGGAAATTTCGCTGAAGCGGATGTCCGTCTCGGCCTTCACCGCACGCATCTTCGGCAGCAGCTCGGCCTCGGCGAAGGCACGCAGGTCATCGGCGACCTGTTGCGGGTCGTCGCTGGGCAGCGCGCGCACCTCGAAGTCGAACTGGCATTCGGCAGGCACGATGTTCAGCGCCCGGCCGCCGCTGATCACGCCGGTCTGCACGGTGGAGTAGGGTGGATCGAAGCGCGAGTCATGGCGCTCGGGGGCGGCCAGGCGGGTGCCGATCTCACCGAGGCGGCCGATCAGTTTCGCCGCGTACTCGATGGCGTTCACGCCCTGCGGCGCGTAGGCCGAGTGGCACGGTGCACCGTGTACCTGGCAGCGCATGGCGAGCTTGCCCTTGTGGCCGAGCACCGGCTTGAGTTCGGTGGGTTCGCCGATGATGCACAGCATCGGCTTGTGTTCGCGGTGCTCCAGCGCGGCGAGCAGCGAGCGCACGCCGAGGCAGCCGACTTCCTCGTCGTAGGAGAAGGCCAGGTGCACCGGCAGGCGCAGCGGCTGGGCGAGGAACGCCGGTACCGCCGCCAGCACGCAGGCGATGTAGCCCTTCATGTCCGCGGTACCGCGCCCGTAGAGGCGGCCATCGCGTTCGGTGAGCTCGAACGGCGGGACCGTCCACGGCTGGCCATCGGTGGGCACCACGTCGGTGTGGCCCGACAGGCACACGCCGCCGCGGTCCTGCGGACCCAGCGTGGCGTAGAGATTGGCCTTGCCGCCTTCGGCATCGTGGAACAGCTCGCAGGCGATGCCAAAGCCCGCGAGGTAGTCGCGGATGTAGTGGATCAGCGCCAGGTTGGAATTGCGGCTGACGGTATCGAAGGCGATCAGGTCGGCGAGGATTTCGCGGCTGGAAGGCATGGTCGGGTCCTGCTTCAAAACTTTTGCAGGAGCGGGCATGGCCGCCCCTGCGGGAGGGTCGCTTATTCGTCGCCCGGCACGCCGTAGCTCGGCGCCTTGGTCGGGTCGAGGGCGCGCACCAGGTAGTCCTCCAGCTGCGGCTTGTAGGCCACCCAGAGTTTTTCCAGCTCATCGATGGGCGCTTCGTCCGCCCAGTCTACGCGCAGGTCGACGATCGGCCAGACCAGGTCGCCGACGACTTTCAGGGCGGCCGAATGCACCGGGCCGGCCTCGCCACCGGCGGCCATCGCCGCCTGCATCGCGGCCAGCAGGCGCTCGGCCAGGCAGCCGTTGGCGCTTTCGAAGGCCTGGGTCATGGCTTGGATCACCGCGGGGGACGACAGCAGGTTGCCCGCCGCCACGCAGTTTTCCCCGGCCACGGCGTTGTACACGCCCAGCGCTTCGCTGCCGGTGAAGAGCGCGATCTTGCCGTGCTGGTCGATCACCGTCACCTGGCGGTACTGGCTGTAGCCGTTGCTGGAGAGCGCCTTGTCCAGCGCCGCACCCGGCTCCAGGCCGGCTTCGAGCTGGTCGAGGATCTGCGGGCCGAGGGCCGGCAGGGTGATGTTCTGTGTGGCCACCGCACCGACGCCGGCGCGCACCCAGGGGCAGCGGGCGCCCACGGCGATGCTCGAGGAGCTGATGGCGATACCCAGTTGTCCGGTTTCGGCGCAGCGGCCGACGATGGAGAAGGTCATGGTGGCTCCTTTGCTTGTTCTATCAGCGCAAACCTGCATAAACGACGAAGCGGCGAGGCAGGAAATCCCGCGTCGCCGCATCGCATTTCAGTTCATCGATCAGTCCGGAATGACCGCGATGACGTCGATCTCCATCAACCACTGCGGCTGGCCGAGGGCCGACACCACCAGGCCGGTGGAGATCGGGAACACGCCCTTCAGCCACTTGCCGACTTCCTGGTACACCGGCTCGCGGTAGCGCGGGTCGATCAGGTAGGTGGTGGTCTTGACGATGTGCGACAGATCGCTGCCGGCTTCTTCCAGCAGTTGCTTGACGTTCTTCATCGCCTGTTCGGCCTGGGCACGCGGGTCACCGAGGCCCACCAGGTTGCCCTCGAAGTCGGTACCGACCTGGCCGCGTACGTACACGGTGTTGCCGGCACGCACGGCCTGGCAGAGGTCGTTGTCCAGGGTCTGGTTCGGGTAGGTGTCCTTGGTGTTGAACATGCGGATGCGAGTGTGGGTAGGCATCTCTTACTCCCAGGATGCGGCTTTCGGAACGGAGCCTTCGCGCTGCGAGGCATCCTGATATTCGACATAACGGCGTTGGGTGGCGATGTGGCCGGCCACGTGCTTGGCGTCGTGCCATACGCCCCAGATGAACGAGGAGCCACGGCGCGACAGCCACGGCAGGCCGACGAAGTACACGCCCGGCTCGCGGGAAACGCCGCGCTGGTGTTTGGGCTTGCCCTTGTCGTCGAAGGCGTTCACCTGCAGCCAGTTGAAGTCCACGGCGTAGCCGGTGGCCCAGATGATCGAGGTGATGCCGGCTTCGGCCAGGTCCAGCTGCTGGATCGGGTTGCGGATGCACTCGGCGTCCGGGTAGACCTTGCGGGCCTCCGGCTCGAGCGGCAGGTCCAGGCCGTTTTGCTCGATATAGGCGTCGGCGGCGTCCAGCAGGCCGAGGTAGTTGTCGTCGCCGGCTTTCAGGTTGGCCACCAGGTCGTCCTGGAAGGTCACCTTGCCGTCAGCGAAGGACTTGGTCAGGCCGGTCAGGGTGATGCCCTCGTTGGCCAGACGGCGGAAGTCGATGGTCTCGCCGCCACGGGCACCGCTCACGGCGATGGTCACGTGCTCGCGGCCCGGCTGCACTTCCTCGGCGTCCCACAGGCCGAGCACACCCAGCCACCAGACGAAGTCGCGGTTGCGGTAGGAGCGCGGCGGACGGTCATGGGCGCCCACGGAGAGGAAGACCTTCTTGCCGGCGCGGTTCAGCTCGTCGGCGATCTGCACACCGGAGGAGCCGGCACCGATCACCAGCACGGCGCCTTCGGGCAGCTGCTGCGGGTTGAAGTACTTGGCCGAGTGGATCTGCTGGATGCTCTCGTCCTTCGGCGCGATGGCCGGGATCACCGGGCGCTGGAACGGGCCGGTGGCGGAGACGATACGCAGGGCCTGCAGGGTGCCCTCGGAGGTTTCCACGCTGAAGCCGGGGCGGCCTTCGTTGCGGGTGACCTTCTTCACTTCCACACCGGTGCGGATCGGCGCGTTGAACTGCTTGGCGTAGGCGACGAAGTACTCGGCGACCTGCTCCTTGGCCGGGAAGTCATCCGGGCCGACCGGGAATTCCATGTTCGGGAAGCGGTCATGCCAGGCCGGGCCGTTGGCGACCAGCGAGTCCCAGCGGCCGGTGCGCCAGGCTTCGGCGATGCGGCTCTTTTCCAGCACGATGTGCGGCACGCCCTGCTGGGTCAGGTGCTCGCTCATGGCCACGCCGGCTTGTCCGGCGCCAACGACCAGCGTGTCGATTTCCAGGTTATCAAGCGACTTCTTGCCGAAGGCGCCTGGATTCAGGTCGGTCATGGCTTGCTTCCTCAGACTCTGATCACGTTTGTTCTTGTTGCGGCTGCGGTGAGCTGTTGGCCGCATTCTGTTCAGAGGCTGTGAATAGCGAAATTATGTTTTTTGTAGTCGCAGGCTAGGGAAAAGCTGCACCCACGCAAACCCCGCGGCCCGCGGGCTGCAGGGGAGGGGGTATAGGATTTTTGGTGGCTGGGGCGACAAATTGGATAGGCAGAATGTGGCTTGCGCGGGATTGATCCCGCGCCAGTGTCACCGGCGTGTCGCCAGGTAGGATGGGTGGAGCGCAGCGATACCCATGCTGTCGGCGCGCCGGATTGATGGGTATCGCTGCGCTCCACGCCATCCTACGGAGGCATTCATCCTGAGCGTCTGGCGGATCAGCGGCTTTCCGCCACCGCCTCGATGAACCGCTCCAGCACCAGGTTCGGCCGGCGGCCCTTGCGGGTCACCACGGTCAGCGGGATGTCGTAGTGGAACCGCTCCGGCCGCAGCGGACGCAGGCGGCCCTGGGCGACCCAATCGGCGGCGTAGTGGTCGGGCAGGTAGCCGATGTAGCTGCCGGTGAGAATAAGGAAGGCCATGCCCTCGCGGTCCGAGGCGTTGGCGCTGCCGCGCAGTTCCTGGTGGCGCTCCTGGGCTTCGGCGGGGATGCGGTAGCTGGGCTCCACCGCGTCGCAGGCGTGAATCTCCTCCACCGTGATGCTCGCGTCGTCGCGCTCGAACAGCGGGTGCTCCTGGCTGCAGAACAGCAGCGAGCGCTCCTCATAAAGAGCGGAATACTCCAGCCCCGACAGCGGGCTGATGAGCGGCACCACCCCGACGTGCAACCGTCCGTCGAGAACGCCCAGCTCGATCTCGTTGGGCGTGGTCATGCCGATGTTGATCCGCACGCCCGGCCCGCTGGCCTTCAGCGCGCGCAGGGCGTGGGTGATGCGCATCTGCGGCAGGGTCACCAGGTTGTTGATGATGCCGATGTTCAGCTCGCCGCGCAGGTGCTGGTGTAGCTCGTTGACCTCGGCGCGGAAACCCTCCAGCGCCGCCAGCAGCGACTGGGTCGCGCGGTACACCTCGCGGCCCTCGTCGGTCAGCGCGAAGCCCGCCCGGCCGCGCTGGCACAGACGCATGCCCAGGCGCTTTTCCAGATCACCCATGTGCAGGCTGATGGCCGAGCGGCTGATGCCCAGCGTGCTTTCCGCGGCCGAGAAGCTGCCGCACTCGACTATGGTTTTGAAGATGCGCAGCAGGCGGATCTCGAAGTCGCTGACCTGGCCCAGGGAAGGCGCCCGTTGTTTCGCCATTTTAGTTTTACCAATCCGAAACTGAACGTAAGAAGAATAAGCTTTAACTCACGTTAAGTCAGGCCCAATCTACGAGCATCGCACCAGGCCCGACGCGGCCTGCGCGCCCAACAAGACTGTCGTCGAGGACATGCTCCATGAACCAGCAAGTGAACGTCACCCCGTCGGTGGCCAGCGAACTGAACCTGAAGGCCCACTGGATGCCCTTCAGCGCCAACCGCAACTTCCACAAGGACCCGCGCATCATCGTCGCCGCCGAAGGCAGCTGGCTGGTGGACGACCAGGGCCGCAAGATCTATGACAGCCTGTCGGGCCTGTGGACCTGCGGCGCCGGTCACTCGCGCAAGGAAATCGCCGACGCGGTCGCCAAGCAGCTGACCACCCTCGACTACTCCCCGGCTTTCCAGTACGGCCACCCGCTGTCCTTCAAGCTGGCTGAAAAAATCACCCAGCTGACCCCGGCCGGCCTCGACCATGTGTTCTTCACCGGCTCGGGCTCCGAGTGTGCCGACACCTCGATCAAGATGGCCCGCGCCTACTGGCGCCTGAAAGGTCAGGCGCAGAAGACCAAGCTGATCGGTCGCGCCCGTGGCTACCACGGCGTGAACGTCGCCGGCACCGCCCTGGGCGGCATCGGTGGCAACCGCAAGATGTTCGGCCAGCTGATGGACGTCGACCACCTGCCGCACACCCTGCAGCCGGGCATGGCCTTCACCAAGGGCATGGCCGAGACCGGCGGCGTCGAGCTGGCCAACGAACTGCTGAAGCTGATCGAACTGCATGACGCGTCGAACATCGCCGCCGTCATCGTCGAGCCGATGTCCGGCTCCGCCGGCGTCCTGGTTCCGCCGAAGGGCTACCTGCAGCGCCTGCGCGAAATCTGCGACCAGCACAACATCCTGCTGATCTTCGACGAAGTGATCACCGCCTTCGGCCGCATGGGCAAGGCCACCGGCGCCGAGTACTTCGGCGTGAAGCCGGACATCATGAACGTCGCCAAGCAGGTCACCAACGGCGCCATCCCCATGGGCGCGGTGATCGCCAGCAGCGAAATCTACGACACCTTCATGGGTCAGAACCTGCCGGAATACGCCGTCGAGTTCGGCCATGGCTACACCTACTCCGCGCACCCGGTCGCCTGCGCCGCCGGTATCGCCGCGCTGGACCTGCTGGAGAAAGAGAACCTGATCCAGCAGTCGCTGGAACTGGCTCCCTACTTCGAGAAGGCCCTGCACGGCCTGAAGGGCGCGAAGAACGTCATCGACATCCGCAACTGCGGCCTGGCCGGCGCCATCCAGATCGGCGCCCGTGACGGCGACGCCATCGTGCGTCCGTTCGAAGCCAGCATGAAGCTGTGGAAAGAAGGCTTCTACGTGCGCTTCGGCGGCGACACCCTGCAGTTCGGCCCGACCTTCAACGCCAAGCCCGAGGACCTGGACCGCCTGTTCAGCGCCGTGGGCGATGCCCTCAACGGGGTAGCCTAAGTGAGCGAGCGTCCGAAGGCCGTCCCGACGGTACAGATCGACAACGACAAGGTCCTGGTCACCGAGTGGCGCTTCGCCCCCGGTGCCGAGACCGGCTGGCACCGCCACGGCATGGAATACGTCGTGGTCCCGGTGACCAACGGCGAACTGCTGCTGGAAACCCCCGAGGGCGAGCGGCGCGCGCCGCTGGTCCTGGGTGCGAGCTACACCCGTCAGATCGGAACCGAGCACAACGTGATCAATCCTTGCGATCACGAAGTGGCGTTCATCGAGATCGAGCTCAAGAGCGACGACCACCCACACAGCCACTGAGTGCGCGGGCACGCGAGAAGGCACGCCGGCGGATGTCACCGTAGAGTGACCTTCCCGGCGGGCCTCCACGCCCGAGCCGTGCACCGTACAAATCCCCTTTCCCTTCAGGGAGAGGGCTAGGGAGAGGGGCTCTTCGCGAGCTCCGCCCCCACACTTTCAGCGAGAAGAGACTTCCCATGACCACCGTCAAGCACCTGATCGGCGGCGAGATGATCGCCGACACCGGCCGCACCGCCGACGTCTTCAACCCGTCCACTGGCGAAGCCATCCGCAAGGTCCCGCTGGCCAGCCGCGAAACCGTGCAGCAGGCCATCGACGCCGCCAAGGCCGCTTTCCCGGCCTGGCGCAACACCCCGCCGGCCAAGCGCGCCCAGGTGCTGTTCCGCTTCAAGCAACTGCTCGAAGCCAACGAGCAGCGCATCGTCCAGCTGATCAGCGAAGAACACGGCAAGACCATCGAAGACGCCGCCGGTGAACTCAAGCGCGGCATCGAGAACGTCGAGTACGCCAGCGCCGCCCCGGAAATCCTCAAAGGCGAATACAGCCGCAACGTCGGCCCGAACATCGACGCCTGGAGCGACTTCCAGCCGATCGGCGTGGTCGCCGGCATCACCCCGTTCAACTTCCCGGCCATGGTGCCCCTGTGGATGTACCCGCTGGCCATCGCCTGCGGCAACACCTTCATCCTCAAGCCGTCCGAGCGTGACCCGAGCTCCACCCTGCTGATCGCCGAACTCTTCGAAGAAGCCGGCCTGCCGAAAGGCGTGCTGAACGTGGTGCACGGCGACAAGACCGCCGTGGACGCGCTGATCGAAGCTCCGGAAGTGAAGGCCCTGAGCTTCGTGGGCTCGACCCCGATCGCCGAATACATCTATTCCGAAGGCACCAAGCGCGGCAAGCGCGTACAGGCCCTGGGCGGCGCCAAGAACCACGCCGTTCTGATGCCCGACTGCGACCTGGACAACGCCGTCAGCGCCCTGATGGGTGCGGCCTACGGCTCCTGCGGCGAGCGCTGCATGGCGATCTCCGTGGCCGTTTGCGTGGGCGACCAGATCGGCGACGCACTGGTCGAGAAGATCGTTCCGCAGATCAAGGCCCTGAAGATCGGCGCCGGCACCAACTGCGGCCTGGACATGGGCCCGCTGGTCACTGGCGCTGCCCAGGCCAAGGTCACCGGCTACATCGACACCGGTGTCGAACAAGGCGCCCAGCTGCTGGTCGACGGCCGCAACTTCAAGGTGGCCGGTCACGAGAACGGCTTCTTCATCGGCGGCACCCTGTTCGACAAGGTGACCCCGGACATGACCATCTACCAGGAAGAAATCTTCGGCCCGGTGCTCTGCATCGTGCGCGTGAACAGCCTGGAAGAAGCCATGCAGCTGATCAACGACCACGAATACGGCAACGGCACCTGCATCTTCACCCGCGACGGTGAAGCGGCCCGCCTGTTCTGCGACGAGATCGAAGTCGGCATGGTCGGCGTCAACGTACCGCTGCCGGTACCGGTGGCCTACCACAGCTTCGGCGGCTGGAAGCGTTCGCTGTTCGGCGACCTGCACGCCTACGGCCCGGATGGCGTGCGCTTCTACACCAAGCGCAAGGCCATCACCCAGCGCTGGCCGCAGCGCAAGTCGCACGAAGCGGCGCAGTTCGCCTTCCCCAGCAATGGCTGATGGTGAATAAGCGGTAAGAAAAAGGCCGGTCAGATGACCGGCCTTTTTTATTGCCAAGTGCACCGTTCTTTCCGGGAACCTATTCGTAGGATGGCGTGGAGCGAAGCGATACCCATCATTCCCCCGCCTCGATTCCCTCCACTGCCTCCCCGCCCCAATTCCTCACCAGCAGCCCGTCACGCACGTAGCGATGAAATGACGACCACCTCCAATCGACCACGCGGGGAGCATGGCCGTGCTTGCACGGATTGAAGTGGATGTAGTCCACGTGCCGTACGAAGTCGAGGTCGTCGCGAATTCGGTGCTCCCAGTAACGCCGTTGCCAGATGCCGCGCTCGCCCTTTGTCTGGCGGCTGCCAGAGACGACCTCCGTCCTGGGGAGCGCCCGTGAGAATTCTGTCTTGATCAGCCGCCAGCGCAGCGCGTAATTCGCGTCGCCCACTGGCAGGGTGCAGATGGCGTGCAGGTGGTCGGGCAGGATGACGATGGCGTCGATGTGCCAGGGGTGGCGTTGTTGCGTGTAGCCAAAGGCGGCGCGGAGCAGGTCGATGTTCTCTACCAGCAGGCGTGAGCGGCGGTCGGCCAGGGCAAGGGTGAAGAACCAGGTGGCGCCATCGGTTCTGTCGCGGCGGTATGAGGTCATGGCGCGTCCTGTGGGCATTGATGGGTATCGCTGCGCTCCACGCCATCCTGCGTTCGCGGTCACTTGCGGCTCTGCGGGAGCCGGCTGAAACCTTTGTAGGATGGGTGGAGCGGAGCGATACCCATGCTGCTGCGGCTCAGGAGTAATCGAACATCCGGGGAACTTCTTCCCAGCGCATCCACAGGTCGCCTTGCCAGTTGAGCAGCATCAGGCGGCGGGCGTCCCAGGTGAGGAGGACACGGCGGGGTGCTTCGGATTCAGGGGTGTGCTGGTCGCGCAGGGTGGGAATGACGTCGTGGCAGAGCCAGCGGTCCAGTGCTTCGAGTTCGGGGTGGCCGAAGCGGACGAAGGCCTTGTAGATGGCGGCTTCGCTGAGCAGGACGGTGTCTTCCGTGGTGCCGGTGCGGTAGGTCAGCGGGAGGGTCTGGACTTCGTGGGGGAAGAAGCGGTGGTGGAAGCTGTCGGGATACTGGACGGAGAGCAGGCGGGCGATATCGCGGGAGGCGAACCAGGCCTGGTTGTCGAGCATCAGACCGCGCAGGCAGCGCTTTTTGCGGGTGAAGAAGGTTGGGGTGTAGATGACGTTGTGCATTGAGTGGAGCTCCTACTAGTCGTTGAGAGCTGCCTCCTGCGTCGCCAAACGAAGGGTGGCAGACCGCGCGGGGTTGGCGAACCGGTAGTAGGACCCGGCAGACCTGGAGGTCTCCCCGCGCGATCTGCCCTAGAGCATCGCAGATATCTGCAATCGTGCGGGGGCCTGCTGGAACATTCGCTGTTCCTGCATGCACCTATTGGCGCCATTGCGCCTACTAAGTCGGGTCGCCAAACCCAGGTCACTGATGTGACTGGGCGAGGATAGGAATGCCAGGGATAACCAACAAGCAGCCGTTTCCGGCGTGCGTGTAGGAGCGGGCCATGCCCGCGATCCGCCGGCAGGGCCGGCGGTGGGAGCAGGCGCGAAGATCAGCCCAGGTGCTTCTTCAGGTAGATGCGCTGATGCCCCGGCGGGCAGTCTTCCAGCACGCCCATGCGCTCGAAGCCCTGTTTCTCGTAGAAGCCGGGAGCCTGGAAGCTGTAGGTGTAGAGGAACAGGCCAACGCAGCCGCGGCGGCGGGCTTCGTCTTCGGCGAGGGCGATGAGCTGGCTGCCCAGGCCGCTGCCGCGCTGGTCGTCCTGCAGCCAGAGATAGTCGATGTAGAGCCAGCCCATGCCGGATTGGCCAAACATGCCGCCAACCACTTCGCCGTCATCGCTGCGGGCGTAGAGTTCGAAGTCGTCGTAGGTGTTGCTGCGGCCCATCTGCCCCAGGTTGTAGGCGAGCAGGCCCTTGACCACGACGTCGCGCGCTTGCGGGTCGATGCCGAGGGTGAAGTCGAATGGGGTTTGCATGGTGCCCTCCGGATTGGCGAAGGCGACCAGTCTAGGGAGATGCCGCCGCGATGGGTAGGCGCCTTTGGTAGCGGCGGGCGTGTTGGGATGAAGAGCGCGGTGCGCTCAGAGCAGTTCCTTGCGCGTGGTGTTGATCAATTGCAGCTGTGTGTCGCGGAAGAAAAGGTAGCGATAGGCACCGTTGTTCGGGCCGTACATCCAAGTTTCCAGCTGCGGATTGCCGGGGATGAATTTGCCGTCCGGTCCGCGCCGTGGCTTCGTCGGCGGGGTGACGACGCGCTTGTCCGGCTGCCCGCACTTGGCGAGCACCTCGTCCATCGGGTCGCCTTCGTTGATCAGGCTGGTGCCGCAGCGCAGGGTGCCGGCGTGGGCGGTACCGGCGGCCAGGGTGAGGAGCAGGGCTATCAGCCAGGGGCGCATGGGGCGACTCCGTTGCAGGTTCAAGGCCCACCCTAACGACCGGAAAGTGACGCTGCATTGAGCTGACGCAGGCTCAACGCACCGGGCCGGCATTGCGCACGTACAAGTCCTTCCCGCCGGTATTGCCGATGCCCCTTGCCTGCAGTTCGAAGCGCTTGGGGTGGCCCTTGATCAGGTCGCTGAGCTTCTTGAAGCCATACAGGCGTGGGTCGAACGCTGGCTGCAGCTTGCTGATGTTCTGCCCCAGGGCGCCCAGTTGCACCCAGTCATCGTCGTCGCCGTCGATGTCGTCGAGCACCTTGGCGATGAAGTCCAGCGGGACTTTCTGCGACTTGGGTTTGCTGGCGGGCTTCGGCGCTTCGGCGGTGCTCGGGGCGGCAGCCTTGTCGGCGGCCGGTGCGGGCTCGGCGACGGGGTCGGCGGCAGCGCGCAGGATCTCGGTGTAGATGAACTTGTCGCAGGCGGAGACGAAGGGCTTGGGCGTTTTCTCCTCGCCGAAGCCGTAGACCGTCAGGCCCTCTTCGCGCAGGCGCGCGGCCAGCCGGGTGAAGTCACTGTCGCTGGAGACCAGGCAGAAGCCGTCGAAGCGGCGGGTGTAGAGCAGGTCCATGGCGTCGATGATCAGCGCGCTGTCGGTGGCGTTCTTGCCGCTGGTGTAGGCGAACTGCTGCATGGGCTGGATGGAGTGGTCCAGCAGCACCTGCTTCCACTTGCCCAGGTTGGGCTTGGTCCAGTCGCCATAGATGCGCTTCACGCTGGCAACGCCGTACTTGGCGATTTCCTCGAACAGCCCTTCGACGATGGCGGCGGGCGCGTTATCGGCGTCGATCAGGACGGCGAGATGGGTCTGCTGGCGAGGGGAGGGAGACTTGTTGGCCATGCTGCATCCTTTCCATGCGGTCCGTGGACCTTAATCGGGTTCGCCCCGGGATGCCACCCGCGCGGATGCGCCCTTGCTGGCTCAGGCCTGAGCGAACTCGCACTTGTCCCGCCCGCTGCGCTTGGCATCCAGCAATGCGGCGTCGGCGCGGCTGAGGGTCTGGGAGTAGCTTTCGCCCGGATGGTGCTCGGCGACGCCGAAGCTGGCGGTGACGGACAGGGCGTTGGTGCCCACGCGCACTGCCAGACAGCGGATGTCGTTGCGCACGCGCTCGATGATGGCGGCGGCGTCGGCCAGGCGGGTGTCGGGGAGGATCAGCAGGAATTCCTCGCCGCCCCAGCGGCCGCAGAGGTCGTACTGGCGCAGGGCTGACTCCATGGCGCGGCCGATTTCCACCAGCACGCGGTCGCCCACTTCGTGGCCCCAGGTGTCGTTGACCTGCTTGAAGCGGTCGACGTCGAGCATGGCCAGCACGTAGGACTCGCCGTGGCGCTGGGCGCGTTCGCTTTCTTCGCGCAGGCGCTCCATCAGCAGGCGGCGGTTGGCGATGCCGGTGAGGGTGTCGTGGGTCGAGGCTTCCTTCAGCGCGATGTTCAGGTCGCGCATCATGTCCTGATAGCGGTCGGAGATGCGCGCGACCTTTTCCAGCTGGCGCAGCTGCTTGTGGTAGCGCTCGGACAGCGTGCTGTTCTGCTGCCGGGCCATGGACTGGAAGCCGTCGGAAATCCGCGCGATGCGCTCCAGGCGCGCGAGCTGGTCGAGGGATTGCTGGTGCTTCTGGTACAGGGCCTCGCGCAGGGGGTGCCCTTCGTACTGGGGGTCGGCCAGCAGCTCTTCGATCAGCAGGTCCAGCTCGCGCTCGCTAGTCATGGCTCTTACTCGTCGTAGGCTTGGATGACGAACGGGAAGGTACAGTCCTCGCGGAATTCCTCGGCCAGTTCGGCGACGCGCTCGTTGCGGCGGTCGTAGTGCCACGCCACGCGAGTACTGCGGCCCTGGCCGTGGGCTTCTTCGAGCAGGTCGAAGATGTCCATCATGGCCTTGATCGAGCTGGTGTTGAGGTACAGCAGGCGCAGGTCGAGTTCCAGCGGGCGCTGTTCCTGGGTGAGGAAGCGTTCGACCCACTCGATGACCTGGCCGAACAGCTCGAAGGAGTTCTCCGGGTAGGAGTCGCCCTGCATCGCGAGGATGCCGGCCTGCCAGTCGCCGTGGATCTGTGGGGTGGATTGGGTTCCGGTGACGTTGAGATCGCTCATGTCGGGTCTTCCTGAATTTCGCGGTTCAGATCACGGCGCGCAGGCTGAAGAAGGCGCGGCCGTCGGGTTGTTCGGTGAGGGAGGTCTTGAGCGGCGCGCTGGACTTGCGGGCGATGTCCAGCAGGCCGAGACCTGCGCCGGTGGAGGCTTCGGCGTCGCGCGGGCGGCGCAGCTGCTCCTTGTAGGCCGCCTTGAGCTGGACCTTGTCGAGCCCGGCGATGGCTTCGATGCTGCGCACCAGGCCCTGGCCGTCGGCCAGTTCCACCAGGTTGCCGGCGGAGACCACGTAGTGGCCTTCGTCATCGCGGGCAATCGCCACGGTGGCCGAGGCCTCCTGCTCGTTGTAGCCGCGCTGGGTGGCGTAGTGGCGGATGTTCTGGGTCATCTCGATGTAGACGGCGAACACGTCCATCGCTTCGCTGGGGTGCGCCTGTTCGGCCTGCAGGTAGTTGCGCAGCGCGTGGCCGATTTCCTCGATCAGGCTGCGCGAGATGGGGCCGTTGAAGCAGAGCAATATGCGTTGCCGGGTAAAGCTCTCGCGCATGGCCAACAGATCTAGCGATTCCATGGATTAACCCCTAGTCGAAGCGGAAAGAGAGAATGGTGATGTCGTCGCGCTGCGGCTGCTCACCCTGGTACTGGGCGAGGGTAGCGGCGAACACATCGGCCTGCTCGGCCAACGGTCGGCGCGCGTGGTTGCGCAGCAGGTCGGCGAAGCGGCTGTTGCCGAAGCCGAAGCCGTGCTCGCCGCCGGCCTGGTCGAGGAAACCGTCGGTGCACAGGTAGTAGGTCCAGCCGGTTTCCATCGGGATTTCCACGTCCTGATAGTCGCCCTGGCGCTTGTCGCCGATGGCGCGGCGCGCGCCCTTGTATTCGCGCACATCATTGCCGTCGCTGGCGAACAGGGAAATCTTCGCCCCGGAGAAGTGCAGCAGCTTGCGCTGGTGATCGACGCGCACCAGGCCGGCATCCATGTTGGTGGCCAGCGAGTGGGTGAATTCTTCCTGGCCGAGCATGCCGCGCATCACGTGGTCGGTCTCGCGCAGGATCGCCGCCGGGTCGTGGCTCTTCACGCTGTCGATGGCGTGGTCGATGGCGGCCAGGGCGAGCATGGTCATGAGCGCGCCGGGCACGCCGTGGCCGGCGCAGTCGACCACGCCGATCAGGCTGTCGATGGGGCCTTCGCGGTAGATGTAGAAGTCGCCGCCGACCACGTCGCGGGGTTTCCACAGGACGAAATGGTGCTCGCCCAGGGAGGCCTGCAGCTGACGATCGGGGAGGATGGCGCGCTGGATCAGGCTGGCGTAGTCGATGGAGTCGCCGATCTTCTTCTGCGCGGCGGCCATCTCGCGGTTGGCCGCTTCGAGGGCCTGGGTGCGCTGCTGGACCTTGTCTTCCAGCTCCTCGGTGTGCCGGCGGACCTGGTCGGCCATGCTGGCGAAGGCGCTGGACAGCTCGCCGATCTCGTCCGGACGGGTGCGCGGCAGCGGGCTGTCGTACTGCCCGGCGGCGATCGCCTTGGCCGACTGCTTGAGGCCGCGCAGCGGGCGCAGCACCAGCAGGTCGACGGTGTAGGCGAAGCCGATCAGCAGGATCGCCAGCAGCCCGGCGAGGGTGCCCACCAGCGGCCAGATCCAGCGGCTGTCGAGCACTTGCGCGGCGTGCAGGTCGATGGCGCTGAGCACGTGCCAGCGCAACTGCGGGATGTAGGCAGTGGCGATCAGCTGTTCCTTGCCGTCGATGGTGCCCCACATGGTTTCCACTTCGCCGGGGTTGGTCTCGGCCTGGCGCAGGGTCTGGCGCAGCGCGGTGCGTTGCTGGTCGTTGGCCAGCAGGTCGTAGACGTGGTGCTTGGCCTGGCCGCTGGAGCCGGAGGAAAAGGCGATCAGGCGGGTGTCCGGGTGCGCCTGGATGGCGCCCTCGGGGTCGACGATCATCGGTGTCACCCCGGCCTCGCGGCGCGAGATGAACTGGTCGAGGAACTCGGTGAGGTCGAGGCCGCCGCCGGCCAGGCCGACTTTCTCGTTGCCGGCGCGCACCACCATGTTGAACCAGACCTTGGTGACCTTCAGCTTGGCGTCGTAGTTGACGTTGATGTTGTAGGTCTCATCGCGGGCCAGGGTATCGAAGTACCAGCGGTCCTGCGGATCGGTGTCGCTGAGGGTGTAGCGCGGGGAATTGGAGAGCGGCGAGCTGGAGTCGTTGAAGTAGTAGTGGCGCGAGGAGTCCACCACGACGAAGTAGGAGTAGTTGTGCTGGTCCGCGCGGAAGCCTTCGGCTTCGCGGAAGAACAGTGCCCGGCGCGCCGGGTCGTTCTCGGACAGCAGCCAGTCCTGCGTCACCACGGACTCGGCCAGGCGCCGCGAGAGCGCCAGCTCGCGGATCACCGGCGCGATGATCTTCTGCTGGTTGAGCAGCGTGAAGTTTCTCGCGAAGGCGAGGCCGAAATGCGTGCGGATGTCCTCCATGGCTTTCCAGCCCAGCATGACTGCCGGTACCAGTGCCAGGAGACAGGCGATGAGCAATGCCACCACCGATTTGCCGCGCAACCCCCATCTTGCCGCCATGGCTATCTTGTTTCCCCGTGTCGCCCGCCGTGTGCCGGTCTTTTGGCGAAAGCTCAATTGTGCATTTTGTATACGGGCACAATCAAACCAAATTGATATCGAATCGCCATATTATTGGCGCCGGTCAATTGGCCTGAGTCTAGACCCTGTGTGAAAAGCCGCTCGGCGGTGCGGGATGATTCCCACAGAACTAGACGCGGTTCCCACTTCCGCTCTGGCGCGCCTGCTGTAGGAGCGAGCCTGCTATGCGCTCCAGCGGCAGGACTTCCTTCGCCGCGCCCAGCTCCACCGCCTCGCGGGGCATGCCGTAGACCACGCAGGTGGCCTCGTCCTGGGCGACGGTGTGGCCGCCGGCCTGGCGGATTGCCTGCAAGCCCCGGGCCCCATCCTTGCCCATGCCGGTGAGCAGGGCGGCGATGAGGTTGCGCCCGGCGCAGCGGGCGAGGGAGTTGAACATCACGTCCACTGCCGGCCTGTGGCCATTTACCGCAGCCTCGCGGTGCAGGCGCACGACGTAGTTGGCGCCGCTTCGCTGCACTTCCATGTGGAAGTCGCCGGGGGCGAGCAGTACGTGGCCGGGGAGGATGCGGTCGCCGTCGCGGGCTTCGCGCACTGACAGTCGCGTCTGACGGTCCAGTCTGTCAGCGTAGGACTTGGTGAAGCCCGGCGGCATGTGCAGCGTGACCACGGTGCCGGGGCAGTCCGGCGGCAGGCCCAGCAGGACTTCCTTGATCGCCTCGGTACCGCCGGTGGAGGCGCCGATGGCGAAGATCTTCTCGGTGCTCAGCAGTGGCGCGCTGCTCGTTGCCGGTGCGTCGGACGATGCGACGGGACGAGCACGGGGCAGGCGCGCGCGCGCGGCGGCCTTGAGCTTGGCGCAGATTTCCTCGGCGTAGGCCTGCATGCCTTCGGCGATGCCCAGGCGCGGTTTGGCGATGAAGTCGATGGCGCCCAGCTCCAGCGCGCGCAGGGTGGCTTCGGAGCCCTTCTCGGTGAGCGAGGAGATCATCAGTACCGGCGTCGGCCGGCCCTTCATCAGCTTGTCGAGGAAGGTCAGGCCGTCCATGCGCGGCATTTCCACGTCGAGGGTGATGACGTCCGGCGCGTGCTGCTTGATCAGGTCGCGGGCGACGAAGGCGTCGGGCGCCGCGCCCACCAGCTGCAGCTCCGGGTCGTTGTGGATGATGTCCTTGAGCAGGCTGCGAATCAGCGCCGAGTCGTCGACGATCAGGACCTTGACGGCCATCGCTCGTCCCTCCGTTCAGAACAGGTCGATGCTCCCGCCGCGCTCCCGGCGGGACAGTTGCTGGCAGTACTGCCGCTCGCGCTGCAGCACCGTGTCGTTGGCCAGGGTGCGCAGCTTGCGCACCAGCACCCGGCCTGTGCCGGGGAAGAAATAGACCTTGCGCGGGTGCACGTCGAGCAGGTCCTGGGCGGCCAGCGGGATGCCCTCGTCCTCGAGGTACTGCAGGACGAACTCGACGTTGCGCTGGCCGACGTCGGCGCTGAGGTTCTTCAGCACCGAGCCGCCGCCGAACACCTTGGCCTCGAAGTGCCGGCGCTGGGCGCCGCGACGCATCAGGCCGTTGATCAGCAGGTCCATGGCGTGCACGCCGTAGCGCCCGGAATTGGACAGCAGGCCCTGCACGCCGGTGTCGCCGGGCAGCATGAAGTGGTTCATGCCGCCCAGCCCGCTGCTGCGGTCGCGCAGGCAGACCGAGACGCAGGAACCGAGCACGGTGACCAGCATCAGCGGTTCGGCGGTGACGTAGCATTCGCCGGGCAGCAGCTTCACCGCCTCCATGCCGAAGCGCGGGTCGTAGTAGCGGTTGGGTTGGTCCAGGGCTGCGCCCATCACTGGCTCCCCATCGCCTGGTAGGTCGTGCGTCCCACCGAGCGCACCAGGTGGCTGGCGTGGACGAAGTTTTCCGAGTGCCCGGCGAAGAACAGCCCGCCGGGGCGCAGCAGGCGCACCATGCGTTCGAGCAGGCGGGTCTGGGTCGGTTTGTCGAAATAGATCATCACGTTGCGGCAGAAGATCGCGTCCAGACCGCCGGCAATGCCCCAGTCCCGATCGAGCAGGTTGATCTGCCGGTAGTCGATCATCTGCCGCAGCTCGCGCACCACCCGTGCCTTGCCGGCGTTGCCGCCGGTGCCGCGGAGGAAGAAGCGCTTCTTCTGCGCCGGGCTCAGCGCCTCGATGCGCTCCAGCGGGTAGATGCCCTGGCGCGCGTGGCCGAGCACGCCGGTGTCGATGTCCGAGGCGATCAGCTCGATGGGCGGGGCGAAGCTGCCCAGCGCGTCCACCAGGGTCATGGCCATGGAGTAGGGTTCCTCGCCGGTGCTAGAGGCGGTGGACCAGAAGCGCAGCGGCTGGTGGTCCTGCAACTGCTCGGCGGCGAAGCGGCCGAGGTGGTCGAAGTGGTGTTTCTCGCGGAAGAAGGCGGTGAGGTTGGTGGTCAGCGCGTTGACGAACTGCTGCCACTCTTCCTCGTGGCTCTCCAGGTAGGCGAAGTACTCGGCGAAGCTGCCCAGCCGCAGGCTGCGCAGGCGCCTCGAGAGGCGGCTGTAGACCAGCTGCTGCTTGTTCTCCGAGAGGCTGATGCCGGCGTGCCGGTAGAGGCGCTCGCGCACCTGCTGGAAGTCCCGGCGGGTGTAGTGGAATTCGTGCTCGGGGGCGGGCAGGTTGATCGACATCGTGAGTCTCGACGATTGGTAGATCGCGTAGGGCGCATAACCCGGAACGGGTTATCCGCCGTGATGGCGGATAACGCCTGTGGCGTTATGCGCCCTACTTCGTGGTATCGGAAAGCTCTGCGCGGGCACTACCCTCACCCTAACCCTCTCCCTCCGGGAGAGGGTTAGGGTGAGGGGCTCTTGGCGCCGACATCAGCGGTCATCGCCTGACCATCCCTGGTCCGCGCGCGGCGGCCGACCCTCCCATTGCTCCGGCCGCCGCCATCCCTTTCAGCCCCGCCCGATCAGAACTCTTCCCAGTCGTCCTCTTTACCCTTGGCGCGCACCGCCTTGGCCACGCCGCGGGCGGCGCGAGAGGTGTGCGCGGCCGGCTCGGTGCGGGCCGGGCGGGCGGAGGCCAGCGGCACCACAGTGGCGGCGATGGATTCGAGCTTGAACACCCCGACCTGCTGGTTGAGCATGCCGGCCTGCTCCTGCAGGGCCTCGGCCGAGGCGGCGGCTTCTTCCACCAGCGCGGCGTTCTGCTGGGTCATCTCGTCCATCTGCGACACGGCGCCGTTCACTTCCTCGATGCCGCTGCTCTGCTCGGCGCTGGCGGCGGCGATCTCGGCCATGATGTCGGTGACGCGCTTGATCGCCACCACGATGTCACTCATGGTCTGGCCGGCCTGGGCGACCAGGGTGTTGCCGCTCTCGACCTTGTCCACCGAGTCGTTGATCAGCGTCTTGATCTCCTTGGCGGCGGCGGCGGAGCGCTGCGCCAGGGTGCGCACTTCACCGGCCACCACCGCGAAGCCGCGGCCCTGCTCGCCGGCGCGCGCCGCTTCCACCGCGGCGTTGAGCGCGAGGATGTTGGTCTGGAAGGCGATGCCGTCGATCACCCCGATGATGTCGGCGATCTTGCGTGCCGAGTCGTTGATGGCCGACATGGTGCCCACCACCTTCTGCACCACGCTGCCGCCTTCGGTGGCGACTTCGGACGCATTCACCGCCAGCGAGTTGGCCTGGCGGGCGTTCTCGGCGTTGAGCTTCACGGTGCTGGTCAGCTCTTCCATGCTCGATGCGGTTTCTTCCAGGCTGGAGGCCTGCTGCTCGGTGCGGGTGGACAGCTCGGCGTTGCCGCTGGCGATCTCGCTGGCGGCGGTGTGGATGGTGTCGGCCGCCTCGCGGATCTGCCCGAGCATCCGCGACAGGCTCTGCGCGGTCTCGTTGGCGTAGTCCTTGAGCTCGCCGAAGGTGCCCTGGTAGTCGGCGTCGATGCGCTGGGTCAGGTCGCCCTGGGCCAGTGCGCCGAGCACACGGGTGACGTCGCGCAGGCCCTTGTCGGCGGTGTCCACCAGGTTGTTCAGGCCGGTGGCGATCTTCAGGAAGAAGCCTTCCTTGTTCGAGGCCTCGATGCGCTTGGTGAAGTCACCGGCGACGGCGGCGTCCACCAGTTGCGAGACTTCCTGCTCGGCGCGGAATTCCTCGGTGCGGTCGGTCCACTGCACGGCGGAACCAAGGCGCTCGCCGGCGTCGTTGAATACCGGCACCACGTCCAGGGCGAAGCGCCGGCCGCCCAGGTTCAGCTCGGCCTTATGCCGCGCGGTCAGGTGCGCGAGCATGCCGCGCTGGTGCGCCGGATTCTTGTGGAACATGTCGATGTTGGCGCCCATCAGGCGGCTGGCGTTGAAGTTCGGCAGCTGCTTGCGGATGTCGGCTTCGGCGTTGCCGAGCATCTCGGTCACCGTGCGGTTCATGTAGATGATCTCGAGGTCGTTGTTGGCGATCATCACGTTGGCCGAGACGTTATCCAGCGCGCTCTTGATCCGCGCGTTGTACTCGGCGGCATCGGCGCTGGCCTTGAGGCTGTCGCGCACGCCGTCGATGGCTTCGGTGATGATGGCCTTCTTGCCCGGCAGGCGGTCCATGTCCACCGAGTAGTCGCCCTTGCCGTAGGCGGTGACGGTGGCGACGACGCGCATCTTCACCGCGATGTGCGCGGCGACCAGGTCGTTGATGCCCTTGGCGATGCGCGCCGGGCGGCCGGCGAACTTGTCCACCGGGATCACCTCGTCGATCCAGCCCAGCTCGTGCTGACGGGTCATTTCCACCAGGCCGGCTTCCAGGGCTTCCACCTGGGCCTGCTCGGCGCGCTGCTCGCGCAGGGTGCGCTGGATGCTGCGCAGCCCGTCGTAGAGGCGCTCATAGCCGGCGGCCGGGGCTTCGCCGATGGCGACGTCGAGGTTGCCGTCCACCAGGCTGTGGAGGAGGGCGGTGATGCGGTCGGCGCGTTGCTGCGCCACGGCGTGTGCGTTGAACAGACCCATGTTGATTATCCTCGGTCGCGATCAGGCGGCGGTTTCGTCGACCAGCGCCATTTCACGGCTGGTCATGAGTTTTTCGATGTCCACCAGGATGAGCATCCGCTCACCGGCGGTGGCCAGACCCAGCAGGTACTCGGTGTCGAAGCTGGCGGCGAATTCGGGGCGCGGCTTGATCTCCTCGCCGGCCAGGGCAATCACGTCGGAGACCGAGTCCACCACCGCGCCGACGATGCGCCGGCCGACGTTGAGGATGATCACCACGGTGAACTGGTCGTAGCTGATGTCGGCCAGGTTGAACTTGATGCGCAGGTCGACGATGGGAACGATGGCCCCGCGCAGGTTGATCACGCCCTTGATGAAGGCGGGGGCGTTGGCGATCGCCGTGACCTGGTCGTAACCACGGATCTCCTGCACGCGGAGGATGTCGATGGCGTATTCCTCGCGGCCCAGGGTGAAGGTCAGGTACTCCTGCGGCGGGCTGCTTGCGGCACTGGCTTCAGCTGCGCTCATGGGTGGATTCTCCTTGTGCTGCCAGACGCGGCAGGGCATCGACATCGAGGATCAGGGCGACACTGCCGTCGCCCATGATGGTGGCGCCGGCGATCCCGTCGATCCGGCGGAAGTTCTGTTCCAGGCTCTTGATCACCACCTGCTGCTGGCCGACCAGTTCGTCCACCTGCAGGGCGAAGCTCTTGCCTTCGGATTCGAGGATCACCACGATCCCCTGCTCCGGCGGCACCGGCGCGGCGCCGATGCGCAGCAGCTGGTTGAGGGAGAACAGCGGCAGGTATTCACCGCGCACGCGGATCACCGTCGATTCCTCGCCGGCCAGCCCGCGCACGTCGTCGGCGCGGGCCTGCAGCGACTCGACGATGTAGGTCAGCGGCACCACGTAGTTGACCTTCTCCACGGCGACGATCAGGCCGTCGAGGATGGCCAGGGTCAGCGGCAGGCGGATGCTCATGCGCGTGCCCATGCCGGGTGCGGAATCGATGTCGATCCGCCCGCCCATGGCCTGGATGTTGCGCCGCACCACGTCCATGCCCACGCCCCGGCCGGACAGCTCGGTGACCGCTTCGGCGGTGGAGAAGCCGGGCATGAAGATCAGTTGCCAGACGTCCGCGTCGGTCATCCCGTCGTGCACGGCCAGGCCCTTTTCGCGGGCCTTGGCGAGGATGCGCTCGCGGGACAGCCCACGGCCGTCATCGGAGATTTCCACCACCACGCTGCCGCCCTGGTGGCTGGCGGCGAGCTTCACCGAGCCCTGGGCCGGCTTGCCGGCGGCCAGGCGTTCGGCGGGCGTCTCGATGCCGTGGTCGATGCTGTTGCGGACGATGTGGGTGAGCGGGTCGCTGAGCTTTTCGATGACGCTTTTGTCCAGCTCGGTGTGCTCGCCCTGGAGGATCAGTTCGACCTGCTTGCCCAGCCGCGCGGAGGTGTCGTGCACCAGGCGCGGGAAGCGGCTGAAGATGAAGCTGATCGGCAGCATGCGGATCGACATCACCGATTCCTGCAGGTCGCGGGTGTTGTGTTCCAGCTGTGCCAGGGCCTGCTGCAGGCGCTCGAAGTGGGTGGGGTCGAGATCCTCGCTGAGCTGGCTGAGCATGGCCTGGGTGATCACCAGCTCGCCCACCAGGTTGATCAGGCTGTCGATCTTTTCGACGCTGACGCGGATGGAACTGGATTCGCTGTCGGCGCGGGGGGTCGGCTTGGCGACTGCGGCGGGTGCGGGCTTGGGTTGCTCGCTTGGCGCTGTAACCAGTGCGGCGGCCGTGGGGGCGCCGGGTGCCTTGTCGAAGATGCCGTAGGGCTCGACGGGTTTGACGTCCGGCGCGCCGGGGGCGTCGTCGAAGAAGCCGAAGTCGTCGTCGCGGCTGGCGCTGGTTTCGCTGGCGTCGGGAGTACCGGGGGCGTCGTCGAAGAAGCCAAAGGCGTCGTCATCGCTGGCGCTGGTTTCAGCCGCTGCCGGGGCGCTTTCGAACAGGTCGTCGTCGACCGCTGCTGCGACCGGCTCCGCGAGCCAGGCGCGCAGGCGCTCCACGGTGGAGGTTACTGGCACGTCCGGATCGGGCACCTGGCTGCGGTGCGCATCGAGCAGGCGCTGCAGCACGTCGCGGGCTTCGAGGAACACGCCGATCATGTCCACGTGCAGGGCGGTCTGCCCGCAGCGGATGCGGTCGAGCAGGGTTTCCAGCTCGTGGGTCACGGCGGTCAGGTCGTCGAAACCGAACATGCCGCTGGAGCCCTTGATCGAGTGGGCCGCGCGGAAAATGCCATTGAGCGTCTCGGCGTCCGGCTGATCGAGGTCGAGCCCGATCAGCAGGAGTTCGAGGGTCGCCAGGTGTTCGTCGGTTTCCTCGAAGAACACCTGGAGGAACTGCTCCATTCCAGTGGCCATCGGCGATACCCCTAGGGCAGGACCTTGCGGGTGACTTCCAGCAGCTTCGGCGGGTCGAACGGCTTGACCAGCCAGCCGGTGGCGCCCGCGCTCTTGCCCTGCTGCTTCATGGCGTCGCTGGATTCGGTGGTGAGCATGAGGATCGGCGTGCCGCGGTAGCCGGCCATCTCGCGCAGGCTGCGGATCAGCGTCAGGCCGTCCATGTTCGGCATGTTCTGGTCGGTGAAGACCAGGTTGTAGGTCTTGCGCTGGGCCTTGCCCAGGCCGTCCTTGCCGTCCACGGCCTCGTCCACCTCGTAGCCGGCGGACTTGAGCGTGAAGCTCAGCATCTGCCGGATGGAGGCCGAGTCATCGACGATCAGAATCTGCTTTCCCATTGCGTTGCTTCTCCTCGGGTTGCAATGCGTTTGCCTGTCGCCAGGCGCACAGGTGCTCGCGCCATCCCGGCGCGTGGAAATGGTGTGGTGGGCTCAGCCGATCAGAGCGAGATTCGCCAAGTATTCGAAGACGGACTGCAGCATGTCGGGGCTCCTGCCTTGCCTTCAGTTCAGAACAGTTCCACCTCGCCAGCGCTAAGGCTGGTCTGGGCGACCGGGTTGCTCAGGGGGCGGGCGAGTTCGGCAGTTTCGCCGCGCAGGCGTTCGCTCCATTCGCCGGGCTGGCGGCCATCCAGCGCGCCCAGGCCGACGGCGAGGGCGCCAAGGCGGGCGCTGTGCTTGCCGATCTGGCCGAGCAGCTGGCTGCTCATGTCCTGGAACTGCAGGGCGGTGACCGCGGCGTTGACGCCGTCGCCCACTTCCAGGGAGATGCGGTCCAGCTCCTGCACCACCTTCACGGTGTGCTGGTTCATCGCGTCGAGGTCGTCGAGCATGTGCTGGATCTTCTGCCGCGAATCCAGGGCGAAAGTCATGTCCTTGTCAGCCAGCTGGCTGATCGCGCCTTCGGCGTCCTTGATCTCGCGGTAGACCACGTCGACGTGCTCACGGATGGCCTGGGAGAAGTGCGTGGAGCGGGTCGACAGCGCGCGCACCTCGTCGGCCACCACGGCGAATCCACGGCCGCTCTCGCCGGCGCGGGCGGCCTCGATGGCGGCATTGAGGGCCAGCAGGTTGGTCTGCTTGGCGATGGCGTCCATGTCCTGGGTGGACTGCAGGATCTCGGCGATCTTGTGGGTCACGCGGTCCATGCGCTCTACCAGTTGCTGCGAGGTGCGGCTGGTCTCCAGAGTGGCTTCGACGAACAGCCCGAGGGTTTCCTGGGTGGCGTGGATGAAGCGCTGGAAGTCGATGTCGCCGTCCAGGTGGCCGCGCCCGTCGTAGCGCTCGATCAGCGAGTGGGACAGGCCGCGCTGGGTGTCGATGCGCTCGGCGAGGGCGTGGAAGCTGTCGGTGAGCTGGCGGATGGCCTGGTGCAGGAGGTTATCGATCTGGTGGGTGTGGCCGTTGAGCGAGGCCAGGTGGCCTTCCACGGCGTCCTGCAGCGGGCGCCAGTGCGGCAGCTCATCGGTCTGCAGGGTGGTGGCCTGGGCATCGATGGCGGCCTTGCTGGCGCCGCCCAGCAGGCTGCACAGCACCAGGCTGGAGAGCCAGCCCACCGGCAGCATCCACCAGAACGGCACGCCGACCGCGCAGAGCACGGCCACGACCGCCCATGGCAGGGTCTGGATGATGAGGCGCCGTGGCCAGTCCTGGCCGACTTCTTGAACCGCCTGGGGGTTCAACTGTGAATCGCGCATTGAAGTGCACTCCATTGCCGGGCGCCGGTAACCGGGCCAAACGGCTGCTGACAACGTCTTGAGCAGGAATTCGGCCCAGCGATTTAAAACTAGAGGGCGGCTCGGTGATGTCAAATTGACGGCATTTTCCTGCCAACCAACAGTGAGCCTTGATTTAGACGGGTTTTTGCTGGAATGACTGTTCGTCATGACTGCCTGGCGGGCGACGGGCGGTAGGGCGCAGGCCTTGTGTGACGCGGGTTGTAGCGATTTTTCGATGGCAAAACGTGCCCGCCGGAATGGCATCCGGAGCCAGTCTGCTGAGGGAGAGCGGAAGGTGGAACTGTAGGAGCGCGTCATGCGCGAGATCGCGGGCATGGCCCGCTCCTACAGGTGGGTGCCGATGTCGAAGGATGTGCTGGCGATTCCGTCCGCGATAGGTCCGCATCGCGCCGGACACCATCGCGGACAGAGTTCGCTCCCACGCCAGTCCTGACATTGAGGATTGATCGTAGGATGGGTGGAGCTTGCGATACCCATGCTGTCGGAGCGCAGGATTGATGGGTATCGCTTCGCTCCGCGCCATCCTACGAAGAGCACGCCGCAGCGTGCTTACAGCGTACCGAGCAGCTTGCGCGCCGCCTGGGTGTGGTCGGCGATCAGGCGTTTGAGGTCGAGGCCTTCGACTTCGCCGTCGATGACCCGCCAGGTGCCGCCGATCATGATCCGGTCGGCCTTGTCGGCGCCGCACAGCAGCAGGGCGGAGAGCGGGTCATGGCTGCCGGAGAAGCGCAGTTCGTCGAGCTTGAACAGCGCCAGGTCCGCCTGCTTGCCCACGGCCAGTTCGCCGATGTCGCTGCGGCCGATCAGCTTGGCCGAACCGCGAGTGGCCCAGCCCAGCGCGCGTTCCGGGGTGATCTGCTCGGCGCCGTAGCGCAGGCGCTGGATGTACAGGGCCTGGCGGGCTTCGAGGATCATGTTGGAGGCGTCGTTGGAGGCCGAGCCGTCCACGCCGATGCCCACCGGCGCGCCAGCGGCTTCCAGCGCCACGGTCGGGCAGATGCCCGAGGCCAGGCGCATGTTCGAGCTGGGGCAATGGCAGACCCCGGTGCCGGCTTCGCCGAGGCGGCGGATTTCCTCGTCGTTGAAGTGGATGCCGTGGGCCAGCCAGGTGCGCGGGCCGAGCCAGCCGACGCTGTCCAGGTAGTCCACGGTGCGTTGGCCGAAGCGCTGCAGGCAGAAGTCTTCCTCGTCGAGGGTTTCGGCGAGGTGGGTGTGCAGGCGCACGTCCTCGCGCTCGGCCAGCTCGGCGCTGGCGCGCATGATTTCCGGGGTGACCGAGAACGGCGAGCAGGGCGCCAGGGCGATCTGCACCTGTGCGCCTTCGCCGCGCTGGTGGTATTCGCGGATCAGGCGCTGGCTGTCTTCGAGGATGTCCTCGGCGCTCTGCACGGTCTGCTGCGGCGGCAGGCCGCCGTCGGCTTCGCCCAGGCTCATCGAGCCACGGGTGAGCATGGCGCGCATGCCCAGTTCCCGGACCACGCCAGCCTGCACGTCGATGGCCTGCTCGAGGCCGTGGGGGAACAGGTAGTGATGGTCGGCGGCGGTGGTGCAGCCCGACAGAAGCAGTTCGGCCAGCGCCACCTTGGTGGCCACGCCGAGCTGCTCGGGGGTCAGGCGCGCCCACACCGGGTAGAGGGTCTTCAGCCAGGGGAACAGCGGCTGGTTCACCACCGGCGCCCAGGCGCGGGTGAGGGTCTGGTAGAAGTGGTGGTGGGTGTTGATCAGGCCGGGCGTCAGCACGTGCTGGCTGGCGTCGAAGGTCTGTTGGCAGGGAGCCGAGGGCTGCTGGCCGGCAGCGACCAGTTCGACGATGCGACCGTCCTGGACGACGATGCCGCCACGGGCGTCGAGGTCATTGGCGGTGAAGATGGCCAGCGGGTTGCGCAGCCAGAGACGCGGGGAAGACATGGGTGAGTTCTCCAAACGGACGGAGCCGTTCGTATCGAGCCGGCTCCATGGGGTCATGGGAAGCCAGCTCAGTGTTCACCCTGTCTGCTGATCCAGGTCCGTTGACCCGAGAGTCAGACGTGGGCGCATGGTAACGCCCACGGGGCTGGCCGTCACCAGTCGATCATCGTTCCCTGGTAGTCCAGGTAGAACTGCCCGCCTCGTCCGGCGTGGCCTTCGACCTGATCGGCGAGGCCCTTCACGCTGGTCTGCACGTCCAGCGGCGCGGACTCGCCGCCCATGTCGGTGCGCACCCAGCCCGGATGCAGGTTGAGCACGGTGATACCGGTTTCGCCCAGTTCGGCGACGAAGCTGCGGGTCAGCGAGTTGAGCGCCGCCTTGCTCGCGCGGTACAGCGCCATGCCGCCGGATTCGTTGCCGGCTACGCTGCCCAGCTCGGACGTCATGAAGGCCAGTACGCCGTTGTCGGCATTCAGTCGCGGCAGCAGGCGCTCGGCCAGGCGCAGCGGGGCGATGGCGTTGACCATGAACAACTGGCCGACGTCGGCGAGGCTGGCGTCGATGCTCGACTGGTGCGGCGGGCCGTAGATGCCGGCGTTGATGTAGACGAGGTCGAAGCGCGAGCCGGCCAGGGCTTCGGCGAGGCGGTCCTGGGAGTGGATGTCGTCCAGCAGCAGGGCTTCCACCCGCAAGGGCAGGTTCGCCAGTTCGCCAGGATGGACGACATCGCGCACGGTGGCGGTGACGTCCCAGCCACGCTCCAGGAGTTCGCGCACCAGGCCCAGGCCGAGGCCGCGCGAGGCGCCGATGATCAGGGCGGATTTCGGGGTGGTCATGGCAGGCTCCAGCAAGTGAAGGGAACGCTGAAGGATAACCCACAGGCGGACTCTGCTCTTGCAGGACCGAGGGGGACGCCCAGTTCTTGCTCGCGAACCCGACCGGAATCCGGAGCAGGAGCGTTCGCGAGCAAGCTCGCTCCTACGAAAAGCGAAAAGCAGAAACGACGAGGCCCGGCATGCGCCGGGCCTTGTGGATAAAAAGCCCCGGAGAGTGTGCGCCGGGGCCTGGGCAAAGAGCCCAATCAGTCGGTGGTGATCTTCGAGTGCTTCTGGGTGTCCTTCATGGTCACGTAGACCAGCAGCGAGCAGGCGATGCACGCGGTGACGTACCAGTAGAAGCCGCTCTCCATGCCGATGCTCTTGAACCACAGCGCCACGTACTCGGCGGTGCCGCCGAAGATGGATACGGTCAGCGCGTACGGCAGACCCACGCCCAGGGCGCGGATTTCGGTGGGGAACAGCTCGGCCTTCACCACGGCGTTGATCGAGGTGTAGCCGCTGACGATGACCAGCGCGGCCATGATCAGGAAGAACGCGCCCCACCAGGTGTCGATGGTGTGCAGGGTGCTGAGGATCGGGTAGGTGAAAATGGTGCCCAGTACGCCGAAGGCGATCAGGATCGGGCGACGACCGATCTTGTCCGACAGGGCGCCGACGATGGGCTGCAGCAGCATGAACAGGAACAGGGTGGCCGCCGAGATCATGGTGGAGTCGTTCTTGCTCATCCCCACCGTGTTCACCAGGTACTTCTGCATGTAGGTGGTGTAGGTGTAGAAGGCCAGGGTGCCGCCCATGGTCAGGCCGACCACGGTCAGGACTTCCTTGGGATGGCGCATCAGCGAGCGCATCAGGCTTTCCTTGGGCTCTTCCTTCTTGGTGGTGAAGGACTCGGTCTCTTCCATGCCGCGACGCAGGAACATGGCGACGACCGCGCACAGCGCGCCGATGAAGAACGGCACACGCCAGCCCCAGCTTTCCAGCTGCTCGGTGGTCAGGGTCTGCTGCAGCACGATCAGCACTGCCAGGGCGATGAGCTGGCCGGAGATCAGGGTCACGTACTGGAAGCTGGAGAAGAAGCCGCGCTGCTCCTTGTTGGCCATCTCGCTCAGGTAGGTAGCGGAGGTGCCATATTCGCCGCCGACCGACAGGCCCTGCAGCAGGCGCGCGAGCACCAGCAGGATGGGGGCGCCGACGCCGATGGTTTCATAGCTGGGGGTCAGGGCGATGATCAGCGAGCCGAAGCACATCAGCAGGACCGAGGCCAGCAGCGCCGCCTTGCGGCCCTTGCGGTCGGCGTAGATACCCATCAGCCAGCCGCCGATCGGGCGCATCAGGAAGCCCACGGCGAAGATCGCGGCGGTGTTCAGCAGCTGGGCGGTCATGTCGCCCTGGGGGAAGAACGCCTTGGCGAAGTACAGCGAGAAGGCGGCATAGACGTACCAGTCGTACCACTCGACCAGGTTGCCGACCGAACCACTGAAGATCGACTTGATGCGCTGGGAAGTCGTGCGGGGTGCGGCAGAAGCGGAGACGGCGCTTGCGCTATCCATGGGTATTCCTCTTGTCGTTGTTGTCGTCAGGCGTGCGGACTACTCGAAACGTCACGCCGGCGCGCCGCGAGGGCGGCGCAGTGTCGAGGGCGATAGCAGGCAGCGTGCCAAGGCGCGAAAGCCGCGTGGCACAAGGGTTTCAGCTGATTTTAAAGTATGGGGGCAGGCGAAGCGGCGCCTATCAGGGCGGGCACTGAGCGGAAATCCGCCGACGCACAAGAGGTGCCGCGGCGTGGGCTCGGTGCGCAATTCAGCCAATCGCGGACGGAGTCGGTATCCGCCGGCACGGTCTACCGCTGGCGGAACAGATCCCCCGGCGTGAAGCCGAACAACCCCTTGAACGACGCGATATATGCCGAGGTCGAGTCATACCCGCAATCCAGCGCCGCCGCCGTCACGCTATCGCCGGCCTCGAGCGAGCCGAGGGAGGCGAGCAGGCGCTGGCGCTGGCGCCACAGGCGGAAGGTCATCCCGGTTTCGCGCTGGAACAGCCGCGACAGGGTCTTCTCCGAGGTGCCGATGCGCTGCGCCCAGTCGCCCAGGGTGTGGCTGTCGGTGGGGCGGTCGATCAGTGTCTGGCACAACTGCAGCAGCCGGGCCTCCTGTGGCATCGGCAGGGAGAAGGCGACTTCCGGCAGGTCGCGCAGCTGGTCCAGCAGCACTTCCACCAGCCGTGATTCGGCGCTGTCGCCCTGTGGATAATCCACCGGCAGCTCGCAGAAGCTCTTGATCAGCTCGCGCGCCAGCGGCGTCACCTCCAGCACCCGGCAGCGGTCCGGCGCCCATCGGCAGGCGTCGTCGCGGATGTACAGGCTGCGCATTTCCGCCTGGGTCGAGGTCACCACTTCATGGTCGAGGAAGGCCGGAATCCAGATCGCCCGCTGCGGCGGCGCGAAGAAGCTGCCTTCGGCCGTGTGTACACCCAGCACTCCGGTGATGGCGTAGGACAACTGCACCCAGGCGTGATGGTGCCTGCTGGTCCAGGAACCCGCGCGCAAACGCTCGGCGCGCGCATAGACCGGCCGCGGCAGGCGGTCGAGCACCGGGATCAGGCGTTGCAGTTCGGGAGCTTGTCCTTTCATCGGCATAGCTTGGGAAAATATCGCTGGAGAATCGAAGTCTGGCAGGCCGCCCCGTCCACCTCAAGCCGGATCAGAGCCGTTGCCGACGTGAACGGCGGCGTTCGAACCCTGAAGGAAGCATCCCACAGCTCGACCGCCGGGCGGCCCGAGTCACTCTGACAGGTGTGGAGAAGGCCCTTGTCTGGCATTATCCGCGCCCGGAAAAACGCGTGGTGTGTTCCGACGGCTGTTGTGTAGATTTCCTACAAGATAGTTGTATACACAATTTGTGTTGATTCGTTTCAACACAGGTTTGTCATGTATCCAATCTTCTGGTCGGCGATCGCCATTGCAGTGCTTCCTGTTGGGGCCGATGCCCTCCAAACAGGCGAAGTTGTCCTGTGAGTCAGGAAATGGCCCGTCCCGTGCACCTGCGTCTTCCCTGCCAAAGGAGCGGACCTTAAGGGGTTCGTCATAAAAGTGGAACATCTGGTCAGGATTGGCGCCAATCTTGCTTTTCCTCGCCAGGCCTGACCGACCGGACAGGTTCCACCGACAATTAAAAACGCAACACGACTGCACTGATTAGGAGCAACGCATGACTCGCACTCTCGCATCCCTGCTGCTCGCCGGCGGGCTGCTCGCGGCCGGGCAGGCCATGGCTGGCGGTGAAGACCTGACCCCGGCGCCGGCTTCCAATGACGGCCCGCTGATCTGGCACAACGAAAGCCTGACCTACCTGTGGGGCAAGAACTTCAAGGTAGACCCGCCGATCCAGCAGACCTTCACCTTCGAGAGCGCGAGCGCCTGGACCTGGGGCGACATCTGGTTCTTCGTCGACCAGATCAACTACAACGGCAAGGAAAGCGCCACCAACGGCAAGAACACCTACTACGGTGAGTTCAGCCCGCGCCTGTCGTTCGGCAAGATCACCGGCACCGACCTGTCCTTCGGTCCGGTCAAGGACGTGCTGCTGGCAACCACCTACGAGTTCGGCGAAGGCGATGTCGAGTCCTACCTGGTCGGTCCGGGCTTCGACCTGGCGCTGCCGGGCTTCGATTACTTCCAGCTGAACTTCTACTACCGCAAGCCCGACGGCAATCGCGTGCCGTCCGGCGCCTGGCAGATTACCCCGGCCTGGGCCATTACCTTCCCGGTGGGCAACTCCGACATCCTGTTCGACGGCTTCATGGACTGGGTCGTGAACAACAAGGACGCCAGCTCCAGCCACCGCAACCAGTCGGACTACCACGCCAACCTGCACTTCAACCCGCAGCTGAAGTACGACCTGGGCAAGTCCCTGGGCTACGAAGCCAAGCACCTGTACGTGGGTATCGAGTACGACTACTGGTCCGACAAGTACGGCATCAAGGATTCGCAGTACTTCACCACCGACCAGAACACCGTCAGCGCGCTGGTCAAGTACCACTTCTGATGTTCCCCTCCGACCCCGCCGCCTGGCGGGGTCGGTCTTTTCGAATGTCTTGCGGCATTTTCATTCGCCAGCTGCAAAATCCTGGATTCTTTCGGAAACTGCCTACATCCCATCCGGGTCCCGGCCCATTGGTCGAGCGCTCGCCAACCTCTAGCTTTGCATCTCTTTTGCTTCACCTAGGAGATGTGAGCCATGAAGAAACTGTTGATCGCGGCCATCGCCGCGAGCCTGGGCACCCCCGTACTGGCGGCGCCCCTCGGGCACCCCAGCATTCCGCCGACCGAAGTCCACGACAAATCCCACGCAGGTGGCTTCTACCAGGATGTCATCACCCGTTCCCAGCCGGCACCCGTGAAAGAGGAGCCGAAAGAGGAACAGAAGGCCGTGGTTGCCACCAACGACTGCGCGCCGCTGTGGGGCGGCGCTACGAAGGACCAGAAGGACCAGGCGCAAGCCGCGAACGGAGCCGGGCAGGATGACAAGGACCGCGCTGGCGCAATCGTTCCGCTGCCGCCGACCTGCTCCGGCATGGGCCTGGCCACGCCGCTGTACGGCCAGCTGACCGTCGGTGAAGCCGTCGGCATCGGCGCCGCGGTCGTTGCGATTGGCGCCGCCATCGGCAACCACGGTGGCGGTGGCGGCCACCACAGCACCTCCGGCACCACCGGCACCGCCAAGTGACGCCATGCCCCCGGCCCACCCACGGGGGCTGCCGTGACGGGGGCGGGAGCCGGGTCGCCTGGCGACTCCGGTTCCTGCCCTTTTTCACACCTCGTGCTTGAATCCCGCCACCCGCCTGGGTTATCCATGCAGCGCCCCCGCTCAATGCACGGACATCCCGCATGACCCTCCAGGTACCCGCCCACTCTGCGCCCAACGGCGAAAAGCCCGCCGGCCGCATTCGCCAGAAAAACGAGGAAGCCATCCTCGCCGCCGCCGAGGAGGAGTTCGCCCGTCACGGCTTCAAGGGCACCAGCATGAACACCATCGCCCAGCGCGTCGGCCTGCCCAAGGCCAACCTGCACTACTACTTCAGCAACAAGCTGGGGCTGTACGTGGCGGTGCTGAGCAACATCCTCGAACTGTGGGACAGCACCTTCAACCACCTCACCGTGGACGATGACCCGGCCGTCGCGCTGGCCACCTACATCCGCGCCAAGATGGAATTCTCCCGCCGTTACCCGCAGGCCTCGCGGGTATTCGCCATGGAGATCATCAGCGGCGGCGAATGCCTCTCCGAGCACTTCAGCCAGGACTACCGCACCTGGTTTGCCGGCCGTGCCGCGGTGTTCCAGGCCTGGATCGACGCCGGCAGGATGGACGCCGTGGACCCGGTGAACCTGATCTTCCTGATCTGGAGCAGCACCCAGCACTACGCCGACTTCGCCACCCAGATCGGCTTCGTCACCGGCCGCAAGCGCTTGTCCAGGCAGGACTTCAGCGATGCCAGCGACAACCTCATCCGCATCATCCTCAAGGGTTGCGGGCTGACGCCGCCGGCCTCGGCATGAGTTTCACCCTCGCCGGCCCCGCGGTTTACCAGGAAGACATCCGCAAGAGCCGCTTCCACTGTGTCGCCGCTCCCATCGCCAGCGAGGCAGAGGCCCAGGCCTTCCTTGCCGCCCATCGCGACCCCAGCGCCGGGCACAACTGCTGGGCCTGGAAGCTGGGCAACCAGTACCGCTTCAGCGACGACGGCGAGCCCGGCGGCACCGCTGGCCGGCCCATGCTGGTCGCCATCGAGGGGCAGGACATGGACCGCGTGGTGGTCGTGGTCAGTCGCTGGTTCGGTGGCATCAAGCTCGGCACCGGCGGCCTGGCTCGCGCCTATGGCGGCTGCGCGGCGAAGTGCCTGCAGGACGCCGAACGCATCGAACTGGTGCCCAGCCGCCGCCTGGCATTCGACTGCAGCTTCGCCGAGCACGCGCTGTTCAAGGCGCGAGTGCTGGCGCTCGGCGCCAGCGTCGAAGACGAAGGCTTTGGCGCCGAAGGCGTGCGCATCACGCTGAGCCTGCCGACTACCCAGGTCGAGCCGCTGCAGAAGCTGCTGGGCGACCTCAGCCGTGGGCGCGTCCTGGCGCAGTTGCTGGACACCTGATTCTTCTCCCCAAACACCGTGGAACCGCCTGTGGATAACCTGTGGCAGGACCTCTGCTGCCCACGTACTCCGCAGCCTTCAGCGTTTCGCTTGTTTTTTGATCAATTGCTGTCGGGCCTGTTGAGCAAAATATGAACAAGCTGTGGAAAAGGTGTGGGTGAAATTCCCCCTGAACGTCGTCAGACGCCACTTCTGACCACTCGGTGAATTATTCACTGGATTGATGCAGGGCTTGCAGGGCCTGGGCTCGGGCTTTCTGACGGATTCGCGGGCGGAGTCCGGAGGGTTGGGGGCAAGTCTCTGGACAATCTGTGGGCAACTTGTGGGCAAGGTATCTCGTTGGCGAGACACCTCGTGCGCTGATCGGCCGTCATCACCCGGCGGCCATGGCGGAAATCCCGCCGCTTCGCTCGGAAAATCTGTGGATAACACTGGGGAAAAGGCGCCGGCACGAGGCCGGCGCCAGAGCCGTTCAAAGGCGGAACTGCGCCATCTGCCGTGCCAGGTCATCGGCCAGGTTGCGCAGCTCGCGGCACTGTTCGCGGCCGTGCTGCACTTCGCGGGTGGTGGCATGGGCGAGGTCGGCGATGCCCTGTACGTTGCGGTTGATCTCCTCGGTCACCGCCGACTGCTCCTCGGTGGCTGTAGCGACCTGGTGGTTGAGGTCGCTGATGCGCTCCACCTGATCGGCGATGGCGCCCAGTGAGGCGCCGGCCTGTTCGCTGGCGGCCAGGTTCTGCCCGGTGGTCTGCTGGCTGGACTGCATCGAACGTACTGCGGCCTCCGCGCCGCCCTTCAGACGCTGGATGATGGTGAGGATTTCATCGGTCGAGCCCTGGGTGCGGCTGGCCAGCGTGCGGACCTCATCGGCCACCACGGCGAAGCCACGGCCCAGTTCGCCGGCGCGTGCGGCCTCGATGGCGGCATTGAGGGCGAGCAGGTTGGTCTGCTCGGACACCCCACGGATCACCGCCAGCACCTGGTCGATGCTCGCCACCTGGCCGGCCAGTTCGCCCACGGCACCGGCCGCTTCGCCGATCTCCCCGGACATGCGCTGGCCGACCTGCAGCGAGCCGCCGACCACGCGCCGCGCTTCGCCGGCTTCCTCGCGCGCCTGCTGCGAGGCGCTGGCGGCCTGCTCGGCGTTACGGGCGATTTCCTGCACGGTGCTGCCCATTTCGTTCACCGCCGTGGCGACCATGTCGGTCATTTCCTGCTGGCGACCGGCGCGGTCGGCGGTGTTGTCCACCACCTGCGCCACTTCGCCGACGGTGCACAGCAGTTGCTGGCTGGTGCCGAGCACGGCGCCAATCAGCGCGCGCTGGCCCTCGAGGAAGCGATTGAAGCCGCGGGCCAGGTCGCCCAGTTCATCGGCACGGCTGTCGTCCAGGCGGCGGGTGAGATCACCACCGCCACCGCCGATCTCCAGCAACGCGCGGGTGACCTGGCGGATCGGCCGGGCCAGGCTGCGCGCCATCAGCACCACCAGCGCCAGGCAGAGCAGGGCGACCACGGCGCCGGCGAGGCCGGAGAAGGCCAGCGCCTCGCGGGCGTCGGCGTAGATTTCCGCTTCCGGCACTTCGCTCACCAGGGTCCAGCCCAGGTCATGCAGCGGCAGGCTGGCGGCCAGGTAGTCCTCGCCGTCGCGCTCGAAGCGGGCGCTGTGGAAGCCCTGCTGGCCGAGCAGCGCGCTTGCGGCGCTGGCACCGATCAGGTCGCCGAGATTGCGCCCCTTGGGCAGCGAGGCATCGGGATGGATCTGCACCTGGCCGTCGTTCTTCACCAGGTACACGCGTCCTGACCGGCCGAAGCGGAAATCGCGGATCAGCGTCGACAGCTCGCGCATCTCCAGGCCCAGCCCGGCGATGCCCAGCAGCTTGCCGTCGCGCTCCACGCGCTGATCGATGAACAGCGCCAGTTCGCCGGTGCTGCCATCGGTGTCGATGTTCCACATGCGCGGCTTGCCGCTGTCGATGAACTGGAAGTACCAGCTGTCCTTCGGCTCGCTGCGGCTGAGCGTGCGCTCCTTGCCCTTGTCGCTGTAATAGGCGCCGCTGGCGTTGGAGGTGATCAGCGCAGAGAAGGCCTTCTGGGAGGCACGGATGCCACCCAGGTAGCGGGTGAAGTCGGCCAGTTTCTCCGGGCTTTCGCCGGCGGCCAGCCAGTCCTGCACCAGGGTGTTGTCGGCGATGCCGGCCGCTGCGGTGATGGGGCCGGTGAGGCGTTTCTCGAAGTCGTTGGCAATCGCCTGGATGCTCGCCGGCAATGCCTGTTCGAGCAGGTAGCGCTCGCTCAGGCGGTTGACCAGCACGGCATACAGGCCGAGGACGATGAGCAGGCTGATGAGCAGGGCGGCGCCCATGCTGAGGATGAGCTGGGTCTGGATACTTCGCAGGCGCATGTTCTTGTTTTCCTCCGAACGCACAACGAAACGCCCGCCAGTGGCGGGCGAAGAGACGGGGTCGTTGAATGTATCGGCGGAGGCGGGAAAAACTGTTGTCCCGTTGGTCAGGTTTTTGCGTTTTCCGGCAAATCGCTGTACGAACCTTCGCTGCAGAGCGCGGCCCACTCCACGCCTTCGCGCATCTGCCGGGCGGGGGCGTCCTGGTGATAGCGGGCGATGACCTGGGCGGCCACCGAGATGGCCACTTCCAGCGGGCGCTTGCCGGGGACTTCGGAGAGACCGATGGGGCAATGCATCTGCGCGATCACCTCCTGTGGATAACCATGCTGTTCCAGCCTCATCTGGAAGCGCCGGGCCTTGGTGCGTGAGCCGATCATGCCGAGGAAGCCCGCGTCGCCGCGCTTGAGCACCGCCTCGGCGATGGCGTAGTCCAGCGGATGGTTGTGGGTCATGACCAGGAAGTAGCTGCCCGGCGGCGCTTCATGCACGGCATCTTCCGGCTCCTCCAGCAGGTGCATGCGCACGCCCTCGGGAACGGTCTGGGGAAACTCCGCCGCCCGGCTGTCCACCCACTCCAGGCGCAGCGGCAGCCCGGCCAGCAGCGGCGCCAGCGCACGGCCCACGTGGCCGGCGCCGAACAGCACCACCTGCGGCCCGCGCGCGGCAAAGCATTCGAACAGCAGGCTGGCGCGCCCGCCGCAGCATTGGCCCAGCCGCGCGCCGAGGGGGAAGTGCTCCAGCGCCTGGCTGTTCTTGCCGGCCAGCAGCAGCTGGCGCGCGTGCTCGATGGCGGCGAACTCCAGATGGCCGCCACCGATGGTGTCGAAGGCTTCCCCGGCAGTGACCAGCATCTTGCTGCCGGACTCGCGGGGCGTGGAGCCCTGCACGCCGATCACGGTGATCAGCACGTAGGGCTCGGCGCTGTCGCGCAGGCGGGCGATGGCTTCCATCCAGTGGCGGGTCATGCTGGGTTCTCCTGGCGCATCGCCTCACAGGCCCAGAGTACCCGCTCCGGCGTCGCCGGCGTATCCAGGTCGGGGCTCAGGCGGTAATCCGCGAGGCTGGCGATGGCGTCGCGCAGGGCCGACCACACCGAGATCGCCAGCATGAACGGTGGCTCACCCACGGCCTTGGACAGGTACACGCTGTCTTCCTCGTTGGGACGCTCGAACAGTGCCACGCGGAAGTCTTCCGGAGCGTCGCTCACGGCCGGGATCTTGTAGGTCGCCGGCCCCACGGTGAGCAGCTTGCCGGTGTCGTCCCAACGCAGCTCCTCAGTGGTCAGCCAGCCCATGCCCTGGACGAAGCCACCCTCGATCTGGCCGATGTCGATGGCCGGGTTCACGCTGCGGCCGACGTCGTGGAGGATGTCCACCCGAGGCACACGGTACTCGCCGGTCAGCGTGTCCACTTCCACCTCCGATACCGCCGCGCCATAGGCGAAGTAGAAGAACGGGTGGCCCTGGCCCTTCTCGCGGTCGTAGAAGATCTTTGGCGTGCGGTAGAAACCGGTGGCGGAGAGCTGGATGCGCGCGAAGTAGGCCGCCTGGATGACCTCGGTGAAGCCCAGGTGCTGCGCCCCGACGGTCACGCCGCCGTGCTCGAAACGTATCTCCTGCGGCTTGACCCCATCGCGTTCGGCGAGGAAGTCGATCAGGCGCTTCTTCAGCGTGCGGGCGGCATCGCGGGCGGCCATGCCGTTCAGGTCGGTGCCGCTGGAGGCGGCGGTGGGCGAGGTGTTGGGCACCTTGTCGGTGCGCGTGGCGGTGATCACCACGCGCTCCAGCGGCACCTGGAATTCCTCGGCGACGATCTGCGCGACCTTGGTGTTCAGGCCCTGGCCCATCTCGGTGCCGCCATGGTTCAGCTGGATGCTGCCGTCGGTGTAGAGGTGGACCAGCGCGCCCGCCTGGTTGAGGTGCTGCGCGGTGAAGGAAATACCGAACTTCACTGGCGTCAGCGCCAGGCCCTTTTTCAGTACCGGGCTCCGTGCATTGAACTCGTGGATCGCCGAGCGCCGCGCGGCGTAGTCGCTGCTCTGTTCCAGCCGCGCGATCAGTTCGCCCAGCAGGTTGTGCTCGACCTTCTGGTGGTAGGGCGTCAGCTCCCTGCCCATGCCGCCGTAAAGGTTGAGCTTGCGCACCTCCAGCGGGTCCTTGCCCACCGCGCGGGCGATGTCGTCCATGGCGCGCTCGATGATCATCATCCCCTGCGGCCCGCCGAAGCCGCGGAAGGCTGTGTGCGAGACGATGTTGGTGAAACTGCGGTAGCCGGAGATGGCGACGTCGGGAATGAAGTAGGCGTTGTCGGCGTGGAACATCGCGCGGTCGACGATGGCGTCGGAGAGGTCCGGCGAATGCCCGCAGTCGCCCACCAGGTCGAGTTGCGCGGCGAGCAGCCGGCCGCCGTCGTCGAAGCCGATGCGGTAGCGGTTGTGGAAGGGATGGCGCTTGCCGGTCAGGCGCATGTCCTCGGCGCGCGGCAGGCGCAGCTTGACCGCACGGCCGGTCTTGTTCGCCAGCAGCGCGGCGAGGCAGGCGAAGGGCGCGGCCTGGGTTTCCTTGCCGCCGAAGCCACCGCCCATGCGCCGTACTTCCACGGTGACCTTGGCCAGAGGGATGGCCAGCACTTCGGCCACCAGTTTCTGCACTTCGCTCGGGTGCTGGCTGGAGGTGTGCACCAGCATGCCGCCGTCGTCGCCGGGCAGCGCGAGCGAGGCCTGGCCTTCGAGGTAGAAATGCTCCTGGCCGCCGATGAACTGGCGGGCTTCCAGCACCTGAGGAGCGCTTTCCAGCGCTGCCTGTGCGTCGCCCCGGCGCATGTGGTGCGGCGGTCGCACGAAGCGTTCCTCGGCCTTGGCCCGCAGCGGGTCGATCAGCGGGTCTTCCTTCGCGTATTCGACTTTCGCCAGACGCACCGCGCGGCGTGCCTGGAGCAGGCTTTGCGCGGCAACGGCGAACAGCGCCTGGCCGTGGTATTTCACCCGCTCGCCCGCCAGCAGCGGGTCGCCGGGGAACACTGGGCCGATGTCGGTGTGGCCGGGTACGTCGTCCAGGGTCAGTACGGCCACCACACCGGGCGCGTTGCGCACGGCTTCGAGGTCGAGGCAGAGCACCGCGCCGCAGGCGATTTCACTCAGGCCGACGGCGGCGTGCAGCAGGTCGCGCGGCTCCTTCAGGTCGTCCACATAGCGCGCGGCGCCGCTCACGTGCAGCGTGGCGCTGTCGTGCTCGCGGGGCTTGCCCGCGCTGTGGATGGCGACCGCGACGCCGTTGCTGGCCAGCGGTGGCAGGCTACGCATGGCGCACCTCCGCAGGGCTTTGTGTCCATTCCAGTAGTGCGCGCTGCAACAGGTTCTGTGCCACCTTCAGCCGATAGGCGGCGCTGGCGCGCAGGTCGTCGATGGGCTGGAAATCCTGCGGGATCGCCGCTTGTGCGGCGGCCACGGCGGCGGCGTCGAAGGGCCTGCCGCGCAGGGCCGCTTCGGTCCTTGCGCCGCGCAAGGGGGTAGCCGCCATGCCGCCGCAGGCAAGGCGCGCGTCAGTGACGATGCCGGCATCGTCGAAGTCCAGGCGCAGGGCCAGACAGACGGCGGAAATATCGTCGTCACGGCGCTTGGAAATCTTGTCGACGCGGAACCGCTGGTTGCCGCGCAGGCGCGGAATCAGCAGCGCTTCGATGTACTCGCCGGGTTGCAGGAGTGTCTGCCGGTAGCCGGTGAAGAAGCTTTCGATGGCGACCTCGCGCACGGTCCCCGCCTTGCGCAGGTGCAGCCGGGCATCCAGCGCCAGCAGCACCGGCGGCATGTCGCCGATGGGCGAGGCGTTGGCGATATTGCCGCCCAGCGTGCCGCGCTGGCGAATCTGCAGCGAGCCCAGGCGCTCCAGCAGGGGAGCGACACCGGGGAATTCCTGCAGCGCTTCGAGGCAGTCGGCGTAGTTCCGCGCCGCGCCGATCAGCAGGTGCCCAGGATGGACTTCCAGGCGCTGCAGTTCGCTCACCCGGTCGAGGTGGATCAGCGCCGGGAAGGTCTTCAGGTTCTGCGTGGCTTCCAGCGCCAGGTCGGTGCCGCCGGCGATCAGTCGTGCCTGTGGGTGACGCTGCAGCAGGGTATCCAGCTCATCCAGCGAAGCGGGCAACCAGGCCCGCGCCTCGCCGTCATGCAGTGCGCCGGCTGTGGATATCTCCTCAAGACGGGCGACGGTGAGGGCGGTGTTCTGGGCGAAGCGGTCGTGGCAGGGCTGCCCGGCGATCTGCGCAGCGGCGTCGAGGATCGGCCGGTAGCCGGTGCAGCGGCACAGGTTGCCGGAGAGTGCGGTCAGTGCCGTCTCGCGGTCGTGCGGCGGCGGCGAGTGGCGCCAGGCGAACAGCGACATGACGATGCCCGGCGTGCAGAAGCCGCACTGCGAGCCGTGGCAGTCCACCATCGCCTGTTGTACCGGGTGCAGCGCGCCAGGCTCGCCGAGGTGCTCCACGGTCAGTACCTGACGGCCGTGAACCGCACCCAGCAGCGTGATGCAGGCGTTCACCGCACGGTAGCGCAGTGCTTCGCCTTCAGGCTCGGCGAGCACCACGGTGCAGGCGCCGCAGTCACCCGAGGCGCAGCCCTCCTTGGTGCCGGTGCGCGCGCGGTGGATGCGCAGGTAGTCGAGCAGGCTGGTCTCGGGCGCGAAGCCGTCGGCCTGGACCGTTTCGTCGCCGAGCAGGAACTGGATCATCGGGAGTCCTCGTCGTCATGCGTGCGGCAGCGCCGCTTCGCGAAGGCTGTCCGTAGACGTCGAGAGCCTCGTGGCGAAGGGCTCTCACGCACAAGCATAGGCTCGCGGGCAGGCTTGACCAGTGGGGCAGGAAAACCGCTTCGCTCGAAAAGCTTCGAAGCGCCGTACGTCGTGACTGGCGTTGTCCTCGCGGCGCTTTCGGGCGAAGGTGGGTTGACCATTGCATGGGGTAAACGCTGATAACGGCCGGGCCAGACGCTTTGCGTCACGAATCCGGGCGTAGGACGCTACGAATCGCCTGATAGGAAACTTCTTCCTTTTATAGTTCTCTCCATAGAGAGACTCAATTTTCGTGATGCCCTAAATCAATGGGCATTCATTGTCATCAGGCGATAATCTTGCCCCTGTCGAATTTCAACCGATCGACCACTCGATTAAACGACAACTCTCTACGAGGAATTGCCTAATGAATCTGATCAACACCGCCGTTCAACCGTTCAAGGTCAACGCTTTCCACAATGGCAAGTTCATCGAAGTCACCGAGCAGTCCCTGAAGGGCAAGTGGTCCGTTCTGATCTTCATGCCGGCAGCTTTCACCTTCAACTGCCCGACCGAGATCGAAGACGCTGCCAACAACTACGCCGCCTTCCGTGAAGCAGGTACCGAGGTCTACATCGTGACCACCGATACCCACTTCTCCCACAAGGTGTGGCACGAGACTTCCCCGGCCGTTGGCAAAGCCCAGTTCCCGCTGATCGGCGACCCGACCCACCAGCTGACCAACGCCTTCGGCGTACACATCCCGGAAGAAGGCCTGGCGCTGCGCGGCACCTTCGTGATCAACCCGGAAGGCATCATCAAGACCGTCGAAATCCACTCCAACGAGATCGCTCGTGACGTCGGCGAAACCCTGCGCAAGCTGAAAGCTGCCCAGTACACCGCCGCTCACCCGGGTGAAGTCTGCCCGGCCAAGTGGAAAGAAGGCGAGAAGACCCTGGCTCCGTCCCTGGACCTGGTCGGCAAGATCTAAGAACGATCGGGAAGCGGTTGCGCGGCGGCTCCCGCCACGCAACCACCGGGCGTCCGCCCACGAAAGCTTCCCGAGCCGTTTGGCAACACCCCGAGGATGCCTACCGGCATCCTCCCTACCCAAGCCAAAAGCGTGCGTAGGGTGGGCTGAAAAGCCTGCCGGGGAACCCTTTTGCTCAGATTCCGAGGATTTGAATCATGTTGGACGCCACGCTTAAAACCCAGTTGAAGGCCTACCTGGAAAAGGTCCAGCAGCCGTTCGAGATCGTCGCGTCCCTCGATGACAGCGACAAATCCCGCGAAATGAGCGAGCTGCTGCACGAAATCGTCGGCCTGACCGACAAGATCACCCTGCGTGAAGATGGCAGCGACGCTCGCAAGCCGTCCTTCTCGCTGAACCGCCCCGGGGCGAACATCGGCCTGGCTTTCGCCGGCATCCCCATGGGTCACGAATTCACCTCCCTGGTGCTGGCGCTGCTGCAGGTCGGCGGCCACCCGTCCAAGCTCGAAGCCGAAGTGATCGAGCAGATCAAGGGCATCCAGGGTTCGTTCGTGTTCGAAACCTACTTCTCGCTGTCCTGCCAGAACTGCCCGGACGTGGTCCAGGCGCTGAACCTGATGGCCGTGCTCAACCCGAACATCCGCCACGTCGCCATCGACGGCGCGCTGTTCCAGGAAGAAGTCGAGCGCCGCCAGGTGATGGCTGTCCCGAGTATCTACCTCAACGGTGAAGTGTTCGGCCAGGGCCGCATGGGCGTGGAAGAAATCCTCGCCAAGATCGACACCGGCGCCGCTGCCCGCGAAGCCGAGAAGCTGTCGGCCAAGGAAGCGTTCGACGTACTGGTCGTCGGCGGTGGCCCGGCTGGCGCTGCGGCGGCCATCTATGCCGCTCGTAAAGGCATCCGTACCGGCGTCGCGGCCGAGCGCTTCGGCGGCCAGGTGCTGGACACCATGGCGATCGAAAACTTCATCTCGGTGACCGAGACCGAAGGCCCGAAACTGGCTCGTCAGCTGGAAGAACACGTCAAGCACTACGACGTCGACATCATGAACCTGCAGCGCGCCAGCGCGCTGATTCCGGCGAAGACTGCCGGCGGCCTGCACGAAGTGCAGTTCGAGGGCGGCGGCAGCCTGAAGGCCAAGTCGCTGATCCTGGCCACCGGCGCCCGCTGGCGCGAAATGGGCGTGCCGGGCGAGAAGGAATACAAGGCCAAGGGCGTGTGCTTCTGCCCTCACTGCGACGGCCCGCTGTTCAAGGGCAAGCGCGTGGCGGTGATCGGCGGCGGCAACTCCGGCGTCGAAGCGGCCATCGACCTGGCCGGCATCGTGTCCCACGTGACCCTGCTGGAGTTCGACAGCAAGCTGCGCGCCGATGCCGTGCTGCAACGCAAGCTGTTCAGCCTGCCGAACGTTGACGTGATCACCAGCGCGCTGACCAGCGAAGTGAAAGGCGATGGCCAGAAGGTCACCGGCCTGGTCTACAAGGACCGCAACTCGGAAGAGTTCAAGTCCGTCGACCTGGAAGGCATCTTCGTGCAGATCGGCCTGCTGCCCAACAGCGAATGGCTCAAGGGCACCATCGAGCTGACCCCGCGTGGTGAGATCATCGTCGACGCTCGCGGTGAAACCTCGCTGCCGGGCATCTTCGCCGCCGGTGACGTGACCACCGTACCGTACAAGCAGATCGTGATCGCGGTCGGCGAAGGCGCCAAGGCGTCGCTCTCCGCCTTCGACCACCTGATCCGCTCCTCCGCGCCAGCCTGATGACCTCGCGCTAGAGAAAGAAACGCCCGGTTCACGCGAGTGAACCGGGCGTTTTCTTTTGGGACGGTCACAACCCCGGCGACAGTTTTCCCTGTAGGAGCGGGCCATGCCCGCGATCGCGCGCATGGCGCGCTCCTACAGGTCAAGTCCGGTACTGTGGGTCAGAGAATCGGCGACACCAGCCGCGCCACGCGCATCCCCAGCTGCTGCAGCCGGTGCACGCGCTTGCGGTCGTCCAGGGTCATCTCCACCGACTGCGCGAAGTCCTCTTCCAGCATGGTCTCCACGTCGCGGGCGAAGCCTTCGTCGACGGTGATCACCATGATCTCGAAGTTCAGGCGGAAGGAGCGGTTGTCCAGGTTGGCGCTGCCCACCGCGGCGCTGTCGTGGTCGATCAGCACCACCTTCTGGTGCAGGAACCCCGGCTGGTAGCGGAACACCCGCACGCCGGCGCGCACGGCGTCCAGCGCGTACAGGCTGGAGGCGGCGTAGACCGTCTTGTGGTCCGGTCGCGAGGGCAACAGGATGCGCACGTCCACGCCGCGCAGTACCGCCAGGCGCAGGGCCGCGGCGACGGCTTCGTCCGGGACGAAGTACGGCGTGGTGATCCACACCCGCTCCACCGCCGCATTGATCGATTCGACGAAGAACAGCGAGCAGGTTTCCTGGGTGTCCGCCGGGCCGCTGGGCACCACCTGGCAGAGCATCCCGGCGTCGTCGTAACCGTCGGGCAGGATCAGCGTCGGCAGCGCATGGGTGGCCCAGAACCAGTCCTCGGCGAAGCACTCCTGCAGGCAGGCCACCGCCGGACCGTGCAGTTCGATGTGGGTGTCGCGCCAGGGTGCCAGCGGCGGCTTCTCGCCCAGGTATTCGACGCCGACGTTGTGCCCGCCGACGAAACCGCGCACGCCGTCGACCACCACGATCTTGCGGTGGTTGCGGAAGTTCACCTGGAAGCGGTTGATCATCCCGCTGCCGGTGCTGAAGGCATGCACCTGCACGCCGCCCTGGCGCAGGCGCTCGATGTAGCGACGCGATAGCGCGTGGCTGCCGATGCCGTCATACAGCAGGAACACATCCACGCCGTTGGCTGCACGCTCCAGCAGCAGCTGCGCGAGGCGCTGGCCGAGGGCGTCGTCACGGATGATGAAGAACTGCACGAGGATGACTTTCTGCGCGCTGGAAATGGCCTCGAACATCGCATCGAAGGATGCCTTGCCGTTCACCAGCAGGCGCACCTTGTTGTTCGCCAGCGTCGGCATGCGCGCCAGCCCGACCATGGCCTTGAGCGCCTTGTAGGCGTGGTACTGGCGGGCGGCGAGGGCCTCTTCCACCCAGGGACGCCAGTCCAGTTCGGCGGCGGCGACGTGCATTTCCTCGTTGGCCTGCCGGCGCGCACCGATGTAGGCGTCGAAGCGGCTGCGGCCGAAGACGAGGTAGGGCACCAGCGTCAGCAGCGGCATGAACACCAGTGAGGTCGCCCAGGCGATGGCGCCCTGCGCGGTGCGCACGCTGAGCACGGCGTGGACCGCGGCGATGATCCCCAGCAGCTGGATGACGACCAGGAAGTGGGCGATGTAGGTGGTGTACTGCATGGGCGCGCGATCGGTTCCTTGTGGTCGGCGGTGTGCCTGAGCCTAGTTGACTCCCGGCGGCTGCGGCCAGCGGCTGACGGGGCCGCGCCAGTGTTCGTAGGTCTTGCCCAGACGCAGTACCTCGATGTCGGCGAAGCGCGGGCCGACGATCTGCAGGCCAATGGGCATGCCCGCGCTGGTGAAGCCACAGTTGATTGAGAGTGCCGGTTGCTCGGACATGTTCCAGGGCACGGTGAAGCCGATGTGCTCGAAGGGCAGCGCCGGGTCGTTGGTGGGCGAGGCCCACTCGGCCGGGAAGGCGGCGACCTGGTTGGTCGGCGAGAGCAGGAAGTCTATCTCGTGGAATTGCTCGGCGGCCCGTCGACGCATGTCGAAAGTGCGGTTGTAGCCGCGCACCGCGTCGGCGCCGCTGACCGAGGCGCCGCCCTCGGCCCACTGGTAGATGTACGGCAGCACCTTGGCCTGGCGCTCGCGGGGCAGGTTCTCCAGCTCGGCCCACAGGCGTGCGCGCCAGAACTTGTCGAGCCCATCGAGCAGCTCGCGGTCGAGGATCGGCTGCACTTCGACGATCTCCGCTCCCGCATTGGCGAAGCGCCGCGCGACCGCCTCGACGGCGGCTCGGACTTCCGCATCCGGTTGCAGGCCGCAACCTGGATCGAGCTGCAGGCCGATGCGCAGGCCCTGCACGTCCAGTTCCTCGATGTGCCAGTCCAGGTCCGCCGGCGGCAGCGCCGTGGCGTCGCGCCAGTCCGGGCGGGTGAGGTGCTTCATCATCAGCGCCGCATCGTCCAGCGTGCGGGTCATCGGCCCGGCGCAGCGCCCGGTGTAGTACGGGTCGATGGGAATGCGCCCGAAGCTCGGCTTGAAGCCGACCAGGCCGCACCAACCCGCTGGCAGGCGGACCGAGCCGCCGATGTCGGTGCCGATGTGCAGCGGCCCGTAGCCGGCGGCGGCCGCCGAGGCGGCGCCGGCGCTGGAGCCGCCGGGGTTCATGCGCAGGTCCCAGGGATTGCGCGCCAGCTCGTGGAAGCTGGAAAGCCCGGAGGAGAGCATGCCGAAGTCCGGTACCGTGGTCTTGCCCAGCAGGATCGCGCCAGCCTCGAACATCCGCGCGGCAGGCGGTGCGTCGCCGGTTGAAGGTTGCAGCAGGGTGGCGGCGCTGCCCTGGGGGATCGGGTCGCCACGGGTGGCGATCAGCTCCTTGATGGTCACCGGCACGCCATCCAGTTCGCCGCAGGGCGCGCAGCGGATCCAGCGCGCCTCGGAGCGCCGCGCCTGCTCCATCGCCCGCTGCGGATCGAAGGCGAAGAGCGCGCAGAGTTGCGGCTCCCAGCGGTCGATGTGAGCGATCAGATGCTCCAGGTACTCGACGGGGGATAGCTGGTGCGAGCGGTACAGGGCCAGCAGTTCGACGGCGGACAGGTCGTGCAACGGTGGCATGGCGGTCTTCGGCGTGGGGCTATGCCTCACCCTAGCCGAATCCGCGCCGCGATGGGATAGGCGCGGTCGTCACACCGCGCGCCGTCTTTCGTCGGATCAGGCGCGCTGGCGCGATTGCTGGTCGATCAGGTACTGCAGGCGATACAGATGACGGTAGCCCGATTCCCAGGCGCCGTGGCCGGATTTCACGTTGATGTGCCCGGCGGAGGGCAGGATCACCGTCTCGGCGCCCCAGGTGCGGCCAAGGATCAGCGCGCGCTGCGGGCTGCAGGCGGCATCGTTGTCCGAACCCACCAGCACGGCGGGGAAGGGCAGGTTCTGCGCGGCGATGGGGGCGAAATTGCGCAGGGCCTCGTGGCAGGTTTCCCGCTCCACGTCAGCTGGGGCCACCAGCAAGGCGCCCTCGACCTGGGCAAGGGTGCGGCGGTCGGCGCGGGCCGCCCAGGAGGCGACGGTGACGCAGCCCAGGCTGTGGGCAATGAGCACCACGCGGCCCGGTTCGCGGCGGATTTCACGGTCCAGCTCGGCGACCCAGTCGTTGTGCCGCGGGGTGATCCAGTCCTGCTGCTGCACCCGCGCGGCATTCGGCAGGGCGCGCTGCCAGTGGCTCTGCCAATGGGCGTCATCGGAACCGTGCCAGCCCGGCACGATCAGGTAGCGAATGCGTTCATTGCGCATGGAGCGGCCCTCTCGAATCGTCATGAGAAGGCATTCTAGGGAGGGTTTTAATATTCGTTAAGGAATAAGAAATTCTTTGCTTATGCAGTATTTCTATCTAACGAATAGCAATAAGACCTCAGTCCTGCGCCCGGCGCAGCGGACAGCAGCGCGCCAGGATGCCTTCCAGGTTGAGGTCGGGCATGGCGTATTCGCGCAGGGCCTTGGCAGTCTGCTCGACGTAGTCGCGGGTGGTGCCGAAGTGGCCCTGGGCGCTGTCGAGCACATGCTGGACGATGTTGTCGGGCAGGGAGCCGGCGTAGCTGGGCAGGTGGCGCTCGAGGACGAAGCCCAGGGCACGCACGCGGCTGCCGTCGTCGAGGCGGCAGTTCAGCCATTCCGGGCGGTAGGAGGCGTAGGGCATCTCCCGTTCCCACAGCGCGTAGAGGTTGGCGTCGAGGTTGTCGTCGGGCAGGCGGAAGGCGAAGCCGGCGCAGGAGCCGCCACGGTCCAGGCCGAGCACCAGGCCCGGCGCTTCCGGGGTGCCGCGGTGGGTGAGGGACCACAGGTAGAGCCCGCGATGGTAGCCGTGCACCCGCGCGCGGCGTGCCTCGGCTACCGGGAATTCCGGGCGCCAGATCAGCGAGCCGTAGGCGAACAGCCACACCGGACCGGCGCCGTGTTCGCTCATGGTGATGTCGAGCGAGGCGCGCAGCTGTGCGGGTGTGAAGCGTTCCGGCACCCCCAGTGTCGGCGGATAGAACGGGCCTTCCGAAGCGGGAGACGATGTCATGCGGTACCCCTCAGGTCTCCAGACTGTCATCAACTTAGTGGAACAGCGGCGGCCACGGAAGGGCCTGAAAGGCATAGGTTTATTGCCGGGGCGGGGATGACGACGAACGGCGGGTGGTTTGGCAGGCGCAGCAGCCACTGGCGCTCTGGTAGGGCGCATAACGCGCCAGCGTTATCCGCCGTGGGGCAGGTGGCGGATAACCCGTTCCGGGTTATGCGCCCTACGTGAGCAACCGTCATCGGCGCGAAGCGCGCGGATAAAAAAAGGCCGCTCACCCCTGCCTGAGTATTGGGAGAGCGGCCTTGAAGCTCGGTACGTTGTGGAGGTCCCTTTCTACACCCGCTCTGTTTCAGGTGTCTTACAGGTGCCTCAGCGCGCGGTGATCACCGCCAGTTTGGTAATCCCCGCCTTCTCGATGGAGGCCATGGCCTTGGCTACCTGGCCGTAGTTCACCGTCTCGTCGGCCTGCAGCTGCACCCGGACTTCGGCGTCCTTGGCCTTGGCCGCGGCCAGGTTGCTCTGCAGCAACTCCGGCTGGATCTCGTCCTTGTTGATGAACCACTTGCCGGCGCCGTCGATGCTCACCACCAGCGGGTCCTTCTGCTCCGGCGGGGCGACCGCCTCGGTCTTGGGCAGGTTGATCGGGATGGCGTTGGTCAGCAGCGGCGCGGTGACGATGAACACCACCAGCAGCACCAGCATCACGTCCACCAGCGGGGTCACGTTGATCTCGGAGAGAACTTCGTCGCTGTCCTGGGTCGAGAAGGCCATGTCAGCTCGCCTCCTTCACGCTGGCGCCGGCAGCCGGTTTGCGCGCGGCGGTGGGCAGGGTGACGACACGGAAGGCGCTCTTCTGCGCGAGGCTGTAGAAGTCGTGGGCGAAGTCGTCGAGGTCGGCCGCAGTGAGTTTCAGGCGACGGAGGAAGTAGTTGTAGACCAGCACCGCCGGCACGGCGACGGCGATCCCCACACCGGTGGCGATCAGCGCGCTGCCGATGGGGCCGGCGACGGTTTCCAGGCTGGCGGAGCCCGCCGCGCTGATGCCCTTGAGCGCTTCCATGATGCCCCACACGGTGCCGAACAGGCCGATGAAGGGCGAGGTGGAACCGATCGAGGCAAGTACTGCCAGGCCCGATTCCAGGGAGCGGCGCTCACGCTGGATCTGCTGGCGCAGGGCGCGTTCGAGGCGGTCCTGGTGGTTGATCGACTGGGCCAGGTCTGGCTGGCCGTTGTCCTGCACCTGAATGGCGGCGAAACCGGCCTGGGCGACACGTGCCCCGGCGCCGGGCTTGCCGGCGGCCTGGTCACCGGCCGATTCGAGGCTGGTGGCGCTCCAGAACTGCTTCTGGAAGCGCTTGTCCTGGGACTTCTGGCGGGTGAACTGGACGCCTTTCACCAGGGCCAGCGCCCAGGTGACGACGGAGAAGCCGACCAGCAGCCAGATGACTGCGCCTTCGACGGATTCCAGGGGGTTCAGGGGCAGACTCATGGGTGTTCTCCTTCCGCGTTTCTCGTGCGGCTGATCTGGGCAAGTTGAATCAATGCAATTTGAAATCGATGGGTACGCTGACCCAGCCGTCCTGGGCCACGTCGCCGCGCTTGGCGGGGACGAAGCTCCAGCGTTTCACCGCGCGCACCGCGGCATCGTCCAGGGCATCGCGGCCGCTGCTCTTCTGCACCTGGATCTCGCTCGGGCTACCGCTGGCGAGGACGTGTACGCGCAGCAGCACGGTGCCTTCCCAGCCACGGCGCTGGGCCAGGGGCGGGTACTCCGGCGCCGGGTTCTTCAGGTAACCGGCGCTGGCCGAGGGCGGCGTCAGCGGGGCTGGCGCCGGTGCTGCCGGGGCGGGCGGAGCCGGTTGCGGCGGCGGGGTTTCGGCCTTGGGCGGCGTGGGTTGCTCGACCGGCTTGGGCACGGGCTTGGGCTTGGCCACCGGCTTCGGCTTGGGTTTGGGGATCGGCTTGGGCGGCGGCGGTTTCACCGCGTTCTCATCCACCACCGGGGGCGGCGGCTCCTGCACGACCGGCTCGGGAATCGGCTCGGGCGGCGGCGGCTCGACCACCGGCGGCGTAGGTGCGGTGAATTCGATGGTCATCGGCGGCACCTGCGGCGGCACCTCCGGCAGTTGCGGGGTGGGCTGCTGGCTCAGCCAGTAGACCACCGCACCGTGCAGTGTCAGGGCAAACAGACCGAGCAGCACGGCTTCGCGGCGGCTCAGCGCGCGGGCTTTCGCCGGCACGTGGCGGCCCAGCTCCAGCGCGTGGCGCAGCGGGCGGCCGAGATCGACCAGGTCGCCGCCGGGCACGTGGCGCAGGAACGCATCCGGCGCGAGGGCATGCTGGGGTTGAGCCATGAACGATCTCCTTGCTGGTCTGCGCGGCTCTAAGTCGCGCCTGGAACGGACCTGCATGATTGGCGGAGCGTCTTAGCTCTTGAAGTGATTGTTTCTCTTATTTAAATAACTTTCAGTGCTATGTGTTTTGGGCGAGTCGCTGCAGGCCACGCCATCCGGGGCTTTGCGCGATTCCATGAAAAACCGATGCCTTTGCGGCATGGAAAATATGCAGGAAAGGCTGGTGATTATTTGATCAATGGCCCTGGCGCGCGGCTTTGCGAGGCGCTGAAACGAAAAAGCCCGGTCATTCGACCGGGCTTTTTTCAGCGCGTCAGCTACGCGGCGATCAGAACGCCGGCACCACGGCACCCTTGTACTTCTCGAGGATGAACTGCTTCACCTCGGGGCTGTGCAGTGCGGCGGCCAGCTTCTGCATGGCGGCGCTGTCCTTGTTGTCCGGGCGGGCAACCAGGATGTTCACGTAGGGCGAGTCGGCGCCTTCGATGGCCAGCGCGTCCTTGGTGGGGTTCAGCTTGGCTTCCAGGGCGTAGTTGGTGTTGATCAGGGCGAGGTCGACCTGGGTCAGCACGCGCGGCAGGGTGGCCGCTTCCAGCTCACGCACCTTGATGTTCTTCGGGTTCTCGACGATGTCCTTCGGGGTGGCGGTGATGGACTTGTTGTCCTTCAGCTTGATCACGCCGGCCTTGTCCAGCAGCAGCAGCGCGCGGCCGCCGTTGGTGGCGTCGTTGGGAATCACCACGGTGGCGCCGGAGGGCAGCTCTTCGAGCTTCTTGAACTTGGTGGAGTAGGCGCCCAGCGGCTCGATGTGCACGCCGGTCACGGCGATCAGGCTGGTGCCCTTGGTCTTGTTGAACTCATCCAGGTACGGTTGGTGCTGGAAGAAGTTGGCGTCCAGGCGCTTCTCGGCGACCTGGGTGTTGGGCTGCACGTAGTCGGTGAATTCCTTCACCTTCAGCTCAACCCCTTCCTTGGCCAGGATGGGTTTGACGAAGTTGAGGATCTCGGCGTGCGGCACCGGGGTGGCGGCGACGGTCAGGCTGTCGGCGGCCTGGGCCAGCGGGGCGGCGATGACTGCGGCGGCAGCGAACGCGGCGAACAGTTTCTTCATGGTTGGCTCCTATGTCGGCCCGCATCCGGCGGGCCTTGTGGTTATTTGCGCGAGTAGTGGACCACCAGCTTGTCGCCGACGGTCTGCAGGATCTGGACGAGGACCACCAGCATCACCACGGTGAGCAGCATCACGTCGTCCTGGAAGCGTTGGTAGCCGTAGCGGATCGCCAGGTCGCCGAGGCCGCCGGCGCCGACCACGCCGGCCATCGCGGTGTAGGACACCAGGGTGATGGCGGTGACGGTGATGGCGGCAATGATGCCCGGGCGGGCCTCGGGCAGCAGGGCGTTCCAGATGATCTGGCGGGTGCTGGCGCCCATGGCCTGGGTGGCTTCGATGATGCCCTTGTCCACCTCGCGCAGGGCGGTTTCCACCAGGCGCGCGAAGAACGGCGTGGCACCTACCACCAGCGGCGGGATGGCCCCGGCGACGCCCAGCGAGGTGCCGACCAGGATCACCGTGAGCGGGATCAGCACGATCAGCAGGATGATGAACGGCAGCGAGCGCAGCACGTTGACGATGAACGCCAGCACGCCGTAGATGCCGCGGTTGGCGAACATCTGCTTGGGCCCGGTGAGGAACAGCAGCACGCCCAGGGGCAGGCCGAGGATGACGGTGAACAGCAGCGAGCCGCCGAGCATCCAGAAGGTGTCGAGGCTGGCCTGGAGGATTTCCGACCAATCAATATTTACGAAGAAATCGCTCATGCGCGCAGCACCTCCACATGGACTTCGGCCGCGTTGAGCTGCGCCAGGGCGGCCTCGATGTCACCGCCCACCAGGGACAGGGTGAGCTGGCCGTAGGGTTGGTCCTTGATGCGGTCGATGCGCCCGGCAAGGATGCTGTAGTCGACGCCGGTCTGGCGCGCGACGGTGCCCAGCAGCGGCGCGTAGGTCGCCTCGCCACGGAAGGTCAGGCGCAGGATGCGCCCCGGTACGTGGGCGAAATCGTCGTGCTGCTCGTCCTCATCGACGCGCTCGGCTTCGAAGACGAAGCGGCGGGTGGTCTCGTGCTGCGGATGGAGGAACACGTCGGCGACCTCGCCCTGTTCGACGATGCGCCCGGCATCCATCACCGCGACCTGGTCGCAGACGCGGCGGATCACGTCCATCTCGTGGGTGATCAGGACGATGGTCAGCTTCAGCTCGCGGTTGATTTCCGCCAGCAACTGCAGGACCTGGCCGGTGGTCTGCGGGTCGAGGGCGCTGGTGGCCTCGTCGCAGAGCAGGATGGTCGGCCGGCAGGCCAGCGCGCGGGCAATGCCGACGCGCTGCTTCTGGCCGCCGGAGAGCTGCGCCGGATACTTGCGCGCGTGGTCCTTGAGGCCGACGCGATCGAGCAGTTCGTCTACCCGCGCGGTGATCTCGGCGGCGCTGAAGGTGCCGGCGAGCTTCATCGGCATGGCGATGTTGTCGGCGACGGTCTTGGAGGCCAGCAGGTTGAAGTGCTGGAAGATCATCCCGACGCGCTGGCGGAAGCGGCGCAGGCCGTCCGCGTCCAGGGCGGTGATGTCTTCGCCGTCGATGACGATGCGTCCGCCGCTGGGCTCTTCCAGGCGGTTGATCAGGCGCAGCAGGGTACTTTTACCGGCGCCGGAATGGCCGATCAGGCCAAAGACCTGACCGCCCTCGATGGACAGGCGGGTCGGCTGCAGGGCCGGGATATCGCGTCCGGCGACGCGATAGGTCTTGTGGACGTCGTGGAATTCGATCACTTAGCGAACCTTGTGGGTACGGGGAGGCGCCGCTCGCTGCCGGGGCCGTCGGATGAACAGGCGTAGGGAACGAGCGTAGGCGGTCAGCCAAAACCGCGCATTTTAACCTGCTTTTTTATGGCTGATTAATCTTTGTTCAGCTAAGCACGGAACAAAAGGAAATAACGGGCGCCGCGAACGGGCGCCCGTGGGGCTCAGGGTGTGCAGTTCGGCTGGACGGCCGGGGCGACCGGAACGGCGGGCTTCTGCAGGCCGCTCACGTCGGCGGCGACGCCAGGGGCGCGGGGCATCAGCGAGCGGGCGCGGGTCAGAGCGGTGGTGGCGCCATTGACATCGCCCTTGGCCAGCGCTTCGCGGCTGCGCTCAAGGTATGCGTCGGCCAGGCGCTTGCGGCGCTCGGCGAGCTGAGTGGCGTCTTCCTGTTCGGAACCCAGCGCGAGCTGCGCGGATTCCAGACGGCCGGCGGCCAGTTCGGTCTCGAAGCCACTGCTGCTGGGCGGATTGCTCGCGGTGCTCTGGCAGGCCGCGAGGGCCAGTGCCATGGCCATCAGCGCGAACAGGCGGATGACGAACGACTTCATGCGTCAGGGTCTCTTTTGATCAAAAAATCGCCAAATTCTACACCGTCCGGCGCGGCAGGACAAAACTCAGCAGGAACAGGGCTGCCGCGCTGACCACGATGGAGGGGCCGGCAGGGGTGTCCTTGAACCAGGACAGCGAGAGCCCGGCACATACCGCCACCAGGCCGATCAGACTGGCACCGAAGGCCATTTGCTCAGGGCTGCGCGCATGCCGCTGGGCGGCGGCGGCGGGGATGATCAGCAGGGAGGTGATCAGCAGCACGCCGACGATCTTCATGGCCACGGCGATGACGATGGCGATCAGCAGCATCAGCGCCAGGCGGATGGCGGTGACCGGCAGGCCTTCGACCCGCGCCAGTTCCTCGTGCACGGTGATCGCCAGCAGCGGCCGCCACAGCCAGCAGATCAGCCCCAGCACCAGGGCGCTGCCGGCGACTATCCACAGGAGGTCGGTCTGGCTGACGGCAAGCAGGTCGCCGAACAGGTAGGCCATCAGGTCGACGCGCACTTCCTTCATGAAGCTCAGCGTCACCAGGCCCAGTGACAGCGTGCTGTGGGCGAGGATGCCGAGCAGGGTGTCGGCGGCCAGCGGCTGGCGCTGCTGCAGGGTGACCAGCAGGACGGCAAGCAGCACGCAGCCGACGGTCACCGCCAGCGTCGGGCTGACGTCCAGCAGGAAGCCCAAGGCCACGCCGAGCAGGGCGGCGTGGGACAGGGTGTCGCCGAAATAGGCCATGCGTCGCCAGACGACGAACGAACCCAGGGGCCCGGCGACCACCGCCAGGGCCAGCCCGGCGAGGAGGGCGTTGAGCAGGAAATCAGCCATGGTTGCAGTCGGGGCCGTGCTGGTGGACCGGAGTGAAGCGGGTGCCGGCCGGGAAGGCGGGTTTCACCACCTCGCCGTGCAGGTCGTGGGAATGGTCGTGGTGGTGGTGATAGACCGCCAGGCTGCGGGCGTCCTGGCCGAACAGCTCGACGAAGGCCGGGTCGCCGCTGACCTGTTCCGGGTGCCCGGAGCAGCAGACATGGCGATTCAGGCAGACCACCTTGTCGGTGGCGCTCATCACCAGGTGCAGGTCGTGGGAGACCATCAGTACGCCGCAGCCGAGGCGGTCGCGCAGGCGGCCGATCAGGCGGTACAGCTCGGCTTGCCCTGCGACGTCGACGCCCTGCACGGGCTCGTCGAGCACCAGCAGTTCCGGCTTGCGCAGCAGGGCGCGGGCCAGCAGCACGCGCTGCAACTCGCCGCCGGAGACGCTCTGCAGCGGTTTGTCGATGACGTGGGCGGCACCGACTTCCTTCAGCGCGTCGAGCGCGTGGGAGCGCTGCACGCCGGGGACCAGGCGCAGGAAACGGAACACGGTCAGCGGCAGGGTCGGATCGACATGGAGCTTCTGCGGCATGTAGCCGATGGACAGCTTCGGCTGGCGCCAGACGCTGCCGGTATCGGGCTTGAGCAGGCCGAGCACGCTGCGCACCAGGGTTGTCTTGCCGGCGCCGTTGGGGCCGATCAGGGTGACGATCTCGCCGGGGGCGATGGTCAGGTCGACGTTCTGCAGCACCGCCTGGCCGGCGTAACTGACGCCGACGCCTTGCAGGCGGATCAGGGCGTCGCTCATCACGCCTCCCGCTGGCCGGGGGCGCAGGCGCCGCAGAGGCCGACGATCTCGACGGTCTGGCTTTCCACGGCGAAGCCGACGCCCTTGGCGCCGGCGACGATGGCCTCGCTGATGGCCGGCTGTTCCAGCTCGATGGCGGTGTGGCAGGCGCGGCAGATCAGGAACTGGCCTTCATGGGCATGTTCGGGGTGGGCGCAGCCGATGAAGGCGTTGAGCGAGGCGATGCGGTGCACCAGGCCGTTTTCCAGGAGGAAGTCGAGGGCGCGGTAGACCGTCGGCGGCGCTGCCTTGCGGCCGTCTTCCTCGCTCAGCACGGCGAGGATGTCGTAGGCGCCCAGCGGCTTGTGGCTCGCCCAGACCAGCTCCAGCACGCGCCGGCGCAGCTCGGTCAGGCGTACGCCCTGACGCGCGCACAGCGCATCGGCGTCGGCCAGGGCGCTGGCCACGCAGTTGGCGTGGTCGTGCGGACGGCAGGCGAGGGGAGTCTTGGGGGCAATCTTGTACATGCGCGGCGACGCTCGGGTTCAGAGACGTTATTATATTACTCTTTCATGTCTCCCCTGTGTGAGTACCGCCGTGTCCTTCCGTCCCGTCGCCCTGCTGACCGCCGCCTGCGCGCTGCTGCTCAGCCTCCCCGTACGTGCCGAGGTCAGCGTGCTGACCAGCATCAAGCCGCTGCAACTGATCGCCGCCGCCATCCAGGACGGCGAGGGCACGCCGGACGTGCTGCTGCCGCCGGGCGCCTCGCCGCACAGCTACTCGCTGCGCCCGTCGGACATCCGCCGCGTGCGTGACGCACAGTTGTTCTACTGGGTCGGCCAGGACCTGGAGAACTTCCTGCCCAAGGTGCTGGAAAGCCGCAAGGGCCCGAGCGTGGCCGTGCAGGACCAGGCCGGCATGCACCTGCGCAAGTTCGCCGATTTCAGCGAGTCCAATCACCCGGACCACGATGATGACGATACGGGGCATGACCACGACCACCGGCCGGGCATGATCGACGCCCACCTCTGGCTGTTGCCGGCCAACGCCCAGGTGATCGCCGCGCGCATGGCCGAGGACCTGGCCATCGCCGACCCGGCCAATGCCAGCCGCTACCAGGCCAATCTGAAGGCCTTCGACGAGCGCATGGAAACCCTCGACGCGCGCCTGAAACAGCGCATCGATCCGCTCAAGGGCAAGCCGTTCTTCGTCTTCCACGAGGCCTTCGACTACTTCGAAGAGGCCTATGGTCTGCGCCATGCCGGCGTCTTCGCGGTGTCCGCCGACGTGCAGCCGGGCGCCCGCCACGTGGCCATGATGCGTGCGCAGCTGCAGAAGGCCGGCCCGTCCTGCATCTTCAGCGAACCACCGATCCGCCCGCGCCTGGCCGACACCCTGAGCCAGGGCCTGCCGGTGCGCCTGGCCGAGCTGGATGACCTGGGCGTGGGCGTCAAGGTGGATGCCCAGGGCTACGAAAACCTGCTGGGCAACCTGGCGGACGAGTTCGCGGGGTGTCTGGAGAAGCTCTGAGTCGGCCCTCTACCCAAGCTTCCTCGCTCGTAGGGCGGATAACGCCTCGGGCGTTATCCGCCGTTGGGCCTCGGATGGCGGATAAAGCGTTCCGCTTTATCCGCACTACGTTGCTGAGTAATCCGCGGCTCCGGGCTTCCCCCTGTAAGGGCGCGCCATGCCCGCGATCGCGCGCATGGCGCGCTCCTGCAATTCATCCCCGGAATCGGCCGAGGCGCAACGCCATATCCGCGCCCGATCGTCGCACTGCCCCCGCCTGAAATTTCCTGCACTTTCCTCCCCTGATTCCCCGCCAATCGTCGGCTTTTCGCAGCTTTGACGGCGTTCGCCGTTCAATTGTCTATGGTGTCTAGTTGGGGTTGCCTGACACAAGATGTTGATGGTGATCAGGAATCTATGCCTACATATGGGGTCTACTCGCGCTCCATTTGCGCCTGCCACCCAACCGACAGGAGGTTATTTCCCGGATGGCCAAGACCGATGCGCGCCAACGCGGCGCCAACCCAGGAGTTCTCGCCCTGCAGCCTGCCTCGCAGGATATCTGGGACAGCAAGTACCGCCTGAAGCACAAGAGCGGTGACCCCATCGACGGCAGCGTCGACGAGACCTGGCAGCGCGTTGCCCGCGCCCTGGCCGACGTCGAGGCCAACAAGGCGCTGCGCGAGCACTGGTACGAGCGCTTCCTCTGGGCCCTGCGCAACGGCGCCATCCCGGCCGGGCGGATCATTTCCAACGCCGGCGCCCAAGGGCACAAGCCAGCCACCTCGACCATCAACTGCACCGTCTCCGGGATCATCCGCGACTCCATGGACGACATCCTGGAGAAGGTCCACGAGGCCGGGCTGACGCTCAAGGCCGGCTGCGGCATCGGCTACGAGTTCAGCACCCTGCGCCCGCGTGGCGCCTACGTCTCCGGCGCCGGCGCGCACACCAGCGGGCCGCTGTCGTTCATGGATATCTACGACAAGATGTGCTTCACCGTCAGCTCCGCCGGGGGGCGGCGCGGCGCGCAGATGGGCACCTTCGACGTCAGCCATCCGGACGTGCGCGAGTTCATCCGCGCCAAGCGCGAAGACGGCCGCCTGCGCCAGTTCAACCTCAGCCTGCTGATCACCGACGGCTTCATGAACGCCGTGGAGGACGACGAGGACTGGCCGCTGGTGTTCCCGATCCACCAGAAGGAGCGTGACGAAGTCGACCTGAAGAACGCCGAGGAAGTGGTCTGGCGCGACTGGCCGCTGCACGACGACTACCTGGTGGGCGATGACGGCCGCGTGGCCTGCAAGGTCTATGGCCGGGTCAAGGCGCGGCACCTGTGGGACATGATCATGGTGTCCACCTACGATTACGCCGAGCCCGGCTTCATCCTCATCGACCGGGTCAACGAGATGAACAACAACTGGTGGTGCGAGGCGATCCGTGCCACCAACCCCTGCGGCGAGCAGCCGCTGCCGCCCTACGGCTCGTGCCTGCTGGGCTCGGTGAACCTGACCACCTTCGTGGTCGATGCCTTCGGCGACAATGCGCGCTTCGACTGGGAACGCTACCGCGAAGTGGTCCGGGTGTTCACCCGCATGCTCGACAACGTGGTGGAGATCAACGGCCTGCCGCTGGAGCAGCAGCGCGCGGAAATTCTCGGCAAGCGTCGCCACGGCATGGGCTTCCTCGGCCTGGGCTCGGCGCTGACCCTGCTCAAGCTGCGCTACGGCAGCCCGGAAGCCTGCGTGTTCACCGAGGAAGTGGCGCGCGAGATGGCCCTGGTCGGCTGGGAAGTGGCTCTGGAGCTGTCCCGCGAGAAAGGTCCGGCGCCGGCCCTGGTGAAGGAATACGACGTCACCGCCGAGATGCTGCGCAAGCGCCCGGAGATGAAAGCCGATGGCCTCAAGGTCGGCGACAAGGTGGCGGGCCGCGTGCTGCACGCCAAGTACTCGCGCTACATGCAGCGTGTCGCCGAGCATGCGCCGCAGCTGATCGAGGAACTGGCCGAGCACGGTGCGCGCTTCACCCACCACAGTTCCATCGCGCCCACTGGCACCATCAGCCTGAGCCTGGCCAACAACGCTTCCAACGGCATCGAGCCGAGCTTCGCCCACCACTATTCGCGCAACCTGATCCGCGCCGGGCGCAAGACCAAGGAGAAGATCTCGGTCTTCAGCTACGAGCTGCTGGCCTACCGTGACCAGGTCGACAACCACGCTGTACCGGGCGCCGAGGAAGAGAAGCACCGTCTGCCGGACTACTTCATCACCGCCGACGACATCACCCCGCAGCAGCACGTGGACATCCAGGCCGCCGCGCAGAAGTGGATCGACTCGTCGATCTCCAAGACCGCCAACGTCCCCACCGACTACCCGTTCGAGGACTTCAAGGACATCTACCTCTATGCCTGGCGCCAGGGCCTGAAGGGCTGCACCACCTTCCGCTTCAACCCGGCGGCCTTCCAGGGTGTGCTGGTGAAGGAGTCGGACCTGGAGAAGACCCTGTACCGCTTCGAGCTGGAAGATGGCAGCGTGGTGGAACTCAAGGGCAACGAGGAAGTGGAGTACGACGGCGAGATGCATACCGCCGCCAACCTCTTCGATGCCCTGAAAGAAGGCTATTACGGCAAGTACTAATACCCCTGGAGAATGCTATGAGCGTCAAGATCAACCAGAAGATCAAAGGCTTCCAGGTGGTGGACGTGGCCGAGGAAAAGGCCCGCGTGGAAGCCGCCGCGGCGGCCGCCGTGGTGAAGATGGATGAAACCCTGCAGCGACCGGAGCTGCTGGTCGGTGCGACCTACAAGATCAAGTCGCCGCTGTTCGAGCATGCGCTGTACGTGACCATCAACGACGTGGTGCTCAACCCGGACACCCCGTACGAGCAGCGCCGGCCCTTCGAGATCTTCATCAACTCGAAGAACATGGACCACTTCCAGTGGATCGTCGCGCTCACCCGGATCATGTCCGCGGTATTCCGCAAGGGCGGTGACTGCACCTTCCTGGTGGAAGAAATGAAGGCGGTGTTCGACCCGCGCGGCGGCTACCTGAAGCGTGGCGGCATCTATATGCCGTCGATCGTCGCCGAGATCGGCGCCGTGGTAGAGCGCCACCTGGTCGCCATCGGCCTGATGGAAGGCCCGCAGCTGGACGAAGAGCAGCGCCTGTACCTCGCCGAGAAGCGCGCCGCCTACGAAGCCGCCCAGGGCACCAACAAGGCCGAACCCGGCGAAGGCTTCCCCGCCGGCGCGCAGCTGTGCGGCAAGTGCAACACCATGGCGGTGGTGCAGATGGATGGCTGCGCGACCTGCCTGAACTGTGGGCATTCCAAGTGCGGGTGAGCCAGAGCTAAGCAATCTCGAAAGACCGGCCATGGACGACCGGGGCTCCCTGTAGGAGCGGGCCATGCCCGCGATAGCGCGCATGGCGCGCCCCTACAAGGGGCTCATCAGTTTCCGGTAGGCGCAGTGCTCAAAGGAGTGGGCCGGGTCCGCGAACCGTCGCTGAACTACAGGGCAAACGGCAAACGAATCCCCACCGTCTGCCGCTGCGCCAGGCGTCGCTCGAATTCACTCGGGTCGTGGATCAGCACGTCCTGCCCGGCGAATGCCTCGGCGGCGATCAGTCGCGACAGCCAGAAGCGCACGCAAGCCACCCGCAGCATCTCCGGCCACAGCTCGGCTTCGAGCGCGGTGAACGGCCGCTTGGCCGCATAGGCCGCCAGCAGGGCGCGGGCGCGCGGGCCGTCGAGGGCGCCGTCGTCCGTCGAGCACCAGTCGTTCACGGTGATCGCCAGGTCGTAAAGCATCCAGCCGGAGCTGGCGTTGTAGAAGTCGATCACCCCCGCCAGGTGCGGGCCGTCGAACAGCACGTTGTCGCGGAACAGGTCGGCGTGCAGGTTGGCGCGAGGCAGCGCCGGCTGTTCGGCGAGCAGGCGGGCGATCTCCTCCAGGGCATCGCCCAGCAGGGTCGCGGCGTTGCCGGACAGGTGCGACTGCATCGTCTCGCCTTCGTGCAGCATCCAGCTCAAGCCACGGTCGCTGGGGCGCTCGATGATCCGCTCGCGGGTCGCCAGGTGCAGGCGTGCCAGCAGGTCGCCGACTTCCTGGCAGTGATGGTTGTTCGGCGAGCGTTCGTGACGGCCGGCCAGGCGCGGCTGCAGCAGCGCCGGCTTGCCTTCGAGCTGGCGCAGCGCCTCGCCGTCCTTCGTGCGCAGCGCGTAGGGCACTGGCAGGTCAGCCTCGTGCAGCACGTCGAGCAGTTCGATGAAGAATGGCATCTCCTGCACCGGACCTCGCTCCACCAGGGTCAGGACGAACTCGCCCCGTTCCAGGCTGACGAAGAAGTTGCTGTTCTCCGAGCCTTCCGCGATGCCGCGGAAGTCCCGCAGCCGGCCGAGGCCGTAGGGGGCGAGGAAGTCTTCCAGGACCGGACGTTCCAGAGGCGTGAATACCGACATGCTCAATCCTCTGGAGCGTCGTGGAGGGGAGGGTTTACCAGCTGAAGATCTGCCACTGCGGAATCAGCTTTTCGGGCTGGTCCGAGCGGATGAAGTTGCCGTCGCTGCCGTCCTGGCGCACCAGGAAGTACGGCTTGCCGTGCTTGGGCACGACCTTGATGGCGTAGAGGAATCCGTTCACGCGGTATTCCTGGATGGTCTTGTCGCCCTCCTGGCGGATGGTCACATCCGGTTCCGGCGTCGGGGCATCGTCCGCCGCCAACACGGTGGTCGCGCCAAGACCCAGCAGAGCGGCGAGCAACAGGCGGTTCAACGTACGCATGATAACCTTGTCCCTTTGTCGAATTGGCTACGGACATTTTAGCCCGAGCCCTTCTGAAAAGGTTGATTCCCCTCATGAGCCAAGCACCCCTCGTCCTCGTGGACGGCTCGTCCTACCTGTATCGCGCTTTCCATGCCCTGCCGCCGCTGATGACCTCCAGCGGCATGCCCACGGGAGCGGTGAAGGGCGTGCTGAACATGCTCAAGAGCCTGCGCAAGCAGTACCCGGACAGCCCCTTCGCGGTGGTCTTCGATGCCAAGGGCGGGACCTTCCGCGATGAGATGTTCGCCGAGTACAAGGCCAATCGCCCCTCGATGCCGGACGACCTGCGCGTGCAGGTGGAGCCGCTGCACGCCACCGTGCGCGCCCTCGGCCTGCCCCTGCTCTGCGTGGAAGGGGTGGAAGCGGACGACGTGATCGGCACCCTGGCCCGGCAGAGCGCGGCTGGCGGTCGGGCGGTGGTGATCTCCACCGGCGACAAGGACATGGCGCAGCTGGTCGACGGGCACATTACGCTGGTCAACACGATGACCGGTAGCGTGCTCGATGTGGATGGCGTTAAGGAGAAATTCGGTGTCGGTCCTGAGCTGATCATCGATTACCTGGCACTGATGGGCGACAAGGTCGACAACATTCCCGGCGTGCCCGGTGTCGGCGAGAAGACCGCCCTCGGCCTGCTCACCGGCGTCGGTGGCGGCCTCGATGTGCTCTACGCCAGCCTGAACAAGGTGCCCGAACTGCCGATCCGCGGCGCCAAGGGCCTGCCGGCCAAGCTCGAAGAGCACAAGGACATGGCTTACCTGTCCTACCAGCTCGCCACCATCAAGTGCGATGTTGAACTGAACGTCGAGATCGAAGCCCTGCACCCCGGCGAGCCGGACCGCGAGGCCCTGACCGAGCTGTATCGCACCCTGGAATTCAAGACCGGGCTGGATGATCTGCAACGCCAGGCGGCCAAGGCCGGCAGCCCGCAGCTGGCGCTGGAAGAGGCCCCGGCTGCCGCGGCCGAGAAGCTCTACGAGATCGTTCTGGAGCAACCCCAGTTCGACGCCTGGCTGAAGAAGCTGGAAGCCGCCGAGCTGATCGCCTTCGACACCGAGACCACCAGCCTCGACCCGCAGCAGGCGCAGGTGGTGGGTGTTTCCTTCGCAGTCAAAGAAGGCGAAGCCGCCTATGTGCCGCTGGCCCACAGCTACATGGGTGTGCCGGCGCAGCTGGACCGCGACGCCGTGCTCAAGGCCCTCAAGCTGCTGCTGGAAGACCCGAAGAAGCGCAAGGTCGGCCAGCACGCCAAGTACGACATGAACGTCCTGGCCAACGCCTCGACGCCCATCGCCGTGCAGGGTATCGCCTACGACACCATGCTCGAATCCTACGTGCTGGACTCCACCGCGACCCGCCACGACATGGACAGCCTGGCGCTCAAGTACCTCGGCCATAGCACCATCCGCTTCGAGGACATCGCCGGCAAGGGCGCCAAGCAGCTGACCTTCGACCAGATCGCCCTGGAGCAGGCCGGTCCCTACGCCGCCGAAGACGCCGACGTGACCCTGCGCCTGCACCAGACCCTGTGGCAGAAGCTGGAAGCCATCCCGTCCCTGGCCAAGGTGCTCACCGAGATCGAGATGCCGCTGGTGCCGGTACTGGCGCGCATCGAGCGCAACGGCGCGCTGGTCGATGCCAACCTGCTGGGCAAGCAGAGCGTCGAACTGGGCGAGAAGATGGTCGAGCTGCAGCGCCAGGCCTTTGAGCTGGCGGGTGAAGAGTTCAACCTCGGCTCGCCCAAGCAGCTGGGCGCCATCCTTTATGAAAAGCTCGGCCTGCCGGTGCTGTCCAAGACCGCCACCGGCCAGCCGTCCACTGCCGAGGCCGTCCTCGCCGAGCTGGCCGAGCAGGATTACGAGCTGCCCAAGGTGATCATGCAGTACCGCTCCCTGAGCAAGCTCAAGAGCACCTACACCGACAAGCTGCCGGAGCAGATCAACCCGCGCACCGGGCGCATCCACACCAGCTACCACCAGGCGGTGGCGGCGACCGGCCGGCTGTCCTCCAGCGACCCGAACCTGCAGAACATCCCGATCCGTACCGCCGAAGGCCGGCGCATCCGCCAGGCCTTCGTCGCGCCCAAGGGCTACCAGCTGCTGGCGGCGGACTACTCGCAGATCGAACTGCGCATCATGGCGCACCTGGCCAAGGACGAAGGCCTGCTGGACGCCTTCCGCCATGACCGCGACGTGCACCGCGCCACTGCCGCCGAAGTCTTCGGCGTGCCGCTGGAAGAGGTCACCTCCGACCAGCGCCGCAGCGCCAAGGCGATCAACTTCGGCCTGATCTACGGCATGAGCGCCTTCGGCCTGGCCAAGCAGATCGGCGTCGAGCGCAAGGAGGCCCAGGCCTACATCGACCGCTATTTCGCCCGCTACCCGGGCGTGCTGGCCTACATGGAACGCACCCGCGCCCAGGCCGCCGAGCAGGGCTTCGTCGAAACCCTGTTTGGTCGTCGCCTGTACCTGCCGGAAATCGCCTCGAAGAACGGCGCCATGCGCAAGGCCGCCGAACGCACCGCGATCAACGCACCGATGCAGGGAACGGCCGCGGACATCATGAAGCGCGCCATGGTGGCTGTGGATAACTGGCTGCAGGAAAGCGGCATCGATGCCCGCGTCATCCTCCAGGTACACGACGAACTGGTCCTGGAAGTGCGCGAGGACCTGGTGGATCAGGTCCGCGATGGCATTCGGCCACTGATGAGCGGTGCGGCGGAACTGGATGTACCGCTGGTCGTCGAAGCCGGTGTCGGGGCGAACTGGGACGAGGCGCACTGACGACTGGACGAACGGTCACAAGGCCCGCCAGCCGGGCCTTCTGGCACGATTGTTCAAGCCCTTCGGGGGCGGCCTGAAAAAATCTTTTGTGACCCGCTGAACTTTCCCGCGCGGAGCCGAGTCAGAACTCGTGAATGGCTGGTGAAGCCCTTCGATGCTCCTTTGCAGTGTTTAGTGTTGGCAGATTACTGGACCCCGCCCTAGCGGTCCGGACTTAAACCCCGAACTTCCCCCTCCCCATACGAAGCTCGGGGTTTTTTTTGCCTGCGATTTGGCCTCAGGCCTCCTCGCCGGCCTCCTCTTCTTCCTCGTCCAGCAGCCCCAGCCAACCGGCCAGGACCAGCTGCGCCTCCTCCACGCCCTGGCGCTTGGGTGCCGAGAACAGCTGCAGGGTGGCGACATCGCCCCAGCCGTCGAGGATTTCCTTGCGGGTCTTGAGCAGCGCGTTCTTCGCCGCGCCGTAGGCCAGCTTGTCGGCCTTGGTCAGCAGCACGTGGATCGGCAGCTGGCTGGCCTGCGCCCAGTCGAGCATCAGGCGGTCGAAATCGGTCAGCGGGTGGCGGATATCCATCATCAGCACCACGCCGGCTAGCGCATTGCGGCTGGAGAGATAAGCTTCCAGGTGCTGCTGCCAGTGCAGCTTCAGCGGGATCGGCACCTTGGCGTAGCCGTAGCCGGGCAGGTCGACCAGGCGGCGTTCGTCATCCAGGCGGAAGAAGTTCAGCAACTGGGTGCGGCCGGGGGTCTTGGAGGTCCGCGCCAGGTTCGCGTGGGTCAGCGCGTTCAGCGCGCTGGACTTGCCCGCGTTGGAGCGGCCGGCGAAGGCGACTTCCAGGCCGGAGTCTTCCGGGCACTGGTTCACCTTGGCGGCGGAAATGAGGAAAGTGGCCTGTTGGCAGAGGCCGAGAATCGGGTTTTTCGTAGCGTTATTTGAGGACATGGGTAACTTCGCAGCGGGTGCGACGCGGTGTCGCGGGGGGCGGTTTCGTTTCCGTTTGGGCATCTGAAGTATATAATGCCGCGGATTTTGTGTGCGCTTTATCCCCCAGGGTCGAGCCACACGGGAACGTTGGAGTCCGCGCAATCAAGAACGCGGATGTTCCCTGCGATGAGGATAATCATGAAGAAACTGCTGTTCGCAGCCATCGTTGCCGCGCTGGCATCCAGCGCCCTGGCGGCCCAGGATCCGGAAGCCGTTTTCAACAGAGCTTGTGGCGCCTGCCACAATGGTCAGTTGCCAATGGCGCCGAAAAAGGGCGACGCCGCCGCTTGGAAGCCACGCCTGGACAAGGGCATGGACACGCTGGTGCAACATGTGACCAACGGTTTCAACGCGATGCCGCCTCGCGGCCTGTGCACCGACTGCAGCGCCGAGGATTACCAGACAATTATCCAGTGGATGTCGAAGTAACTCCCAGGCCTTACTCTTTCACCCTTAGCCGTTATTGGATTAGCTGATGAACAAATTGATCGTGAGTCTGCTGTTGACCCTGGGTCTTGTCGGTGTGGCGAACGCCGCTGGCGATGCCAAGGCCGGTCAGGCGAAAGCTGCTGTCTGTGGTGCCTGCCACGGCGCCGATGGCAACAGCATGGCGCCCAACTTCCCGAAACTGGCCGGGCAGGGTGAGCGTTACCTGCTCAAGCAGATGCACGACATCAAGGACGGCAAGCGGACCGTGCTGGAAATGACCGGCCTGCTGACCAACCTCAGCGATGAGGACCTGGCAGACATCGCCGCCTACTTCTCCAGCCAGAACCCCAGCGTCGGCGCAGCCGATCCCAAGCTGGTCGCCCAGGGTGAAGCCCTGTTCCGCGGCGGCAAGCTCGCCGAAGGCATGCCGGCCTGCACCGGTTGCCACAACCCGGCTGGTCAGGGCAACGCCGAAGCCGGCTTCCCGCACCTGGGTGGCCAGCACGCGGCCTACACCGCCAAGCAGCTGACCGCCTTCCGCGAAGGCGAGCGCACCAACGACGGCGACGCCATGATCATGCGCAGCATCGCCGCCAAGCTGTCCAACAAGGACATCGCCGCGATCTCCAGCTACATCGAAGGCCTGCACTAAGCAGCCCTTGTGGCGGAAACGCCAGATCGAAAATCTGCTTCGAAAAAAAGGGTGGCTCAGGCCGCCCTTTTTTGCATCCGCCCCCACTACAATGCTGGAACCGTGTCTGGCCCCTCCGGTCAAACCGCTTCATCCCGCCGCGTGCAGCGTGGCGGTTCCGCTCAGCCAAGGAGTGAACCATGCGTAACCTGATTTTCACCGCCGCTCTTGCCTTCGCCGGCCTGTTCGCCGTCAACGCGAACGCCGCCGACTTCGAAGCGGGCAAGAACTACACCGAGCTGAACCAGGCCGTCCCGGTCTCCCAGCCCGGCAAGATCGAGGTGGTGGAGCTGTTCTGGTACGGCTGCCCGCATTGCTACGCGTTCGAACCGACCATCAACCCGTGGGTCGAGAAGCTGCCGGCCGACGTTCACTTCGTGCGCATTCCGGCCATGTTCGGCGGCCTGTGGAACATCCACGGCCAGCTGTTCCTGACCCTGGAATCCATGGGCGTGGAGAAGAAGGTGCACCACTCGATCTTCGAGAAGCTGCACAACAACCCGAAAGCCCTGACCACCCCGGAAGAAATGGCTGACTTCGTCGCCGAACAGGGCGTGGACAAGGACAAGTTCCTGAGCACCTACAACTCCTTCGCCATCAAGGGCCAGATCGAAAAGGCCAAGAAACTGGCGATGGCCTACCAGATCAGCGGCGTGCCGACCCTGGTGGTCAATGGCAAGTACCGCTTCGACATCGGCTCGGCCGGTGGCCCGGACGAGGCGCTGCAGCTGGCTGACCAGCTGATCGCCAAGGAACGCGCCAGCGCCAAGGCCGCTCAGTAAGGTCCGACGACGATGCTGCGCCGGCGGACTCGTGATCGTGTCGCGGGGGCCTGCGTCCCGCGGGTGAATGCCGCCCATGGGACACCCGCCGGCCTGCCCGACGACGGCCGGCTCCGCCTGCTCAGCTTCAACATCCAGGTAGGGATCAGTACCGAAAGGTACCGCCACTACCTGACCCGCGGCTGGCAGCACCTGCTGCCGGCCGCCGGGCGCGCCAGCAACCTGCAGCGCATCGGCGAACTGCTCCACGACTACGATGTGGTCGCCCTGCAGGAAGCCGACGGCGGCAGCATCCGCTCCGGCAACATCAACCAGGTCGAACACCTGGCCCAGCTCGGCGCCTTCCCCTACTGGTACCAGCAGCTCAACCGCAATCTCGGGCGCATCGCCCAGCACAGCAACGGCCTGCTCAGCCGCCTGCAGCCCACCGCCCTGGAAGACCACCCGTTGCCCGGCCCGCCCGGACGCGGCGCGATCCTCATGCGCTTCGGCGAAGGCCGTGACGCGCTGGCCGTGGTGATGATGCACCTGGCCCTCGGCGCGCGGACCCGCACCCGCCAGCTCGCCTACATCCGCGAGCTGCTGCAGGACTACCGCCACCACGTGTTGATGGGCGACATGAACACCCATGCCACCGACCTGCTGGAAAGCTCGCCGCTGCGCGACCTCCAGCTCATCGCCCCGCAGGTCGAGGCCACTTTCCCCAGCTGGCGCCCACAGCGCTGCCTGGACCACATCCTGCTCAGTTCCGAGCTGGCGCTGGAACGCGTCAGTGTCCTCCCGCACCCGATTTCCGACCACCTGCCCGTGGCTGTGGAAATCCGCCTGCCGGATGCCCTGCGTTCGTCCTCGTCGCTCGTCTTGCGCGGCGAGGCCCCTGAATGAGTCGCGACGACGACCAACGCTGGAAACAGAAGTACCTGGACAACCTCGAGCAGCAGGAGAAGCTCGAACGCCGCTGGGATGCCCGCCTCGACCTGCTGCGTCGCGGCCTGGTGCGCAGCAGCCTCGCCGCCGAAGGCAGCGACAAGGCGGTGGACGCGTGCATGAAGGAGCTGCGCGAGGTATTGCGCCGCGACGAGATGGACGCCGGCCTGTCGCGCCTGATCCCGCAGCTGGAAAAGGCCGTGCTCGACTCCGAGCAGCGCCGCCAGCAGCGCGTCGAGCAGAACATCGCCGCGCTGGGCCAGCTGTCGCAGCAACTGCTGTCCCTGGACATGCCGGGTGACGTACGCAAGCCACTCAAGCGCCTGGCCAAGGACATTCCCAGCCGTGGCAGCTCTTCCCGTGAACTGCCGGCCCTGCTGGCCGAACTGAGCCGCCTGCAGCGCCAGGTGCTGGATCATTTCGGCAATGGTGGCGGCGAGCAGCGCCCCGGCTTCCTTCAACGGCTGTTCGGCAGCCGGGACAACGACGACGCAGACTTGCCGGAATCGCTGCCCACTGCGCCCGCCGCAACGGCAGAGGCAGCGCCCTTCGACGAAGTAGTGGTGGATGAACCTGTGCCCGCCGTCGGGCAACCTGCTGCACCTGCACCTGCACCTGCACCTGCCGCGTCGGTGGTCGCTGAGGCGGTTGCCGAGCCCGTCATGGAGCGGGCCGGCGCCCTTGCCACGGCCTCTGCGCCAGAGCCCGTCGCCGCACTGTCCCCGGCCGCGCCGGGCGAAGCTGTCGCCATGGCGGAAGTGCTGGTCCCGGCGCGCGTGGCGGAGTCTGTCGCCCGCGACGATTCCAAGCTGCTCGACAGCCTGCCGGTGCCGCCCGGCCTGTTCGGCACGCCGGAAGACGCGCGCCAGGCCAACGATCCCTACGCCCTGCCGCCGCGCCCGGAGCCCGGTTACAGCGCTGTGGCGCCACACATCGAGGCGAGCCTGCTGCGCCTGCTGGACGAGATGCACCTGCCGGCCGCCCAGCAGATCCAGGCCGAGGAGCTGCGCTCGCGCATCCATGGCAGCCTCAACTGGTACGAACTGGTGCCGGTGCTGGACGACCTGGGCGTCCTGGTGCTGTCGCTCAACGACAGCGGCCAGCGCGAGTTCGAAGGCTACCTGCACCAGCTCAACGAACGCCTGGGCACCTTCCTCGACGGCCTGCAGGCGGTCCAGGAGAATCACAGCGGCTCCAGCTCCAGCGCCCGCGACCTTGACGATACCCTGCGTGAACAGGTCAGCGGCCTGAAGGAAAGCGTGCTCGAAGCCACCGACCTTGAGGGCCTCAAGCGCAATGTCGAGTCGCGCCTGCAGGGCCTGGTCGGCACCATGGACCGCTTCCGCGAGGAGCGCGAAGTCCGTGAGCGAGAGGTGGGCGAGCGCATCCAGTCGCTGGTGACCCGCGTCACCAGCATGGAAGAGGAGGCCCGCACCTTCCAGGCGAACATCGAGGACCAGCGCCAGAAGGCCATGACCGATGCCCTGACCGGCCTGCCCAACCGCGCCGCGCTGAGCGAGCGGCTGGAGCTGGAGGTCTCGCGCTGGGAGCGCTACGGCGGCGACCTGCTGCTGGCGGTGCTCGATGTCGACCACTTCAAGCGCATCAACGACGACTTCGGCCACCTTGCCGGTGACAAGGTGCTGAAGATCATCGCCAACGAACTGGCCAAGCGCGTGCGCAAGACCGATTTCATCGCCCGCTACGGCGGCGAGGAGTTCGTCGTGCTGCTGCCCGCCACGCCGCTGGACGGCGGACAGCAACTGCTCGACGTGCTGCGCGGCGCCATCGAAGCCTGCCCGTTCCACTTCAAGGGCGAACGCCTGAGCATCACCTGCTCGGCGGGCCTGACGGCGTTCCGCGAAGGCGAGCGCGCCGAAGCCGTGTTCGAGCGCGCCGACCAGGCGCTGTACCGTGCCAAGCGCGGCGGGCGCAATCGCCTGGAAGTCGACTGAGCGCGATTCTTTCCCTGTAGGAGCGGGCCATGCCCGCGATCGCGCGCATGTCGCGCTCCTACAGAAAGAGATTTCAATCACACCGGAAATTCTTGACGAACGAAAGAACATAGGTTTTGATTCGCACACTTATCTTTCGAATCGAAACTTGATCGTTCATGTCGAAACGCAACACACCTCAACGCCGCCACGACATCCTGGCGCTGCTCGCCGAACAGGGCGAAGTCAGCGTGGACGATCTCGCGCGCCGCTTCGCCACCTCCGAGGTGACTATCCGCAAGGACCTGGCCGCCCTGGAAGGCAACGGCCTGCTGCTGCGTCGCTACGGTGGCGCGGTGCCGATGCCCCATGAGCTGATCGCCGAGCCGAGCCAGCCGCTGTCGCGCTACAAGCAGGCCATCGGCCGTGCCGCGGCGGCCTGCATCCGCGAGCATGCGCGGATAATCATCGACAGCGGCAGCACCACCGCCGCGTTGATCCCGGAGCTGGGCCGCAAGCCCGGCCTGGTGGTGATGACCAATTCCCTGAGCGTGGCCAATGCCCTGCGCGAGCTGGAGCGCGAACCGGTGCTGCTGATGACCGGCGGCACCTGGGACCCGCACTCGGAGTCGTTCCAGGGCCAGGTGGCCGAACAGGTGCTGCGCTCCTACGATTTCGATCAGCTGTTCATCGGCGCCACCGGGCTCGACCTGGAGCGAGGCACGACGACCTTCAACGAACTGCTGGGCCTGAGCCGGGTCATGGCCGAGGTCGCCCGCGAGGTGATCGTCATGGCCGAGGCTGACAAGCTGGGCCGGCGCATTCCCAACCTGGAGCTGCCGTGGAGCAGCGTCCAGACCCTGATTACCGACGAACGCCTGAGCGATGAAGCGTTCGAACTGATCCAGGCGCGCGGCGTGAAAGTGATCCGCGCGCGCTGCGAAGACTGACAGGAGAGCCAAGCCATGTGTGGAATCGTAGGCGCCATCGCCGAGCGCAATATCACCCCGATCCTCGTCGAAGGCCTCAAGCGCCTGGAATACCGTGGCTACGACAGCGCCGGTGTGGCGGTGATCGACAATAGCGGTGCGCTGGATCGCCGCCGCCGCGCCGGCAAGGTTTCCAGTCTCGAACAGGCCATTACCGAGCAGCCGCTGCTCGGTCGCCTGGGCATCGCCCACACCCGCTGGGCCACCCACGGCGCGCCCACCGAGGCCAACGCCCACCCGCACTTTTCCCATGGCGAGGTGGCGGTGGTGCACAACGGCATCATCGAGAACTTCGAGCCCCTGCGTGAAATGCTCAAGGCGCGCGGCTACGAGTTCACCTCACAGACCGACACCGAGGTCATCGCCCACCTGCTGCACCTGCGCCTGGGTGAGCTGGGCGACCTGAGCGTCGCGCTCAAGGCGGTGGTCAAGGAACTGCACGGTGCCTATGGCCTGGCGGTGATCAGCAGCAAGCAACCCGACCGCATCCTCGCCGCACGCAGCGGCAGCCCGCTGGTGGTGGGCCTGGGGCATGGCGAGAACTTCCTCGCTTCCGACCAGCTGGCGCTGCGCCAGGTCACTGACCGCTTCATCTACCTGGAAGAAGGCGACATCGCCGAAATCCGTCGCGACGGCCTGCAGCTGTGGGACGTGAAGGGCAACCCGGTGCAGCGCGAGGAAGTGCGCTACCACGAAGGCGCCGAGGCGGCCGACAAGGGCGGCTACCGCCACTTCATGCTCAAGGAGATTCACGAGCAGCCCGCCGTGGTACAGCGCACCCTGGAAGGCCGCCTGGGCGCCCAGCAGGTACTGGTGGACAACTTCGGCCCGCAGGCCCGCGAGCTGCTGGCCAAGGTGCGCACCGTGCAGATCGTCGCCTGCGGCACCAGCTACCACGCCGGCATGGTCGCCCGTTACTGGCTGGAAAGCCTGACCGGCATCCCCTGCCAGGTTGAAGTCGCCAGCGAGTTCCGCTACCGCAAGGTTGCGGTGCACCCGGATTCCCTGTTCGTCACCATCTCCCAGTCCGGCGAAACCGCCGACACCCTGGCCGCGCTGCGCTACGCCAAGGAACTGGGCTTCCTGTCGAGCCTGGCCATCTGCAACGTCGCCACCAGCTCGCTGGTGCGCGAGTCGGACATGACCCTGCTGACCAACGCCGGCCCGGAAATCGGCGTGGCCTCCACCAAGGCCTTCACCACCCAGCTGGTCGCCCTGCTGTTGCTGACCCTGGGCATCGGCCAGGTGCAGAACCGCCTGAACGACGGCGTCGAGGCCGAGCTGGTGAGCGAGCTGCGCCGCCTGCCGACCCATCTGGAAGAAGCCCTGGCGATGGACAAAGTGGTGGAGAAGGTCAGCGAGCTGTTCGCCGAGAAGCACCACACCCTGTTCCTCGGCCGTGGCGCGCAGTACCCGGTGGCGATGGAAGGCGCGCTGAAGCTCAAGGAGATCTCCTACATCCACGCCGAGGCCTACCCGGCCGGCGAGCTCAAGCACGGCCCGCTGGCGCTGGTCGACGCCGACATGCCGGTGGTCACCGTGGCGCCGAACAACGAACTGCTGGAGAAGCTCAAGTCCAACCTGCAGGAAGTCCGCGCCCGTGGCGGTGAGCTGGTGGTCTTCGCCGAAGGCGGCAGCGGCATCGCCAATGGCGAGGGCACCCACGTGGTGGGCATGCCGGCAATCCACGACTGCCTGGCACCGATCCTCTACACCGTGCCGCTGCAGCTGCTGTCCTACTACGTCGCCGTGCTCAAGGGCACCGACGTCGACCAGCCGCGCAACCTGGCCAAATCGGTCACCGTGGAATAAGCCGTGACGGTGGAATAAGCCGATAAGCGTTCAGACGTGCGTGACGAGAAAGGTCCCTTCGGGGGCCTTTTTTCGTTTCAGGGCGTGGAAATTCAGGGGGAAAGGCGAGGGGACGGATCAACATTCCCCCGGTGCCTGCACGTCCGGGGGTGTGGACGGGGCACCGAGGCCAGGCGGCAGAGGCCGCTACACGAGGGGAATGGAAATCGACCTTGTCTTGTGGACAAGGTCGGGCTCCGGCCCTGCGAGGGGTACCTGACAAGTCTCCCGCAGGGCGGGGAGCGCGCCAACGATAGAAGCTGGCTAGTGGCCGGTCAATCGGAAACGACAAACGCGCGTTCGCAAGTGTCCGATATTCGAACCAAAAGGGCCGGTCGGGACCGCGGATTTCGTTAGCCGGCTATCGGAGGTGTCTATACTGTTTCTGATTGTGTCCGGGAAAACTCCGCTCCTGGAGCGACGCTCGGGCACGGACGGCAGAAGGATTTCCGTCCATCAAGACGGGACGCTGTTCCAACTGACAAGAGAATCCCCATGAACACACCTGCCGTACCGCAATACTCCGCCCACGAGCGTCGCTCGCGCATCCTCGCCATCGTCGGCGCCTCGTCGGGCAACCTGGTGGAGTGGTTCGACTTCTACGTCTACGCCTTCACCGCTCTGTACTTCGCCCACGCCTTCTTCCCCTCGGACGATCCGACGGTGCAGCTGCTCAACACCGCCGGGGTATTCGCCGCGGGCTTCCTGATGCGTCCGATCGGCGGCTGGCTGTTCGGCCGCATCGCCGACAAGAAGGGCCGCAAGACCGCGATGATGATCTCGGTGCTGATGATGTGCGGCGGCTCGCTGGCGATTGCGGTGATGCCGACCTACGCCACCATCGGCGTCGCGGCGCCGGCGCTGCTGCTGCTGGCGCGGCTGTTCCAGGGCCTTTCCGTGGGAGGCGAGTACGGCACCAGCGCGACCTACATGAGCGAAGTGGCGCTCAAGGGCCAGCGCGGCTTCTTCGCTTCCTTCCAGTACGTGACCCTGATCGGCGGCCAGCTGCTGGCCGTGCTGGTGGTGGTGGTCCTGCAGCAACTGCTGACCACCGACGAGCTGAAGGAATGGGGCTGGCGGATTCCCTTCGTGGTCGGCGCGATCACTGCGGTGATCGCCTTCTACCTGCGTCGTTCGCTGCACGAGACGGCCAAGGAGTCGAACCTCAACCGCAAGGAATCGGGCACCCTCTCCGAACTGTTCACCCACCACAAGCGCGCCTTCTTCACCGTGCTCGGCTTCACCGCCGGCGGCTCGCTGATCTTCTACACCTTCACCACCTACATGCAGAAATACCTGGTGAACACCGCCGGCATGGACCCGAAGGTGGCCAGCGGCGTGATGACCTTCGCGCTGTTCTGCTACATGTGCATGCAGCCGCTGTTCGGCGCACTGTCCGACCGCATCGGCCGCAAGACCTCGATGCTCTGGTTCGGCGCTCTCGGGCTGATCTTCACCTGGCCGATCCTTTCCGCGCTGAAGGCGGTGAGCAGCCCGTACCTGGCCTTCGTGCTGATCATCGCGGCCATGGCCATCGTCAGCCTGTACACCTCGATCAGCGGCCTGATCAAGGCGGAGATGTTCCCGCCGCAGATTCGCGCCCTGGGTGTTGGCCTGTCCTACGCGGTGGGCAACGCGATCTTCGGCGGCTCCGCCGAATACGCCGCGCTGGGCCTGAAGACCATGGGCATGGAAGAGGTGTTCTATATCTACGTTTCGGTCATGTGCGGCGTGGCGCTGGTGGTCTGCCTGCTGCTGCCGGACCTGCGCAAGGTCAGCTACCTCAACGACGAGGACTGACCTGCGCCGGCGGCGCTAGTCGTTGCCCCGGCCGCGCAGGGCGTGGTCGGGCAGCGACAGGGCGATCAGCAGGGCGAGGGCGCCGAAGCCTGCGTTGATCAGGAACAGGTGCCCGAATACCCCATCCAGCGTGAGCCGCTGCGCCTCGTGGCCGGCTCCGCTGAGGCTGGCCAGCAGTGCGCTGGTCGACAGACCATGACCCGCCGAGCCCGCCAGCGGCTGCAGCATCGCCAGCAGCAGCGCGGACATCAGCGCGATCCCCACCGCTCCGCCCAGTGAGCGGAACAGCGTGATGTTGCTGGTCGCCACGCCCAGGTGTTTCGTCTCCACCGCGCTCTGCGCCGCTACCAGGCTGGTGGGGAACTGCGTGCCGGCGGCAATGCCGGTGAGCAGCATGCAGACGCCCGAGATGAAGTACGCGCTCGGCGGCGTCAGCGCCAGGCCGGCAATTGCCAGCGGCATCAGCAGCGCGCCACCGACGATCTGCGGCTTGTAGCGGCCGATGATCGCGGTGAGACGGCCGCAGCAGTACGCGCCGATCGGCACGCCCATGGCCAGCGGCAGCAGGTGCAGTGCGGCGCTGTCCGCGCCCGCGCCGGTCACCGACTGGAAGCGCAGCGGCACCAGCACCGACAGCGAGATGACCTGGAAGCTGGCGAAGAAGCTGATCAGCCAGCTCAGGGTGGCTGCGCGAATACCGAACAGGTGCATCGGCACCAGGGGTTCCGGCGCGCGGCGCTCCTGCAGCACGAACAGGGCGATCAGCACCACGGCGGCGACGAACAGCGCGAGCATCTGTGGGTCGTTCCAGCGCGCGCCCTGGCCGACCTCGGTGATCGCCAGCAGCAGGCTGCCCAGGCCTGCGATCATCAGCATCGTGCCGAGGTAGTCGATCACCGGCTTGCGTCCCGGCACCGGCAGGCCGCGCAGGGTCCGGCGCGACACCGCGAGGGCGACCAGGCCCACCGGCAGGTTGATCAGGAACACCCAGCGCCACGACAGGTACTCGGTGAGCAGCCCGCCCAGCACCGGGCCGGCGATGCTCGCCACTGCGTACATGCTGCTGAAGTAGCCCTGGTAGCGGCCGCGTTCGCGCGGCGGGACGATGTCACCGATGATCGCCTGGCTCACCGACATCATGCCGCCGGCGCCGATGCCCTGCAGGACGCGGGCGAGCACCAGCTGCTCCATGCTCTGGGCGGCGCCGCAGAGCAGCGAGGCGACGGTGAACAGGCCGATGGCGAAGAGCATCAGCACGCGGCGGCCGTAGAGGTCGCCGAGCTTGCCGTAGATCGGCATGGAGATGGTCATCGCCACCATGTAGCCGGAGATGACCCAGGCCAGCAGGTCGAAATCGCCGAAGCCTGCGGAGATCGCCGGGAGGGAAACGGCGACGATGGTCTGGTCGAGCGCACCGAGGAAGATCGCCAGCATCAGCCCCACCAGCACGGTGCGGACCGCCGGGCGAGGCGCGGAGAAGGTAGTCAAGACAGCCCCCTTGGACGGCAGAGGCCCTCCGGTCGGAAGGCGCGCGGAGGGGGCCACAGTGTAGTGCAATGGAGTGACGATCTGTCACATCGGTATCATCGTTACCGGGCAGGAAAGGCTCTATCTCAGGCTTGGCAACGATAGGTGGCGAAGTGGCTGCTACGCTTGCGTAGCGAACTATTGTTTCGTGCAGGGTCTTTCGTGCACGGGGCCTGTGAATTCTTTTGGAACGCCTCCCGCTGGGGGGCGCTCCACAGCAAAGGAATCGGCAGGTCCACCGCTGCGGTCGGCGCCCGATAGTTTTCCGCGGGCCAGGCCATAGGCGAAGACTATGGAAGTGCTGGTCTATAGTTCTTCAGCCCTGTGACCAGGAGGTTTGCATGAAAGCCAATCTGCCCTCTGAGTTGCTGTCCCTGCAGTTGCCGCTGCGTATCCGCATCGGCGAGGCCCAGGTCTTCGATCTCGGCCCCGACCCGCAGGTAACTCTGGTTGTCCGCGATTCCACGCTGCTGACCGAGATCACCCATCCCAGCCTCGATATCCTCGGTCGCGCCTACGTGGAGGGCCGCATGGACATCGAGGGGCCGATTCAGGAAGTGATCGCCACGGCCGACGCCCTGAGCGCCGCGCTGGGTGATGACGACGACGATGCCGACTACGTGCGCGAAAGCCACGACAAGGCCACCGACGCCGAAGCCATCCATTACCACTACGACCTGTCCAACGCGTTCTACCAGCTCTGGCTCGACCCGGAGATGGTGTACTCCTGCGCCTACTACGAGACCGGCAACGAAAACCTGGCCAGCGCCCAGCTCGCCAAGCTGCGTCACCTGTGCCGCAAGCTGCGCCTGAAACCGGGCGAGAAGCTGCTCGACGTCGGCTGCGGCTGGGGCGGGCTGGCGCGCCTGGCGGCGCGGGAGTTCGGCGCACAGGTGCACGGCATCACCCTCAGCGAGGAGCAGCTCAGGCTCGGCCGCGAGCGGGTCAAGGCGGAAGGACTGGAAGGCAAGGTGACCCTGGAGTTGCGCGACTACCGTGACCTGCCGCGCGATGGCCGCTACGACAAGGTGGTCAGCGTCGGCATGTTCGAACACGTCGGCCACGCCAACCTGGGCCTCTACTTCCAGCACCTGTACGACGCGGTGCGGCCGGGCGGGCTGGTGATGAACCACGGCATCACCTCCAGCAACACCGACGGCCGCCCGGTCGGGCGCGGCGCGGGTGACTTCATCGACCGCTACGTGTTCCCCCACGGCGAGCTGCCGCACCTGTCGCTGGCCGTCGCCCGCATGAGCGAGGCGGGGCTCGAAGTGGTCGACGTCGAAGGGCTGCGCCTGCACTACGCGCGCACCCTGGACTTCTGGAGCAACAGCCTCGAGGCCAGGCTGGCCGAGGCGGCAAAACTGGTGCCCGACCAGGCCCTGCGCATCTGGCGCCTGTATCTGGCCGGTTGTGCCTACGGCTTCAAGAAGGGCTGGATCAACCTGCACCAGATTCTCGCCAGCAAGCCGCATACCGACGGCGGCCACGAAGTGCCCTGGAGCCGCCGCGACCTCTACGCCTGAGCCTGTTCGTGGCGTGCCATCGGGCCCGGCTTGCCGGGCCCGATGTCTTTACGGCGCGCAGCAAAAGGCTTGCATCGGGGGGCCGGGGAGGCTAAACCGCCTTTCCCCACTGACTCTTTGGTAGATGAATCATGGTGAATTTCTTCCCGGACCTGTCCCTCGTCGAACTCTCGCCCGCGCAGGCGCCCTGGTCCCTGTTGCTCAAGGCCGACCCCAGCCGCGAACAGATCGAGAGCTACCTGCCCGATTCCCGCCTGCTGGCGCTGAACGAGGCGGATTCCGTGCGCGGTGTGCTGACGCTGACTCCCCGCGAGTCCGGCGTCGCCGAGATCACCAGCCTCGCGGTCGAAGACGAATGGCAGGAGCGCGGCCTGGGCCGCCGCCTGCTGCTGGCGGCCATCGAGCAGGCGCGCGAGGCAGGCCTGCAGCGTCTGATCATCGCCACCGGCAACTCCAGCCTGGCCCAGCTCGGCCTGTACCAGCGCCTGGGCTTCCGCATCGTCGGCATCGAGCCGGATCACTTCGTGCGGCATTACCCCGAGCCGATCTACGAGAACGGCATCCAGTGCCGCGACCAGATTCGCCTGGCGCTCGACCTCGGCGCCTAGTCGCGCACCCAGCGGCTCACCGCCACCGCATCGTGGGCGTGCAGGCTTTCCGCATGCACCACGCGCACCTCGAAGCCTGACACCTCTTCGCGCTGCAACAGCGCCCGGTGCAGCCGGCGTGCGGCATCCTCGCAGAACATCAGGTTCTGCCCATTGGCCAGGGCGAAGGCCTGTTCGTCGGCGCGCTTGACTGCCGTCTGCACGGCGGTGCCGAGGGCGTCTTCGGCGTGGTCGATCAGCTCGCTGAAAGCGAATGCCGGTGCGGTCGGGTCGAGTCGCAGGTTCAGCTGTGCCTCGCTGCGCTGGCTGTGCGGCGTGGCGACTATGCCCTGCGGGCTGCCGAGCCAGGCGCGGACCTCGCTGGCCTTCAGCGGGCGGTCGGCGAAGTCGGCGTCGAAGCGCTCCTGGATCAGCTGGCGCGCCAGCGCCGCCGAGCACGGGCAGGTCGAGGAGTAGGGCAGATTCAGGTGCAACTCCAGATGCAGCGCATCGTCCTCCAGCTGCGCGTGGATCTCGCAGGCGTAGCGCTTCCAGCCGCTCAGTGGGCTGACCAGCGCCGGGCGTCGCAGCAGCAGTTCGAAACGCAGCGTCAGGCTGGCGCGCCGGGAAAGCTGCGCGTGGCTCCTGAGGAACTGCCTGAGCAGGTCACGCAGCAGCGCCGGTGAAAGCTCCGCATCCGCCAGCGCCTCCAGCGCCAGGTACAGCCGCGACATGTGGATGCCGCGCGCGTCGGCTTCGTCGAGGCTGACGCCGGCGTCGGCATAGGCGGCAACGCGCTCGCCAGCGATACGCAGCGGCACGGCGATGCCTTGCATGCCGACCCAGTCGAGCGGGATGGGCAGGCGGGTCGATTGGCAGGCGATATCGGGGAGCAGGGCGGTCATGGGCGGGTCACAGTCGGAAATTGTTATAATATAACGTATTTGCTTCCCGCCGATCCCGCAATGGGCTCGTCAGCGTTCGTGCTGCTTGCAACCGCTGACCCGGCCGCAGGTCAGGCGCGCACTGTCACCCGTGGAGCTGCTGAAGCGGCTGATGTTGGTCCAGCCGATCCCGCGGCTGGTGCCGACCCACACCTGGCCATCGCTGGTCACCCCGCTGAAGAAGGTCAGCCTGCCGTAGCGCGTGCCGGTCTGCGCCCAACGTCGTCCGCTGCTCGCCTCGAAACCGCGCAGGTAGGTGTCGTGGCCCTGGGTGGCGACGCTGTAGAGATTTCCCGAATCGTCCATGCAGGCCAGCACCGAAGCCGACCAGGCGCAGCGCGCCGGTTCCTCGCCGGGGAAAGGCAGTGGCGCGGACCCGCCGGCGTGGGCGAAGGGAGCGAACAGGCAGAGCAGCAGGGCGCGGCGCAGCATCGAGGGTCTCGGCAGATGGGTGGAGCGAAGCGTCGATATCGCACGTCGGCAGGCTATTGTCGAGCGTGCATTGTTATAATATAACATAAAAGATCACTCCCTTCCGGAGACGGTCATGACCGAACAGGAACTGCTCGCCCAGCCCGGCGAGGCCTACATGAGCGAGGCGCAACAGGGCTATTTCCGCGCACTGCTGCTGGACCAGCGCGACGAACTGCAAGGGCGCATCGAGGAGGAGTTCCAGGCTCTGCAGGACACCGAGCGGGCCAGCGACGAAGCCGATGTCGCCAGCCGCGAGGAGTCGCGCCAGTGGCAACTGCGCTTGCTGGAGCGCGAGAAGAAGCTGCTCGACAAGATCGACCAGGCGCTGGAGCGCCTGGCCCGGGGCGATTACGGCTGGTGCGAGGAAACCGGCGAACCGATCGGTCTGCGCCGCCTGCTGCTGCGCCCCACCGCCTCGCTGTGCATCGAGGCCAAGGAGCGCCAGGAACGGCGCGAACTGCACGTCCGCGAAGCCTGAATTCCCTGGAGATGATCCCCGTGAACGCCCCACTCCCCGTCACCGTCCTGTCCGGCTTCCTTGGCGCCGGCAAGAGCACGCTGCTCAACCATGTGCTGAAGAACCGCGAGAGCCTCAAGGTCGCGGTCATCGTCAACGACATGAGCGAAATCAACATCGACGGCCGCGAGGTGCAGCGCGATGTCAGCCTCAACCGTGGCCAGGAGCGCCTGGTGGAGATGAGCAACGGCTGCATCTGCTGCACCCTGCGCGAGGACCTGCTGGAAGAGGTCAGCCGCCTCGCCAGCGAAGGTCGCTTCGACTACCTGCTGATCGAGTCCACCGGTATCTCCGAACCGCTGCCGGTGGCCGAGACCTTCACCTTCCGCGACGAGCAGGGCCGCAGCCTGTCCGACCTGGCGCGGCTGGACACGCTGGTCACGGTGGTCGACGGGCTGAACTTCCTCGCTGACTACCAGGGCGCCGACAGCCTCGCCGAGCGTGGTGAAACCCTCGGCGAGGACGACGAGCGCTCACTCAGCGACCTGCTGGTGGAGCAGGTGGAGTTCGCGGACGTGATCCTGGTGAGCAAGATCGACCTGATCGGCAGCGCCGAGCGCGACGAGTTGCTGGCGATCCTGCGCCGGCTCAACCCGGACGCCGACATCCAGCCCATGGTCATGGGCCAGGTGCCGCTAACGAGCATCCTCGACACCGGCCGCTTCGACTTCCAGCGCGCCGAGCGGGCGCCGGGCTGGCTCAAGGAACTGCGCGGCGAGCACCTGCCGGAGACCGAGGCCTATGGCATCTCCTCGGATGTCTACCGGGCGCGCCGGCCCTTCCACCCGCAGCGCTTCCACGACTTCCTCGCCCGGCCCTGGAGCAACGGCCGGCTGCTGCGCTCCAAGGGCTTCTTCTGGCTCGCCAGCCGCTACCGCGAGGCCGGCAGCTGGTCCCAGGCCGGCGGCCTGATGCGTCACGGCCTGGCCGGGCGCTGGTGGCGCTTCGTCCCGCGCGAGCACTGGCCGCAGGACACCACCGAGCTGCAGGGCGTGCTGCGCCACTGGCGCGAAGACAGCGGCGATTGCCGCCAGGAACTGGTGTTCATCGGCCAGAACCTGGACTTCCCGCAGCTGTTCGCCGAACTGGACGACTGCCTGCTCGACGAAGAAGAAATGGCCGCCGGCACCACCGCCTGGAAACGCCTGCCCGATCCCTTCGAACCCTGGGAGGCCGGCGCCTGATGCTCGCCCTCGAAACCCCCGTCTGGCCGCGCCAGGTGCTCAGCGACGATCCGCAGGTGCTCGCCGAAGTGCTCAAGGAAGACGTCAACCTGGCCGTCTGGCAACGCACGCTGTACCCGGAAATCAGCAGCTTCGCCGGCTGGCTGGGGACCCAGGCGCTGGACCTGACGCAGAGCCTCGAGGTGGTCGATGAGCGCGTCGAACTGGGCGACCTGCTGCGCCAGTACGCCATGCTCGACGGCTGCACGCTGTTTCGCAGCGACCTGCAATGGCTGGCCGAAGCCTTCGCCTGTCTGACCGGTGCGCAGCGCATCGGCCTGCGCCTGCGCAGCCTGGACAAGGCCATGTGTCCGCGCTTCCACGTCGATCACGTGCCGCTGCGCCTGGTCACGACCTACTCGGGCCCCGCCAGCCAATGGCTGGAGGAGTGGGCCATGGCCCGCGCACGGCTGGGCGATGCGGCAGCCGAACCGGTCAGCCGGGCCGAGATCCGCGAGATGGCCGCCGGCGACGTGGGGCTGTTCAAGGGCGAGAAATGGGCCGGCAATCTCGGCGGCGGCATCGTCCACCGCTCGCCGCTGCCGGCGCCGGGTGAGCGACGCCTGCTGCTCACGCTCGACTGGCTCGGCTGAGGTTTCGCGCGGGCAAAAAAATGGGCCGCCCGGGGAGAGCGGCCCAATTCACCAAGATCATGTCCGGCGTGGGGTGCCGGGAGGGTGTGAGGTACCCGACGTCAGTAAGCCCGAGTCGTGTGACAGGGCGATGACCGTTACTGCGGTTTGCGCCAGTGGCCGTTGCTCTGTTGTTCGCAGAAGGGCTGGAGGACGCGCGCGTCGCTGGCCACGCCGTAGTAGTGGATGTCCTGGCGATAGGGCACGCCCTGGGTCTGGGCGTTCTCGCAGACACCGAAGGCGCCGCTGGGGCAATTCTCGGCGTAGGTCACCTCGACCTTCTGGTCCTTGAGCTGCGGCTGGCAGAAACCCTCGCGGAAGAGTTTTTCCGGGATGGTGCGGTTCTGCTGACAGACCTTCACGTCGACATCCTTGCCCTGGGTGTGCACCACGCAGGCCTCGCCGTGGGCGAGCAGGGGCAGGCAGGCGAGGGCGAGAGGCAGCAACAGGCGCATGATCGATCCGGGGTTGGCGAGAGAGAGCCGCGACTCTAGCGCTTTTCCCGGCGAGCGTCAGGCGGCACCATGGGCGAATGTTGAAGCAGATCCCGACTCATCTCATCGCCGGCCCCCTCGGGGCGGGCAAGACCAGCCTGCTGCAGGACTTGCTGGGGCAACGCCCGGCGGGTGAGCGCTGGGCCGTGCTGGTCAACGAATTCGGCCAGGTCGGCCTGGATGCCGCGTTGTTGTCCCGTGACGACGACGGCATCGCCCTGGGCGAAGTCGCCGGCGGCTGTCTGTGCTGCGTGAACGGCGCACCGTTCCAGGTCGGCCTCGGCCGGCTGCTGCGCAAGGCCAGGCCGCAACGGCTGTTCATCGAGCCCTCCGGCCTCGGCCATCCCGCGCAACTGCTGGCGCAACTGCGCGCCGCGCCCTGGCAGGGCGTGCTGGCGGTGCAGCCGCTGGTGATGGTGCTCGATGCTGCCGCACTGGCCGCCGGGCAGCCCTTGCCCGAGGCGCAGCAGCTGGCGCTGGGCGAGACGGCGCTGCTGCTGATGAACAAGTCCGAAGCGCTGGATGACGCGGCGCGTGCGGCCCTGGTGGCGCGCTTGCCGGAGGCGGCGTTGCGCTGGACGACCCACGGCCGATTACTGCTGGGCGAGCTGCCGAGTACGCCGCTTGAAGTGACGGGCGCTGATTTGCCGCAGGGCGCTTCGTCCATCGAACCGGCGATGCTGTTGCGTCGAGAGTCGCCGCTGCGTCAGGTGCGCGTCGAAGAGGGCCGACAGGCGGTCGGATGGCGCTTCCACCGTGACTGGCGCTTCCGCACGGCCGAGCTGGACGCCTGGCTGGCCGGGCTTCCCGGCCTGTTGCGGGCCAAGGCGGTGCTGCACGGCGAGGACGCCTGGCTGGCCTGCAACCGTACCGTTGGTCCGGCGCCGTGGACGCCCAGTGCCTGGCGCAAGGACAGCCGGATAGAGCTGATCCTGGCCGCCGAACTTGATCCACAGGCCTTGCAGACCGATCTTTTGCGCTGCGCGATCGCACCGGCCTGACAGAGAAGGTTGCCCTCGCGTAACGAGTGAATGATAATAATTATCAGCAGATACTGCTTCGTGAACTCTTCCCGCAGGCTTTCTCATGTCGTTACCCCAACCGCGCAAAGCGGCGGACGCCAGTCTTGCCGTGGACGCTGAGGAACAGCTGTTCACTTCCGCCACGGCGGATGACGGCGCCCATTTGCCCAGCGTGAACGCCCAGCGCGTCAATGAGGGCACCCTGCGTCTCGTCAGTTGTGCCGGCCCCCGCCGCGACGAGGAAGTGGTTCCCGAAGAGGTCCTGATTCCCTACGCCGCGCCGGTCGAAGGCGTGGAAGACGGCGAACAGCCGCCGCCCCCCGGTGGCTGGTGGAAGTCCTCGGGCCTGGCGATCGGCATGCACCTGGCCATCGTCGCGGCGCTGGTCTGGGTGATGCCCACGCCGGCCGAACTGAATCTGGGCGCCGGCGAGATGCCCAAGGCCATGCAGGTGAGTGTCGTCACCCTGCCGCCCAAGCCCGAAGTGCAGCAGCCGCCCGCCGCCGCGCCGACTCCGCCGCCGCCGGAGCCCGAGCCGCCGAAACCGATCGAGCCGCCCAAGCCGGTGGAGAAGCCCAAGCCGAAACCCAAGCCGCCCGAGAAGGCCGTGCCCAAGGTATCGCCCAAGCCCAAGCCGAAACCCAAGCCCGAGCCGGACCCGGAGCCCGCCGAGGAAGCCGTCGCACCGCCGGCCCCGGCTGCACCGCCGCCGCCCGCTGCGCCCACCGTCGGCCAGTTCACCCAGGGTGCCCAGGCCGCGCCGGCCGGTTCCCAGGGCCCGGCCGGCTTGCCCACCGGCAGCCTCAACGACAGCGACATCAAGCCGCTGCGCATGGACCCGCCGGTCTACCCGCGCATGGCGCTGAACCGTGGCATCGAAGGCCGGGTGAAGGTGCTGTTCACCATCACCAGCGATGGCCGCATCGCCGACATCCAGGTACTGGAGTCCTCGCCGCCGCGCATGTTCGACAACGCCGTGCGCGATGCCATGGACAAGTGGCGCTTCGAGCCACGCGTCAGCGGTGGGCGGATCGTCGCCCGCCAGGCGACCAAGGTGTTCTTCTTCAAGCTCGAAGGGCGTCGCTGACGGCCTGCCGAGTGAAACGAAAAACGCGCCCCAGGGCGCGTTTTTTGTTGCTGATGATCGGCCGGCAGGCGCGCCCTGCGGCGCGGATCGCGGGCATGGCCCGCTCCTACAGGGGCATCAGTTCCGCGCGTAGCAGTTCCAGCGCTTCCCGCGGCCCGCCCACGGCAATGCGAACCGGCACGCCGAGCATCAGGTTCAGCGGCAGGCCGAAGCCCTCGATCTGGTTGCCGTCGCGGTCGCGACCCGGCTCTTCGCCGTGCCACTCGCAGGGCAGGCGTTCCGCACAGCTGCCGCCTTCATCAATGTAGCCGAACAGTGGCTTGCCCAGCGCGGCGGCGTAGCCCAGCTCGAAGGCCGTGCCACTGTCCGGCTCGGCGCCGCGGAAGGGATTGAGATTGGCCAGCACCACGTCCGCCTCGGCGATCAGGTTGAGGTTGGCCTGGTAGATCCACAGCGCCTGCTCCGGCGGATTGGCGATGCCTTCAGGCACCGAGTGATCGAGCGGGTAGAGGCCCTGCAGTTCGAACTCGGCACACAGCGCCTTGAGCTTTTCGCCCTGGGCGAGGGCGTCGGGTCGGAATACATCGGGGCCGGCGAGGTAGATCTTGAGCATGGTCAGAGTCCCATGAACGACAACATCAGGAAGGTGGCGAACAGCACGAAATGGGTCATGCCCTCGATGGCGTTGGTCTTGCCGTCGTGCAGGTTGTAGCCGGCGACCATCAGGGTGATGAACATCATGCCGGTCTGTAGCGGGGTCATCGCCATCTGGATCGGCTGGCCCTTGAACAGCGCCAGCGCCTCGATCACCGGCACGGTGAGGATCACGGTGGACAGCGACGCGCCCAGGGCGATGTTGACCACCGGCTGCATGCGGTTGGCCATGGCCGCGCGCAGGGCGGTGAGGATTTCCGGGCTGGCGGAGATCGCCGCCACCAGCAGCGCTGGCACGATGGGCGGTACGCCGCTGCCTTCCAGGCCGACGTCCAGGGCCTTGGACATCACCTCCGCCAGCGCGCCGATCAGCACCACGCCGACCACCAGCAGGGCCATGGATTGCTTGCTGCTGCCGGGAGCCTCGTGGCCTTCGCCATGCTCGCCGTGGGTGGCGTAGTTGTAGCTGAAGAAGTAGCTGTGCTGGCCGGTCTGCATGCGCAGGAACAGCGCGTAGAGCATGACCATGCAGCCGATGGTGAAGAACGAGTAGAGCTTCCACTGCTCGGCCGGGATCAGCTCCGGCACCACCATCGAGATGCCCACGGCGGTGAGGATCATGGTCACGTAGGTCTTGCCGGAGTCGTCGTTGTACGACTGCTCGCCGTGCTTGAGGCCGCCCAGCAGCGCGGCCAGGCCGAGGATGCCGTTCATGTCGAGCATCACCGCGGCGTAGATGGTGTCGCGGGCCAGGGTCGGCGAATGGTTGTGGTTCATCATGATCGCCAGGATCACCACCTCCACCAGCACCGCCGCCAGGGTCAGGATCATGGTGCCGTAGGGCTCGCCGACCTTCTCCGCAAGAATCTCGGCGTGGTGCGCCACGCGCAGGGATACGCCGATGATCACCGCCAGCAGCGCGCTGGCGGCGATCCCCGCGAGCATCTTGCCGCCACCCAGCAGGCTGTGCTCCAGCGGGTACACGGCAATCGCCACCAGCAGGGCAAGGAGGAGGAATTTTTCTTCTTTGAGCGCGCGCAGCATCGAGGGGGATGTCCATTGGCGTAAGAGGCGAGTTCGCCATCTTAGGCAATGCCCGGTAAGCGCACCAGCGCGCGACGGCGTGCCGCGCGGGCCCTCAGTGAAGCCGGCTGGTGCGCTCGAGGAACTGCTTCTGCGCGGCGAAGATCTGTTCGGGCATTGCCCGCAAGCTCCGGTAGGTGGTCGCCAGGCTCTGCGCCAGGGTCTCCTTGTTCGCCTGGTCGGTGGTCTCCGCGTAACGCTTGAGCTGCTGGTAGTAGCCGATCTGCAGTTCGTAGTAACGGGACAGGCTGCTGGCGAACGGGCCGGCGTCCTCGCTGTGCGGGAGTTGCTGCACCTGGTTCAGGTTCCTTTCGAGCTCGGCGATATGCTCGCCGGGGCTCTTTGCCGGCGCCCCGCGGCCTGGGTTGTGGCCGGGGTCGAAATCGCCGTTGATCAGGCCTTCCATGTCCCGGTCGATGCGCTGCACGTTGGAGAGGAAGGCGGAGGTCACCACCTCGTTGTATTTCAGGTCACCGGGCTGCCCGCAGGCGATCAGGGCCAGCGGCAGCAGCAGGGCCAGGAGAGTCTTGTTCATGAGGCGGGCCGGGTGGATAGGTGGAAGGCGATTCTAGAAAGGGACCCGGTCGGAAGATTTCGCGGATATCTGTCTTTTGCGTCAGAATTATCTCTGTCCACTGCGTGATGGGGCTCGTCGCCCCGCTGCCAATTGCTTGCCGGGTCCGCCTGTGTGCCAATCACCGGCGCCTGACCCACCGATAACGAGACCTCACCCATGTACGACTGGCTCAATGCCCTGCCCAAGGCCGAACTGCACCTGCACCTGGAGGGTTCGCTGGAGCCCGAGCTGCTTTTCGCCCTGGCGGAGCGCAACAAGGTCGCCCTGCCCTGGGGCGATGTCGAGAGCCTGCGCAAGGCCTATGCGTTCAACAACCTGCAGGAATTCCTCGACCTCTACTACGCCGGCGCCGACGTGCTGCGTACCGAGCAGGACTTCTACGATCTGACCTGGGCTTACCTGGAGAAGTGCAAGGCGCAGAACGTCATCCACGTCGAGCCGTTCTTCGACCCGCAAACCCACACCGACCGTGGCGTGCCCTTCGAGGTGGTGCTGCGTGGCATCCAGGGCGCGCTCAAGGATGGCGAGAAGCAGTTGGGCATCAGCCATGGCCTGATCCTCAGCTTTCTGCGCCACCTGTCCGAGGAAGAGGCGTTCAAGACCCTCGACCAGGCCATGCCGTTCCGCGACGCCTTCATCGCCGTCGGCCTGGACAGCTCCGAAGTCGGCCATCCGCCGAGCAAGTTCCAGCGCGTGTTCGACCGCGCCCGCGCCGAAGGCTTCCTCACCGTCGCCCACGCCGGCGAGGAAGGCCCGCCAGAGTACATCTGGGAAGCCCTGGACCTGCTCAAGATCGAGCGTATCGACCACGGCGTGCGCGCCATCGAGGACGAGCGACTGATGCAGCGCATCATCGACGAGCAGATCCCGCTGACCGTCTGCCCGCTGTCCAACACCAAGCTCTGCGTGTTCGACCACATGCGCGAGCACAACATCCTCGACATGCTCGAGCGCGGCGTGAAGGTGACGGTGAACTCGGACGACCCGGCGTATTTCGGCGGCTATGTCACCGAGAACTTCCAGGCCCTGCACGAGCACCTGGGGATGACGAAGGAGCAGGCGCAGCGGCTGGCGCAGAACAGCCTGGATGCGCGGTTGGTGAAGTAAGGCCGACCCTGACCCTCTCCCTCTGGGAGAGGGCCTGCTCGCCGTCCCGATCCGTCCCCTGATCTGGCGCCCGCGACCTTTCGCGCAACCCCTGCTACCCCTATAAGAACGCCTCTCCCACCGACACGAGGTAGCAGCATGAACAGGATCGTCGCCATCACCGGCGGCTTCGGCCATCTGGGTAGCGTGGTCGGCCAGGCGTTCGCCGACGCCGGCTGGCAGGTCGCGTTGCTCGACCGCGCCGTCGGCCCGCGTTATCCACAGGCCGGCGCGCTGTCCATCGGCGGCATCGACCTCACCGACCCGGACGCCGCCCGCACCGCGCTGGAAAAGGTCAACGAGCATTTCGGCGGCCTCGACGCGCTGATCAACGTGGCCGGCGGCTTCCACTGGGAAACCCTGGGCGATGGTGACATCGACACCTGGGACCTGATGTACCGCATCAACCTGCGCACCGCCGTGGTCTCCAGCCAGGCTGCGCTGGCGCACCTGAAGGCGCGCGGACACGGGCGCATCCTCAATATCGCTGCCGCAGCTGCAACCCGCGCGGCGCTGGGCATGGGGGCCTATGCGGCGTCCAAGGCCGGCGTCATGCGCCTGACCGAAGCGCTGGCGGAGGAACTGAAGGACGCGCGGATCACCGTCAACGCGCTGATGCCGAGCATCATCGACACCCCGCAGAACCGCGCCGACATGCCCACTGCGGAATTCGACCGCTGGGTGAAGCCGGAGCAACTGGCGGCGACGCTGCTGTTCCTCGCCTCGGACGCTGCGGCGGCCATTACCGGTGCGTGCATCCCGGTGACCGGCCGCGTTTGATTGCGCGGCTTCCGTAGGGCGCATAACCCGGCACGGGTTATCCGCCGCGCTGGCGGATAACGCCATAGGCGTTATGCGCCCTACGTGTTCATCGGCGCCGGCGTAAACCTGTAGGAGCGGGCATGGCGCGCTCCTGCAATGTGAACCCGAGGCCTCAGGCCTCGACGGCCCCCGCGCTGCGCAGGAAAGCCGCCAGGCACGGGTTGTCGTTGTGCGGGCTCCAGGCCGCGCCGTACTCCACCTGCGGCGACCGGCCGATGGCGCGGAAGGCCACGCCGGGCAGTTGCATGCGCCGCATCGAGTCCGGCACCAGCGACACGCCCAGCCCCTCGGCCACCAGGTTGACGATGGTCTGCTGCAGGTGTGTCTCCATGCGCACCGCCGGTGCGAAGCCGTGCTGGCGGCAGCACTCCATCACCGATTCGTGCAGGGCCGGTGCGGTGGCCGGCGGGAAGGTGATGAAGGGTTCGCCGGCCAGCTTGGTCACGTCCAGTTCTGCTTCCTGCGCCAGGCCGTGTTCGGCCGGCAACACCGCGCACAGCGGCTCGCGCTGCAGCGTGCGATAGAGGCGCTGGCCCGGTTCGCGTTCGGGGAAGGTCAGGGCGACGTCCACCTCGCCGCTGTCCAGCGCCGGGCCCAGGTCGCGCGGGAGCATCTCGTTGAGCACCAGCTTCACCTCCGGGTGGCCGTCGGCGAAGATTTTCAGCAGGCGCGGCAGCAGCGTCCAGGCAGCCAGCATGGTGAAGCCGATGCGCAGCTCGCCGCGCTCGCCGCGTGCCGTGGCGCGTGCCGAACGCACGGCAAGATCGAGACCGGCGAGCAGCGCCCGGGCCTGCTGCTGGAAGTCGCGGCCGGCGGCGGTCAGCTCCACCGAGCGCGAATGCCGGGCGAACAGCGGCGTGCCCAGTTCTTCTTCCAGCGCGGCGATCTGCCGGCTCAGCGGCGGCTGGGTGATGTGCAGCGCCTCGGCGGCTCGGCCGAAGTGCAGGTGCTCGGCGAGGGCGAGGAAATAGCGCAGCTGGCGGAAGTCGATCATCGATACGGTTTGGGTATGGATTGGCGCTTTAGTAAGCATTGGACGGTATCGATTGGCAACCCTATGCTCGCCTGCCGCTCCCGCTCTCCAGGTTCCCTGCCATGCACACCGTGTTCGCCGTCGTCCTGCCGATCTTCGCGCTGATCCTGGTCGGCTGGCTGTGCCGGCGCACCAACCGCCTCGGCCCGCAGGCGGCCTCGGAGATCAACAAGCTGGTGGTCTGGCTGTGCCTGCCGGCGCTGTTGTTCAAGGTCACTGCCACCGCGACCTGGGCGGAAATCTGGCAGCCGGGCTTCCTCGCCGCCTTTACCGGCGGCTGCCTGCTGGTGTTCTTCGCCACCCTCGTCTGGCGCCTGATGCAGGGCCGTGCGCTGCCGGCGGCGAGCATCGACGGCCTCAGCGCGTCCTACGCCAATACCGGGTACATGGGCATTCCGCTGTGCCTGCTGGTGTTCGGCCAGGACGGCCTGGAGCCGGCGCTGATCGCCTCGCTGCTGGTGGTCTGCGTGCTGTTCGCCATCGCCGTGGTCTGCATCGAGGTCGGGCTGCAGGAAGAGAAACACATCGGCCGCGCCATCTGGGTGGTGAGCAAGGCGCTGGGCAAGAACCCGCTGGTGGTGTCGCCGATCATCGGTGGCCTCTGGGCAGTGACCGGTATCGGCCTGCCAGTGCCGCTGCTGCACTTCCTCGACATGCTCGCCGCTGCCACCACGCCCTGCGCGCTGGTCTCGCTGGGCCTGTTCCTGGCGCAGAAGCAGGAGGGCGAGCAGGTCGGCGCCTGGCCGCTGGTGGCGATCAAGCTGGTCGGCCAGCCGCTGCTCACCGGTTTCCTCGCCTACAAGGTCTTCGACCTGCCACCGCTGTGGGCGGATTCGGCGCTGCTGCTCAGCGCGCTGCCCACTGGCACCGGGCCGTTCATGCTTGCCGAGTACTACCAGCGCGAGGCCGCGGTGGTGTCGCGGAGCATTCTGGTGTCGACGCTGGGGTCGTTGGTCACGCTCTCCCTGTGCCTGCTGTGGATCGCCCGATAGCAGATGTGGCGTAGGAGCGGACTCGCGGATCGCAGGAGTCCGCTGCACGGCTGCAGCGCCGCGCCGGGCGATGGAAGGCGTGGCGATTTCGTGGCGAATACTGGCCAGTTGATAGCTTTTGAGTTCGTTTGAGGTGCTGGCGCTGCTAGGATGCGCGCGCGTTTCGCTCCCTGAAGCGCCTGTCCCAGAGCCCGTTCCCTACAAGAGGCCGCCATGCGCAAGCACCGCCGTTTGACCTTCCGCCACATCGGCCAGATCAACGTGACCAACCGCCTGAGCGGCGACCCCATGGGGGTGGTCCTGGATGTCTCGATGGGTGGCCTGCGGCTGGTGACGGAGGAGCCGCTGGCGCCGGGCAGCTGCTACGACATGCGCCTGGAGATTCCGGTGCGCGAGGATCACACCCGCTCGGTGGACATCACCGCGATCTGCCAGTGGTCGAAGAAGGACGCGAAGAATGCGCGCTTCGAACAGGGCTTCAAGCTGGACCGGCCGAGCGCGGCGTTCACCGAGCTGGTGACGTCGATGTCGGTGAGTTTCAACCGCAGTCTGCTGGGGCGGGCGCGGTTGTCGTGATGGGGTTGGCTTGGGTGCAGTCTGATGCACCCTCTCCCCAGCCCTCTCCCTGAAGGGAGAGGGAGTCGTTCGGTGTGCACTGCAACCACAGCGTTAACCGGCGAGCGCTGATCTTCCTACCCATGCCGATCAGTCCCCTCTCCCTTCGGAGCGGGGCGCGCAGCCAGGGTTAGGGAGAGGGCAACACCCAGCTCCGGGCTCCCAGGAACTCCCTACCCCAGCGTCCCCATAATCTGCACCCCCACCCGCTCCGGAATCTCGTTCTGCGACAGCACGTGCAGCCCCGGGCTGAACACCCGCGCGTAACGCGCCAGCAGCGGTCGCAGCTGCGGCATCACGGTGAGGATCGGCGGGTGGCCTTCCTTGCGCAGCTTTTCCTTCACCACCGGCATGCTGTGCTGCAGCTGGTTGAGCAGGCTGGGTTCCACCGGGATGTTGTCCAGGCTCACCGGGCCGGCCTGCTGGGCGATGCTCAGGGCGCCGAGCAGGGTGTTCTCCAGGGCGTTCTCCAGCACGAACACGCTCAGCTCCGGGCGGTCGCCGGCAATCGACGAGACGATGCTGCGGCGCAGCGCGTAGCGCACATCGGAGGCCAGCAGCACCGGGTCCTTGGTGGTCTCGCTGCCTTCGAGCAGGGCGCTGGCGATGGTGACGATGTCCTTGAGCGCCACTTCCTCCTGCAGCAGCTGGCGGAATACCCGGTGCTGCTGCGAGTAGGTCAGCTGCGCCTTCAGCGATTCGGCCAGCTTGGGCGCCTGCAGGGTCAGGCGCTGCATCAGGTGCTCGACGTCGTCGTGCTTGAAGATGTCCGGCAGGTGCTCGCGCACCACCTTGTTCAGGTGCGTGGCGACCACGCTGGCGCAGTCGATCACCTGGTAGCCCAGGTTCAGCGCGCGGGACTTGTCCGCCGGCAGGATCCACACCACCTGCATGCGGTAGGCTGGATCGACGCCGAGGATGCCGTCGATCTCGCCGTAGAGTTCCGGCGAGGGAATCGCCATCAGCCGGTCGGCGTGGATTTCCGCGCCGTCGATGCGCTCGCCGTTGATGTGGATGGCGTACTGCGAGGCCTTCAGGCGCAGGCTGTCGCGGATCTGCACTTCCGGCAGGAGGAAGCCCAGGCTTTCCGAGAGCGTCTGGCGCACCCCTCGAATCCGTTGCGGCAGCGGCGCGCCGCTGGCCTCGTTGACCAGGCTGACCAGCTTGTAACCCAGCGAGATCGACAGGCGCTCCACCAGCGGGATGTCTTCCCAGCCCAGTTGCTGCGCGCGCTCCTGGTCCATGGCCTGCGTCAGCGCCTGGGTCTGCTCCAGCGTCTGCGCCTCGATGGGCGGGCCGGCCAGCGACAGCCGCCAGGCGATGAAGGCCACCAGTGCGGCGAAGGCGAAGAACGCGATGTGCGGCATGCCCGGCACCAGGCCGAGCACCACGAGGATGCCGGCGACGGTGTACAGCAGCGACGGCGAGGCCAGCATCTGCTTGCGCACCAGGCTGGTGATTTCCGCCGACTCGTTGACCCGCGTGACGATGATCGCCGCCGCGGTGGACAGCAGCAGCGCCGGAATCTGCGCCACCAGGCCGTCGCCGATGGTCAGCAGGGCGTAGCGCTGGAAGGCCGCACCGGCCGGCAGGTCGTAGACGAACACACCGATGGCCAGGCCGCCGAACAGGTTGATCAGCAGGATCAGGATGCCGGCGATGGCGTCGCCGCGGACGAACTTCGAGGCGCCATCCATCGCGCCGTAGAAGTCGGCTTCCTTGGCCACTTCCGAGCGGCGGCGCTTGGCTTCGTTCTGGTCGATCAGGCCGGCGTTGAGGTCGGCGTCGATGGCCATCTGCTTGCCGGGCAGGGCGTCCAGGGTGAAGCGCGCGGTCACCTCGGAGATGCGCTCGCCGCCCTTGGTGATGACCATGAAGTTGATGATCATCAGGATCACGAAGACGATCAGGCCGACGATGAAGTTGCCGCCGATCACCACGTGGCCGAAGGCTTCGATCACCTTGCCGGCCGCGCCCGTGCCGGTGTGGCCGTCGAGCAGCACCACGCGGGTGGAAGCGACGTTGAGGGTCAGGCGCAGCAGCGTGGTGACCAGGATCACCGTGGGCAGCAGGGAAAAGTCCAGCGGACTTTTCGACGACACGCTGACCAGCAGCACCAGGATCGCCACCACGATGTTGAAGGTGAACAGGGCGTCCAGCACCAGCGGCGGCAGCGGCAGGATGATCATCGAGAGGATCGACAGGATGATCAGCGGGATGCCGATGCGGCCGCTCTGGAAGGTCGGCAATAGTGACTGCAGTAGGCGCATGGTCAGACTCTGTTCAGCAGTTCTTCGGGAATGGGGACGTTCTTGATCAGCTCCGGCCGCTCACGGCGCCCGGAGCGCCAGGCCTTGAGCTGGAGGATGTAGGTGAGGACGTGGGCCACGGCCTTGTACAGCTGCGCAGGAATCTGCTGGTTCACCTGGGTGGTGGCGTAGATGGCGCGCGCCAGCGGCGGCAATTCGAGCACTTCCAGGTCATGGGCCTTGGCCAGCTTGCGGATGTACAGCGCGGTCTCGTCCAGGCCCTTGGCGACCACGTAGGGCGCTTGGGCCTTCTTCGGGTCGTAGCGCAGCGCCACGGCAAAATGCACCGGGTTCACTATCACCACGTCGGCGGTCCTGATCGATTTGCTGATCTGCCGGTGCACCAGCTGGCGCTGCATCTGGCGGATGCGCGCCTTCACTTCCGGTCGGCCTTCCTGGTTCTTGTGCTCTTCCTTGCGCTCCTGCTTGGTCATGCGCAGCTTCTTCTTGAAGAAGAAGTACTGGATCGGGATGTCGATGACCGAGAACAGGATGAACACCACCAGCAGCGACAGGGTGATGTCGTAGAAGGTGCCGAAGGCGGCGGCAATGGCGCTGTGCACGTTGCTGCGCTGCAGCGCCAGCAGGCCGGGCAGGGCGCCGTGCAACTGATAGAGGGCGACGAGGATCAGCACGACGATCTTGAGCAGCGACTTGGCCAGCTCCGTCCAGTTCTGCATCGAGAAGATGCGCCCAAGCCCGGTGATCGGGTTGAGCTTGGACAGCTTGGGCATGAAGTTCTTGCTGGAGAAGATCCAGCCGCCGGGGATCATCGAGAACAGCACCACCAGCAGCGGCGTGACCAGCAGCGGCAGCAGCGTGGTGATGAACAGCACCAGATGGTGGCCTAGCACCAGCGGCAGGTCGTCCAGGCCGATCTCGCTGTTCCGCAGATCGATGAAGGACAGCGCAAAGCCCTGCCTGATGCCATCGTAGAAGTGCTCCACGCAGAACTTCAGCGCGACCAGCGTGGCCAGTAGCGAGAGGGTGGTGGAGAGGTCCTTGGAGCGGCTGACCTGGCCGTCCTCTCGGCTCTTTTTCAGCTTCTGCTGGGAGGCCTCTTCCGTTTTCTCCTGGGCGCTGTGCTGGTCAGCCATGGCGCCCCTCGCGGAAGATCACGCCGATGGCATCGAGCAACTGGCGGGTGAGCTTGAGGTAGTTCTCGGGGATGTCCGGCAGGGTCAGCCAGATGCACGCCAGGCCCGCGATGATCGCCATGGGAAACCCTAAGGAGAACAGGTTGAGTGCCGGCGAGATGCGGTTGAGCAGGCCGAAGCAGAACTGCACCAGGGTCATGCAGAACACCACCGGCAGGGTGATCAGCACGGCGGCGGAGAACACCCAGGCGAGGCTGCCGGCCACCGACTCCAGTCCCAGGTAATGCAGCCCGCTGCCCACCGGCCAGTAGATGAAGCTCTGGTAGAGGATGCTCACCACCAGCAGGTGACCGTCGATGGAGAGGAACAGGAACACCAGCAGGATGAAGTACAGCTGGTAGAAGATCGAGGACGACGACACACCGTTCATGGGGTCGTTGTACACCGCCATGCTCAGGCCCAGCTGGGTGGATATCACGTCGCCCACCAGGGTGAACACGGTGAACACCAGCATCAGCGAAAGGCCCAGCATCAGGCCGAAGACGATCTGCTCCAGCGCCACCAGCAGGCCCTGCGCGGACAGCGGATCGATGGCCGGCGGGCGCGGCAGCGCGGCGCCCAGGGCGACGGTCAGGGCCAGGCCGAGGAGGATGCGCAGGCGCATGGGGATCGCCTTGTGGCTGAAGATCGGCGCCAGGGCGAACACCGCCATGATCCGGCAGAAGGGCCACCACCAGGCCTGCAGCGTTTGCAGGTAGTCGAAGGCCTGCAGGATGGATGCGCCTTGCTGCATGGCATCAGCCGACCAGGCGGCCCGCCTGGTGGAACGACTCGATGAACAGCTCCGAGAGCGTGCGCAGGATCCAGTGGCCGGCGAACACCAGCATCCCCAGGGTGATCAGCAGGCGCGGGAGGAAGCTGAGCATCTGCTCGTTGATCTGCGTGGCCGCCTGGAAAATGCTCACCAGCAGGCCGCCGATCAGGCTGGGCACGATCAGCACGCAGACGATCAGCGCGGTGATGTGCACGGCGTTGGAGACGATATCGACGGCGCTTTCCGGAGTGAGCATCTTTGGTTTTCCGTCAGGGCCGCTAAAACGGCTGCACGCTGCTGGTCAGCGTGCCCATCATCAGGGCCCAGCCGTCCACCAGCACGAAGATCATCAGCTTGAACGGCAGCGAGATCATCATCGGCGAGAGCATCATCATGCCCATCGCCATCAGCACGCTGGCTACCACCAGGTCGATCACCAGGAACGGGATGAAGATCATGAAGCCCAGCTGAAACGCGGTCTTCAGCTCGCTGAGCACGAACGACGGCAGCAGCAGGGAGAAGTCCAGGTCGTTGAGGTTCTCCGGCACCGTCTCGCCGGCCAGGCTGACCATGGTTTCCAGCGAGGTGCGGTTGGTCTGCGCGAGCATGAAGCGGCTGAGGGTCTGCTTGGCGCGGCCCAGGCCGTCTTCCAGGCTGATCTGGTCGGCCTCGAAGGGCTGGTAGGCGTTGCTGTAGACGTCCTGCCAGACCGGGCGCATGACCAGCAGGGTCATCACCAGGGCGATGCCCACCAGCACGTTGTTCGGCGGGCTCTGCTGCAGGCCGATGGCCTGGCGCAGGATTGCCAGCACGATGACGAAGCGGGTGAAGCAGGTCATCAGCATGAGCATCGCCGGAAGGAAGCCCAGCAGGGTCATGACGATGAGGATCTGCAGCTTGACGCTGAAGGCCTGGCCGTCCGCCGTATCGTGCAGGTTGAACAGCGTGACCTCGCCGCCGGCCGCCTGCGCGTAGAGCGGGCAGAGCGCGGCGATGAGCAGGCCAAGCGTGGCCAGGCAGCGGGACAGCATCACGCCGTCAGGGCGTCGAGGCTGGCGCCGCACAGTTCGAGCACGCGCAGGCCGTAGTTGCCGTTCATCACGACTACCTCGGCCTTGGCGAACAGCGCGCCGTTGACCTTCACGTCCAGCGGCTCGCCGGCGAGCTTGTCGAGGATGATCACGCTGCCCCCGTCCACGTCCATCAGCTCCTTCAGCGAGATTTCCACCGAGGCGACTTCCAGGGTGACGTTCACCGGGATCTTGCCGAAGAAGCTCAGGTCCTGCTGCGGCAGCGGTGCGCGCACGGGCTCGGCGGGGATATCGGTGACGTCCTGGGTGAGGCCCAGGTCGCCGTCGTTGATCAGCGACTCGAACTCGGAGTCGGAGAGAGAACCGGTCATGGGTTTTTCACGCTTTCCAGGGAGGAGAGGAAGAGGGTGCCGTCGTCTTCGAAGATGGCGCCGCGGAACAGCTTCTGCTGGTTGACCCGCACTTCGACGCGCTCCAGCGGGCGGATCGTCAGCACATCGCCCGGCTCCAGGGCCAACACCTGCGACAGCGGCAGGCGCGCGGCGGCGACCACGCAGTCCAGGCGCAGCGGCAGGTGCTTGATGTGCTCCACCGGGTTGCCGGTGAGGCGCGGCGGCGGCGGGCCGGCGAGGCGGCGGGTCAGTTCGTCCGCCAGCGGGTTGTCCAGGTAGAGGTAGAGCGAGGAGCGCTCGCCCGTCAGGTGGCTGACGTAGCTGAACTCGGCGACGTACTCCCACTGCACTTCTTCATAGGTGGGGTCGATCTGCTGCAGACGGCCGACCGATTCGCCCATCAGCAGGGCGCGGCCGAACAGGTCCACCACGTCCAGGCCGAGGCGGTCGAGCATGCGCTGCTCGGAGCTGCTGATCGGCGGCGTGTCGCGATTGGCGACCACGGTGCCGCCGTAATAGCACTCGATGACTTCGGTGAGCAGGGCGCGGTCCATGGCGAAACCGAACTTGCCCAGGGGCGAATCGAATAAACACTCCAGCTCACGGGGAAGTTCCTCGTGAATGCTCAGGTTGTCCAGTTCGAGATTGATTCGATAATGCCGCAGGAAGTAGTCGCTGATGATCCTCGGATACTTCCCGGAGATCTCTTTGATGTACTGCGGAATCTTGTGATAATGCCGGCCGAGTTTCTGCGGTTTCAGTCGAATCAGACTATCGGCGGGCACGCCATGGTGGACTTTTGATTTACCAGTCATGCTCAGCGTCGTACTTCCAGGTTCGATCTGCCATCTGCCCAAGGACACGGGAGGTGTCATGACCGCCGGGATCGGCTGATCGTTGCTCGCGGCATGCTCTGTCTTTCAGGAAGCCCGTGACTGCTGCGTCACAGGCTGCTGACGTGGCGCAATGATAGCGATCTGAGGTCGTGCGATTAAATCAATAGATATCAAATGCTGTTTTTGACGGAACTTTTTGTCTATTGATTTAAATTAATCGGCGGGAAGCTATGGCGTAGTGCTGGCACTTGTTAGTGTGGGTGAGTTAGTTACAGGTTGCAGCGACTTCAGTTGTGACGAAGTTGTTGCAATGCCACCCGTGAGATAGCCGATCCGCAAAGAAGTTCCGCAGTCGCCGATAACAGTTTTCGGTCGATGCTGGCGTTGAGCGAAGGAGGGTTGTCGAACGCACTAGCGAATGGAAAGTTGCGGTGAACAGTTTAAGCCAGTCGATCGACCAATTATGTGAAACGCTGCTCGAAGAGCGGCCGGCGCAGAAAAAAGTTGCGATCATCGGGCCGTCCTCGGACGCCGCTCACGCCCTCCTTTTGCAGACGCTGCTGGCCGAAGGCTGCCGCGTCGAGCGCTTCTCCGGCTTCGCCGAATTGGCCCGTGCACGCAGTGACGCTGCCCTGCTGTTCATCCTCGCCGGCGCCTTCCCCGCCCCTGACCTTTATGCGCAGGTCGGCGCGCTGCTCAGCGATGGCCGCGAGCGCGACGTGGTGCCCATCGTCGGCTATGAAGAGCAGGACAAGGCCGCCACCCTGCTCGACCTCGGTTGTGTCGACTACCTGCTCTCGCCCTTCGGCGCCGGCCAGCTGGCCGCACTGCTGCGCCGCCAGGAAGCCTCCAGCGCCGCCCAGGAGCTGTTCGTTTCGCGCTCCCAGGCCGGCCGCCGCCTGCTGGCCATGGCGCAACGGGTCGCACAGACCCGCGCACCGATCCTGGTCACCGGCGAAACCGGTACCGGCAAGGAACTGCTGGCACGCTACATCCACGGTATCGCCAGCCCGGACGCGCCCTTTATCGCGGTGAACTGCGCGGCGATTCCCGAGGCGATGCTCGAATCCATCCTCTTCGGCCACGAACGCGGCGCCTTCACCGGCGCGGTGACTGCCCAGCCGGGCAAGTTCGAACTGGCCAACGGCGGCACCCTGCTGCTGGACGAAATCGGCGAATTGCCGCTGGCCTTGCAGGCCAAGCTGCTGCGTGTGCTGCAGGAACAGCGCGTGGAGCGCCTGGGCGGCCGCCGCGAGATCGAACTGGACGTGCGCATCATCGCCGCCACCAACCGCGACCTGCAGGCCGAAGTCAGCGAGGGGCGCTTCCGCGCCGACCTGATGTTCCGCCTCGACGTGCTGCCGCTGCACATCTCGCCCCTGCGTGAGCGCAAGGAAGACGTGCTGCCGCTGGCGCGCCGCTTCATCCGCCAGTACGCCCCGCAGGATGCCGAGCACGACCTGCTCACCGAAGCCGCCGGCCGCGCGCTGCTGCAACACGACTGGCCGGGCAACGTGCGCGAGCTGGAGAACACCCTGCAACGCGCCCTGGTGCTGCGCAACGGCTTGTTCATCCAGCCCCGCGACCTCGGCCTGGCCGCGCCGCAACTGCCGCTGGCCACCGTCGCGGCGGTGATCCCGCTGGCGGCCGAAGGTGGCCGCGCCGCGCTGCGCGCCAGTGGCAAGCTCGCCGAGTACCAGCACGTCATCGACACCATCCGCCGCTTCGGCGGGCACAAGACCAAGGCCGCCGAAAGCCTGGGCATGACCACCCGCGCGCTGCGCTACCGGCTCAACGCGATGCGTGAGCAGGGCGTGCAGGTGCAGTTCTGATTCGTTTCCGGGGGAAACTTCCATGAGTTCGATCATGCAGGTGCAGCAGGACATGCTGGACCGGATGAACCGTTACGCCGACCTCGCCAGCGGCCCGGCCGTGCGGCCCGCCGCGCAGCTCTCCGGCAGCGCGCAGGCTCCGGGCATCGGCGCCAGCTTCGAGCAGGCGCTGCGCTCGGTGGACGCCGAACAGCACAAGTCCAGCGCCGCCATGGCCGCGGTGGACAGCGGCCAGAGCGAAGACCTGGTCGGCGCCATGATCCAGAGCCAGAAGGCCAGCGTGTCGTTCTCCGCGCTGCTGCAGGTGCGCAACAAGCTCACCGGCGCCTTCGACGACATCATCCGCATGCCGCTGTAAGGACTGACAGTGCTGCAGAATCTCAAAGGGCGCCTGCCGCTCGACAAACTCAAGCTCGACCCGCGCCTGGGGTTGCTTGGCATCGCCCTGGGCGCCGCCCTGCTGGCCGCTGCCGTGGTCTTCTACCTGTGGCGCGACCAGGGTGCCTACCGTCCGCTGTATGGCGCCGGCGAAGCCTACCCGGCCGCTGACGTGATGCAGGTGCTGGACGCCGAGGCCTTCGACTACCGCCTGCACCCGCAGAGCGGCCAGGTGCTGGTGCGCGAGGAAGACCTGGCGCGCGCCCGCATGCTGCTCGCAGCCAAGGGTGTGAAGGTGTCCATGCCGGCCGGCTACGAGCTGTTCGACAAGGACGAGCCGCTGGGCACCAGCCACTTCCTTCAGGACGTGCGCCTGAAGCGCAGCCTGGAAGGCGAGCTGGCCCGGACCATCATGGGCCTGAAAGGCATCGAGCAGGCGCGCGTGCACGTCGCCCGCGAAGACAGCAATTCCTTCGTGGTCGGCCGGCGTGACCCCGCCAAGGCCTCGGTGCTGCTGCAACTGGCGCCCGGCCAGCGGCTGAGCTCCGAGCAGGTCGGCGCCATCGTCAACCTGGTGGCCGGCAGCGTGCCGCAGCTGAAGCCCGAAGACGTCAGCGTGGTCGACCAGAACGGCGTGCTGCTGTCGCGCGGCATCAGTGGCGTCGGCGGCCCCTCGCAGAACTGGCAGGCGGTGGACGAGTATCAGCGCAAGGCCGTGGGCAATGTCGAGGAAGTGCTGGCGCCGGTGCTCGGCCTGGGCAACTACCGCATCAGCGTGTCTGCCGACATCGACTTCAGCCAGAAGGAAGAAACCCTGCAGGCCTACGGCGAAGCGCCGCGCCTGCGCAGCGAAGTGCTGCGCAACGAGAGCACGCTGGACCAGCTCGCCCTTGGCGTACCCGGCTCGCTGAGCAACCGTCCGCCGGAGCCGCCGCCGCAACAGCAGCAGGGGCAGAACAACGCCCAGGGTAATAACCAGGCTGCTCCGGGTAACGGCAAGGTCGCCAATACCGACAACAAGGCCGCGACCTCGACCCGCGAGGAAGCCACCCGGCAGAACGACTTCGACCAGAGCGTCACCCACATCAAGTACCCGGCCTTCGCCCTGCGCCAGCAGAGCGTCGCCGTGGTGATCAACGCCTCCACCGCGCCCGAGGGCGGCTGGACCGACAAGGCCCGCGCCGACCTCGAAACCATGGTGAAGAGCGCCGTGGGCTTCAATGCCCAGCGCGGCGACCTGATCACCGTCAGCGTGTTCCCCTTCGCCGCCACGGCGGTGGAAGAGTCCGCCGCCAGCTGGTGGGAGAGCAGCGCCCTGCAGTCGCTGGTGCGCTACACCGTGCTCGGCCTGATTGCGCTGCTGTTCCTGCTGTTCGGCGTGCGCCCGGCCGTGCGCAGTCTGACCCAGCGCGTGCAGCCGACGGCCACCGCCGAGCTGCCTGAAGGCGGCGCCGAGTATCCGTTGGCGCTGGATGCCGAGCGGCGCCTGTCGCTGGGCAGTGAAAGCGTCGGCGGGCTCAACGTGCTCGGCGAGCTGAACCCGCTCTCGGAAATCCGCCTGCCGGCGCCGGGCTCGGGCCTGGAGCATCAGATCGAGCATCTGCAGATGCTGGCGAAGAACGACCCGGAACGGGTCTCGGAAGTGATCAAGCACTGGATTGGCCGCAATGACCGACACGAGCCTGCCTGAAGAAACGAAAAAGCGCGGCCCGCAGATGCGCGCCGTGAGCTCCCTGGAACAGGCGGCGATCCTCATGCTGAGCATGGGTGACGAAGCTTCCTCCGGCATCCTGCGCAACTTCAGCCGCGAGGAGATCGTCAGCATCAGCCAGGCGATGGCGCGGCTGTCGAACGTCAAGCAGAACACCGTCTCCGACGTGATCGGCCGGTTCTTCGACGACTACAAGCTGCAGTCCAGCATCAAGGGCGCCTCGCGCTCCTACCTTGCCGGCATGCTCGGCAAGGCGCTGGGCAGCGACATCACGCGCAACCTGCTGGACAGCATCTATGGCGAGGAAATCCGCGCCAAGATGGCGCGCATGGAGTGGATCGATCCCAAGCAGTTCGCCGCGCTGATCGCCAAGGAACACGCGCAGATGCAGGCGGTGTTCCTCGCCTTCCTGCCGCCGGGCATGGCCACCGACGTGCTCGAAGCCATGCCGCCGGAGCGCCAGGACGAGCTGCTGTTCCGCATCGCCAACCTCAGCGAGGTGAACAGCGATGTCATTGCCGAGCTGGAACAACTGATCGACCGCAGCCTGCGCGTGCTCTCCACCCAGGGCTCGCAGGTGCGCGGGGTCAAGCAGGCGGCGGACATCATGAACCGCTTCAAGGGCGACCGTAACCAGATGTTCGAGCTGCTGCGCGCCCACAACGACGACCTGGTCGGCAAGATCGAAGACGAGATGTACGACTTCTTCATCCTCTCCCGGCAGAACCAGGAAGTGCTGCAGACCCTGCTGGAAGTCATCCCGCTGGACGAATGGGTGGTCGCCCTCAAGGGCGCCGAGCCCGAGCTGGTGCGCGCCATCCAGGGCGCCATGCCCAAGCGCCAGGCGCAGCAGATGGAGTCCATCAACCGCCGCCAGGGCCCGGTGCCGCTGAGCCGCGTGGAGCAGGTGCGCAAGGACATCATGGGCGTGGTGCGCGAGCTGGCCGCCGAGGGCGACCTGCAGGTACAGCTGTTCCGCGAGCAGACGGTGGAGTAACCGCGCATGGCGATCAAAGTCATCAAGGCCGACAGCCGCGCCTGGCGCCCCTACCGCTTCCCGCCGCGCTGCGCCACGGCCAGCGCCGACAACCATGGCTGGGACAGCGACCCGGCAGCGCGCCAGCGGGCCATCTCCGAGGGCTTCCAGGAAGGCCTGGAACGCGGCTACCAGGACGGCGTCGGCGAAGGCCGTGAAGCCGGCCTGCGCGAGGGCTTCGAAGCCGGTCGCCAGGACGGCCTGCGCAAGGGCCGCGAGGAAGGCCGCGCCACCGGCCGCCAGGTGTTCGACGAGGCCAGCGCACCGTTGCAGGCCGCCGTCGAGGCCTTCGGCGAGTACCACCAGGCCTTCCAGCGCAGCCGCCAGAAGGAGCTGCTGGAGCTGGTGCAGAAGGTCGCGAAACAGGTCATCCGGGTCGAACTGACGCTCAACCCCACCCAGTTGCTGACCCTGGCCGAGGAAGCCCTGGCGGCCATGCCGGGCGAGCAGGGCGAGGTGCAGATTCTGCTCAACCCGGAGGAATGCGCGCGTATCCGCGAGCTGAACCCCGAACGCGCCGCCAAGTGGCGCCTGGTGCCGGACGAACGCCTGGCGCTGGGCGAGTGCCGCGTGGTCACCGCCCAGGCGGAAGCCGACATCGGCTGCCAGCAGCGCCTGGACAGCTGCATGGAAGCGCTGAGCGCGCACCTGCAGGACGAGGACTGAAGATGGCCCTGGGCGACGGCTTCAAGCTCGAAGAAGCGCTGCGCTCGCTGGACTCGGTCCAGCTGGCGCGGGTCAGCGGTCGCCTGGTGCGTGTCTCCGGCCTGTTGCTGGAAAGCCTCGGCTGCCGGCGCATGACCGGCCAGCGCTGCTACGTGGAAGTCGCCGACGGCGAGCGCCTGGAGGCGCAGGTGGTCGGCTTCAACCGTGACATCACCTACCTCATGCCCTTCAAGAAGCCCGTCGGCCTGACCTCCGGCTCGCGGGTCTTCCCGGCGCCGGACGAAGCCGTGCTGCACATCGATCATTCCTGGCTGGGGCGCGTGGTCAACGGCCTCGGCGAACCCCTGGACGGCCTCGGCAAGCTCGCCGGCCGCCACCCACTGCCCACCGAGCTGCCGCAGGTGAACCCGCTGCGCCGGCGCCCGGTGTCCGAGCCGCTGGATGTCGGCGTGCGCGCCATCAATGGCCTGCTGACCCTGGGCAAGGGCCAGCGCGTCGGCCTGTTCGCCGGCAGTGGCGTGGGCAAGAGCGTGCTGCTGGGGATGATCACCCGGCAGACCAAGGCCGACGTGGTGGTGGTCGGGCTGATCGGCGAACGCGGCCGCGAGGTGCAGGAGTTCATCCTGCATTCCCTCGGACCGGAAGGCTTGCAGAAGGCCGTGGTGGTGGTGGCGCCGGCCAACGAATCGCCGCTGATGCGCCTGAAGGCCACCGAACTGTGCCACAGCATCGCCGCCTACTTCCGCGACCAGGGCAAGGACGTGCTGCTGCTGGTCGACTCCCTGACCCGCTACGCCATGGCCCAGCGCGAGATCGCCCTGGCCCTGGGCGAACCGCCGGCCACCAAGGGCTACCCGCCGTCGGTGTTCGGCATGCTCCCGGAGCTGGTCGAAAGCGCCGGCAACGGCGAGGGCGAAGCCGGCAGCCTGAGCGCCATCTACACGGTGCTGGCCGAGGGCGACGATCACCAGGACCCGATCGTCGACTGCGCCCGCGCCATCCTCGATGGGCACATCGTGCTGTCGCGCCGGCTGGCGGACGTCGGGCACTACCCGGCCATCGACATCGGCGCCTCGGTCAGCCGCTGCATGAGCCAGGTGGCGGACCCGCTGCACCTCTCGGCGGCGCGGCAGTTCAAGGAATTCAGCGGCACCTATGAGCGCATCAAGGAACTGATCCCGCTGGGCGGCTACACGCCGGGCATGGACGTGAAGACCGACCGCGCCGTGCAGCTGGCGCCGATGCTGGAACGCTACCTGCGCCAGGAGACCGCCGACGGCGCGGAGCTGGGCAACAGCGTCGCCACCCTGCAAAGCATCGTCGGGGGCCGCTGATGAAGACGCAGATCGACATGCTCGGGCGCCTGGCCGACGTGCGCGGCGGCAAGGTCCGCGAGCTGCTGGGACGGGTGAATTACCAGCAGAATCTCTGCCAGCGCTACCGCAACAACATCACCGGGCTGGACCGCCTGTGCGGCTTCAGCGTGGCCACCAGCACGCCGCTGCAGCGGCACAACCAGCAGCAGTACAAGGCCACCCTGCACAAGATGCTGCAGTTGCAGCGCCGCGAGCTGGCAGTTGCCGAACAGACCCTGGTGCGCATCCAGGGCGAGCTGATGGCGGCCATGCGCAGCGAGAAGGTGCTCACCCGGGTGATCGAGGCCAAGGTCGGCCAGTGGCAGCTGCAACTTGCGCAGCAGGAGCAGAAAATCCAGGATGGCCTCGCCGCGCAGTCCTGGTGGCGGGCGCGAGCGTGAAGGCAACGGCGGATAACTCGTTCCGAGTTATGCGCCCTACGACGGGGTGACCCGTAGGGCGAATAACCGCTAGCGGTTATCCGCCGTTTGTTCCGCGAAAATCGGCATTTAAGTTTTGCTTCGAGGCGGTCGCCCTCTGAGGGAAAGGCCCAAAAACATTCGGATACCGACCATGGAAATCACCCGGCAACTGACCAGCGTCGCGCTGGCCACCAGCGAGTCCGCCAAGAGCGCGCGCAACGAGCGCGCCGCCCCGGTGGCGGAGACCAGCGCCAGTGCGCCGGTCAGCGATTCGCTGCGCCTGGACGAAATGCAGGAAACCCTGCGCGCCATGCCCGACGTGGACCAGAGCCGCGTCGCCGAAATCCGCCGCGCGCTGATGAATGGCGAGCTGCAGAACGACACCAGCGTGCTTGCCACCAGCATCCTCTCCTACCACCGCGGCAGCGACGCATGACCCAGCGCGCGCGGCTGTTGCAGGTGATCGAGCAGGACGTCCAGCAGGATGGCCGCGATTGCCTGGCGCTGCGCGATCGCCTGCAGGAGCTGTATCGCCATCTGTTGGCGCGGGACAGCGCGCAGATCGAAGCGCTGAACCCGGACATCCAGGCGCTGCTCGAAGCCGTGGCCGGCCGCGCCCAGCGCCGCAGCCGCGTGCTGCGTGCCTTCCACCTGCCGATGGACGCCGACGGCATGCGCACGCTGCTGTCCAACTACCAGCCGCCACGTCGCGAGGAACTGCAGCAGGAGTGGCTGCAGTTGGGCCAGCTCACCGCCCAGTGCAAGCGCCTCAACGAGCGCAACGGCAAGCTGCTGGCGATGCACCACGACATCCTCAGCCAGCTCATGGGCGACCCGCGCGAACAGCCGGTGTATTCGCGGCAGCTGTACTGAGCCGCCGCAGGGCGAGCTGCGATCAGGCTCAGCACTGGACTCCCCTGTAGGAGCGGGCCATGCCCGCGATCGCGCGCATGGCGCGCTCCTACAAAAAGCGCGGCTGCGAGAAACCCCGTCGAAATCCCTTAACGAACCCCTCCCCATGGTCGCCCTTTCCCTGCATCAGCGTGCGCGGTCAGTAGGCGGAAATGCCGCTTCCCGCTGCGCGCCAAAGTACGCCGGGCGGAAGTGAAGCTTCTCCCCGGTAGTCCCGAAAGCCCCGTACGGCGGGCCTTCCGGCATTGGCACCGTAATTGCTCTTCCGACCCAAAGAGGTGGATTCACATGGCGACCATAGATTCCGATTACGTCAAGCAGATGGCCCAGCAACTGGCCACGTACGATGTGCAGAGCGGGCTGAACAAGGCCGATCGCAACAAGGCCTCCTATCAGGCCCAGCTGACCGCCGTGACCTCGCTGGAAACCGCGCTCAAGACTTTCTCCACTGCAGTGAAAGGCCTGCAGGGCACCACCGGCAGCAACACCAGCATGCTGGTCAACAGCGCGACCATGAGCAAGGACGGCTACCTCACCGCCACCGTCGGCAAGAGTGCCGTCGCCGGTCGCTACGACTTCTTCGTCGAGCAGCTCGCCACCAGCCACCAGCTGTCCTTCTCCGGCCTGCAGACCAGTGACATCGACACCCAGGGCACCCTGACCCTGACCCAGAACGGCAAGTCCTTCGACATCGACCTGAGCAAGGTCGACACCGACGGCGACGGCGCCAATTCCATGGACGAGCTGGCCGCGGCGATCAACAAGGCCACCGACAACACCGGCGTGAAGGCCACCCTGGTGCGCAGCAATGGCCAGGTCTCGCTGGTGCTGGGTGCCGAGAAGTCCGGTGCGGACAATGCCATCAGCCTGTCGCTGAGCGGCACCGACAGCGCCAACAGCGCCTTCGAGACTGCCATCGGCAACCCGCAGGAGCTGTCCAGGGCACAGGACGCCCGCGTCCGCCTGGGTGGCGAGAGCGGCATGCTGCTGACCAATGCCAGCAACACCTTCGACAACATCATCGATGGCGTCAGCGTCACCTTCACCCAGGCGCAGAAATCCGGCGAGCAGCCGATTTCCATGACCATTTCCCAGGACCAGAGCGAGACCAAGAAGAAGGTGCAGACCTTCATCGACGCGTTCAACGCCCTGGCCAGCCAGATCGACAGCCTGACCGCCTCGGGCGATCAGAGCGGCAACTCCCGTGGCGCCCTGGCCGGCGACTCCAGCGTGCGGGCCATCGAGAACAGCCTCAACCAGATGCTGCGCACCACCTTCAATGGCGCCAACCTGATCAGCTTCGGCATCAGTGCCGACCGCAACGGCAAGCTGACCCTGGATTCGACGCGCTTCGAGAAGGCCATCGCCGCCGACCCGGAAGGGCTCGACAAGCTGTTCATGGGCAAGGGCAACCTGCTCGACAGCACCGACAAGGCGCTGTCGCTCTACACCAGCAGCGTCAACGGCGTGCTGAAGAACCGCAAGGAGTCGCTCAACAGCAGTCTGAAGCGAGTCAACGATGACTACGACAACCTGCAGAAGCAGTACGACACCTACTACGCGCGCTACCTCAAGCAATACACCTCGATGATGCAGACCATGCAGTCGATGGACCAGACCAGCGGGATGTTCGGATGACCGCCTACGGCATGAACGAAAGCTACGACAGTTACCGGATGATCGACCTGGAATCCAGGGCCGCGTCGTCCTCGCCCTATGAACTGGTGCTGGTGCTGTTCGACGGCCTGCTCGACGAGCTGGCCCGCGCCCGCGGGCACATCGAGCACAAGCGCTACCAGCAGAAGGGCCGCTCCCTGGAGAAGTGCCTGAACATCCTCAACGGCCTCAACGTTGCGCTCGACTACGAGAACGGCGGCGAGACCGTGCAGGGCCTGGCGCGTCTCTACGACTACTGCATCTACCGGATCTCCGACGTCAGCGTGTCGCTGGATGTCGCCGGCATCGACGAAGTGGTGCGCCTGCTGGGCATCCTGCGTGAGGGCTGGGAGGGCGTGAGTGCCGGACGTGGATGATCGCCAGCGCCTGCTGCAGCTGTACGAACGGCTGGGTGGGGCGCTGCAGCGCAAGGACTGGAAAGCCATGGGGCAGGTCGACCTGGCGATCCGCGCACAACTGGTGGCGATGTCGTCGCAGGCCGGGCTGGCCGCCGATGTGCTGCTCGCCAAGAAGCACCTGAAGCGCCTGCATGAGCAGGCGTCGCAGGCCTGCGCCGAGGAGTGCGAGCGCCTGCGCCGCCTCCTGCTCTCGCACCTGGAATATGCCGAGGGACGCTCGGCATACATGCAGGTGGATACGTACCAGGAGGGTCGATAGACCGTGATCCAGCTACCGACCCAATCCCTGCCCAGTGCCGACCGCGATGGCGCGCCGGTGGCCGAAGCGCGCCCGCAGGATTCGCGTCGTGGTGATGCCGGCGCGGTCAGCGTTGCCGGCTTCGGCGCGCAACAACCGGCGCAGTCGAATGCCGGCGAACGGACCATCAGCGTGCAGTCCTTCCTCGCGCAGTTCGACACCGCGCAGGTCGAGGAATCGCTGCAGCAGCCCAGCGCTACGGTGCCGGCCACGCCTGAAGCACTGCCCGCGGAGATGCGCGACAGCGCTACGCCGGACCAGCAGGCCGAAGAGGCTTCGCCCTCCGGTGCCGAGAGCTGGCTCGCCGGCATGCTCAGCCAGGCGGGTCTGGTGGTGCAGGCGCGGGACAATCCGTCCGAGCAGACCAGCGCGCACGTCGCCGGCTTCGCCACCCAGGCCGCCGATTCATCTGCGCAACCGGCGCCCGCCGCGGTGAGGCCGGAGGATGTGCTGCTGCCGCCTGCCGAACTCTCCGATGAACCCGGCAAGGTCACGGCGCCGACACCCCGCGAGGCAACCCAGAGCCAGGCGCAGACGCTGCTGCAACAGCACCTGGCCGTTGCCACACAGGCATCGGATTCCAGCATGCCAGCGCTGCCGGGCGCTGCGCTCGATCCGCGCCTGCCGGCCACCGACGGCAATGCCCAGCCCGCCGCCTCGACACCGGCCTCGCCGTTGTTCGACAGGCCGCTGCACCTCAAGGGCAACAACGACGCCCACTGGGGTGAGCAGATGGTCAGTGCGCTGCGCGACAACGTCGAGCTGCAACTCGGCCAGCGCGTGCAGAACGCCACGATCCGCCTCGATCCGCCGGAGCTGGGTGCCCTGGAGATCCTCGTACGCCACGAGGCCGGCCAGCTCAACGTGCAGATATCCGCGTCCAACGGCGACGTGGTGCGCCTGCTGCAGAACACCAGCGAGCGCCTGCGCCAGGAGCTGGTCGGGCAGAACTTCCTGCAGGTCAACGTGCAGGTCTCATCCGATTCGCAGTCCGGCCAGCAGGGCCAGCAGAACCGCCAGCGCTTCGCCGAGGAACAGCTTGCGGTGGCCGCCAACCCACGCGATGCGCAGGCGGGCGAACGCTCCTCGCCGCGTGGCGACAGCGACGTACTGATTACCGTGTAGGCCGCCAGCGGCCCGTACTCCCACAGGATTTTTCGAGAAACCCCATGACCACGCCGCGTCTCGTTCTACTGATGCTCATCGTGAATATCGCCGTCGTGCTGGGTGGCGTGTTCGTCAACTACAAGATGATCAAGTCCGCCAGCCTCGCCCCGGCCGCCGCCGCTTCCGGCAAGGAGGGTGGCAAGGACGACGCCAAGGAGGAGGAAGAGCAGGAGAGTGCCGAGTACCTCTTCGTGCCGGTGGAGAAGATCATCGTCAGCTCCCGTGGCGAGGATCGCGAGCACTACTTCGTGATCGACCTGGTGCTGCAGGCCAAGGCCGAGCAGGAGCGCAAGAAGCTCGAGAGCGTCGCGCCGATGGTGCGCAGCTCGGTGGTCGCCAACCTGACCCCGGAGAAGTTCGAAGTGCTGCGTGCGATGCCCATCGGCGACGTGCAGACGCGCCTGGAAAAGGCGGTGATCGACGACTTCGCCGCGCGCAAGGTGATGGTGCCCTTCGAGCATGTGATGCTCAGCAAGATGATCGTCCAGTAAGCCGTCATGCACGCCCTTCGCGATCCTGCCCTCAGCTATGCCAGTGGCGCCGCTGGCTACGCCAGCGCCGAAGGCGGCCACGCGCGCCTGTCGCCGGCGGCCGAGCAGCGCTGGATGATGCAGTACCTGCCGCTGGTGCGGCGCATCGTCAGCCAGCTGTCGCTGCAGGCCAACCAGGTGCTGGATCGCGAGGACATGGAACAGATCGGCCTGATGGGCCTGCTCGAAGGGCTGCGCCGCTACGGCGAGCCGGATGAGCAGTTCGGCCGCTTTGCCGCGCTGCGCATTCGCGGCGCCATCCTCGACGAACTGCGCCGCCAGGACTGGCGCCCGCGCCAGGTGCGGCAGCAGGCGCACAAGGTGCGCGACGTCATCCGCGCGCTGGCACGCCAGCTCGGCCGCGTGCCCAGCGACGAGGAAGTGCTCGCCGCCACCGGCCTCGACGAGGCGGGCTACCAGGATTACCTGCGCGCCGAGTCCTCCGAGGCCATCGAGAGTTTCGATGCGCTGCTGCAGAACGGCCACGACGGCGTGCAGGGCAGCGGTGACGCACTGGAAGAACGTGTGCTCAAGGAGCGCCTGCTGGCCCAGGCGCTGGAGCGCCTCAACGAGCGCGAGCGGTTGATCCTCAACCTGTATTACCAGCACGAGCTGAACCTCAAGGAAATCGCCCTGGTGCTGGAGCTGACCGATGCGCGCATCTGCCAGCTGATGAAGCAGGCGATCGGCAAGTGCAGCCGTTTCCTCAACGACCCCGACCCTCTCTGAAGAACCCATAACCATGCAGAAAATCATCGGCGCCCTGATCATCATCGCCGCCGTGCTCGGCGGCTACGCCATGGCCCATGGCGACATGCGCGCACTCTGGCAGCCGGCGGAGATGCTCATCATCCTCGGCGCGGGCCTGGGCACCCTGGTCGTCGCCAACCCGCGCGAAGTGCTGCTGGAGATGTGCTCGCAGATCAAGGGCGTATTCGTCTTCAAACGCCGTGGCGAAGAGTTCCAGCGTCAACTGCTGATGCTTCTCTACGAGCTGCTGGAGATGGTCGACGTCGGTGGCCTGAAGGTGCTCGACGCACACATCGAGGAGCCGGACCAGAGCGACCTGTTCGCCCGCTACCCGCTGATCCTCCAGGAAAAGAACCTGATGGCGTTCATCGCCGACAACTTCCGCCTGATGGCCATGGGCAAGATCAGCGCCCACGAGCTCGAAGGCTTCCTCGAACAGGAACTGGACGCCATGGAGCACGCCCTGCTGCAGCCGTCCAAGTCGCTGCACAAGGTCGGCGAGGCGATGCCCGGTTTCGGCATCCTCGCGGCGATCCTCGGCATCATCATCACCATGGGCAACATCGGTGGCTCGGTGGCCGAGATCGGCGCCCACGTGGCCGCCGCGCTGGTGGGTACCTTCTTCGGCATCTTCGTCTGCTACTGCCTGATGGACCCGCTGTCCAACGCCATGTCGCAGCGCGTGAAGACCGAGCTGTCGGCGCTGGAATGCGTGCGGACCACGCTGGTCGCCCACGTTGCCGGCAAGCCCACGCTGCTGGCGGTGGACGCCGGTCGCAAGCTGATCGAGCAGGACGTGAAGCCGGCCTTCAAGCAGCTGGAGACCTGGGTCACCCGCTATGAGGAAGAGCGGGACGCAGCATGAAGAAACGTGCCGACAAGCACAGCGAAGTCATCATCAAGCGCCGCAGCAAGAAGGGCCACGATGACGAACACGGCGGTGCCTGGAAAGTAGCCTTCGCCGACTTCACCCTGGCGATGATGGCGCTGTTCATGGTGCTGTGGATCGTCCACCCGCAGACCGAACCGCAACCGGTGGCGGTGGGCGACCAGGATGCCAACCCGGTGGTCGATGGCGGTGCCGGCGTGTTCGACGGCGCCAGCCGCACGCCCGTCGAGCTGGACGGCATGCCGCAGCCGATCAAGACGCCGGAGAAGCCCGCGCCGCAGCTTGCGCTCGACGCCGGCAAACAGGACAAGGCCGGCGAGCAGGCGAAGGATTCCAGCGTGCAGCAGGACGGCGAAGGTCGTCAGTACGACAGCAACGAGGACCTGCGCGAGTTGGCCGAACTGATCCGCGAGGTGTCCGGCAAGGTCGACGCGTTGGCCAACATCGAAGTGACGGTGGTGCCGCAGGGGCTGCGTATCCTGATCAAGGACGACCAGCAGCGCTTCATGTTCGCCCGCGGCCAGGCCACCCTCGACCCGCATTTCCAGACCCTGCTCGGCGCGCTGTCCGGCGTGCTGGCCAAGGTGCAGAACAAGCTGATCCTCAGTGGCCACACCGATGCCGTGCAGTACCGTCGGCCGGATGGCTACAACAACTGGAACCTCTCCGGCGACCGCGCCCTGCGCGCGCGCAACGTGATGGTCGACAGCGGCCTGCCGGCCGCGCATGTGTTGCAGGTGGCGGCCCAGGCCGACGTCATGCCGCTGCGCCCGGAGGACCCGGAGAACGGCGCCAACCGGCGCATCGAAATCCTCCTGCTGACCCAGCGCGCGGAGAGCCTGTACCGCGAGATCTTCGGCGAGAGCTATGCCCAGGTGCACTACTCGGAGTCAGGCGCGAAGCTCATCGAGCCGCAGCCGCAGCCGCAGCCGCAGCAGGAGACGGAGGTGAAGGCGCCGGCTTCAGCGGCGCTCGAAGCAACGGCTCCCTCCAGGGCGGCGGAGCCGACATTGAAGCTCTGAGAAGACTCAGCGATTGCGCAGTTGGCGCGGACAGAACACCTGGCGGGTTTCAATGCCATAAAGGCAGCCGCCCAGGGGTTCGAGGGTGATGCGGGCGCCGCGCTGGCGGCCGTAGAGCAGGTTGAAGATCAGCTCGCTGTCCAGGCCACTGTCGGCCTGCAGGTTGCTGATGCTGTTCTCCTCCACCTGCAACTGGAAGCGCCCGCCCAGGTCGTTGCCGACCAGGCCCGAGACTTCGAGGATGTTGGCGTCCTGCTGGATCATCGAGTAGAAGCGCCCCTCGTGGAACATGGTGGTCTGGGCGATCTCCAGCACCTTGCCGTTGCCCAGCACCACCTGCCCGGAGGAGGCGTAGCGGCCGTCGATGGCCGAGGTGTTGTGGGCGTGCTTCCACAGCATGCCCAGCGCCAGGGTCAGGCAGATCACGCCGAACAGCGAGATCACCAGGCAGCGGCGGGCCGCGCCGACCTGGCGGCGTAGGTTCAGTTCAGGCACTTGCGCAGCTGCTCCTGGGGAATCCGGGCGACCTGGCTTTCATGGATCAGCAGCCAGTTGGAATTGCCTTCGGGTTGCACGCAGACCAGTTCGTAGAAGCCCGAGGTCATGTGCAGCATGAGGCCGATGGGGCGGCTGGCCAGGTCGGCCAGTTGATGGGCCAGGGGGCGGGTGTTGCTGATCAGCCGCTGCAGGTCCTGTTCGTTGTCTTCGATGTAGGTGATCTGCAGGGAGCCGAGGTTCTGTTCGGCGGTGAGGACCGGGCTGCGAACCTGGGTGTAGTAGAAGGCACCGGAGAGGACCAGCAGGCCGAGGATGCAGAGGCTGGCGGCGGCGAGTTTCAGGCGCCGCAGATTCGGCGGTCGCAGCCCGGGGACGGGAACGAGCTCTTCCAGCGGAATGACTTCCGGGGTGGCGTCGGTGATTTCTGCGTCCGGCTCGCTGGCCTGGCCGATCAGGTACTGCGGGTTGAACATGTAGCCACGACGCGGCAGCGTCTGGATGATCTGCCGCTGCTTCTCGTCCGCCAGCACCTGGCGCAGGGTGTAGATCTGCTGGTTCAGGCTGCCCTGGCCGACCACCCGGTCGGACCACGCATGGGTCAGCAGTTCATCGCGCGCCACCACGTCGCCCGGGCTCTGCAGCAGGCGTTCGAGCACGCGGCTGCCGGAAAAGCCCAGGTCGATGCGCTCCACCTGGCCGTCACGGTCGAGGTCGAGTTGATAGAGCGCGGGATAGAACTGCGCGACGCAATCGGAACGCCCGGTACGGAGGGTCAGGCAGGCGATCGGCCGACTGTCCGCTGGCGTGGAAGTGAGTGTGTTCATCTTGCCCTTGCGAGCCGCTCCCTTGACGGTCGCGGGGAAACTCCATTTGTCCATGGAGGCAGAGGCATTATTTTGACGTCAGAAAAATGTTGGTGCAAGTTCTGAATTTTGCACACTCGTGCTTGCAATTTTCACACAAGCCTCGAAACCACTGGCGCAGAGGGGCTGCGCCGCGACCGGTGGTCGCAACGCCGTCTGTCAGCGTACCCGCAGACAGCACAACGCCCCGCCGGGGCGGGGCGATGGCGGATCAGGGCGCGCGTGGCGGGGGGCGCCTCGCGCTGGCCGGGGCTTAGCCCAGCAGGCCCATGATCATGCTGGGCATCTGGCCAGCTTGCTTGAGCATGGAGATGCCGGACTGCATCAGCATGGAGCTCTTGGTCATGTTGGCGGTTTCGCTGGCGAAATCGGCGTCCATGATGCGGCCCTTGGCCATGTCGGTGTTGTCCTTCATGTTGGCCAGGTTGTTGGAGGTGTGGCCCAGACGGTTGATCGCGGCACCGAAGGCAGCGCGGGTCTTGCCGACCTGGTCCAGGGCGTCGTTCAGACCGTCGATGGCGGCAGCGGCGCCGGCTTTCGGGTCCAGAGCCTGGACGGTGGTGCCCAGCGAGGTGACGGTGGCGGCGATGTCGGTGTCGGCAGCGGCAACGGTCATCACTTCTGCGGAGTCGGAGCCGATCTGGAACTTGATGTCGGCCGCCAGCTTGCCACCGGTACCGAACAGGCTGTCGCCAGCGTACTTGGTGTTGGTGACGATGTTGGTCAGCTCTTTGCCCAGCTCGTCGAACTCGGACTTCAGGGCGTCCAGGTCCTTGTCGGAGTTGGTGCCGTTGGCGGACTGGGTGGCCAGGTCCTTCATGCGCTGCAGGATGTCGGTAGCTTCGCTGAAGGCGCCTTCGCCGGTCTGCAGCATGGAGACGGCATCGCTGGTGTTGCGCATGGCCATGTTCATGCCGCGGGTCTGGGCATTCAGGCGGGTGGCGATCTGCAGGCCGGCGGCGTCGTCGGCGGCGGAGTTGATGCGCAGGCCGGTGCCCAGGCGCTGCTGCGAAGTAGCCAGCTGGCCGTTGGTCTTGCTCAGGCTGGTCTGGGTGATCAGGGAGGAGTAGTTGGTTTGAATCGACAAGGCCATGGTGGACTTCCTGTATGAGCTGAATGAAGCCGGCGTTGTGCCTGCTGAAGAGGTAAGGCGACAGCTCGCAGGGGAGGATTAAGGGCGGATGAAAAAAATTTGGCGCGGGGATTCCGACGATACCGGCCAGCGCCGCACGGGTATCGATGGCCTACAGCATGTGTCCTTTGGCTCAGGATCGGTCATCTATGTTGTTGAGACATATCTGACAGCCCAGGTGCCGGGGTGCAGCTAAGCTCCTCGGGTCCACAAGGCTGTGGATCGTTCGACCGAATCCCTCGTTGCGAACTGTGAGAAAGGAACCTCATGATCTCCGTCTACCAGCTCAAGTCCCGTTTCCAGAACCTGCTCCGCCCCCTGGTCACCCGCCTGTACGAGCGCGGCGTCACCGCCAACCAGGTGACGCTGGCTGCCTGCGGCATTTCGCTGCTGGTGGCGCTCACGGTCGCGCTGCTGGCCGGCCACGCCTGGATATTCCTGCTGATCCCCCTGTGGATGTTCCTGCGCATGGCGCTCAACGCCATGGACGGCATGCTCGCCCGCGAGTTCGGCCAGCAGTCGAAGCTGGGCGCCTACCTCAACGAACTCACCGACGTGATTGCCGACAGCGCGCTGTACCTGCCATTCGCCCTGCTGCCGGGCGTGAGCCCGGCGCTGGTGGTGCTGGTGGTCCTGCTCGCGGTGATCAGCGAGTACGCCGGCGTGCTCGGGGTGATGGTGGGTGCTTCGCGGCGCTACGACGGGCCCATGGGCAAGAGCGACCGCGCACTGTGCTTCGGCGTTTTCGGCGCGGCCGTGGCCGCCGGGCAGTTGCCGCTGGTCTGGCTGAACCCGCTGCTGGTGCTGCTGGCACTGCTGCTGGTGCTGACTATCGTCAACCGGGTGCGCCAGGGGCTGGCCGAGCAGAAGGAATCGCAGGCCTGAGTCGAGGCCAGCCTGTCAGGACGGGGACCGGACAGTCCCGCAAGCCATCGAACAGAGGAAGTTATGCGCGAGTCTTCGAATCACCACTTCGTTACCCATGACGGCGTCGAGCTGTTCTACCGCCACTGGCCGGCCGCTGCCGGCAGCGACGCGCCGCGCCGCGCGGTGTTGCTGTTCCATCGCGGCCATGAGCATTCCGGGCGCATCGGCCACCTGGCCGACGAACTCGACCTGCCCGGCTTCGACGTCTTCGCCTGGGATGCCCGCGGCCACGGCCAGTCGCCCGGCGCGCGTGGCGACAGCCCGAGTTTCGGCACCAGCGTGCGTGACGTGCAGACCTTCGTCGAGCACATCGCCTCGACCTACGGCATCGCCATCAGCGACATGGCGGTGGTGGCGCAGAGTGTCGGCGCGGTGGTCGCCTCGACCTGGGTGCACGACTACGCGCCGCCGATCCGCAGCCTGGTGCTCGCCTCGCCGGCGTTCAAGGTCAAGCTCTACGTACCTTTCGCCCGGCCGGGCCTGAAGCTGGCGCGCTGGTGGCGCGGCAACTTCTTCGTCAACAGCTATGTGAAGGCGAAATTCCTCACCCACGACCCCGAGCGCATCGCCTCCTATGACAGCGACCCGCTGATCGCCAAGGCCATCTCGGTAAACGTACTGCTGGGCCTGTACGAAGCGGCCGACCGTGTGGTGGCCGATGCGCAGGCGATCCAGGTGCCGACGCAAGTGCTGATCTCCGGTTCCGACTTCGTGGTGCACCGCAAGCCGCAGCAGCGCTTCTTCGACAACCTCGGCACGGCGCGCAAGGAACTGCACATCCTGCCCGGCTTCTTCCACGACACCCTTGGCGAGCTGAACCGCGAGCAGGCGACCACCCGCGCGCGGCGCTTCATCCTCGAGTGCTTCGCCCGCCAGCTCGAGCGCGCCGACCTGCGCGACGCCGACCGCTTCGGCTACACCTGCGCCGAAGCGGAAGCACTGGCGACGCCGCTGCCCGCCTGGTCGATCCGCGATCTCTACTGGCGTGCGACCCGCGCCAACATGCGCCTCGGCCGACTGCTGTCCGACGGTATCAACCTCGGCTTCCAGACCGGCTTCGACTCCGGCAGCACCCTGGACTACGTCTACCGCAACCAGCCCGCCGGGGCGGGGCCGGTGGGCCGGATGATCGATCGCACCTACCTGGAGTCCGCCGGCTGGCGCGGCATCCGCCAGCGCAAGGTGAACATCGAGGAGCTGCTGCGCCTGGCCATGGCCAGCCTGCGCGAGCAGGGCCGCGAGGTACGCATCCTCGACATCGCCGCCGGCCACGGGCGCTACATCCTCGAAGCACTGCAGGGCCTCGAGGCGCTGCCCGAAAGTGTGCTGCTGCGCGACTACAGCGAGCTGAACGTGCGCGAGGGCTCGGCGCTGATCGAGCGCCTGGGCCTGAAGGAGCGCGCCCGCTTCGTGCAGGGCGACGCCTTCGATGGCGCCGACCTTGCCGCCGTCGAGCCGAAACCGACGCTGGCGGTGGTCTCCGGTCTCTATGAATTGTTCGCCGACAACACCATGGTCAGCGGTTCGCTGGCCGGGCTGGGCGAGGCAGTGGAAGAGGGCGGCTACCTGATCTACACCGGCCAGCCCTGGCACCCGCAGCTGGAGCTGATCGCCCGTGCCCTCACCAGCCACCGCGCCGGGCAGGCCTGGGTGATGCGCCGCCGTACGCAAGGGGAGATGGATCAGCTGGTGGCCGCCGCCGGCTTCCGCAAGCTGGCCCAGCGCATCGACGAGGACGGCATCTTCACCGTCTCCCTGGCCCGCCGGGAGCGCAGCTGATGGCGTCGATGCCGGCGCGCGACCCCGGTGTCCTGCGGAGGGCGGTGATCTGGCTGCTGTTCCTTGGGCCGTTCTTCTTCCTCAGCTATGGCTTCGCCAACTGGGTGGCGGGGCAGCGCGAATCGGTCGGCGTGCTGGTGTTCGACTGGGAGCGCGGCACGCCGCTGTGGCCCTGGACGATCATCCCGTACTGGTCGATCGACCTGCTGTACGGGCTGTCCTTCCTGCTGCCGCGTACCCGCCGCGGGCTGGACTGCCATGCCCTGCGCCTGCTCACCGCGCAGGTTGTCGCGGTGACCTGTTTTCTGCTGTTCCCGCTGCGCTTCAGCTTCGAGCGACCGATGCTGGAGGGCGTCTTCGGTGCGCTGTTCGACCTGTTGATGGGGTTCGACAAGCCCTTCAACCAGGCGCCTTCACTGCATATCGCCCTGCTGGTGATCCTCTGGGTCGCCTACGGTCGTTACGCCAGCGGCGCATGGCGCTGGTTGCTGCACGGTTGGTTCGCGCTGATCGGGCTGTCGGTGCTGACCACCTGGCAACACCATTTCATCGATGTGCCGACCGGTGCGCTGCTGGGCTTCTTCTGCGTCTGGCTGTGGCCACGAGAGGTTCGCTCGCCGCTGCAGGCGTGGAGCCTCAGCGGCGACCCGCAGCGGCGCCGGCTGGCGGCCCTCTACGGCGTCGGCGCGTTGCTCTGTCTGGGGCTGGCGCTGGCCGGCGGCGGCCTGTGGCTCTGGCTGTGCTGGCCGGCGGTATCCCTGGCGCTGGTCGCGTTGTGCTACCTGGCGATCGGCACGGTGGGCTTCCAGAAGCGCCTGGACGGTCGCCATTCGGTGGCGGTCTCCTGGCTGCTGGCGCCCTACTGGCTGGGCGCGTGGCTCAACGCGCGCTGGTGGACGCGCCGCCATCCGCAGCCGGATGAAGTGCTGCCGGGGCTCTGGCTCGGGCGCTTGCCGGACTGGTACCAGCCCCGGCATCTGCCGAGCCTGGCGATCCTCGACCTGTGCGCCGAGCTGCCCTGCACTGCGCTGAGCCGACGCTACGAGTGCCTGCCGCTGCTCGACCTGGTAGCGCCCAGCGTCGCGCAGTGCCGGCAAGGCGCGGAGCTGATCCAGCGAATGCACGCCGAAGGCCCGGTGCTGGTCTGTTGCGCGCTGGGCTACTCGCGCAGCGCCACGCTGGTGGCGGCCTGGCTGCTGATTTCCGGCCGTGCGGCCACGCTCGAGGATGCGCTGGCGCAGGTTCGCCACGCGCGTCCGCAGGTGGTGCTCAAGGCCGAACAACTGGCGGTGCTGGCGCAGATCGCCGGCCAGCCGAACCTGTCACAGGAGGTGAGTCATGTCGGTTGATCCAGCCCTGATCCTGGTGGCCAGCCTGCTGCGCCGTGGCAGCAGTCTCAATGGCCTGTCCTCGGCGCTTACCGTGCTGGCGCTGGCCCTGGGTTTCTACGGCGTGCTGATGGCCAGCGCCACCCTGGCGTTCAGCCTGAGCATGGCGTTGCTGGTGCTGCTCGGGCTGGTGCAGAAGTTCTATGCCATGCGTGTGGCACTGGACGCCGACCTGTTCGAAGCCATGGCCAACGCCGGAGAGGCGCTGGCGGAGAAAACCCGGCAGCTGGACGACGCCCTGGCGACCTACGTCGGTGTGTCGGCGGACAAGACCGGCCGTCCCTGGAGCGAGCGCAGCCGTGGCGCGCTCGCCCTGTTGCGCCGGCAGGTGCAGCTCTGCGCCGCCCAGTGGCTCATTGCGCTGCTGTGCCTGATCACCCTGACTTTCCAATCCTGAGGAACGTACCCGCAATGCTGGAACGACTCTGCGCCTACGCCATCATCGCCGGCGCCCGTGCGGTGACCGGCCTGCGCAGCCTGTGGATCGGCACCACGCCGATCCCGGCACAGCGCATCTACTACGCCAACCACAGCAGCCATGGCGATTTCGTCCTGCTCTGGGCCTCGCTGCCGCCGGAGCTGCGCTCGCGCACGCGGCCGGTGGCAGGCATGGACTACTGGGGCAAGGGCGGCCTGCGTGGCTTCATCATCAACCGCGTGTTCCACGGCGTGCTGATCGATCGCACGCGCGGCGCCGAGGGCGGCAACCCGCTGGAGCCGGTGGAGCGCGCCCTGGCCGACGGCGACTCGCTGATCCTCTTCCCCGAAGGCACCCGCAACCTCGACGAGGATGTGCGCCTGCTGCCCTTCAAGAGCGGCATCTACCACCTGTCTAGGGCCCATCCGCAGGTGGAGCTGGTGCCGGTGTGGCTGGACAACCTCAACCGCGTGATGCCCAAGGGGCGCGCGCTGCCCTTGCCGCTGCTGTGCACCCTGAGCTTCGGCGCACCGCTGGCGGTGGAGGAGGGCGAGGCCAAGGACGCCTTCCTCGAACGCGCCCGCGAAGCGTTGCTCAAGCTCGCCGCGCCGGAGGGTCGCTGAGATGAACCAGACCTGGCTGCTCTTCGGTGGTATCGGCGCCATCCTCGTCCTCGCCTCGCTGGTCGGCGCGGTGCTGCGCTGGAAAGCGCCGCCCGGACCGCACGCGGTGATCGACAACCTCAACGCGCGGATCAACGCCTGGTGGGTGATGGTCGCGGTGATCGGCTGCGCCTTCGCCCTCGGCCACTGGGCGGTGATCCTGCTGTTCTACGGGGTGTCGTTCTACGCCCTGCGCGAATTCCTCACCCTGATGCCGACCCGGCGCAGCGACTATCCGGCGCTGGTTGCGGCCTTCTACTTCGTGCTGCCGATGCAGTACCTGCTGATCGGCATCGGCTGGTACGGGCTGTTCTCCATCTTCATCCCGGTCTATGTGTTCCTGCTGCTGCCGATCCTCGCCTCGCTGGGCGGTGACTCCAAGCACTTCCTCGAGCGCGCCTCGAAGGTGCAGTGGGCGCTGATGCTGGCGGTGTTCTGCATCTCCCACGTGCCGGCGCTGCTGACCCTGGAGATCGCCGGCTACGAAGGGCGCAACCTGCTGCTGATCGCCTTCCTGGTCATCGTCGTGCAGCTGTCCGACGTGTTGCAGTACGTCTGCGGCAAGCTCATGGGCAAGCGCAAGATCGCGCCGAACCTGTCGCCATCCAAGACCCTGGAAGGCTTCATCGGCGGCGTGACGCTGGCCACGCTGATCGGCGGCGCACTGTGGTGGATCACGCCCTTCAGCTTCTGGCAGGCGCTGCTGATCGCCCTGATGATCAACATCCTCGGTTTCTTCGGCGGGCTGGTGATGTCGGCGATCAAGCGCGACCGTGGGGTGAAGGACTGGGGCCACATGATCGAAGGCCACGGCGGCATGCTCGACCGCCTGGACTCGGTGTGTTTCGCCGCGCCGGTGTTCTTCCATTTTGTCCGCTACTGGTGGACCTGACCCCCGTCGGAAATCCCCCAGGCGCTCCGGGGTAACCACTCCGGAGCGCCGGTTCGCGGCTACGCTTGCTCTATTCCTTCGGGAATGTCGTACGGCAACGGAGTGTTTGGGCGTAAGCAGTCGAATCTTCACGGGGCCATGAAGCAATGAACACTCTCTTTCCGCAAATCACCGGCGGGGCTGCGTCTTGAACGGCCCGGCGGGTGGTTTCCGGTTTACCTGCCTGGTCACCGCCATCGGCTCCTACTCCGCCGAATCGGTGATCTCATCGCTGCGCGAGCACTGGGGCGCGCGGGTGGTGGGGACCAATACCCAACCCCGCGACTGGTGCACTACCTCCGCCTTGCTGGATACCTTCCATCGGGTTCCGGCGGCGAGAAATGTTACCGAGTATGTGGAGCGCATCCTCAGGATCTGCGAAGCCGAGCAGGTGACCCATGTGGTGCCGCTGATCGACCCAGAGGTGGATGCCTTTGCGCTGCACCACGAAGCGTTCGCCGAACGCGGCATCACGCTGTGCATGCAGCCGCTGGAGACCATTCGCGTCGCCCGCGACAAGTGGCTGGTGCACCAGGCCTTCCGCAACGATGCGCTGATCCGCACCATTCCCACCTGGCGCCTGGAAGACCTGCCCGTACCGGGGCTGGACCTGCCGCTGATTGCCAAGCCGCGCGACGGGCGTAACTGCGAAGGGCTGATGCAGGTGCGCGACGCGGATTTCCTGCACTACGTGCGCAAGCGTTTCTCGGACCGCGACTACATCGTGCAGCCACTGCTGCCGGGCGAGGTCTGCGTGGTGGACGTGGTGCGCCAGCGGAGCAGCGGCGACTGGGCGGCCATGGCGCGCCAGGAGCTGGTGCGCACGCCGACTGGCGCGGGCCTGACCGTGCGCATGCTGGCCGATCCGCAACTGCTCGAGATGGCCGGACAGGTCGCCCGTGTGCTGGAGGTGAACGGCTGCATCAACATGGAGTTCCTGGTGGAGGACGGCGAGGCGCTGCTGATGGACGTCAACCCGCGCTTCTCCGGCGGGATCGCCTTCAGCCACCTGTCCGGCTACGACATGGTCGCCAACCACCTGCGTTGCTTCCGCGAGGCGCCGCTGGATGCGCCGGTGCTGCCGGCGCCGAGCATCCACGCGCGGCGGCTGGTGGAGGTGACCACGTTTGCCGCGCCGGCTGCTGCGCCCGAAGCCATCGTCGCGCTGCCGGGCTCGCTGGGCCGCGGTGACCGCAGCGCATCACTGTAGGAGCGGGCCTTGCCCGCGACCGTCCTACAGGGGGGGGGCGGCAGTGAGCGGGTGCAGCATCAGAAGATGCTGCTCACCTCGCCTGACGCCGTCACCTTCGCCTCGATGATCTTCTGGCTGCGCAGGTTCTTCACGCGGATCACTTCGTCCTGCTTGCCGTTGGCCAGCGCCTCGCCGACGGCGCTGGCCTGGATGCCGTCCTGGCTGGCGACGATCTTCACCTGCTGGCCGCGCCGCACCAGCATTGCTCCATCGAGCAGTGCCGGCGTCAGCGGCTGGTCGGCGCGAATGCGGCGGCGGGCCGTCTTGCCGGCCACCTCGGCGATATCGGTGAAGTAACCCCGCGAGCTCTTGCCGAGCTCCACCGGCGCGAGCTTGAGTTGCGCCGCGTCCAGCGTCTGGCCGCGCGCGATCTCGCCGCTGGCGACCACGGTCGGCAGGTACACCGTGGGCTGGCTGATGAAGGTCACCGGCCAGCCGGACTGCCCTTTGCAGGAGGCTTCGAAACGCCGTCGCGCGCTGACCGCGGCAGGCGCTTCGAGCGCACGCAGCTGCGGGCCGCCGGGGCAGGCGGTGAGCTTGCCCAGGCTGTTGGGCAGGTTGTTGTTCACGGTGAAAGTCATGCCTTTCCAGCCGGCCTTGCGCGCGGCTTCCTTCAGCTCGGCAGCGACCTGCTGCTGCGCGGCGGCGTCGAGTTGCGCGCGCGCATCCTGGGCTTGTGCCAGGGCGGGAAGCAGCAGGAGGAAGCAGGCGGAAAGAGCCTTTCCGCATCCCGCCGCGCGGCGCGTCGAAAGCGGAAAAGCCGCGTTGCACGCGCTGTTTCGCGTCGCGCAGAAATCCTTGTAAATCAACGACATGAAGCGATATTCCGGGGTGGGCATGCTTTGTGCTCTGTCGCTGCGCACACCGAAAGATGGCCGAACGACGAGAGCGGGTTGCGCGAATGAGTATACGGTTTGACGAGACCCTGGGTATCCACGAGAGAGCCCTCTCGCTGCACATGCAGCGCAGCGAAATCCTGGCCTCCAACCTGGCCAACGAAGACACCCCCGGCTTCAAGGCGCGGGACATCGACTTCGCCGCCGAGATGCAGCGCCAGGACAGCTCCAGCGTGCTGCTGGCGAGCACCAGCGCCGCGCGCCCTGACCTGAAGTACCGCATCCCCAACCAGCCTTCCCAGGACGGCAACAGCGTGGAGCTGTCCACCGAGCAGGCGGAGTTCTCGCGCAACGCGATGGATTTCCAGACCAGCCTGACCTTCCTGACCATGAAATTCCGCGGCCTCAAGCAGGCCATCGAAGGACGCTGACGCCATGGCATTCGATTCCATCTACCGCATCGCCGGCTCGTCGATGAACGCGCAGACCGTGCGCCTGAACACCGTGGCGAGCAACCTGGCCAACGCCGATTCCGCGGCCAACAGCCCGGACGCCGTGTACCAGGCGCGCAAGCCGATGTTCGCCGCCGTCTACGAGAACGACCAGCTCACCCGTGGCGCCGGCATGGGTGGCGCCCACGTGCAGGTGCTCGACGTGGTGACTTCCGGCCGCTCGCCGCAGCGCCGCTACGAGCCGGGCAGCCCGCTGGCCGACGCCACCGGCTACGTCTACTACCCCGACGTCAACGAGATCGAAGAGATGACCGACATGATGTCCGCCACCCGCAGCTTCGAGACCGGCGTGGAAGTGCTCAACCGTGTGAAGAGCATGCAGTCCAGCCTGCTGAAACTGGGAGACGCCTGATGAGCACGGTCAACAACGACACCGGCACCACCACCAACGGCACCTCGACCGACACGCCCAAACAGGCGGTCAACCTCGGCGAGCTGACCGACATGGAGAACAGCTTCATCACCCTGCTGGTCGCCCAGGTGCAATACCAGGACCCGACCAAGCCGGTGGACAGCACCGAATTCATCAACCAGTACTCGGCCATGGCGCAGGTCAAGAGCATGCAGAACATGACCACCCTGCAGCAGAACAACCTGGTGCTGATGGACAACCTGCAGACCCTCACTGCCGCAGGTCTCGTCGGCCAGGAAGTGAAGGTCAGCGCCGACAGCCTGCAGCTGGACGGCGACGAGGTCAGCGGACAGATCACCCTGGAGCACGCCTCGGCCACCACCGTGCTGCAGCTCACCGATGCCAACGGCGTGCGCACCGACATCACCCTCGGCCCGCAGGAAGCCGGTGCCGTGCCCTTCAGCGTGGACCCGCAGGCGCTTGGCCTGAAGCCCGGCAAGTACAGCCTGGCGGTGAAGACCGAGAGCGGCGAGACGCCGGGCATCGAGGTGTCCGGCCTGGTGCACAACGTCCGCGTCAGCGCCGATGGCCCGGTGCTGGAAGTCGAGGGTGCAGGTTCGGTGCCCTTCTACAAGATCGTCGAATTCAGTCAGGGCCAGGCCGCCTGAGCGCCTGCTTCCCCCCTCTTAGGATGAGATAACGCCATGAGCTTCAACATCGCCCTGACCGGCCTGAACGCCGTCACCCAGCAACTGGACACCATCAGCAACAACATCGCCAACTCCGGCACCGTGGGCTTCAAGTCCTCGCGCACCGAGTTCGGCAGCGTCTACGCCGACGGCAAGGGCATGGGCGTGGAAGTCGCCGGCACCACCCAGAGCATCAGCCAGGGCGGTTCGCTGGTGTCGACCAACCGCGCGCTCGACCTCGCCATCTCCGGCGGCGGCTTCTTCGTGGTCAAGAGCGGCAACGGCGACACCCAGTACACCCGCGCCGGCGTGTTCAGCCAGGACAACGCCAACTACCTGATCAACGCCACCGGCCAGCGCCTGCAGGGCTACCCGACCGACGCCGCCGGCAACCTGCTGGTGGGCACCGTCTCCGACCTGCAGGTGAAGACCGCCAACCTGCCGGCCAAGGCCACCGACAAGCTGGAGTTCGTCGCCAACCTCGACTCCAACGAGACAGTACCGACCGTCTCGCCGTTCGACCCGCAGAAGGTGGAGACCTACAACTCCACCTACACCAGCAAGGTCTACGACTCCCAGGGCAAGGAGCACACCCTGACCCAGTACTTCGTGCTGACCGGCACCAACACCTGGGATGCGCATTACGCGGTGGATGGCAACGCTGTCGGCGCCACCCAGTCGCTGACCTTCGCCCCGGACGGCTCGCTGTCCTCGCCGATCGCTTCGGTGCCGGTGGGCTTCACCCTGCCCGGCGTCGACCCGATGAACATCTCGCTGGACTACACCGGCACCAGCCAGTACGGCTCGGACTTCGTCGTCACCACCAACCGCACCACCGGCTACGCCGCCGGCGAGCAGACCGGCATCGCGGTGGAGAACGACGGCAAGGTCTACGTCAACTACAGCAACGGCCAGCGCATGCTGCAGGGCCAGGTCGCCCTGGCCAACTTCATCAACAGCGGCGGCCTGCAGAACCAGAGCGGCACCGCCTGGACCGAGACCTCCGCCTCCGGCGCCCCGCTGATCGGCGTGCCCGGCATCGGCCAGTTCGGCTCGCTGTCGGCGGGCAACCTGGAAGGTTCCAACGTCGACATCACCCAGCAACTGGTGGGCCTCATGGAAGGCCAGCGCAACTACCAGGCGAACACCAAGGTGATGACCACCGACAAGGAACTCACCCAGGTCCTGTTCTCGGCCATCTAAGGACTCGTCATGGATCGCCTCGGCTACACCGCAATGACCGCCGCCAGCCGCAGCATGGCGGCGCTGGATGTGCGCGCGAACAACCTCGCCAACGTCAACACCCCCGGTTTTCGCGCCGACCTGGAGCACGCCACCGCCGTCGATGTGAGTGGCGCCGGCTATGACAGCCGCCACCTCGCGCGCATCGAGAGCAGCGGTGTGGACATGAGCGCCGGCACCCTGATGGCTACCGGGCGCGACCTCGATGTCGCCATCCAGGGCCAGGGCCTGTTCGCCGTGCAGAGCGGCAACGGCGAGGCGTACACGCGCCAGGGTAACCTCGAGATCGACGCTGACCGCCAGCTGATGATCAACGGCCGCGCCGTGCTCGGCGAAGGCGGGCCGATCACCCTGCCCGAGTACGACGCCATCGCCATCGGCAGCGACGGCACCCTCTCGGTGATGCCGCGCGGCGACTTCATGATGACCGACGTCGACCGCCTCAAGCTGGTGGACGCCCCGGCTGCCTCCCTGGTAAAGAACGCCCAGGGCCTGCTGGTGAGCAAGGACGGCCAGAACGTCGCCGCCAGCGAGGACGTGCGGCTGGTCTCCGGACACCTGGAGCAAAGCAACGTCTCGGCCATCGACCAGCTGGTGGGGACCATGAGCCTGAACCGGCGGTTTGAGGCCCAGGTGAAGATGATGAAGGCCGCCTCGGATCTTGCCGAGGCCGGCGACCGCATGATCCGTGGCGGCTAACCCGCGGCGCGCAGACAGGAGCACAACATGAGTTCGGCACTTTGGGTCAGCAAGACCGGCCTGGCAGCCCAGGACACCGCGATGTCCACCGTGGCCAACAACCTGGCCAACGTGAACACCGTCGGCTTCAAGAGCGACCGCGCGGTCTTCGAGGACCTGTTCTACCAGGTGCAGCTGCAACCCGGCGCCCAGGCTGACCAGGTCAACACCGTGCCCTCGGGCATCCAGCTGGGCAGCGGCGTGCGCGTCGTCGGCACGCAGAAGGTGTTTACCGAAGGCAGCATGCAGACCACCGGCCAGCCCATGGACCTGGCCATCGTCGGCAGCGGCTTCTTCCAGGTCGAGGCGCCCAACGGCGACACCTACTACACCGAGAACGGCCAGCTGCAGCTGAACAATGAAGGCATCGTGGTCAACGCCCAGGGCCTGCCGCTGACACCGAACATCGAAGTACCGGCTGGCGCCAGCCGCTTCACCGTCGGCAGCGACGGCATCGTCACCGCCGTGCTGCCGGGCGAGACCCTGCCCACCGAGCTGGGCCAGATCACCCTGGTCAGCTTCACCAACCCGGCGGGCCTGGAAGCCCTCGGCGGCAATCTCTACAAGGAAACCGCCGCCAGCGGCGAGCCGCAGGAAGGCACGCCGGGCGAGGAAGGCCTGGGCAACCTCAAGCAGGGCGTGCTGGAAGGCTCCAACGTGCAGGTGGTGGAAGCGATGGTGAACATGATCGCCATCCAGCGCGCCTACGAGGCCAACGCCAAGGTGCTCGACGCCGCGTCGGGCATGCAGCAGTTCCTCAACCAGACGGTCTGACCATGACGCGCCTTGCCCTGCTGCTCGCCCTGGCGCTGCTCGCCGGATGCCAGAGCTTCGACGAGATGCTGCCGGACGAGGATTCCTCGACCTACCAGCCCCCGGAGCTGGACTACAGCCAGCCGCCGACCACCAGCGGCGGGCTGTTCCGTTCCGGCTACGGCGGTTCGCTGCTGCGCGACAAGCGCGCGATCGGCGTCGGCGACATCGTCACCGTGGTGCTCAGCGAGTCCACCCAGTCGAGCAAGAGCGCGGGCACCAGCTTCGGCAAGCAGTCCAGCCTGGATGTGCCAGTGCCGACCATCCTGACCAAAGAGTACGGCGGCCTGGAAACATCTGCCACGGCCAACCGCGATTTCACCGGCTCGGCGAAAAGCTCGCAGCAGAACACCCTCTCCGGCTCCATTGCGGTGACCGTGCACAAGGTGCTGCCCGGCGGCGTGCTGTTGGTGAAGGGTGAAAAATCCCTGCGCCTGAACCAGGGCGACGAGTTCATCCGCCTCACGGGGCTGGTGCGTATCGACGACATCAACCGTTCCAACCAGGTGTCCTCGCAGAACGTCGCCAACGCCAAGATTTCCTACGCCGGGCGCGGCGTGCTCAACGACAGCAATTCGGCCGGCTGGCTGACGCGCTTCTTCACCCATCCGCTGTTCCCGATGTAAGCAGGCGAGCCTTCCATGCGTAGAACGCTTATGTGTAGAACCCTTGCCCGCCTGCTGGCGAGCGCCTGTTTGTTCTGGCAGGCCGGGGCGCTGGCCATCCCGCTGCTCGACCTGGTGGACATCGAAGGTGTGCGCGAGAACCAGCTGATCGGCTACGGCCTCGTCGTCGGCCTGGACGGCACTGGCGACAAGAACCAGGTGAAATTCACCAACCAGTCGGTGGCCAACATGCTCAAGCAGTTCGGCGTGAACCTGCCGCCGAACGTCGACCCGAAGCTGAAGAACGTCGCCGCGGTGAGCGTCACCGCCAGCGTGCCGCCGTCCTACAGCGCCGGGCAGACCATCGACGTCACCGTGTCCTCGCTGGGCGACGCCAAGAGCCTGCGCGGCGGCCTGCTGCTGATGACGCCGCTGCAGGGCGTGGACGGCGAAGTCTACGCGCTGGCCCAGGGCAACCTGGTGGTCGGCGGCCTGCATGCGCAGGGCCAGAGCGGCTCCAGCGTGTCGATCAACAGCGCCAACAGCGGCCTGATTCCCAACGGCGCGACCATCGAACGGATGATTCCCAGCGATTTCGCCCAGCGCCCGGACGTGATGCTCAATGTGCGCAAGCCGAGTTTCCAGACCGCCACCCAGGTGATGAATGCAGTCAACGAGCGCTTCGGCTCCGGCACCGCCACCGCGCTGGACGGCACCAAGGTGTCCGTCCGCGCCCCGGTCAGCCTGGCCCAGCGCACCAGCTTCATGGCCATGCTCGAAGGCATGGAAGTGCAGGAAGGCCGCACCCGGCCCAAGGTGGTGTTCAACAGCCGCACCGGCACCGTGGTGGTCGGCCAGGGCGTGCGCGTCAAAGCCGCCGCGGTCGCCCACGGCTCGCTCACCGTGACCATCAGCGAGAACCCCCAGGTCAGCCAGCCGGGTCCGTTCTCCAACGGCACCACGGCGGTCACCCCGCAGTCGGACGTCTCGGTCAGCCAGGACAAGAAACCGATGTTCAAGTGGCCCGAGGGCACCAGCCTGGAAAGCATCATCAACACGGTGAACAGCCTGGGCGCAACGCCGGATGACGTGATGAGCATCCTCCAGGCGCTGGAGCAGGCCGGTGCGCTGAATGCCGAGCTGGTGGTCATCTAAATGGGGTTGATGCTCTTTCGCCGAGAGTCGCGTTGCCGCGTCAAATCACGCCAGGCTAGACGCGGGGCGACGGCAATGGTCGCTCCCTTGGCTAGCCCCGCAACGACGCATGGCGTGATTTGCCGCGCAACCCGGAGGGACGGGCCGCATTTTGCGCAGAGCGTCGTTACTCATCGTTCATTTGGAATGACCAAACCACACGATTCGCGCCTAGCCCTGCGCAAAATGCGGCGCCGTCGCGACCTCGTCGAAAGAGCATCAGCCCCATGAGCATCACCTCGCTCAACCGTCCCATCGTCCCCAGCGGCCAGCCCGGCGAGTCGCCCGAGCAGGTCCGCCGCGAGCAGTTGCAGGCGGCCTCCGAACAGTTCGAGGCGATGTTCCTGCAGCAGATCCTCAAGCAGATGCGCAAGGCCGGCGACGTGCTCTCCGCCGGCAGCCCGCTGCGCAGCCGCGACCTCGATACGATGCGCGACTTCTACGACGAAGCGCTGGCCGAGCACCTGGCCTCGCGCAAGCAGACCGGCATCGCCGACCTGCTGGTGCGCCAGCTCTCTGCCGAGCCTGCCGACACCACCGAGCCGGTGGCGCTCGCCGACAGCGGCGAAGCGCTGCGCCGACCGTCGGTGTCCAGCCGCAACCCGCTGGTGGACACCTGGCAGCGTGGCGTGGATCGTCTCGCCCACGCCTGGCAGCAGGGCACGGCGGGCTTCCGTACCCTGGTGGACAGCGTGATCGGCCAGGAGTCCGGCGGCAACGCCGCCGCCGTCTCGCCCAAGGGCGCGCGTGGCCTGATGCAGCTGATGCCCGACACCGCCCGCGAAGTTGCCGGCGAGCTGGGCTTGCCCTACGACGAGCAGCGCCTGACCAGCGACCCGGCCTACAACAAGGCCCTGGGCAGCGCCTACCTGGGCAAGATGCTCGACCGGTACGACGGCCAGCACGTGCTCGCCCTGGCCGCGTACAACGCCGGCCCCGGCAAGGTCGATGAGTGGCTGAAGAACAACGGCGATCCGCGCAGCGGACAGATCGGCATGGCCGACTGGGTGCGCAGCATCCCCTTTGAGGAGACCCGCGACTACACCCTCGGCGTGCTCCGTCGCGTGCGTGAGGCCCAGGCGCCGGCGCGCATCCCCGGCAGCGGCCTGTCGCCGGAGAGAGGCTTGAAGCACGCGCCGCAGGAAGGATTTAAGCGCCACAGTGATTACGTCGCCTATCAGGGACAACAGCCCGAATTTGTTTCCCGACCGGCCTCGGCGGCGTTTGCCCAGCCGATCCGCCTCGAGTCGAAGGAGAATGCCTCTTGAGTATGTTGAGCCAGATCGGCTACAGCGGCCTGCGCGCGGCGCAGATCGCCCTGGCCACCTCCGGCCAGAACGTCGCCAACGCCAACACCCCCGGTTTCAGCCGGCTGAGCCCGGTGCTCGCGTCGCTGGCCGGCGAGGGTGGCCTGAACGTCGGCGGCGGCGTGACGGTGACCAGCATCCGCCGGATGGCCAACGACTTCCAGAACCAGCAGCTGTGGCGCGCCACCACCGAGCAGAGCTACTACGACAGCGGCCAGCAGTACCTGTCCGCGCTGGAAGGCCTGATGGGCGGCGAAGGCTCGAGCATCAGCGTCGGCCTGGACAACTTCTTCGCCGCGCTCAGCGAGGCCACCGCCACGCCCGGCTCGGTCGCCCTGCGCCAGCAGATCGTCAACGAGACCAGGAACCTCGCCCAGCGCTTCAATGGCCTGTCCGGCAACATCGACAGCCAGCTGCGCGCCCTGCAGGAGCAGCGCGGCTCCATGGTCGGCGAGATCAACGGGCTGACCGCCAACCTCGCCGCGCTGAACAAGCAGATCGTCGAAGTCGGCTCCTCCGGCGGCGACACCACCGCGCTGCGCGACCACCGCGAGAGCCTGGTGCAGGACCTCTCCAGGTACGCCTCGATCCGCGTCAACGAAGTGGCCGACGGCTCGCTCACGGTTTCCCTCGCCAACGGCCAGCCGCTGGTGGCCGGCAACTCCGCCGGGCAACTGGCGATCAGCCGCACTTCCTCGGGCGAGCAGGAAATCGCCCTGACCTTCGCCGGTACCAGCTTCCCGCTGACCCAGGACGGCATGGGCGGTTCGCTGGGCGCGCTGTACGACACCGAGTACGACACCCTGCGACCGAACCAGACTGCCCTGCACGAAATGGCCGGGCAGTTCGCCCAACTGGTCAACGACACCCTGGCCAATGGCTTCGACCTCAATGGCAACCCCGGCCAGGCGCTGCTCAGCTACAACGCCGGCAGCACCACGGCGATGCTCAGCGTGAACGGCCTCAAGCCCGAGGAGCTGGCGCTGTCGGACACCGCCGGCGAGAGCGGCAACAACAGGAACCTGCTGGACCTGCTGGAACTCAAGGGCCAGAGCATCACCGTCGGCGGCAGCCAGGTCACCCTCAACGACGCCTTCGCCGGCCTGCTCGGCAAGGTCGCCAGCGCCAGCCGGCAGAACCAGGCCGACCAGAAGACCGCCACCACCGTGGCCACCCAGGCCCAGGCCCAGCGCGACAGCGTCAGTGCAGTGAGCCTGGATGAAGAGGCGGTCAACCTGATCACCTACCAGCAGGCCTACCAGGCCAACATGAAAGTCATCAGCACCGCCAAGGAGCTGTTCGACTCGATGCTCGCGGCTTTCTAAGGGCCATTGCGAAGGACAGCACCATGCGCATTACCAACGCACAGATCACCGCGCTGATGAGCGGTTCGATGAACAGCAACTCGGCTTCCCTGGGCAAGCTGATGCAGCAGATGTCCACCGGCCAGCGCATCCTCCAGCCCTCCGACGACCCCATCGCCAGCGTGCGCATGCTGCGCATCCAGCGCGAGGAAGCGAGCCTGGCGCAGTACCGCACCAACATCAGCAACGTCTCGGGCAACCTCTCCACCCAGGAGGCCAACCTGCAGGCCACCTCGGACTCCATGCTCAACGTGCGCGACCTGCTGCTCTGGGCGGCCAACGGCTCGAACACGCCCAAGGACCTGAACGCCATGGCGGGCGAGCTGGAGAGCATCGAGAAGACCATCGTCAGCTTCGTCAACGTGCGTGACGAAGAGGGCCGCTACCTGTTCTCCGGCACCCTGAGCGACACCGCGGCGGTGACCTACGAACCGCTGACCGACACCTACGTCTCCACCGGCAACGACAAGTCGCGCCAGGCGGCCGTGGCCAACGGCGTCCAGGTGGAAGAGAACGTCACCGCGCTGGGTATGTTCGGCAGCAGCATGGACTTCCTCAACCAGCTCCACGCCACGGTGAAGATGCTCAAGGACCCGGCCCTGGATACCACCGACCCGACGGTGCAGGCGCAGATCGCCGCGACCATCGACGGCCTCGACAGCGCCCATGACGGTGTGCTCGGCGCCATCACCGAGCTGGGCGGGCGGCAGAACACCCTGACCATGCTCAACTCGAGCAACGAGGAGGTGTCGCTGGTGAACCAGAAGATCAACGGCGAGCTGTCGCAGCTGGACTACGCCGGCGCGAGCATCGACCTGAACACCTACCAGCTGGCGCTGCAGGCCACGCAGAAGACCTACCTGAAGCTCAACGACCTGTCGCTGTTCAGCCGCCTGTAAGTTTCTTCGTAGGGGAGCCGGGCCGCGCCGCAAGGAGGTCTGGACGCCAATCGGCGGCGCAGCGCCCGGTTCCCCTACTTTTTATCCCGCCTCCGCCCGGCCCCAGTGCCGGGCGGAAGCACATCCGGTGCAGAGGTCACCATGAAGGTCATCAAGCAACTGCCGGCCGCCGCCGTCTTCGATCCCAGCGCCCGCCGCGACGTCATCCTGCCCTCCACCGGCGAGCGGCAGAACACCCTGCGCAAGAACGAAGAGAAAAGTGAAAACGCCGCGCAGATGGCGCGGGGCGCGCAGAAGAGCGGCAGCTTCAACCTGCAGCTCAACCAGCAGTTGTCCTCCATGCAGTCGGCCGACAGCTACCTGGGCGACCTGCAGGACCGCCTCGGCGGTCTCAAGCTCAACCTCAGCCGCGAACTCAGCGCGCCGCAGTCCCAGGACCGCGAAGGCGTGCGCCAGGCCACGCGGCAGGTCAACGAACTGCTGGAGCAGCGCGCCCAGCGTTCGGACGGCAGCCTCGACGCCAATTTCCGCCTGCGCCTCAACGAGCCGGTGCGCAGCCGCTTCAGCCTCGAAGGCCTGGAGTCGGTGCAGGACATCCAGCGCTCGGGCAAGGAAACCCTGCTGTTCAGCGCTGGGCGCCAGCTCGCGGAACCGGCGGCGGTGGTGCTGGACGATGGCATGAGCACCGAGCAGGTGCTGCGCCGCTTCAACGCCACGCTCGGCCAGGCCGGCATTCGCGCCGAACTCGATAGCGATGGCGTGCTGAAGTTCTCCGCCCCCGAGGCCGACTGGCAACAGCTCAAGGGCCAGTTGGCGGTGCAGGGCGAGGGCAAGCTGTTCGCCAAGGGCAAGAGCACCCGGCTGAAAAGCCAGGAAGAGGGGCTGCTGGCGTTCCCCACCGAGATCAAGACCGATGCCTTCCGTGAGCAGCGTCAGTTGCTCGACTCGGTGGTGTCGGCGCTGGATCGCATTGGCGGCCTGCGCGACCAGCTGCGTCATCGCCAGGACGACATCCGCGACTTCCTCGACCGCCACGCCAGCGAGGACGAACGCGAGTGGGCGCACACCTTCGCCGCTTCCATGCTCGACCGCATGGGGCGCAGCGCCACGCACTACAGCGCGGCGGCGCAGACGGTGGTGGCCCAGGCCAACCTGAGTCGCTTCGCGGTGGTCAGCCTGCTGGCCTGAAGCGCCCGCCGCCTTTCGTAGGGCGCATAACGCGCCAGCGTTATCCGCCGTGTGGGTGGCGGCGGATAACCTGTTCCAGGTTATGCGCCCTACGGGTTAGCGCGGAGCTTGCTCGCGAACCGCACGGCAGCCAATTCCCAGGCATGAAAAAGGCGGAGCTAAGCTCCGCCTTTTTCGTTTCTCTCAGTGATCAGGCCAGCTTCAGCAGGCCCATGCCCAGCACGAGCATCGCCAGGCCGACCCAGCCGCGCCAGACCAGACGCTGACCGAACAGCGCCCAGCCCATGGCGACGGTGGCGAGGATGCCGAATCCGCCCCAGATGGCGTAGGCCACCGACAGTTCGATGCCGCGTACCGCCTGGGCGAGCGCGGTGAACGCGCCCAGCACGCAGAGGATCGAGGCTGCGCCGATCAGGCGCTTGCGGAAGCCGTCGGAGTACTTGAGCAGCAGGTTGGCGATCACTTCCAGGACGATGGCCAGGCCCAGCCAGGCCATCAGAATCAGGTCATGGTTCAGCATGTCACGGCCTCCCCATTCAGTTCACGGCGCTCTTCATGACGGCCGGTACGGGTACCGGATTTCACCAGCAGGATGCCGGCGATCATCACGGCCAGGCCCAGGGCCTTGTCCAGGCTCAGATGCTCGCCGAGGAAGAAGGCGCTGACCAGGGTGATCAGCACGATGCCGATGCCTTCCCACAGGGCGTAGGCCACGCCGACCGGCACGCGCTTGATGGCCAGCGACAGGAAGTAGTACGACAGGCCGATCATCACGTACATCAGCAGCAGCCCGGCAACCGGGAACAGCGTGTGGGTGAATTTCATCGAGGTGGTGCCAACGACTTCGAAGCCGATGGCGGCTAGCAGATAGATCCAGGAACGCATGGTAAAGCCCTCCCACGGGCAGCCGCGCGCAGTCTCGCTAAGAGCATCCTTGCGGCGGTTTCGGTTCGGGTTCGGTGGTGCCGACTCGGGCGGGAATCACCTGTGAGTGTTCACCGCGCTTGGCGCCACCAGAAGGTGGTTGCCGAAGGGAGGAGCTAGAGGTCGCCGGTCCAGTGACGCTCGCGCGAAACCAGGCGGGAAGTGGGGAGAGGTAGAGCCTTGATGTTCAACATAATGAACATATTGTGCCCATTTTTCGCTTCGCTGGCAAATCGATCCGGTTGATTTACGTCATGAATGCCCATGAAATGGCGCCTGCGAACCCCGCTGGACCCTGCTCGCCACCAGGGTTGTGCAATATTCTGTTCACCTTGCTTCGCCTGCGACAGCGCGCCACAGCCATGAACTGCGCCGGGCCGTTTTGGCGTGCGGCCTGTTAGCATCCACCATCGATATCCCGTCGGAGACTGCGATGATCGCCCTGCGAGAAGCCTGGAAGGCCGGACTCTTCGGCCGTGAGCACTGGACGCGCAACCTGGTGGCCGGGGTCATAGTCGGGGTGGTCGCGCTGCCGCTGGCCATGGCCTTCGCCATCGCCAGCGGGGTGAAGCCGGAGCAGGGCATCTACACGGCGATCTTCGCCGGCGTGCTGGTCTCGCTGCTGGGCGGCAGTCGCGTGCAGATCGCCGGCCCCACCGGTGCCTTCATCGTCATCCTCGCCGGCGTCACCGCCAAGTACGGCGTGGATGGCCTGCAGATCGCCACGCTGATGGCCGGCGCGATCCTCGTGCTGCTGGGCGTCAGCCGCCTGGGCAGCATCATCCGCTTCATCCCCGCGCCGGTGATCGTCGGCTTCACCGCCGGCATCGGGGTGATCATCTGGGTCGGCCAGTGGAAGGACTTCTTCGGCCTGCCGGCGGTGACCGGCGAGCACTTCCACCAGAAGCTCTGGCACCTGATCCAGGCGTTGCCGCAACTGCACCTGGCGACAACTGTGCTGGCGCTGCTGAGCCTGGCGCTGGTGCTGTTCACCCCTCGCATCGCCGCGCTGCGCCGGGTGCCCGGCCCGCTGGTGGCGATGGTGGTGGTGACGGCCATCCAGTCGCTGTTCCACTTCGAGGGCGTCGCCACCATCGGCAGCGCCTTCGGTGGTATTCCCCAGGGCCTGCCGAGCTTCAGCCTGCCGGAAGTGACCCTGCCGCGGGTGCTCGAACTGATCGGCCCGGCCTTCGCCATCGCCATGCTCGGCGCCATCGAGTCGCTGCTCTCGGCGGTGGTCGCCGACGGCATGGCCGGCACCCGCCACGACTCCAACCAGGAACTGATCGGCCAGGGCATCGCCAACCTGGTCACCCCGCTGTTCGGCGGCATTGCCGCCACCGGGGCCATCGCGCGTACTGCGACCAACATCCGCAACGGCGGCAACAGCCCGCTGGCCGGCGTCACCCACGCGGCGACCCTGGTGCTGATCCTGCTATTCCTCGCGCCGCTGGCCTCGAACATCCCGCTCTGCGCGCTGGCGGCGATCCTCTTCGTGGTGGCCTGGAACATGAGCGAGGCGCGGCACTTCCTGTTCATGCTCAAGCGCGCGCCGCGCGCGGATGTGGCCATCCTGCTGGTGACCTTCCTGCTCACCGTGTTCAGCGACCTGGTGATCGCGGTGAACATCGGCGTGATCCTCGCCATGCTGCACTTCCTGCGGCGCATGGCGTCCTCGGTGGAAGTACACGCCGACGACGGCCCCGAACTGGAAGTGGAACTGCGCGGCCGCGGCCTCGGCGAGCTGCCGCCCGGCGTGCTGGTGTACAGCATCGAGGGGCCGCTGTTCTTCGGTGCGGCGGAAACCTTCGAGCGCGCCCTGGCCAAGACCCACACCGACCCGAAGGTGCTGATCATCCGCCTGCGCCATGTGCCGTTCATGGACATCACCGGCCTGCAGACCCTGCAGGAAGTGATCGAGCAGTTGCAGCGACGCGGCATCGAGGTGCGCCTGTGCGAGGCCAATGCGCGGGTGCTCGGCAAGCTGCGCAAGGCGGGCGTGCTGGAGGAGATCGGCGCGGGGTATCACCCGGATTTTCCCGCAGCACTTTCCGCTGCCAGCGCTGAAGTTGCCGGCGAAACACGGACGTAGGATGAGTGGAGCCTGCGATACCCATGCTGTTGCGGCGCAGGAATGATGGGTATCGCTGCGCTCCACGCCATCCTGCATTGACGCTCCCTTGGCGCCCGGCGATTCCGTAGGGCGGGGAACGCCCCAGGCGTTATACAACGGCGAGCGCGGAAGTTGCCGGCGAAACACGGACGTAGGATGGGTGGAGCTTGCGATACCCATGCTGTTGGGACGCAGGAATGATGGGTATCGCTGCGCTCCACGCCATCCTACGTTGACGCTCCCTTGGCGCTCGGTGATTCCGTAGGGCGGGGAACGCCCCAGGCGTTATACAACTGCGAGCGCGGAAGTTGCCGGTGAAACACGGACGTAGAATGGGTGGAGCTTGCGATACCCATGCTGTTGCTGCGCAGGAATGATGGGTATCGCTGCGCTCCACGCCATCCTCCCTTGGCGCCCGGTGATTCCGTAGGGCGGATCACCCTTGCATCAGCTCCGCCAGAAGCTCTTCCTTCAACTTCGCCAGCAACGCATGCCCACGCTCACGCGGATGCGGCAGATCCACCCGCACCTCATGGCGAATCCGCCCCGGCCGCGCGTCCATGACGATCACCCGGTCGCCCAGGTACAGCGCCTCTTCCACGTCGTGGGTGACCATGATCATGGTGCTGCGCTGCTGCACCCAGATGCGCTGCAACTCATGCTGCAGGCGCACGCGGGTGAGAGCGTCGAGGGCGCCGAAGGGCTCGTCCAGCAGCAGCACCTTGGGCCGGGTGATCAGCGCGCGGGCGATGGCGGCGCGCTGCGCCATGCCGCCGGAGAGCTGGTGCGGATAGGCCTGCTCGAAGCCGGTCAGGCCTACCAGCTCCAGGTGCTCGGCCACCCGTTCGCGCTTCTCGGCGCGGCTGAGTTTCTGCTGCTTCAGCGCCAGGGCGACGTTCTCTTCCACCGTCTTCCACGGGAACAGGCGGTGGTCCTGGAACACGATGCCGCGCTCCAGGCCGGTGCCGGTCACGGCCTGGCCGTCGAGGAGGATGCGCCCGCTGTAGTCGTTCTCCAGGCCGACAATCAGGCGCAGCAGCGAGGATTTGCCGCAGCCGCTGGCGCCGACGATGCTGACGAACTCGCCGGGGCGCACCGCCAGGTCGATGTTCTCCAGCACCGGCAGGCTGCGGCCGTCGATGGAATAGGCCTTGCTCAGGCCCTGGATGGCCAGCGCGCCGGGTTGCGCCTGCTGGGCAGGAAGGAGGGCGGGATCGAGGATCGCGTTCATGGTCTGGGTACTCATAACGAATAGGCCGAATCTGGAAAGAGCTAGCGCAGGTTGCGCCAGCGCAGCAGGTGGCGCGCGGCGCGGGCGAACAGCTGGTTCATGGCGTAGCCGAGCAGGCCGATGCTGAGCACGCCGATCACCACGATCTCCATGCGCGAGCCGGTCTCGGCGTTCATCATCAGGTTGCCCAGGCCCATGCCGGTGGAGAGGAACAGCTCGCAACCCACCGAGCTGACCCAGGCGAAGGCCAGCGCGTGCAGGACGCCGTTGCTCAGGCTGGGCAGCGCGCCGGGCAGCAGCACTTCGCGGAACTGCTGCCAGGGGCCGAAGGCATACAGACGGCCGACTTCGCGGTAACGCTTCTCCACGTCGCGGAAGCCTTCGAAGGCGTTCAGCGTCATCGGGTAGAAGGCGGCGAGGCTGACGATCAGCACCTTGGACGGCTCGCCGCTGCCGAACCACAGGGCGATCAGCGGGATCAGGCCGAGGATCGGCACCTGGCGGATGGTGTGGTAGAGGGGTGCGAACAGCCGCTCGAGCGGCCGCGACAGCGCCATGCCGGCGCCCAGTGCGAAGCCGGCAAGCACGCCCAGCAGCAGGCCGAGGCAGGTGCGTTGCAGGCTGGCGGCGACGCTCAGCCACAGCTCGCCGGTCCTGATCAGCTCGACGAAGCCGGCGCCGATGCGCTCCAGCGGTACGAAGGCATAGGCCGCGCTGGCGCCCTGCTGTGACTGCCAGTGCCAGGCGGCGATCAGCAGCGCCGGCAGGACCAGCCCGCGAAGGCTCTTGAGAATGCGGATCATGGCGTCGGTCTCCAGCGCAGCAAGCGCTTCTCCAGCAGGCGGAAGGCGAAGTCGAGGACGAAGCCGATGGCCCCGGTGACCACTACGCCGACCATCACGATGTCGATGCGCAGCATCTGCCGGCTCAGCTCGATCATCTGCCCCAGGCCGCTGTCGGCGGCGAGCAGTTCGGCGGCCACCAGCACCATCCAGGCGCGGCTCAGGCTGATGCGCAGGCCGGTGACAATGGGCGGCGCGGCGGCGGGGAAGGCAACGTCGCGCAGCAGGCTCCACAGCGGCAGGCGGTACACGCTGGCGACCTCGAAGTAGCCGCGCGGAATGCCCTTCACGCCTTCGCTGGCGGCCAGCGCCACGGGGAAGAAAGCGGCCTTGGTGACGATCAGGATCTTGAAGGTCTCTTCCACGCCGAAGAACAGGATGAACATCGGGATCAGCGCGATCGACGGTACCTGGCGCAGGGTGTGGAACAGCGGCGCGCAGTAGGCCTCCACGGTCTTCGACAGCGCCATGGCGGTGCCCAGCAGCAGCCCGCCGACGGCGCCGATGGAGAAACCGATCGCCAGACGCGACAGGCTGTTGACCACGTGCTCGTGCAGCTCGCCGCTGGCCAGCAGGTCCTGGAAGCTGGCCCAGACTTCCGCCGGCGGCACCAGCAGTTGCGGCGGAAACCAGCCGGCGCGGGCGACGGCGAACCAGGCCAGCAGCAGGAGCAGCGGCGAGGCGAACCAGCTCAGGCGATCGAATGTTCGGCGCATGTCTCAGCCCTCCTGCCCGAGCAATGGCCCGGCGCTCTGGCGGCGCTGCTTGCGTTGCCAGCAGAACAGCGCGGCCAGCAGCACCAGGGGAATCCAGCAGAGGAACAGGTTGCCCAGCCCGACGAAGTGGCTGATCGCCCCACCCAGCAGCGCGCCGGAAAAACTGCCGGACATGGACGCGAGGTTGAACAGGCCGGAAATCTTGCTCTTGTCCATGGCGTGCTCGCCCAGCTGGGCCATGTTCACCAGGTGGATGAGTGCCGCCGCCGCGCTGAGCAGCACGCCGCCCAGCGCGAGCAGCCAGTAATCGCGGGCGACGCCGAGCAGCAACAGTGCGGCCAGCGCTGCGCTGAGGCTGCCGACGTAGGCCAGTCGGCGGCCGCTGCGTTCGATCAGGTAGCCGAAGCCGAACAGCCCGAGCACCGAGGCCAGGCCCTGGATCATCACCAGGCTCACCGCCTGGCCTTGCGACAGGCCGGCGACGTCCATCGCCAGCAGCAGGATGAAGGTGCCGAACAGCGCGCTGGTGGCGGCGCTGAGCAGCTCAATCAGGCAGCTCTCGGCGATCTCGACATTGGCCAGCATGGCGCTGACCTGTTGCAGCAGCCCGCCGGTGGCGGCGGCCACGGGCAGGTCCTCGGCGGGTGCCTCGCCTTCCCAGAAACCCAGGCTGTAGAAAGCCATCAGGCCGAAGCACAGGCCGATGGCGGCAAAGCCCCAGGTGAAGCTCGCCGCGCCGCTCAGCCAGTTGCCCAGCAGCGGGCCGAGCAGGCCCATCCCCAAAGTCAGCGAGCCGCGGTACCAGCCGGCCTTGTCGTTGCCGATGCGCTTGAGCTGGCGCAGGAAGGCGCTGTTCATGGCGACGATGCGGAACGGGATGCACAGGCCGATCAGCAGCCGCGCACAGGCCAGCCACAGCCACCCGCCGAACAGCGGGATGGCCAGGTTCAGCAGCATCGGCCCGAGGCTGGCGAGAAAGTACACGCGGCGCGCGCCGAAGCGGGCGATGACGAAGCCGGCGGGCAAGGTGAGGATCACCATGCCGAGCGCTTCCATGGCCGAGATGATGCCGATCTGCATGGCATTGGCGCCGATGCTGATGGCGTACAGCGTGGTGACGATCTTCGCCATGCCGATGGTGGCGCCGCTGAACGCCGCCAGCAGCATGAAGTTGAGCAGGAAGGCGGCGGGCCGCGCCGGGCTAGATGGCGACATCGATCTTCCCCAGCAGGGCTTCCAGCGGGCGCGGGTCGATCCAGTCGTCGACGCTGAAGTCTTTACCGATGAATGCCCAGCGCTGCAGGAAGGCGGTGAGGTCGCGCAGGGCATTGACCGAGCGCTCTGCCAGGTTGGTCTGCAGGCGCAGGTGGGCGTCTTCGCCATAGGCGCTGGCGACCCAGAACTCGCTGGTGTTCAGCTCGCGGGCGAGGAAGCGACGGGTTTCTTCGGGGTGCGCCCAGGCCCATTGCTCGGCGCGCAGCACGGTGTCGAGCACCAGCACGGCGGCATCGAAGTGTTCGTCCAGCAGTTGCTGGTCGACGGTCAGGGTGCGCGGCGTGCCGATGTTCGAGCGCACCAGCGGCTCGGGGTGCGAGCCGACGTCCATGACCACGTGCAGGCCGAACTCGTGGGCCAGCTGCAGGCCGTGGGCGCCCTTGAGGAAGATGGCGTCGATGTCGCCGCGCAACAGGCCGATCAGCTCGTTGTTGCGCTGCACCACGCGGTTGCCCTTGAGCGCGACCTGGGCGCCGAACACATGGCGCACCGGATCGTCGCTGAAGGTGCCGCCGTAGGGGTAGTCCACCAGCTCGACGTCGCGCACTTCCAGGCCTTCCAGCCGCAGGGCGTTTTCCAGACCGCGCAGGGACTGGGCGCGAGTGAAGTCGATCTGCACGTTGGCCCACTTCGGCAGGCCGAAGCGTCGGTGGCGCAGGTCGCGGATGCTGCGCACGCCGCTGTCCGGGGCGCTGACGATGAGCTGCACCTCGTCGCTCCACGACAGCCCGACCACCCGCGTGCGTGCGCCGCTGGCGCGGGCCCAGATGGCCGGAATGTTGCCGCCGTGGCGCACGGAGTAGGGCAGGTGATGGTCGAAGTGCGCTTCTCGCACCTCGCGTTCGGACGACTCGCGCAGCGACTGGATGCGCGTGCCGAACGGGCGGAAGGCCTGGGCCAGGCGCCCGGATTCGACGGCGATGCCGAGGCCCGTGGGTACGGGGCTGTGGGTGTACCAGAGGGTTTCCAGCGGTGTGCTCATGGGTGTCCGTCGGGGGGGATGAAAGCCCCCGCATCGTCGCGCGGGGGCCGGGTCGGGAAACAGAGGGAATCGCCCTCGTGACGTTGCTCAGCCGGTCTTTTGTGCGAGGCGACTGCGCAGGGCTTCCAGCGGGCGCGGGTCGATCCACTCGCGCACGTCGAAGCGCGCCGGGATGAAGTTCCAGCGCTGCAGGAAGTCGGTGAAGTCCTGCAGGGCGAGGATCGAGCCTTCGTCGAGGTTGGTGCGCAGGCGCAGGTGGGCGTCCTCGCCGTAGGCGGTGGCGACCCAGAATTCGCTGCTGTTGGTTTCCCGCGCCAGGTAGCGGCGGGTGTCGTCCGGGTACTGGTGCGCCCAGTCCTCGGCCCGCAGTACCGAGGCGAGGATCGCGGTGGCGGCGTCGGGGTGCTGCTCCAGCAGGTTGAGGTCGACGCTCAGGGTGCGCGGCGTGCCGTTGTTGGCGCGGATCAGCGGTTCCGGGTGGGCGCCGGTGTCGATCACCGTGTGCAGGCCGAACTGCTGCGCCAGCTGTACGGCGTGGGCGCCCTTGAGGAAGATCGCATCGACCTCGCCCCGTAACAGCCCGACCAGTTCCGGGTTCTGGCTGCGCCGACGGCTGCCGCCGTGGCCGGTGATGCCGACGATGTTGCCCGGCGCCTCGTCGCTGAAGGTGCCCTTCAGGCCGAAGTCCACCAGCTCCAGGTCGCGCACTTCCAGGCCTTCCAGGCGCAGGGCGTTTTCCAGGCCGCGAATGGCCTGGGCGCGGGTGAAGTCGATCTGCGCGCCGCTCCAGTCCGGCAGGCCGAAGCGCCGGCCCTTGAGGTCGCGCACGCTGCGGATGCCGCTCTCGGCGGTGGTCAGGATCAGCTGCGCCTCGTCGGCCCAGGACAGGCCGATCACGCGGGTTTCGCGGCCGCTGGCGCGGGCCCAGATGGCCGGGATGTTGCCGCCGTGGCGCACCGAGTTCTGCAGGGTGTGGTCGAAGTGCGACTCGCGCACTGCCTGGTCGGCGGACTCGCGCAGCGACTTGATCTGCGTGCCCTGCTCGGCGAGGGATTCTTCCAGCCAGCCTTTCTGCACGGCGATGCCGAGGCCGGTGGGCACCGGGCAGCGGGTGTACCAGAGGGTATCTAGGGGACGGGACATGTTCAGCTCCTTGTGGCTCAGGCGCGGGCCTTGAGTTCGTGGACGTCGGCGCGTTTGCCCTGCACCAGCGGCAGGACTTCCTGGCCGATGCGCAGGGCTTCTTCCAGGTGCGGGTTGCCGGCGAGAATGAAGGTGGAGAAGCCGGCGTCGCGGTATTCGGCGAGGCGTTCGGCGACGTTCTCGTGGCTGCCCACCAGGCCGATGGTCGGCCCCGGCTTGGCCTTGCCGAAGCCGGCCCAGAGGTTGGGGCCGAGGATCAGGTCGTCGAAGCGTTCGACGTTCTGGTGGTAGGCGGTCTGCCGCGCGGCGCCGACGGAATCCGAGCCGGTGGCGAAGTTCTTGATGAAGGCGCTGGTGCGCGCGTCGATGCGCTCGTACTGGCGGCGCAGTTCGCTCCAGGCGGCCTCTTCGGTCTCGCGGGCGAACAGGTCGATGCGGATGCCGAAGCGGATCTCGCGGCCCTGCTTGTCGGCCAGCTCACGCACCCGCTCCAGATGCGGCTTGAGCTTGTCGATGGGTTCGGCCCAGTTGAGGTAGACGTCGGCGTGCTTCGCCGCAACGTCCAGCGCCGGATCGGAGAAGCCGGAGAAATACACGCCGGGCTTGCGCACGTTGCGCAGCGCGATCGGCAGCGAGCCGTTCTCCAGCTGGTAGATGTCGCCCTGGTAGGAGAACTGCTCGTTTTTCCACAGGCCGTCGATGATGTCGAGGAACTCGCCGGTGCGCTGGTAGCGCTTGTCGTGGTCGAGGAAGTCGCCGTTGGCGCGCTGGCTGGCGGGGTTGCCGCCGGTGATGATGTTCCACTCCAGGCGGTCGCGGGACAGGTGCTGGAGGATTGCCGCCTGCTGCGCCGCGTAGGCCGGCAGGGTCCAGGCGGCCTGGAAGGCGATCAGGAACTTGATCCGGCGGGTCTCGCGGGCCAGGGCGGCAGCGGCGATCCACGGCTCCGGCCCGGTGGGCAGCAGCGCGCCCTCGAAGCCGGCGATCTCGGCGGCCTTGGCCACCTGGGCGATGTAGTCGATGTAGGTGAAGCCGTCCGGCTCGCCGTTGGGCAGGCGACCCGGGGCGATGTTGCCGGGGCGCTCGATGTGGCTGCCGCGGTTGTTCTTGTCCGAGGCGAGATAGGGACCGTCGCTGCCCAGCGGCAGTCGCCAGAAGAATTCGGTGCTCATGACCATGCTCCTTTGCTTGGCGGGGGCAGCGTCGTGCTGCTCGTACAGGGTCTTGAGCAAGGGCTGTGCCCAAAGCCTGCAGGCCAGGCGAGGCGGGGCTTTCAGGCGGGCGTGCTGCTGTGGCAGCAGGGCGTTTGTCTGTACAGCAGCAGTGGGTCAGCAGGGGATGCTGGGCGGGCAGCAATTTCGCCCGTTTCGCCAGGGTTGGTGCCCGTTTGTTGGCTTTCTGTTCATTCAACTAATTGATTTGTATTGATATTTTTTAGTGGCACAAGTCCTGCTCAGTCAGTGGAACACCGCCACGCGGTTCATCCATCCCCGACTGCCAGGAGGCACTTCATGTCCACCCTCGACCCGCAACTCGCCAGCCAGCTCGAACAGGTCCGCCGCGACTTCGCCAAGGCCTTCCGCGTGCTCAAGGAGAGCCGCACCCTCACCGCCACCAACACCTACCAGGCCTACGTGCGGGTGCCTGACAGCGACAAGGTGATCGCCGTCCACGCGCCGAACCCCTGGGCTGATGACCAGGAAATCCGCGCGGTGGTGGCTACCTACGACGGCGAAGTGATCCTCGACGAAAGCATCCCCGGCGCGACCCCGCTCAGCGGCCGTGGTGCAGGCGGCAACGGCAAGCGCTACGCGGCAATCTTCCAGGCGCGCCCGGAAGTGAACGTGGTGATCCATGTGCATACCGCCTACCTCGGCGGCTGGGCCAGTGCGCACCGCGTGCTGCCGATCCGTTATGCCGCCTCCCAGCGCGTGACCCTGGCCCGCGAGCTGCCGATCTACATCGACCGCCGCCAGCCCGAACCGCTGTTCATCCTCGACAGGCTCGCCGAGAACCCGCACACCCCGGCCATCCTCGAAGCCAACGGCGGCGCGACCTTCTGGGGCGACGACCTGATCAAGGCGTCCAAGCTGATCCTGCTGCTGGAGGAAGGCGCCTACTTCCAGGGCCTCGCCGAAAGCCTCGGTGGCTCCCAGGAGTTCGGCCCCGGCGTGCTGGAGCAGCAGTGGAAGATGACCGGCCTCTGGGAACAGGGCCAGAAGCTGCTGGGCGCGGCGGCCTGATTTCTGCCCGGCATGAAAAAGCCCTCTTGCGAGGGCTTTTTTGTGGGCGCGGATCAGGCTCCTACGGGCTCCTTGTGTTCTTCCGCGCCGCACGCTCGAACACATTCTCCGCCCATTGATTCAGGCTCTTGCCGGAGGCCTTCGCTGCGATGGCGGCGGCCGCGTGAACCTCCGGCCGGATGCGCAGCATGATCTTCCCGGATGCCGGCTTCTCCGGCTCCACGCCGCGCCCGGCGCAGTCGGCGAGATAGTCCTCGACCGCTTCCTGCAAGGCCGCATGCAGACCACCGACGCTGTCGGCGTGGAAGCTGATGATGTCGTGCACACCCAGCAGGCGACCCACGAAAAGGTCGTCGCGGTCGTCGAACTCGATGCGGGCGGTGTAACCCTTGTAGGTCATGCGGCTCATGTTTCCACTCCGGCCCGGCGCAGGAACTCGCGGGCTTCCTCGACTTGGTAACGCTTGGCTTCCTTGCCCGGATGCGGACGGTGGCAGCGCCAGGTCTGTCCTTGCAGAGCCAGCTTCACTCGCGAGCCCTCTCGCTCCTCCACGACTCCGCCCAGATACAGGATCAGGGCTTCGATGTCGGCAAACACGATCCCTGCGCTGGTTGGCGTGCGGAAGATCATGGCGAGGGTCTTGCGGTGGCGGTTCGGCATCGTTGAATGCTATCTCTGAATGATAGCATTCAATGTCGGCATCCCGCGCGGTTTCGGCTCGAAACCGCGCGTCGTCGTGTAGGAGCGGACTCCGTCCGCGATGTGCAACAGGCCCGCTCCCAGCCGCCGGCAAGCTATCGCGGACAGAGTCCGCTCCTACGCTCAGATCAAGGCTTGGCGGCGACGGAGGGGCCGGCGCTGCGCTGCCAGAAGCTATCCAGCTGCAGATTCTTCAAGCCCTGCTCGACGAACTTCGGCTCCAGCAGGTCTTCCACCTTCACCTCGTTGCGGATCAGCTTCGCCTTCAGGCTGTAGGCAATGCCGTCGGTGTAGTGCTGACGCAGGGCGTCGTCGTAGAGCGGGGAGAAGTGCGCTGACCAGGGCTCGCCGGAGACCTCGCGCTGCAGCACGCTCAGCGGCACGCCGGAGCGGGTCTGGGCTTGCTGGTACTCGGCCTGGTTGGCGTCCTGGGAGACCCACCACGCGGCTTTCAGATAGGCGTCCACCACCAGCTGGGTGAGGTCGGGATGGTCTTTCACGAAGTCCTTCGCGCCCCAGACCTCGGCGCGCATCTTCCAGTCCGCCGGGGCCTCCTTGCTCGACCAGATGATGCGGCCGACCTGTTTGTCTTCCAGCAGGAAGGCATCGCTCAGGGTGAAGAAGGCATCCACCCGCCCGGCACTCAGCGCGGCGGCGCCAGCCTGCGGGTTGAGGTTGAAGATGCGGAAGTCGTCGAAGCCCAGGTGGTTGGCTTCCAGCAGCTTGGCGAACGACAACTCCCACGGCCGACCGCGGTGCAGGGCGATGCGCTTGCCCTTGAGGTCGCCGATGGATTTCGCCGTGGAGCCTGGCGGCACCACCAGGTAGACGTTGTTGCCGATGCCGCCGGGGACGATCAGCTGGGTCTGCACGCCCGAGGCGTTGGCGATGATCGACGGCAGGTCGCCGTAGAAGGCGAAGTCGATGCGCCTGTTGGCGAACTCCTCGTTGACGAAGGTGCCCACCGAGCCGGTGGCGGCGGGCACCCACTCCAGCTTGATGCCGCGCTGGGCCAGTTGCTGTTCCAGCCATTTGTCGCGGTCGATCACGTAGGACGGACCGTTGAAGGTGATTTGCCCGGCATTGGCGTAGGCCACCGTGGCGATGCGCAGGGTGGTTGGCTGCTCGGCGGCCAGGGCGTGGCCTGCGAGCAGCACGGCGGCGGCCGGCAGCAGCCGGCGCAGCGCGCGATGCAGAAGGTTCATGAGGATTACCTCGCTCAGAAGTCGGTGGTGACCGAGACGCCGAAGGTGCGCGGGTCGCCGTACATGACGGCGGCGGTCTGGTAGCCCGTGGGCAGGGTGTGGTTGCGGTATTCCTTGTCGGTGAGGTTGTTCACGTAGGCGGTGATGCGCGTGGTCTCGCCCGGCAGCTCGTAGGTCACCCGCGCGTTGCCCAGGGTGTAGCCGCCGGTGCGCATGTTGGCGCTCTGGTCGTTGGTGAAGAAGTACTGGCGGCTGCGGGTGTTCCAGTCGGTGCCCAGCACCACCGCGCCGCCGACGTTGAGCGGGATGCGGTAGTCGGCGCCGATCACCGCCGAGACGCTGGGCGCGCGGACGAAGTGGTTGCCGGAATAGTCGTCGTTGCCCGAGGTGTAGTCGGTGAACTCGGTGTGCAGCAGGCCCAGGCCTAGGTTCAGGTGCAGGTTCTGCACGGGGATGGCTTCGAGTTCGAACTCGGCGCCGTAGGCCTCGCCCTGGGCGCCGTTGGCCAGGCGCGAGACGGTCTGGTTGTTCACCGCGGTGACGATGTTGAGCTGGATGTCCTCGTAGTCGTAGTAGAAGACGCTGGCGTTGGCGTTCAGGCGGCCGTCGAACCATTCCGACTTCAGGCCCAGCTCGTAGGAAGTGAGGTATTCCGGATCGACCTTGGCCACCGTGGCCTGGCTGGTGACGCCGGCGTTGTAGCCGCCGGAGCGGAAGCCGCGAGCGTAGCGGAAGTAGGCGCGGGCGTTATCGGAAATCCGGTATTCGGGCGTCAGGTCCCAGCTGTAGTCGCTCCAGGTGTTGCTCTCGTCCTGGGTGGCGTTGACGATCAGCGGCGAGTCGACGTTGCCCGGCTGCCACCAGTGGCCGTCGCCGAAGCTGGCGGCGCCCCGGTTGACCAGGCGCTCGAGGTCGATGTCCTTGGTCTCGCGGGTCCAGCGCAGGCCGGCGGTGACGCTGAAGTCGTCGGTGAAGTTGTAGGTGGTGCTGCCGAAGATGGCGTAGCTCTCGGTCTTCTGGTCGTAGCTGACGTTGTTGTAGTAGCTGGGGATATAGGCGTTGGGCAGCGCCGCGTTGGCGTTCTTCGATTCCAGGTCTTCGTTGAAGTAGTGGAAGCCCAGTACCCAGTTCAGCCGGTCGCTGCGCGGCGAGGCCAGGCGCAGCTCCTGCGACCACTGCTGGCTGTCGGCATAGCTGTAGCTGCGCTGCAGTTCCAGCGGGGTGTTGTCGCTGTCGGTCCAGCCGTCGCGGGTGAAGTGCTCGAAGGCGGTAATGGAGGTCAGTTCGAGGTCGCCCAGTTGCCAGACCATGTTGAGGTTGCTGCCGGCCTGGTCGATCTCGGCCTGGTACTTGGCGTTGAAGTTGGCCTTGCCCAGTTTCGGGTCGATGGAATAGCCGAACTGGTTGGTGCCGTCCGGGCGGGTGCCGTAGCTCACGGTGTTGTAGCTGGCGGTGTCGTGGTAATGGCGGGCGTGGACGTTGAGGTTGGCGTCGAGGTTGTCGTTCACCCGCGCGGCCAGTTGCAGGCGTACGGCGTCGTCTTCCAGCGCGCCCTGGTCGTTGCCGTCGTTCTCGTTCTCGGTATAGCCGTCGCGGCCCTGGTGGTGGAAGGACAGGCGGCCGGCCAGCTTGTCGTCCACCAGCGCGTCGCTCACCGCGCCTTCTACGATGCGGTTGGCGTAGTTGCCCAGGTCGACCTTGAAGTAGCCCTCGGGGCTGAAGGTCGGCTTGCGCGAGATGAAGTTGATCGCGCCGCCCGTGGTGTTCTTGCCCCACAGGGTGCCCTGCGGGCCGCGCAGCACTTCCACGCGCTCCTGGTCGAACAACGGGAAGCCGGTGGCGCTGATGTTGGCGATGTACACGTCGTCGACGTAGATGCCGATCGGGCTGACCGTGTTGGCGCCCTGGTCGCCGGTGCCCAGGCCGCGAATCCACCAGCGCGGGCGACCGTGCCCGTCGGTGGTACCGGCGGAGGCGTTGGGGGTGTAGCGGGTGACCTCGCTGGCCGATTGCAGGGAGGCGTCGCGGATCTTCTCGCCGCTGAGCACGGTGATCGGTGCCGGCACTTCCTGTACCGACTCCTCGCGCTTCTGCGCGGTGACCACCACCTTGCCGAGGGTCGGTGCGGCGCTGGTTTCTTCGGTTTTCGGCGACTCGCTGTCGGCGCCATGGGCGACGACGCTGGCCAGGCTCGCCAGGATGGCAAGGGAAAGGGTGCTGCGTTTGAACATGGTGTCCCCAGGGGGCGGCGAAAGGACGGCTGGCTCTTTGGTGCTCGGTCGTCGCCGCAAGGCATGAAGCGGTTGTTGCGTTGCTCTTGTGCTGGCTCACGCGTGATGAAGGCCGGAAGGCTTGCCGGGGACATCGCAACATCCGTACCGATTTCCGGGTCAGTTTTAAGTTGCTGATATAAAAGGATTTTCATGAAAGCCTGCGCACGCTGTGCTGCTGCAGAAGCAGTCCATGCTGGGCTGTCGCTGCCTGGGCAGCAGCAAGGCAGCAGTCGCCGGACAGAGCGGCGCGGCTTTCGTCGCAGTGCCGCTGGAACGCAATGTGCAGCTGGTAAGCTGGTCGCTTGAAAGCCCTGGAGTTGGTAATGAATACGCTCTTGCCGGAGCAGCCCCTGCAACGCTTCCCGCGCAATCTGCGTGGCCGCGATTTCGTGGTGGGGGATGTGCATGGCCATTTCGAACTGCTGCAGCGCCTGCTCGACCAGGTCGGATTCGATCCGGCCGCCGACCGCCTGTTCGCCGCCGGCGACCTGGTGGATCGTGGGCCCTATTCGCCGCAGGTGCTCGACTGGCTGGCCAAGCCCTGGTTCGCCTCGGTGCGCGGCAATCACGAGCAACTGGTGATCGACGTGGTCCTGGCCGGCGATGACCGCGACCTGCACTTCCGCAATGGCGGCACCTGGCTCTACAAGCTCACGCCGGTGACCCGCGAGCGCATTGCCCGGCGCCTGCAGCAATTGCCGCTGGTGATCGAAGTCGAACTGGGGGAAGGTCGTCGCGTCGGCATCGTGCATGCCGAGGCACCGGTCTCACCGGCCTTCCCCGACTGGGACAGCGGCGTCGCCGCGCTGGCCGGCGAGCTGGGTGAAACCGCCCGGCGCAACGCCGTCGGCCTCGCGATGTGGGCACGCACGCGGATCGAGAAGGAAGACGCCACGGTCATTGCCGGGCTGGAGCGCCTGTACGTCGGCCACACCGCGCAGAACGCCGTGCGCCCACTGGGCAACACCCACTACATCGACACGGGCAGCGGCTACTCAGACGGCTGCCTGAGCCTCGTCGACATGCACAGCGGCAAGGTGGAAACGGCGGCCGCGCGCTGAGCGACCGCCGGGGCGATCACTCGCCGCGGATGTACTGTTCCAGTTGCTGGATCAGCTCGGCCTGTTCGGCGATGGCGGCCTTCACCAGGTCGCCGATGGACAGCAGCCCCAGCAGCTCGCCGTTCTCCACCACCGGCAGGTGGCGCAGGTGGCGCTCGGTCATGATGCCCATGCACTTGTCGACGTTCAGGTGGGTGTCCACGGTGATTACCGGTGCGGTCATCACCGCGCTGATCGGCGTGTCTTCCGAGTTGCGCCCCTTGAGCGCCAGGCGCCGGGCGTAGTCGCGCTCACTGAAGAAGCCGACCAGCTGGTTGGCCTCCACCACCGGCAGGCCGCCGAGGTTCTTCTCCGCCATCAGGCGCAGTGCATCGATCACCAGCGCATCCGGGGCGATGGTGTAAACCTGCTGGTCCGCCTTGGCGTTCAACAGCTGAGCCACAGTCTTCATTCCTACCCCCTGTTCGTCGTCGCACGGCGCGATGCCCGTGGTCCATAGAGAATCGTGGACGAATCGCGATCCGGCAAGGCCGGAAAGCGCCGTCCGCCGTCACGGGAGCGTCATCCTCCCGCGGGGCGACTTATACTGTGATTCCCTTCCCTGTTTCCCCCCACGAAAGACCGGCCATGACTGACGAAGACCTCGACCTCCACGAGCCCGAACACGACCACCTGCTGGACCTCGACGACGACCTCGACGGCCTGCTGGAGGAGGACGCGGCGTTCTTCGAGGACCCGCCCGGCGATCATGAGGAGGATGACGAGGAAGTGGAGGAATACCAGCCGGGCCTCGACGATGAAGAGGATTGGTAGCGGGCTGACCTTCGGACGATATCCGGGCGTCATGATTGGCTGGCAGAATGCTGGCCAGACAATAAAGAGAATGCACCATGCGCAACGTCACGCTCGCCCTGGCCGTTTCCCTGCTCTGTGGATGTTCCTCGGACGTCCGCCGGGATGACCGCACCGCGCCCATTTCCCTCTACCGCGACACCCGCCACGTGATGGTGGTGAACTTCCAGCCCGACGCCACGGTGGCGGCCAACCCGCGCTGGGGCGCGCTGAAGGCCAGCTGGCGCGAAGCGCTGCGCGACGAGGCGGGATCGGCCGATTACCAGCTCACCGAGCAGGACGGCGAACCGAGGGCCACCGATACCCTGTCCACCTTGGTGGTGATCGAGGTCGGCGCCGGCCACAACGCCAACAACCGTCCCGGCAGTGGCGACGAGGAGTGGATCACCTCCACCGTGCGCTACCACGACGGCCTGACCGGCCAGTTGCTCGCTTCGCGCCGCTATGAAAGCGAAGCCGACGGCGACCTGTTCACCTCGATGGGCTCCTCCGAAGTCAGTGCGGTGTCCGAACAGATAGTCGACGAGATCACCAGCGCCCTGCTGGTTGCGCGACCGTCCCGCAGCCTGCCGGCGCCACTGCCTGCCACCACGCCAGCGCAGCCGCCCGAGGCGGTGCCACCGCCGGTCTCGCCCACCGCGGCGGAAACCGTCGCCCACGTCTCCCGCCCACTGAGCCAGGAGCAGCAGCTGATGGAGCTGCAACGGCGCAACCTGCCGTACGAGGAATACCGCGACGAGTACCGGCGGATCATGGGGCACTGAAGCGCCCGGTCGGATAGCGAAAGACCCGCTCGAGGGCGGGCCTATGCCAGACGGGGCCGCCCAGGCGTCAGAGGTCGAGCAGGTTGCTGTTCATCCGGTAGAGAATCGACATGAAGCTCAGCAGTTCCTGCTCGGGAATGTTGCGGCAAACCTGCTGCCAGGCGAGGTTGATGTCGCCGTTGATCTTGTCGTTGATCAGCTTGCCCTGCCGCGTCAGTGACAGGTAGATCTGCCGCAGGTCCGGGCCGGTCCTCTTCTGGATGACGATGAGGCCGCTCTGCTCCAGGCGCGCCAGTGATCGCGTCAGGTTCTGGTGGGGCATGCCCAGCTGGTTCGCCAGGTCGTTCTTGGTGGCGAACCCATCTTCGCGAAGATTATCGAGAATGAGGCGATCAACGAAGGTGATGCCGACGTTGTTGATGATCGGCTCAAGATACTTCTGCCAGAGTGCATGGTTGGTTCTCAGTAACTCGGTGAGTTGAGTGAGTTCTCTTTCCTTCATGCAGGTTCTCTTGATGCAGACTCTCTTGGCGCCGCTATTTGCCGATCATGGTTTGCACGCCGGTGATGAAGAGCGTTGCGCCGATGCAGGCCAGGACCAGGTAGGAAATCTGCTTGATCGCGCTCATGGCCTGTTCGCCCAGCCACTTCGATACCGGGACACTGAAGTGGAACAAGCTACCCAGCACCGCTGTGACGGTCAAGGCAGCCAGGCTGACCGAGATAGGGCTGGCGGTCTCGCCGGTAAGCCTGATGACCACCGAGATGGCAGCCGGCCCGGCGATGACGGGAATGCACAGCGGCACGACGGCGATATTGCTGCTCGGGCACCGTGCGCTGTCCGATGGATCGTTGAGCCCCTGCAGGCAGGAGATCAATAGCGATAGCCCGCCCGCAACCTGCAGTGAGGCGAGGGTGATCCCGAGCAGACGAAACAGCTCCATACCGAACCAGATGCAGATCAGCAGTGTAATGGCGACTGCCAGCGTGGTTTTCTTTCCGGTACGGCTTATATCGTCAGCGGGCATGCCCTGCGTGTAGGACGTGAAGATGGAAAACATCGTCAACGGATTGATGATGATGGCAATGCCACTCAGGCTCACCAGGTAGTTACGAAACATGGCGGGGGCTCGCTATCGAGGCGGATTGAGCTGCCGGTCAGTGCAACTGGTTCTTCAGGATTTCGCCGTTCTTGATGACCATCTGCACATGAGTGCCCGCGGCATCGAAGACGGAGAGATCCTGCAGCGGGTCCTGGTCCAGTACGATCAGGTCCGCCAGGGCGCCCGGTGCGACCACGCCGAGCTGGTCCTGCAGGTTAAGCAGTTCGGCGTTCACCCGCGTCGCCGATTGCAGGACGTCGTAGGGGGTATCGACCTGGGCCCGGAGTTTGAATTCATCGGTCTGGCAGTTGTGGAACTCGCCCAGCAGGTCGGTGCCCAGGCCGATCTTCACGCCGTAGCGACGAGCCACGCGCACGGACTCCAGCGCCTGGCTCTGCACGTCTTTCAGCTTGATCAGCACCGAGTCGGGGATGCCCGCAGCCGGATTGCCAGCGTTCAGGATGAAGGCGTTGTAGATCGACAGCGTCGGCACCAGAAACGCGTCGTGCTCGTGCATGACCTGGGCAGCCTCGGCATTGAGCAGATTGCCGTGTTCGATGGAGCGGACCCCGCAGCGCACGCAGCGGATGATGGCGGCCGGTGAGTAGGCATGGGCCATGACGTAGCTGTTGTAGCGCTCGGCCTCGTCGACGATCACCGATAGTTCGGCTTCGGAATACTGCAGGTTCTCGATCCGATCATTCGGTGAGGCGATGCCGCCGCCAGCCATGACCTTGATCTGCGAGGCGCCCATGCGGAACTGCTCGCGCACGGCCTTGCGCACGGCACTGAGGCCGTCGGCGATGACCGAGATGGTGGAACCAGTACGCAGGCTGCAGGCACAGGTGATCATCGGGCTGGACGGATGGCGGAAGTCGCCGTGCCCGCCGGTCTGGCTCAGGGCCCGACAACTCATGAACAGTCGCGGCCCGCGAATCACCTGGTCTTCGATGGCGCGCTTGATGCCCGCGTCAGCGCCCCCGGCGTCGCGCACGGAGGTGAAGCCGCGATCGAGCATGCTGGCGAGGAAGCTGAAGCTGCGTGCATAGATGTAGCCAGGTAATTCGGTCTCCTGGTTCAGGTCCACCTGGCTGGCGGTGATATGGACATGGGCGTCGATCAGTCCGGGCATCAGGAACTTGCCCTTCAGGTCGATGGTGAGGGTGTCCTGAGGGGCGGGTTGGTGGGCTTCATGGAGGGAAAGGATCTTTGACCCGCCGACGAGAATGTCGCTTTTGCGCAGGCTTGGGTGCTTGCCGTCGAATACCTGGGCGTTCTTCAGAAGAATGTTCATGACTACCTCTTCGTGAGTTCTCCAGTACTACGGCTTGAAAACCTACGCTCGAGGAAAATTGAAAGCAATGCGTTCTAAATAGCCATGAGAATGATCTCAAGGTGCCGGGATTGCCGGCTAACTCATTGATCCGAGAGAGGCTATGGAAGCTACGGAGGTCTGCCGGAACAGACGAGCGCCGCGCTTTGTGTGACGTCGCGCAACTTTTGTGGCGGACATGAAAAAGCCCGCCTGAGCGGGCCTTTCGCGTCTGCGTCGCGTTGGGGTAACCGAGGGGCGAGCGACTAGAACCAGCCTCCGCCCGACAGTTCCTGCTCGCAGCTCTTGTACTGGGCGCCGTACAGGTAGGCGCGCGCCTGGACCTTCTGCGACACCGTCTTCAGCCACGGCTTGGCGTCGTAGCTGCGCTGGCGATAACCGCCCCAGCCCTCGTGATAGTTCAGGTACTGGCCGTAGGCGTCCCACTTGGAGACGCGATTCACGCTGTAGGTCTTGTTCATGTACCAGCCCATGAAATCCAGCGCGTCGGCGAAATCGTCGCGGTCGGCGCCCCAGCCGCCGGCTTCCTTCTTGTAGTCCGCCCACGTCTCGTCCTTGGCCTGGGCGTAGCCATAGGCGGAACTGACCCGGCCCCAGGGGATGAAACCGAGGAAGTAGTAACGCGGAGGCAGGGCGTCGTGCCGGAAGGAGGATTCCTGGTACATCATCGCCATCGGCACCTGGACGGTCCCGCCCCAACGCTTCTGCACCTGCAGCGCCGCCTCGTGCCATTTCGGCTTTTCGCGGAAGATCTCGCAGAGGTTCTCGGGGTTCGCCGGCGGTTTGGTGGCGCACCCGGCAAGGGCCAGGAGCAGGGCGGGCAGCAGAAGCCGGAGCATGGGCGGTTTGTCCTTTTCGCGCGCGATGGCGCAAGGCTTATACAGCCTCTGGTGGCGAAGAGGAATCGTCGGGCGTCGAGGGTCTTCCCGGCCTGAAAGCCTGGCCTGCGCGGCGCCGGCCACCAGAAACAGGAAAGCCCGCTCAGGGCGGGCTTTTCAGGCGGTTTCGCAGACTGCCTGAAGCAGTTCGAAACAAAGGGATATGGCGCACCAGGCGGGATTCGAACCCACGACCCCTGCCTTCGGAGGGCAGTACTCTATCCAGCTGAGCTACTGGTGCGTATGCCGCGGCTGGCGCGGCAGGCGGCAATCATACGCATCTCCCGTGCAGGCGTCCAATGCGGGTACGCTCGTTCATGATATCGAACGAAAACAGCCGCTTGTCGGTAGAAAACCTCCGAAAACCCTCGGCAAGCGGATACCTTCGTTGGTTTTGTCGAACGAGCTATTGCCCTTTGCAGTCGGGGGCCCTAGGATTCGTTTGAGATTTCAAACGCCTCCCCATCACAACAACAGGAGACCGGAGCATTGGCATCACACCAGCCGGCCATCAGCCTGCGGGATGACAGTCTTCCGTTGCACCCACCGCATGTCCCTTGTGACAGGTCTCCGTGCGGCTTCCGTCGATCAGCGTACCGGAAGGTTGTAGGGCAGTCGTACTCCTGGGCCGAGCCCGGGAATCTGTGCGTGAACGAGTTCAACCAGACCGGGCAATGACCCCGGCCTGCGTTTTTCCGTGTCCGCATGCCGAGCGAACTAAGAGCCGTTCGCCTGGCGTCGCCTCCAAGCTGAGGCACCATTCGCCTCCAGCGTCGATACTGATCGGCCGGGGTGAATGAACGGCAGAGACTGCGGTCTCTCCCATCCAGACAACAAGGCAGGCGGGGACTCGAGGTAGACCCGCCGTCCACAGGCTTTCCTCGAAAGGAGACAGGTCATGCAACTCAATGATGCCAAGCTGTTCCGCCAACAGGCTTACATTGACGGTTCCTGGGTCGACGCCGACAACGGCAAGACCATCAACGTGAACAACCCGGCTACCAATGAGATCATCGGCACCGTGCCGAAGATGGGCGCCGACGAAACCCGTCGTGCCATCGAAGCTGCCGACAAGGCCCTGCCGGCCTGGCGTGCGCTGACCGCGAAAGAGCGCGCCAACAAGCTGCGCAAGTGGTTCGACCTGATGATCGCCAACCAGGACGACCTGGCCCGCCTGATGACCATCGAGCAGGGCAAGCCGCTGGCCGAAGCCAAGGGCGAGATCGCCTACGCCGCCTCCTTCCTCGAGTGGTTCGGCGAAGAAGCCAAGCGCATCTACGGCGACACCATTCCGGGCCACCAGCCCGACAAGCGCATCATCGTGATCAAGCAGCCGATCGGCGTCACCGCGGCCATCACCCCGTGGAACTTCCCGTCCGCGATGATCACCCGTAAAGCCGGCCCGGCCCTGGCCGCTGGCTGCACCATGGTGCTCAAGCCTGCTTCGCAGACCCCGTACTCTGCCCTGGCCCTGGCCGAGCTGGCCGAGCGCGCCGGCATTCCGAAGGGCGTGTTCAGCGTCGTTACCGGCAGCGCCGGCGAAGTCGGCGGTGAGCTGACCAGCAACCCGATCGTGCGCAAGCTGACCTTCACCGGCTCCACCGAGATCGGTCGCCAGCTGATGGCCGAATGCGCCAAGGACATCAAGAAAGTGTCCCTGGAACTGGGCGGCAACGCTCCGTTCATCGTGTTCGACGATGCCGACCTGGACGCCGCCGTCGAAGGCGCGCTGATCTCCAAGTACCGCAATAACGGCCAGACCTGCGTCTGCGCCAACCGCCTGTACGTACAGGACGGCGTGTACGATGCCTTCGTCGAGAAGCTGAAGGTCGCCGTGGCCAAGCTGAACATCGGCAACGGCCTGGAGCAGGGCATCACCACCGGCCCGCTGATCGATTCCAAGGCTGTCGCCAAGGTCGAAGAGCACATCGCCGACGCCGTGTCCAAGGGCGCCAAGGTCCTCACCGGTGGCAAGCCGCACGCCCTGGGTGGCACCTTCTTCGAGCCGACCATCCTGGTCGACGTACCCAAGTCCGCCCTGGTGTCCAAGGACGAGACCTTCGGCCCGCTGGCGCCGGTGTTCCGCTTCAAGGACGAGGCCGAAGTCATCGCCATGTCCAACGACACCGAGTTCGGCCTGGCTTCCTACTTCTACGCCCGCGACCTGGCCCGCGTGTTCCGCGTCGCCGAGCAGCTGGAATACGGCATGGTGGGTATCAACACCGGCCTGATCTCCAACGAAGTGGCGCCGTTCGGTGGCATCAAGGCCTCCGGCCTGGGCCGCGAAGGTTCGAAGTACGGCATCGAGGACTACCTCGAAGTCAAATACCTCTGCCTCGGCGGTATCTGATCCGTTTTTTCCGTGGGCGCGGGGTGGCAGGCAAGAGCTGACAGCCACCTTCGCGTCGGCGTTTTCCGGTGGTAGCACCGGACAACCCGTCCGGCGGGCCGCAAGTGCCACGACAGTCGATCATCGTATGCTGTCGTGTGTGGCTTCTCCCCGCTTTCATCCTTTGATCCGGTCGCCCGATGAGCGGCCACTGAGGAAGCTATGAGCAAAACCAACGAATCCCTGCTGCAACGTCGTCAGGCCGCCGTACCGCGCGGTGTAGGCCAGATCCACCCGGTCGTCGCCGAGCGCGCCGAGAACTCCACCGTGTGGGACGTCGAAGGTCGTGAGTACATCGACTTCGCCGGCGGCATTGCCGTTCTGAACACCGGTCACCTGCATCCGAAAGTGGTTGCCGCCGTTCAGGAGCAACTGACCAAGCTGACCCACACCTGCTTCCAGGTGCTGGCGTACGAGCCCTACATCGAGCTGGCCGAAGAGATCGCCAAGCGCGTTCCGGGCAACTTCCCGAAGAAGACCCTGCTGGTCACCTCCGGCTCCGAAGCCGTTGAAAACGCCGTCAAGATCGCCCGTGCCGCCACCGGCCGCGCTGGCGTGATCGCCTTCACCGGCGCCTACCACGGCCGTACCATGATGACCCTGGGCCTGACCGGCAAGGTCGTTCCGTACTCCGCTGGCATGGGCCTGATGCCGGGCGGCATCTTCCGCGCCCTGGCTCCGTGCGAACTGCACGGCGTGAGCGAAGACGAGTCGATCGCCAGCATCGAGCGCATCTTCAAGAACGACGCCCAGCCGCGTGACATTGCTGCCATCATCATCGAGCCGGTTCAGGGCGAAGGTGGCTTCTACGTCAACTCCAAGGCCTTCATGCAGCGCCTGCGCGCCCTGTGCGACGAGCACGGCATCCTGCTGATCGCTGACGAAGTACAGACTGGCGCTGGGCGTACCGGCACCTTCTTCGCCACCGAGCAACTGGGCATCGTTCCGGACCTGACCACCTTCGCCAAGTCCGTTGGCGGTGGTTTCCCGATCTCCGGTGTTTCCGGCAAAGCCGAAATCATGGACGCCATCGCTCCCGGCGGCCTGGGCGGCACCTACGCCGGTAGCCCGATCGCTTGCGCCGCGGCCCTGGCCGTGCTGAAAGTGTTCGACGAAGAGAAGCTGCTGGAGCGTTCGCAAGCCGTTGGCGAGAGCCTGAAGGCTGGTCTGCGCGACATCCAGGCCAAGCACAAGGTCATCGGCGACGTTCGCGGCCTGGGTTCGATGATCGCCATCGAGCTGTTCGAAGGCGGTGATCACAACAAGCCGGCCGCTGAACTGGTCAGCAAGATCGTGGTTCGTGCCCGTGAGAAAGGTCTGATCCTGCTCTCCTGCGGTACCTACTACAACGTGATCCGCTTCCTGATGCCCGTCACCATCCCTGACGCGCAGCTGGAAAAAGGCCTGGCCATCCTGGCCGAGTGCTTCGACGAACTGGCCTGAGCCTTCCCGCTCTAACGGTTCAAAAGAAGGCCCGCGCAAGCGGGCCTTTTTTATGGGTGCTCTTTCTGTGTTTGTTTGTGTGAATTGTCCGCCGAAGTTGATGGCGCGCATGGGAAAGCTCGTGGGCTTTGGACTACGCTGCGCAGTATCCGAAGGCCGTTGGCCGGCGGCATCCGAAGGACCGGGCACGCGGCAGGGAAGGCTCAGGATCGGTTGTTTCCGCCCGCGACGGCATCTGTCCCGAACGAGGTGCGATCCATGAGCGTTTCTCCCGGCGTGCTGGTCGCTGCCAGCGACCCCTGGAGCCGCGAGCTGCTCGGCCAGCTGGTGCTGAGCGTGCGCTGCGACGCGACCGTCGAGTTCTGCGAGGACGGTGATACGGCCATCGAGGCCTGTCGCCGGCATCCCTTCGCCCTGATCCTGGCCGAGCGCGAGCTGCCCGGCAGCGACGGCCTGGAACTGCTGCGCCACGTGCGCATGCGCCGCCGCGGGCCGGTTGCCCAGCCCTTCATCCTGATCAGCTCCAAGGCCGATGCCGCCAGCGTGCGCGCTGCCTTGCCGCTGGCGCCTACGGCCTATCTGGTCAAGCCCTTCAATGCCGAGAACCTGCGCGAACGCCTGCGTTCGCTGCTGCTGGCGCCGGGGGAAAACGTCGTCTGCGAGCTGCCGACCCTGGAGCAGAGCCTGTCGCTGGAGCGCTTCCTGCAGACCGAGCGCGACGCCACTGAAGGTGCGCCGCTGATGGGCGAGGTCGGTGCAGCGGTGAATCGCTGCATGGAGGCCAGCGACATCAACCTGGAGATGCTCGAACAGGAGTTCGGCCACGATCCACAGATCACCGCCTGCCTGATCTCCGCCGCCAACAGTGCCGCGCGGCACGTCGGCATGCCCTGCCAGACGCTGATGCAGGCGCTGTCGCGCCTGGGCGTGGCGCAGGCGCTGAACCTGATGCTGGCCGTGGCGCTGCAGCGCGCCGCGACGCTCGATGACCCGCTGCTCAAGGAGCGAGCCGAGCGCTTCTGGGAGCTTTCCCGGCATACCGCCGACGCCGCCTTCGCACTGGCCGAGTCCCTCGGCGCCGATGCCGATCGCTGCTTTACCGCCGGGTTATTGCACTGCCTGGGCGATCTGGCACTGCTGCGCAGCCTGCAGGACTGGCACAGCGCGGGTGGTGAACTGGGCAAGGCGGACGTGGACAAGGCCCTGAAGGAGCATGGTGCGAGCTTCGGCTCTGCCTTGCGCACCCGCTGGCGCCTGCCCCTGGAGCTGCGCAACCTGATCGCCGCCGCCTACGCCATCGACAATGGCGTGTTCAGTCGTGAGGCGTTGATCGTCAATCTTGCCGCCAGTGCGGCGCGTCTGCCGGAAGAGGAGCTGCCTAGGCTCAAGGACCACAAGGCCGCGCGCATGCTGCAACTGACGCCGGCGCAGCTGGGCTATCTGGGGCGGACCTGAGCGCTCAGGACGAGGTGTAGTAGTACTTCTTCGCCCAGGCGTAGGGGCGTTGCCGCTCGGCGCACCAGGTGGCGAAGTCGCCTTCGGGCTGTGCCGAGTAGGCCTGCCAGTCATCCAGCATCGCCGATAGCTGCACGGCTTCCTTGGCGGGTCGGGCGAACGGGCTGGCGTCCGGCGCCTCGGCGATGAGTTGCGCCACCCGCTCCAGCGCTTCGCGCGCACTGGCCGGCTCACCGATGAAGAAGCCCTCGTCCAGATGGTGCATCGCGTAGTCCGCGGCGCCCAGGGCGAAATCGATCAATCGGTAGCGGACAGCGACATCGTCCGGACCCACCGCCAGCGCCCGGCGCAAGAGATCGCCATCGTTCTGCAGCAGCCCCAGCCAGCGCAGCGGCGCGTGCGCCGTCGGTGCGCTGGCGATCCAGGCTTGCAGAGTCGGGACCAGGAAGCGCGCGAGCAGCGGCTGGGCGAGGAACTGGTGGGCTTCGCGGGTCTGGCTGTGCAGCGTGAGTATCTGCAGGCTCAGTTCGCGGGCTGGCAGAGTGTCGGGGGCAGGGGCGTTGCGCAGGAACCCTTCGAGGGCGGCAAACGCCTGCCGACGCACGCCTCGACTGCGGGCGCGGGCGTAATCCGCGAGCGCCTGCAGGCCGGGCAGGCTCGCCAGTTCATCGGCGAGCCGCTCCAGTCCTTCGAAGTTTTCCTGGTTCCAGTAGTGCATGAACGCGCTGTGCTCAGCGCGTGGCCAGCAGTTCCCGGCCGCGAGCGACGGCAGCGCGGACCTGGTTCGGCGCGGTGCCGCCGATGTGGTCGCGGGCGTTCACCGAGCCTTCCAGGGTCAGCACGGCGAACACGTCGTCGTCGATCTGGTCGCTGAACTGACGCAGCTCGTCCAGGCTCATCTCGGCCAGGTCCTTGCCGCTGTCTACGCCGTACTTCACGGCGTGGCCGACGATCTCGTGGCAATCACGGAACGGCAGGCCACGGCGCACCAGGTAGTCGGCGAGGTCAGTGGCGGTGGAGAAGCCGCGGCGGGCCGCTTCGCGCATGATCTCGCGCTTGGGCTTGATCGCCGGAACCATGTCGGCGAAGGCGCGCAGGCTGTCGCGCAGGGTGTCGGCGGCGTCGAACAGCGGTTCCTTGTCTTCCTGGTTGTCCTTGTTGTAGGCCAGCGGCTGGCCCTTCATCAGGGTCAGCAGGCCGGCGAGGTGGCCGAACACGCGGCCGGACTTGCCACGCACCAGCTCCGGGACGTCCGGGTTCTTCTTCTGCGGCATGATCGAGGAGCCGGTGCAGAAGCGGTCGGGCAGGTCGATGAACTGGAACTGGGCGCTGGTCCAGAGCACCAGCTCTTCGGAGTAGCGCGACAGGTGCATCATCGCGATCGAGGCGGCGGCGCAGAATTCGATGGCGAAGTCACGGTCGGACACGCCGTCCAGCGAGTTGCCGGAGATCGCTTCGAATCCCAGCAGTTCGCAGGTGATGGTCCGGTCGATTGGGTAAGTGGTGCCTGCCAGCGCGGCGCTGCCCAGGGGCATGCGGTTGGCGCGCTTGCGGCAGTCCACCAGGCGCTCGTAGTCGCGGCTGAGCATTTCGAACCAGGCCAGCAGGTGGTGGCCGAAGGTCACCGGCTGCGCGGTCTGCAGGTGGGTGAAGCCGGGCATGATGGTGTCGGCCTCGGCTTCCGCCAGGCCCAGCAGGCCCTGCTGCAGGCGGGTGATCTCGGCGAGGATCAGGTCGATCTCGTCACGCAGCCACAGGCGGATGTCGGTGGCGACCTGGTCGTTGCGCGAACGGCCGGTGTGCAGTTTCTTGCCGGTGACGCCGATGCGGTCGGTCAGACGCGCCTCGATGTTCATGTGCACGTCTTCCAGGTCGACGCGCCAGTCGAAGGTGCCGGCTTCGATCTCGCTCTGGATCTGCTTGAGGCCGTCGATGATGGTGTCGCGCTCGGCGTCGCTCAGCACGCCGACCTTGGCCAGCATGGTGGCGTGGGCCATGGAGCCCATGATGTCGTGGCGATAGAGGCGCTTGTCGAAGTCGACGGAAGCGGTGAAGCGGGCGACAAAGGCATCGACGGGCTCGCTGAAACGGCCGCCCCAGGACTGGTTGGTCTTCTCTACGCTCATGGATCTCTCTCGCTGAAACGGGCAGGCGCGGCGCGCGGCCTGCATGAAGGGCAAAGTGCGACGATAATAGCAGGCTGAAGGACAAAACCGGCGGCGCTTTGGCGGGTTGCGGCGGGGGAGTGGCGGTGAATCGTCGCGGGCCCCGTGCCGATCTTTGCGCTGCCCGACAATTCCTGGCTTTTGGTCGCACGCGGCGCTTGCCGCCGTGCAGGCGCTTACGGAAACTGCGTCGATGCCCAGACTGACGAAGACCGGCGACAAGCCGGCGCCCAACGAAGACTACTTCATTCCCGAACTCTGCCAGCCCGAAGCGCTGTTCAGCCTGGTGCTGCTCGCCGAGTTGCTGGTGCTCGTACTGGTGCTCGCCGAGCCGATGACACCCAGCTTCAACTGGGTGCGCCTGGCCCTGTCCTCGCTGTTCGTGCAGTGGATCGTGTTGCTCTCGGCCGGCCTGTTGTGCCAGCTAAGGCCGTTCATGGCGCGCTGGCCGGCGTGGTTCTCCGGCCTGCTCAGTTGTGCGCTGGTGGTCCTGCTGACGCTGGGCTGCACCTGGGTGGCGGATTATTTCTCCCTTGGCGGCCCCATGAGCCGCACCGGCGAGGTCAATCTCTATCTGCGCCATGCATTGATTGCGCTCATCATGTCCACGCTGTTGCTACGCTATTTCTATCTCCAGAGCCAATGGCGACGGCAGCAGCAGGCTGAGTTGCGGGCGCGGATCGAATCGCTGCAGGCGAGGATCCGTCCGCACTTCCTGTTCAACAGCCTCAACAGCATCGCCAGCCTGATCGAGATTGATCCGGGCAAGGCCGAGCTGGCGGTGCTGAATCTTTCGGACCTTTTTCGCGCCAGCCTGGCCAAACCTGGAACATTAATTTCCTGGGGAGAGGAACTTGAGCTGGCCAGACGCTATCTTTCCATTGAGCAGTTCCGTCTTGGCGACCGGTTGCAGATGGACTGGCAGGTGAGCGGCGTGCCCGACGGCGTGCCGATTCCCCAGCTGACACTGCAGCCGTTGCTCGAGAACTCATTGATTTATGGCATCCAGCCGCGCATCGAAGGCGGTCTGGTGAAAGTTGAGGCGGACTACCGTGACGGTGTGTTCCAGCTCTGCGTGAGCAACCCGTACGACGAATCGACCGAGACGCTGCCCACGAAGGGGACCAAGCAGGCCCTGCAGAATATTGCAGCGCGACTTGCGGCACTTTTCGGGCCAAAAGCTAGTCTCACCGTCGAGCGCCGTGACGGACGGCACTTCACCTGTCTACGCTATCCATGTGCGCGTCTCATGCAGGAAGCCTGAGCTTATGAATGTCCTGATCGTCGATGACGAACCCCTGGCGCGAGAGCGCCTGGCCCGGCTGGTGGGGCAACTGGACGGCTATCGCGTCCTCGAGCCATCCGCCAGCAACGGCGAAGAAGCGCTGACGCTGATCGACAGCCTGAAGCCGGATATCGTCCTGCTGGATATCCGCATGCCCGGCCTGGACGGGCTTCAGGTGGCCGCCAAGCTGTGCGAGCGCGAAGCCCCGCCGGCGGTGATCTTCTGTACCGCCCATGATGAATTCGCCCTGGAGGCGTTCCAGGTCAGTGCGGTCGGCTACCTGGTCAAGCCGGTCCGCAGCGAGGACCTGGCCGACGCCCTGAAGAAAGCCTCGCGGCCCAACCGCGTGCAGCTCGCGGCGCTGACCAAGCCCCCGGCCGCCGGTGGCCCCGGCCCGCGCAGCCACATCAGCGCGCGGACCCGCAAGGGGATCGAGCTGATTCCACTGGAAGACGTGATCTTCTTCATCGCCGACCACAAGTACGTGACCCTGCGCCACGCGGGCGGCGAAGTGCTGCTGGACGAACCGCTGAAGGCGCTGGAGGACGAGTTCGGTGACCGCTTCGTGCGCATCCACCGCAACGCGCTGGTCTCCCGCGAGCGTATCGAGCGCCTGCAGCGCACCCCGCTGGGGCACTTCCAGCTGTACCTGAAAGGACTCAACGGCGACGCGCTGACCGTCAGCCGCCGCCATGTCGCTGGTGTCCGGCGACTCATGCATAACCTGTAGCGACACAGTGCCGCAGCGCCTGAAGCCCGGGGGGCGGCCCCCGGGCTTTTCGTTTGCGTGAGCTGTTATCATGCGGGCACTTTCTTGCACGCTTCCTTTGCCTGGAAATGCCCATGTCTCGCGAAATCCGTATCGCCACGCGCCAGAGCGCCCTGGCACTCTGGCAGGCCGAATACGTCAAGGCCCGCCTGGAACAGGCCCACCCCGGCCTGACCGTGACCCTCCTGCCGATGACCAGCCGCGGCGACAAGCTGCTGGACGCGCCGCTGGCGAAAATCGGCGGCAAGGGCCTGTTCGTCAAGGAACTGGAAACCGCCCTGCTGGACAACGAAGCGGACATCGCCGTGCACTCCATGAAGGACGTGCCGATGGACTTCCCCGAAGGCCTGGGCCTGTACTGCATCTGCGAACGTGAAGACCCGCGCGACGCCTTCGTCTCCAATACCTACGCAAGCCTCGATGACCTGCCCGCCGGTAGCGTGGTCGGCACCTCCAGCCTGCGCCGCCAGGCCCAGCTGCTGGCCAGCCGCCCGGACCTGCAGATCCGCTTCCTGCGCGGCAACGTCAACACCCGCCTGGCCAAACTCGACGCCGGTGAGTACGACGCGATCATCCTCGCTGCCGCCGGCCTGATCCGCCTCGGTTTCGAAGACCGCATCCGTTCCTCGATCAGCGTCGAGGCCAGCCTGCCGGCCGGCGGCCAGGGCGCAGTGGGTATCGAGTGCCGTACCGCCGACGCGGAAATCCACGCCCTGCTGCAATCGCTGCATCACCGCGAGACTGCCCTGCGCGTCACCGCCGAGCGCGCGCTGAACAAGCGCCTCAATGGCGGCTGCCAGGTGCCCATCGCCTGCTACGCGATCCTCGAAGGCGACCAGCTGTGGCTGCGGGGCCTGGTTGGCCAGCCCGACGGCACCGAACTGCTGCGCGCCGAAGCTCGCGCGCCCTTCGCCGACGCCGAAACCCTCGGCGTGAAGGTCGCGGAAGACCTGCTGGGCCAGGGCGCCCAGGAAATCCTCGACGCAGTCTACGGCGAGGCCGGTCACCCGTGAGCCGCTGGCGGCTGCTGCTGACCCGTCCCGAAGAGGATTGCGCGGCGCTCGCCGCTACCCTCGCCGAACACGGCATCCACGGCGACTGCCTGCCCTTGCTGGCGATCACGCCACGCGAAGAGACACCCGTCGAGCGCAGCCTGATCCTTGACCTGGACCGCTACTGCGCGGTTATCGTGGTCAGCAAGCCCGCGGCGCGCCTGGGCCTGGAGCGGCTCGACCGCTACTGGCCGCAGCCGCCGCTGACCCAGCGCTGGTTCACCGTCGGCGCCGCCACGGCGGCTATCCTCGAAGACTACGGTCTGGATGTGGTCTGCCCGCAGGACGGCGACGACAGCGAAGCCCTGCTGGCCCTGCCGGAGTTCGAGCAGGCCCTGCAGGTGCATGATCCGAAGGTGCTGATCATGCGCGGCGAGAGTGGCCGAGAATTCCTCGCCGAGCGCCTGCGCGGCCAAGGCGTGGTGGTCGACTATCTGGAACTCTACCGGCGCGAAATGCCGGCTTACCCTCCGGGCGAACTGCTGCGGCGAATCCAGGGGGAGCGTTTGAACGCCATCGCGGTCAGTAGTGGGCAGGGGCTTGAGCACCTGCGCCAGCTGGCGGCGGCGGATTGGCCGCAAGTCAGTGCCATGCCGTTGTTCGTGCCCAGCCCGCGGGTGGCTGAGCAGGCGCGGGAGATGGGGGCGCTGCAAGTAATCGATTGCCGGGGCGCAAGCCCGGCGGCATTAATGGAAGCGTTGAGAAGCGCCGACTAGAACAATTTCCGAGCGAAGGATGGATCTGTGAGCGAAGCCGTCACTCCCCAAGAGACTTCACCAACATCGTCCAGTCCGGCCATCGCGCCGGCCCCGCGCAAGGGCGGCACGGGCATCGCCCTTCTGGCCCTGCTGGTCGGCGCCGCCGGCCTCGCAGCCGGTGGCTGGGGTGTCTGGCAGGTCCAGCAGCTCAAGGGCGCCGAGCAGCAGCGTGCCGCGCAACTGGAAGATGCCCGCGCCCAGGCGCAGGGCGTACAGAACGCCAACGCGGAGCTGAACAAGCGCCTGGATACCCTGCCCAACCCCGACGAGCTCGAAGCCCGCCGCCGCCTCGTGGTGGAGCTGCAGGGCGACCAGCAGCAGCTGGCCAAGCAGGTCAAGCAGGTCCTGGGGCAGAGTCGCCAGCAGTGGCGCCTGGCTGAGTCCGAGCATCTGTTGCGTCTGGCAGCGCTGCGTCTCTCCGCACTGCAGGACATCGACAGCGCCACCGAACTGGTCCAGGGCGCCGACGACATCCTTCGTGTGAACAATGATCCGGGCGCCTTCGCCGCGCGGGCGCAACTGGCCAAGAGCCTCGAAGCGCTGCGCGCGCTACCGCGTCCGGACCGCACCGGGCTGTTCCTGCAGTTGGGCGCGCTGCGCGACCAGGCTGCGCAACTGCAACCGCTGAACCCCGCTTTCAAGTCGTCCGAGACCGGCATTGGGCCGAACACCGCCTGGAGCGACGGCAACGACCGCTGGAGCGAGTGGTGGGACCGCGTCTCGCAATACGTGCGTATCGACTTCAATGCCGGGCAGGATATCCGCCCGCTGCTCTCCGGGCAGCAGCTCGACCGCGTCCGCCTCGCCCTGAGCCTTGCCCTGGAACAGGCGCAGTGGGCCGCCCTGAACGGCAAGCAGGACGTCTACGAGCAGGCGCTCAAGCAGGCCAAACAGATAGTCGGCGACTTCTTCAACGCCGACCTCGCCGACAGCCGCGCGCTGGTTGCGCGACTGGATGAGCTCAGCGGTCAGGCCGTCACCGTGCAGACGCCGGACCTCGGCCCGGCCCTGAGTTCGCTGCAGGCCTACCTGTCGCGCCGCGAGAATGCGGTGCAGCAGCAGGAGGCGGTGGCGCCGGACGCGGGGACCCAGCCATGAGCCGCGTCTATGTCCTGATCCTCGCCGTGGTCCTGGCGGCCACCCTGGTCGGGCTGGCCATCGCCGAGCAGTCCGGCTACGTGCTGATCGCCTACAAGAGCTTCCGTTACGAATCCAGCCTGTGGACCTTCCTCGCGCTGCTGGTGGTGCTCTGGGTGATCTACCTCGTCGTGCGCCTGGTGTTGCGCCTGCTGGGCGTGTCCGGGCGCGTGGTGAATCCCTGGTCGCGCTTCAACCGTCGCCGTCGCTCGCAACTGGCCGAGGAACACGGCCAGCGTGATCTTGCCGAAGGCCACTGGGCGCAGGCGCTGCGTCACCTGCGTCGCGCCGCCGAGCTGAGCGATCGCCCGCTGCCGCATTACCTGGGCGCCGCCCGCGCGGCCAATGAGCTGGGCAAGACCGAAGAGTGCGACGAACTGCTGGACCGCGCCCAGGAGCGCGAGCCCGGCACCGAGCTGGCGGTGGGGCTGACCCGTGCCCAGCTGCTGATCAACCGCGGCGACTTCACCCGCGCCCGCGTGGTGCTGGACAAGCTGCATCAGGATCACCCGCGTCATCCGACCGTGCTGCGCCTGCTCCAGCAGCTCTACGTCAGCCTCCACGACTGGCAGGCGCTGTGCGTGCTGCTGCCCGAGCTTCGCAAGGAGCGTGTGCTGCAGAACGCCGAGCTGGCGGACCTGGAGCGCCGCACCTGGATGGCCGCGCTGGGCGAGGCGGGCGAGCAGGGCCTCGGCCAGGGCGAAAGCAGCCTGCAGCCGCTGACCCAGCGCTGGCAGAACGTGCCCTCCAACCTTCGCGCGCAGCCGCCGCTGGTGGCCGCCTACGCCGAACAGCTGCTGCGCCTGGGCGCGCCGGAAGAGGCCGAGGACGTGCTGCGCAAGGCGCTCAAGGAAGGCTACGACAGTCGCCTGGTACACCTCTATGGCCGCGCCCGTGGCCGTGATGGTGCGCACCAGCTGAAGACCGCCGAAGGCTGGCTGAAGCAGCATGGCGACGACCCGGAGCTGCTGCTGACCCTCGGCCGCCTGAGCCTGCAGAACAAGCTGTGGGGCAAGGCGCGCGAGTACCTGGAAGCCAGCCTGGCCCGCCAGCGCAGCGCGGAAACCTGCGCCGAACTGGCGCGCCTGCTGGCGCAGCTGGGTGAGGTGGAGCGCAGCAACCAGCTGTTCCAGGAAGGTCTTGGCCTTCTGGCGCCGCCGGTTTCGTTGCCGGTGGCCGTGCGCGCCTGATCGCGTTGCTGGAAGTGAAAACGGCGCCCAAGGGCGCCGTTTTCATGTTCAGGGTTTGCCGTAGCGGATGCGGTAGATCGCGCCGTTCTGGTCATCGCTGACCAGCAGCGAGCCGTCCGGCGCAACCAGCACGTCTGCCGGCCTGCCGTTGACCCCGCCATCCTTGTCGAGCCAGCCTTCGGCGAACACGCTCTGGCGCTTCAGCGTGCCGTCCTCGTTGAGCTCGATCCGCGCCACGCGGTAGCCGATCTTCTGCGTGCGATTCCAGGAGCCGTGCTCGGCGATGAACAGGTTGTTGCGGTACTCGGCGGGGAACTGCTCGCCGGTATAGAAACGCAGCCCCAGTGCGGCCACGTGCGGGCCCAGCCTGGCCACTGGCGGAGTGAAGGCGGAGCAGGGTTTCCTGCCCTCTTCGGGATCGGCGATGTCGCCCTGGTGGCAGTCGGGATAGCCGAAGTCCTCGCCCGTCGTGCTGACCTTGTTCAGTTCGTCATCGGGCTTGTCGTCTCCGAGCATGTCGCGTCCGTTGTCGGTGAACCACAGCTGCTTCGTCTGGGGATGCCAGGTGAAGCCGACCGTGTTGCGGATGCCGTAGGCGACTATTTCCCGCGCGCTGCCGTCGGCGTTCATGCGCTGCAGGTTGGCGTACTGCTCGCGGTCCGGGCGGCAGATGTTGCAGGGGGCGCCGACTGGTACGTAGAGCTTGTCGTCCGGACCGAAGGCGATGAATTTCCAACCGTGCGCCGTCTCCTTCGGAAATTGTGCCGGCAGTTCCTCGGCCTTGGGAGGCGCGTCGAGGTGCGCTTCGATGTCACGCAGCACGACGATGCGGTTGATCGACGACACATACAGGTCGCCCTTGTGGAAGGTCACGCCCACGGGCATCTGCAAACCCTCGCCGATGCTTCTGGCCTTACCGTCGGGCGTCACCGCATAGACCTTGTCGCCGGACCGGCTGCCCACGAACAGCGTACCCTTGTCGCCCCAGGCCATGGCGCGGGCGCCCGGCACCTGGTCGGTGAGCAGGCTGATGTGAAAACCATCTGGGACCCGGATATGGCTGAGATCGATGGCGGCAATGGCCGGTGCTGATGTCAGGGAAAGCAGCGAGCAAAGTAGGAAATGACGACGCATGGCAGGAATTCCCGGATGAGTGCCACGGCCAGTCTAGACACTCGCCTTGAACTGATCGCCGTGTTTCCACTACCGTAGCGGCCTTTCGTGCAACAGCGCTTTTCAGCGGAGCCGCCATGAACCTGGCCAGCCCTCGTTCCCTGTTCTTCCTTGCCTTCCTCGCCTGTGTCGCCTTGCTCGGTACCGGCTTCTACCTGCAGTACGTGGTCGGGCTGGAGCCCTGCCCGCTGTGCATCCTGCAGCGCATCTTCTTCGCCGGCTGCGGTCTGTTCTCGCTGATCGCCGCGCTGCACGGCCGTGCCCCGCGTGTGTACTCGCTGCTGATCCTGCTCAGTGCCCTGGGCGGTGCCGGCACCGCGGGCCGTCAGCTCTGGCTGCAGACCCTGCCGCCGGACCAGCTGCCGTCCTGCCTGCCGCCGCTGGATTTCATGCTCGAGAGCATGCCCTACACGCAGATCCTCTACACCATGTTCCACGGTTCGGCCGACTGCGCCGAAGTCACCTGGACGCTGCTCGGCATGAGCATTGCGGAGTGGAGCCTGCTGGCCTTCATCGGCTTCGCCCTGTTCGCCATCGTGCAGTTCTTCCGCCGCCGCGGCTGAGCGTCGCATCTCAATTTGCCATGGCCTGCGCCTCTTCGGCGCAGGCCAGAGGCGTCGCGGTCTGTCGATTAAACGCTCGTATGAATTTTCCCGTTGCCGGTGTCTTGAAGGCGATAACGGGCGGGCATACTCTGGTTTTCCACTCCGTCGGAAAGCCGCCGCCGAACAAGCTTCATACATCGCGGACGTCGAGAATCGACAGAATATTGTCCCGGGGCGGACCTAGCCGGGACGGCGAAAGGGAAGTGAGGACAACATGCTCGAGAGCTGCCGTAATGCCCAGGAACGTTGGGGAGGCGTACACCAGCTGATCGACCGCTGGTTGCGGGATCGACATGAGTTGGTCCGGGCATTCGATTCCCTGGACGGTGTCCAGGCGCCGAAAACCAACGCCGAAAACCTCCAGAGCTTCTGCCAGCTCCTGCTCGACTACGTGTCGGCGGGACACTTCGAAGTCTACGAACAACTGATGAACGAGGCGCAGGCCTTCGGCGATACGCGCGGCCTGGAACTGGCCAAGCAGATCTACCCGCGGCTGGAAACCATCACCGCCAACGCGCTCAACTTCAACGACCGCTGCGACAACGGCGATTGCCGTGAAGGCACCTGCCTGACCAGCGAACTGAAAAACCTGCGCCAGCAACTGCACGAACGCTTCGAACTGGAAGACTGCCTGATCGAAGTGCTGCACAACTCCCACGAGCAGAAAGCCGTTACGGCCTGAGCGAAGGGACCTCCGACAACGGCGCGAGCGCTTGAAGCACTCGCGCCGTTTTCGTTTGTGGCGGGTTCGTGGCGTTCATGCCGATCGGGGACGGAGCTTCAGGTCACGCAGGAGTGTGACTCTGTCCGCGCTGTTTCGAGCCTCGCACTCTGAGCGCGCAACGCTGAAAAACTCGCGCCGTTCGGCAGCTTGCAGCGGTGCTCTCGCCGTCTTTTTCGCGGGATGAATCGCTGCTGAAAATGGGCCGCAACGGTGACTGCGAGCGGGTGCTCGCAAGAGCATTTCCACAGTGCTGCGACGGTGATTCTCGCGTCGTGCCGACGCGCCTCGAACGACTGCCAGTCCGCCTTCCTCGGTACTGCTGCGTGTTGCGCGAAAGGCTCTGCGACGGGCGTTTTCGGCCAGCTCTGAAAATTTATTTTTCACCCTCAAACGCCCGCGCCACGGGCGTTTGCGCTGCCTGGCCGATTGCGCCAACGGAACCAAGTGCGTGGGCCAGCGTCATTGAGGGAGTGAAAAAACGCGCCTTCGCGCACTGCTGAAAACCCCTGAAGCCAATGCCTGCTGCGGCCTGCAGCACCATAGGGACATTGGCGAGAGGCCATCAGCGGGGCTAGTATGGGCGCAACCACGTCCGCCAGGAGGCACGTCATGTCGGCCAACAAGAAACCCGTCACTACCCCTCTGCACCTGCTGCACCAGTTGTCCAACAGTCTGATCGAACACCTCGAAGGTGCCTGCAAGCAGGCGCTCGTCGATTCCGAAAAGCTGCTCGCCAAGCTCGAGAAACAACGCGGCAAGGCTCAGGAGAAGCTGCACAACGCACGCACCAAGCTGCAGGACGCGACCAAGGCCGGCAAGGCGAAGGCGCAGGCCAAGGCCAAGTCGAGCATCGCTGAGCTCGATGGCGTGCTGGATGTTCTGAAGACCCGCCAGACTGAAACCCGTGCCTACATCGCCAACCTCAAGCGCGATGTGCAGGAGAGCCTCAAGCTCGCCCAGGGCGTGACCAAGGTGAAGGAAGCCGCTGGCAAATCCCTCGCTACCCGCAAGCCGGCTGCCGCCGCTGCCAAACCGGTCGCCAAGGCTGCCGCCAGACCGGCCGCTAAACCCGCTGCCAAACCGGCTGCCAAGCCCGCCGTGAAAGCTGCCGCCAAGCCTGCTGCGAAGCCGGCCGCCAAGGTTGCCGCTGCCAAGCCTGCTGTCGCGAAAGCTGCTGCCAAGCCGGCCGCCAAACCCGCCGCCAAACCGGCTGCCAAGGCTGCCGCCAAACCGGCCGCCAAGCCCGCAGCAAAACCTGCAGCCAAGCCGGCCGCCAAGACTGCTGCCGCCAAGCCCGCCGCTGTCAAGCCCGCCGCTAAACCGGCTGCGAAGCCTGCTGCGAAAGCCGCCGCCAAGCCGGCGGCCAAACCCGCTGCCAAGCCTGCTGCCGCTGCCGCCAAGCCCGCCGCTAAACCGGCTGCGAAGCCTGCTGCGAAAGCCGCTGCCAAACCCGCCGCGAAGCCGGCCGCCAAGCCTGCTGCTGCCAAGCCTGCCGCTGCCGCCAAACCGGCTGCCAAGCCTGCCGCGAAGCCCGCTGCCGCTGCTAAGCCGGCTGCCAAACCCGCCGCTAAACCGGCTGCCAAACCGGCCGTGAAAGCCGCAGCCAAGCCGGCCGCAAAACCGGCCGCCAAGCCTGCAGCCAAACCGGCTGCGGCCAAGCCTGCCGTCGCTGCCAAACCGGCCGCTCCGGCTGCCCCGAGCGCACCGGCTGCCCAGCCGAGCACTCCGGCCGCTACCCCGGTTGCCAGCGCCACTCCGGCACCGGCTGCTCCGGCCAGCAGCAACTCCTCCAGCGCTTCCTAAGGCTCAGGAGAGGCTCGCCGCGGTGCGCAGGGTTTCCCGCGCATCGCGGCGCAAGCCGCCCGCTTTGCCTGCCGCGGCTTCCAGCCAGCGCGCCAGATCCTCCGCTTCACCCCGTGGCCAACCCTGCGCCACCATCTCCAGCCTCCCCAGCAGCACCTGTTCCGCTTCCAGTTCGAGCTGCTTGATTCGCTCGCGCAATGGCTCCAGCTGAGCATCCTGCTTCGCCGATTCCCGCCAGCGCTGACGCAGCGAGCGCAACGGCACAACCACCTCTTCGCGCCATCCCTGCGCCGTGCTTTCCAGCTCGCTCATTCGCGACGCTTCGAAGGCCACTCCAGTGCTGCCCAGCCACGCCGCAGCGAGCAGCAGACAGACGTCCGCGCCGCCTTCCTGCAGGGCCAGGCAAGCCGCCTCAACCCCAGGGCGGGCGTAGAGTTTCAGTGCATACGACCAGACATCATCAGACATAGAGCACCCACAGCGATTGCCAGGCGAAGCTGATAAACTCCGCCGCCATGATTCGACTACAAAATCTTACGCTACAGCGTGGCCCCCAGCGCTTGCTGGAAGGTGCCGAACTCACCCTGCACGCCGGACAGAAAGTCGGCCTGATCGGCGCCAACGGCGCCGGCAAGTCGAGCCTGTTCGCCCTGCTGCGCGGCCAGCTCGGCCAGGACGCCGGCGACTGCTACCTGCCCGCGGACTGGCGCATCGCGCACATGCGCCAGGAGGTCGATACCCTCGACCGCCTCGCCGTCGACTACGTGCTCGACGGCGACGTGCACCTGCGCAAGATCCAGGCGGACCTCGCCGCGGCGGAAGACGCCCACGATGGCACTGCCCTGGCGCGCTTGCACAGCGAGCTGGACAGCGCCGACGGATACACCGCCGACGCCCGCGCGCGCAAGCTGCTGGCCGGCCTGGGCTTTACCTCCGAGCAGATGGACCGCCGTGTCGGCGACTTCTCCGGTGGCTGGCGGATGCGCCTGAACCTGGCGCAGGCGCTGATGTGCCCGTCCGAACTGCTGCTGCTCGACGAGCCCACCAACCACCTCGACCTCGACGCCATTCTCTGGCTGGAAGAGTGGCTCAAGGGCTATCCGGGCACGCTCCTGCTGATCTCCCACGACCGCGACTTCCTCGACGCCGTGGTGGACAACATTGCCCACCTCGAACAGCGCAAGCTGACCCTGTACCGTGGCGGCTACTCGGCCTTCGAGCGTACCCGCGCCGAACGCCTCGCCCAGCAGCAACAGGCGTACGAGAAGCAGCAGGCGCAACGCGCCCACATGGAAAAGTACATTGCCCGCTTCCGCGCCCAGGCCACCAAGGCCCGCCAGGCGCAGAGCCGGATCAAGGCGCTGGAGCGCTTGGAGGAACTGGCGCCGGCCCACGTCGATTCGCCGTTCGACTTTGCCTTCCGCGAGTCCGACAAGATTTCCAGCCCGCTGTTGAATCTCTCCGAAGCTCGCCTGGGTTACGGCGACAAGACCGTGTTGGAAAAGGTCAAGCTGCAACTGGTGCCCGGCGCACGCATCGGCCTTCTCGGCCCCAACGGCGCGGGCAAGTCGACCCTGATCAAGACCCTGTCCGGCGACCTGTCGCTGCTGTCCGGTGAGCTTGCCCGTGGCGAGAACCTCGCCATCGGCTACTTCGCCCAGCACCAGCTCGACTCGCTGGACCCCAAGGCCAGCCCGCTGCTGCACCTGGCGCGCATCGCGCCGGCCGAGCGCGAGCAGACCCTGCGTGACTTCCTCGGGGGCTTCGACTTCCGTGGCGAGCGTTGTGACGAGCCGGTGCTGAATTTCTCCGGTGGCGAGAAGGCACGCCTGGCCCTGGCTCTGATCGCCTGGCAGAAGCCCAACCTGCTGCTGCTCGACGAACCGACCAACCACCTCGACCTGGAAATGCGCCTGGCGCTGACCCTGGCGCTGCAGGAATTCTCCGGCGCCGTGGTGGTGGTGTCGCACGATCGGCACCTGCTCAAGAGCACCACCGACGAGTTCCTGCTGGTGGCCGACGGGCGCATCCAGGAGTTCGATGGCGATCTCGAAGACTACGCCCGCTGGCTGGTGGATTTCCGCGCGCGGCAGGCGCCGTCGTCGCCCGCCGCTCCCGCTGGCGACAAGACTGACAAGCGCGCCCAGCGCCAGGCCGCCGCGGCCCTGCGCCAGCAGCTCGCCCCGCACAAGCGCGAGGCGGACAAGCTGGAGAAGGAGCTGGGCAAGGTCCATGAGCAACTCGCCGAGCTGGAGCAGCGCCTGGGCGACAGCGCGCTCTACGAGTCTTCGCGCAAGGATGAACTGCGCGATCTGCTGGCCCGCCAGGCGACCCTGAAGGGTCGCGAGAGCGAGCTGGAAGAGTCCTGGCTGATGGCCCTGGAAACCCTCGAAGAGCTGCAGCGCCAGCTCGAGGCCAGCGAGTGATGGACGATGTGAACCTGCTGGTGGCGTGGAGCGAACCGCTGCTGCGCGGCGGGCAGATCATCCTCGTCCTGCTGCTGGCGTGGCTGGTGCAGCGCGTGGTGACGCGCGCCGTCAGTCGCCTGGGTGAACGCTACCCGATGCCGCCGGAGCTGCTGCTGCCGCTGCGCGGCGGCCTGCGCTGGCTGATCATGGGCTCGGCGGTAATGCTGGTGCTGGAGCGCCTGGGCGTTTCCGCCGATGTGCTCTGGGCTGCGCTGACCGGCTTCGCCGCCGTTGCGGCGGTGGCCTTCTTCGCCATCTGGAGCGTGCTCTCCAACCTGTTCTGCGCGCTGATGATCTTCACCATGGGCCCGTTCCGCCTGGGCGATCGCGTGGACGTCATCGAGTCCGCCGACAAGCCCGGCGTGAAGGGCCGGGTGATCGCAATCAACCTGCTCTACACCACCCTGGAGGAAGTCGCCGAGGACGGCACCCCTGGCGCGCTGCTGCAAGTGCCGAACAACCTGTTCTTCCAGAAGGCCATCCGCCGCTGGCGCGGCCCGAATTTCCCCACCACCCCCTGACCCCTTGACCCCCAACGGACATCCCCACTATGGAATGGCTCACTAGCCCTGAGATCTGGGTTGCCTTTCTGACCCTGACTGCCCTGGAAATCGTACTGGGCATCGACAACATCATCTTCATCTCGATCCTGGTTGGCCGCCTGCCGCCCGCCCAGCAACCCAAGGCGCGTTTCTTCGGCCTGGCGCTGGCGATGGGCACGCGTATCCTGCTGCTGCTGTCGATCACCTGGGTGATGCGCCTGACGGCCGACCTGTTCACGGTGTTCGACCACGGCATCTCCGGGCGCGACCTGATCCTGTTCTTCGGTGGCCTGTTCCTGCTGTTCAAGAGCACCATGGAAATCTTCCACAGCCTCGAAGGTGCGGAAGAGGGCGGCCAGCAAGGCGGCAAGTCCCGCGGCTTCATGGGCATCATCATCCAGATCGCGATCATCGACATCGTCTTCTCGCTGGACTCGGTGATCACCGCCGTGGGCCTGGTGCAGCACGTACCGGTGATGGTCGCGGCCATCGTCATCTCGGTCGGCGTGATGATGCTGTCGGCCGGCACCATCAGCGCCTTCATCGAGAAGCACCCGTCGCTGAAGATGCTCGCGCTGTCGTTCCTCATCGTGGTCGGCACCGTGCTGATCGCCGAAGCCTTCGAGATCCATGTGCCCAAGGGCTACGTGTACTTCGCCATGGCCTTCTCGCTGGCAGTGGAGGCGATCAACATCCGCCTGCGCGGCGCCCTGGCGCGCAAGCGCGGCGAGGAGCCGGTGAAGCTGCGCAAGGACATCCCGAGCTGATCGGTCTGTCGTGAAACGAAAAAGCCCGGCCCAGTGCCGGGCTTTCTGTTTGGCGCTCCGGCGACGGTCATCCGACCTTCGTCGGCCAGGCTGGGCGAGTCGGCGCGACTGAGGCACACTGGCTCCCCGTAACAAATTATTGCGCCTGCCTGGCGCCGTGAGGTCAGCAATGCTCGCCAGTACCTGGTTCGCCTTCTTCATCGCCTGCTGGGTGATCAGCCTGTCGCCCGGCGCCGGGGCCATTGCCTCGATGTCCTGCGGGCTGCAATACGGCTTCTGGCGTGGTTACTGGAATGCCCTGGGCTTGCAGATCGGCCTGGCGCTGCAGATCGCGATCGTCGCTGCAGGCGTCGGCGCGCTGCTCTCGGCCTCGGCAGTGGCGTTCAGTGCGATCAAGTGGTTCGGCGTGGTGTACCTGGTCTACCTCGCGTACCGCCAGTGGACCGCTGCCCCGCAGGTGATGGCAGCGAGCGGCGAGCGCCCTATCGGCCGGCCGCTGACCCTGGTGCTGCGCGGCTTCCTGGTCAACGCCAGCAACCCCAAGGCGGTGATCTTCATGCTCGCGGTGCTGCCGCAGTTCGTCGACCCGCACCGTCCGATGGCGATCCAGTACGTGATCATGGGCGCCACCATGATCACCGTGGACCTGATCGTCATGGCCGGCTACACCGGCCTGGCCGCGCGCGTACTGCGCGCCCTGCGCTCGCAACGCCAGCAGCGGGTGATGAATCGGACTTTCGCGACCCTCTTCGTGGGCGCCGCCGCACTGCTCGCCACCGTCCGCCGCGCACCGGCCTGAGGGGGATTTCCTGGCTCCGGAGCGCCCTCATGAGCGCTTCGGACGCAACTCTGCGGGACATTTGTCCTTGCATAGACGGAAACCTGAGGTGACAATTTAACCTCTTTCATTCTCATTTACCTTTCCGTATGCGCCCCTCCAAACTTTTCGTCTGGCTGTTGCCGCTGGTCGGTCTCTTCAGCCTTGGAGCTCACGCCGACACGGCTGTCGACCCCTCCCAAGCCCTTCACCTGCTCAGCTATCTCGCTGCCGACTACCCGGCCACCGTCACCGACGGCAAGGTCGTGGACGAGAGCGAATACAAGGAGCAGCTGGAGTTCGTCGGCAATCTGCAGGCGCTGATCGTCACCCTGCCGGCCGCCCCCGAACGCGCCGACCTGGAAAAGGACGCCGCCAGCCTCAAGCAGGCCATCGAGCAGCGCCTCCCCGGCAAGCAGGTCGCCCAGCAGGCCCGTCATCTGGAGGCGCGCGTCGCCGATATCTACCAGGTGGTGCAGACCCCTTCGATCACCCCGGACCCGACCCGCGCCGCCGAGATCTACACCCAGCAGTGCTCGATCTGCCACGGTGACGCTGGCAAGGGCGACGGACCGGCGGGCATCGGCCTGGAGCCGCCGCCGGCCAACCTGACCGACCGCGCGCGCCTCGACCAGCTGAGTCTGTATGACCTGCGCAACGTCATCGGCCTGGGTGTTTCCGGCACCGACATGCCGGCCTTCGCCGACCAGCTCGACGAGCGTCAGCGCTGGGACCTGGCGTCCTATATCGCCGGCCTCAGTGCCGGTCAGGCCAAGGCCGATCCGGCCCACGCCTACCCGCTGGCGACCCTCTCGACCCAGACCCCGGCCGATGTCGCCGAGCGCGATGGCGAGGCGGCGGCCGAGAGCTTCCGTGCCCTGCGTGCCCACCCGCCGCTGGAGCACCGTGGTCCGGCGCAGCAGATCGACTACACCTCCGCGACCCTGGACAAGAGCTTCGCCGTGTACCGCTCCGGCGATCACGATCAGGCTTACGACCTGTCCGTGGCGGCCTACCTGGAAGGCTTCGAGCTGGTGGAAAGCTCGCTGGACAACGTCGACGCCGACCTGCGCAAGGCCACCGAGAAGCAGCTGATGGCCTACCGTCAGGCGCTGCGTGACGGCCTGCCGGAAGCCGAAGTGGCTCAGCAGCTGGCACTGGCCAAGGCCAAGCTGGCGGACGCCGCCAAGGCCCTGAGCGGCGACTCGCTAAGCACCTCTATCAGCTTCGTCTCGGCCCTGCTGATCCTCCTGCGCGAAGGCGTGGAAGCGATCCTGGTGCTGGCCGCGATCCTCGCCTTCCTGCGCAACACCGGGCAGGAGAAGGCCGTGCGCGGCGTCCACATCGGCTGGGGCCTGGCCTTCGTTGCCGGCTTCGCTACCTGGGCAGTCGCCGCCTACGTCATCGACATCGGCGGTGCCCAGCGCGAGCTGATGGAAGGCTTCACCTCGCTGTTCGCCTGCGTGATGGTGCTCTGGCTCGGCGTGTGGATGCACGACCGCCGCCACGCCGCCGCCTGGCAGGACTACATCCGCAGCAGCCTGGTGGGCGGCGGTGGCCGCTTCGGCTTCGCGGTGCTGGCGTTCTTCTCGGTCTACCGCGAGCTGTTCGAGGTCATCCTGTTCTACGAGACCCTCTGGCTGCAGGCCGGCCCGGCCGGTCACAACGCAGTGATCGCTGGTGCGGGCACCGCCGTGGTGATCCTGATCGCCATCGCCTTCGTGATCCTGCGTGGCTCGGCGAAGCTGCCGCTGAAGCTGTTCTTCACCGTCAACGCTGCGCTGCTGTGCGCCCTGTCGGTGGTCTTCGCCGGCCACGGCGTGGTCGCCCTGCAGGAAGCCGGCGTGATCGGTACCCGCCCGGTGCCCTTCTTCGACTTCGACTGGCTCGGCATCAAGGCCGACGCCTACTCGCTGTCGGCCCAGGCCGTGGCACTGGTGGCGGTGGCCGTGCTCTACGGACGCAGCTACTTCTCCGAGCGCCGCAAGGCCGCCGAGATCGCCTCGTCCTGAGGCGATAGCTGAGCGATACACGACGGCCAGTGCGATACTGGCCGTCGTGCTTTCTGGAGATTGGTTTTCCGAATATGCGTATCTGGATCGATGCCGACGCCTGCCCGCGCGCGGCCAAGGAGCTGGTGGCCAAGTTCGCCCTCAAGCGCAAGCTCGAGGTGGTGATGGTCGCCGGCCAGCCCGTGGCCAAGCCGCCGTTCGCCTGCGTCAGCCTGATAGTGGTGCCCAGCGGGATGGACGCCGCCGACGATTACCTGGTGGAGCAGGCCGAGCCCGGCGACCTGGTGATCTGCAGCGACGTGCCGCTGGCCGACCGGCTGGTGAAGAAGGGCGTCGATGCGCTGGACCCGCGTGGCCGCGAGTTCGACGAGAAGAACATGGGCGAGCGCCTGGCCGTGCGCAACCTGTTCACCGACCTGCGCGAACAGGGGCAGGTGGGGGGAGGGCAGGCGCCCTACGGCGACAAGGACCGCCAGGCCTTCGCCAACGGCCTGGACCGGCTGCTGACGCGCCTGCTGCGCGAGGCGGAGAGCCGCAAGGGCTGATCTGGCACAAAACGAAAACGCCCGGCATTGCCGGGCGTTTTGCGTTCAGCGTACCGCTCAGGCCAGCTCCAGCACCCGGTCGACCGCCTTGTTGATGCCGCTGGCGGCTTCGGCGATGGATTGCGCGAGCATGTAGGCCGGGGTGGTGACCAGCTTGTGGTCCTTGTCCTCTACGATGTCTTCCACGGCGCAGTCGATGTGCTTGGCGCCCATGCTGGTCAGCGCCTGGGCGGTGCCTTCGTCGGTGCCGATGGTGCATTCCACGCCGGCGCCATAGATGCGCGCGGCCAGGGCCGGGGCGATGCAGAGCAGGCCAACCGGCTTTTTCGCCGCGGCGAAGGCCTTGGCCAGGGCCAGTACGTCCGGCTGTACTTCGCATTGGTCGCCCTTGAAGGCGAAGTCGCTGAGGTTCTTCGCCGCGCCGAAGCCGCCGGGCACGATCAGTGCGTCGAAATCTTCCACCTTGGCTTCGCGCACGTCCTTCACCTCGCCACGGGCGATGCGCGCGGATTCCACCAGCACGTTGCGGCTCTCGGCCATTTCCTCGCCGGTGAGGTGGTTCAGCACATGGTGCTGGGCGATGTTCGGGGCGAAGCACTGCACCTTGGCGCCGCGCTGGGAAAGACGCAGCAGGGTGATCACGCTTTCGTGGATCTCGGCGCCGTCGTAGACGCCGCAGCCGGAGAGGATGACGGCAACTTTCTTCTGCATGGACTGCTCCTGTTCGAGGATGCCGGGCATGTCGCGATATGCCGCCCGGCTTGGCGCCGGCGGTCGGGGCCGGCGCGGAGGTAGAGGCTAGGATCAACGAATCTGGGCCTTCCCATAAGCATAACGACTCGGCCACGCCATGAACTACATCCTCTTCGCCGTACCCTTCTTTTTCCTCCTGATTGCCATCGAGTTGCTCGCCGACCGCTGGCGTGGCATGCGCACCTACCGTCTGAGCGATGCGCTGAACAGCCTCAGCGCCGGTGTGCTGTCCACCACCAGCGGCCTGCTGACCAAGGGCCTGGCGGTGCTCACCTACGCCATCGCCTGGCAGCACCTGGCGCTTTTCGAGATGTCCACGCAGAACCTCTGGGTCTGGGTGTTCGCCTTCGTCTTCTACGACTTCTGCTACTACTGGAACCACCGCCTGGGCCACGAGCGCAACGTGCTCTGGGCTGCCCACTCGGTGCACCACCAGAGCGAGGACTACAACCTCTCCACCGCGCTGCGGCAGACCAGTACCGGCTTCATCTTCGGCTGGATCTTCTACCTGCCCATGGCCATCGCCGGCGTGCCGCCGCTGGTGTTCCTCACGGTCGGCGCGCTGAACCTGCTCTACCAGTTCTGGGTGCACACCCGGCACATCCCCAAGCTGGGCTGGTTCGAGTGGATCTTCATCACCCCGTCCAACCACCGCGTGCACCACGCGCAGAACCCGGTCTACATGGATCGCAACTACGGCGGCGTGTTCATCGTCTGGGACCGCCTGTTCGGCACCTTCCAGGAGGAGCTGGACGAGGAGCCGGTGGTATTTGGCGTGACCGTGCCGCTGGCCAGCTGGAACCCGCTCTGGGCCAACCTGCAGGTCTACGCGCACCTGTGGAACGATGCGCGCCGCGCCGGCAGTACCTGGGACAAGCTGCGCATCTGGTTCATGCGTACCGGCTGGCGTCCCGCGGACGTTGCCCAGCGCTACCCCATGGCCAAGCCGGACCTGGCGTCCTTCCGCAAGTTCGAGGTGCCGCTGACGCGTGGCCGGCAGTGGTACGCCGGGCTGCAGTTTGCCATCTACGTGGTGGTCGGCACCTGGTTGCTGGGTGTCGGCGAGCACTGGCAGGTACTGCCGCTGGTGATTGGCTGGAGCTGGATGGCTTTCGGGCTCTACGCCATCGGCTGCTGGCTGGAGAACCGTAGCTGGGCGCTGCGCCTGGAACTGCTGCGATTGGCGCTGAACGTGCCGGCAGTGGCGGCCATGGTGCTATGGGGAGGGATCGAGCTGCCGCAGTGGGCGCCCTGGGCGCTGGCGGTCTACTCGCTGCTCAGCCTGATCGGTCTGCTGGGCCTGCGGCGCGCCGAGCGCCTGCCGCAGGTGGCCTGATCGGCCGGGGTGCTCAGTCGGTCTTGCTGGCCTTGAAGCGGCGACGCAGCCAGAACAGCAGGCCGATCACCACGAGGCCACCGAGGACCATGAGTTCGTACTTCTTGATGTTGCCCAGTACGCCTTCCAGCACGCTGCCGAAGTAGAAGGCAGCGCTGCCCAGCACAGTGGCCCAGACTATGGCGCCGATGCCGTTGAGCAGCAGGTAGCGTGCCGGCGGGTAGCCGGACAGGCCGATGGCCACCGGCATCACGGTGCGCAGGCCGTAGACGAAGCGGAAGCTCAGCACCCACAGGTCGGGATGCTTGCGTACGTGTTCCAGGGCCTTGTCGCCCATCTTCTGCCAGCGCGGTTTGCGCGCAAGCAGCTTGCGACCGTGGCGGCGGCCGAGGAAATACCAGAGCTGGTCACCGGCGTAACTGCCGAAGAAAGCCACCGCGATGACGTACTCCAGCTGCATGTAGCCGCGGAATGCCAGGAAGCCGGCCAGGACCAGAATGGTCTCACCCTCGAAGAACGTGCCGAGAAACAGCGCGAAGTAGCCGAAATCCTGCAGGAATTGTTGGAGCATTATCGAGGCAACGCAGCGAAATGAACGCGAAGCCTAACTCGGTTGTCGTCCGCAGGGAAGGCACCCCACTCCGCACAACTGACCTGGAACAAGCCTGTGCCGGTGCAGAGCGGCGGCTTGCCGCTGCGGCAGGATGCCGCGACCAAGGGTCACTGTTACCGGTTGTTACCAATCGGTCATAATTCAGGGCTATAACTGTCAGACTGTGCCTGCTGTATCAGGCCCTGGAGTACGCCGTGAGCTTCATTCCCGCCGATCGTGCCTTCCCCTTCACTCGTCTGCGTCGCAACCGTCGTGACGAATTTTCCCGCCGTCTGGTGCGCGAAAACGTCCTGACCACCAACGACCTGATCCTTCCGGTGTTCGTCCTCGACGGCAAGAACCAGCGTGAAGCGGTGCCCTCGATGCCGGGTGTGGAGCGCATGTCCATCGACCTGCTGCTCAAGGAAGCCGAAGAGCTGGTAGAGCTGGGCATCCCCGCGCTGGCGCTGTTCCCGGTAACCCCGCTGGAGAAGAAATCCCTCGATGGCGCCGAAGCCTTCAATCCCGACGGCATCGCCCAGCGCGCCACCCGCGCCCTGCGCGAGCGCTTCCCGGAGCTGGGCATCATCACCGACGTGGCGCTGGACCCGTTCACCAGCCACGGCCAGGACGGCATCCTCGACGAGGATGGCTACGTCCTGAACGACATTTCCGTTGATGTGCTGGTCAAGCAGGCGCTTTCCCACGCCGAGGCCGGCGCCCAGGTCGTGGCTCCCTCGGACATGATGGACGGCCGTATCGGCGCGATCCGCGAGGCCCTGGAATCCACCGGCCACATCAACACCCGCATCATGGCCTACTCGGCCAAGTACGCCAGCGCCTACTACGGCCCGTTCCGCGACGCCGTCGGCTCCGCCGCCAACCTGGGCAAGGGCAACAAGGCCACCTACCAGATGGACCCGGCCAACAGCGACGAAGCGCTGCACGAGATCTACGCTGACCTCGCCGAGGGTGCCGACATGATCATGGTCAAGCCGGGCATGCCGTATCTCGACATCGTTCGCCGGGCCAAGGACGAATTCCGCGCGCCGACCTTTGTCTACCAGGTCAGCGGCGAGTACGCGATGCACATGGCCGCGATCAACAACGGCTGGCTCAGCGATGCGGTGATCCTCGAATCGCTGCTGGCCTTCAAACGCGCGGGCGCAGATGGCATCCTGACCTACTTCGCCAAGCGCGCGGCGCAACAATTGAAAAAAATCAAAAGTGCGGGCTGACCCCCGTCGATGAGACGAGCGATGAATACCGAAGGCATTAGCGAAACCGAAGTTATCGAAGCTGACACCACCGCTGAAATCACCGAAGTCGTCGTGGAGGAGGTCGCCGAGGCGACGCCGCCACCCGCCGAGCCGGCGGTGCCAGCGATCAACGTGGACGACAGTGCCCTCTATATTCATCGCGAGCTCTCGCAGCTGCAGTTCAACATCCGCGTGCTGGAACAGGCGCTGGACGAGTCCTACCCGCTGCTGGAACGCCTGAAGTTCCTGTTGATCTTCTCCAGCAACCTCGACGAATTCTTCGAGATCCGTGTTGCCGGCCTGAAGAAGCAGATCACCTTCGCCCGTGAACAGGCCGGCGCCGACGGCCTGTTGCCGCACCAGGCGCTGGCGCGCATCAGCGAGCAGGTGCACGAGCAGGTCGCCCGCCAGTACAGCATCCTCAACGACATCCTGTTGCCGGAGCTGGCCAAGCACGACATCCGCTTCATCCGCCGCCGCTACTGGACGCCGAAGATCAAGGCCTGGGTCCGTCGCTTCTTCCGCGACGAGATCGCGCCCATCGTCACCCCGATCGGCCTCGACCCGACCCACCCGTTCCCGCTGCTGGTGAACAAGAGCCTGAACTTCATGGTCGAGCTCGAAGGCCTGGACGCCTTCGGCCGCGACTCCGGCCTTGCGATCATCCCGGCGCCGCGCTCGCTGCCGCGGATCATCCGCCTGCCCGAAGAAGTCGCCGGCCCTGGCGACAACTACGTGTTCCTCTCGTCGATGATCCACGCCCACGCCGACGACCTGTTCCACGGCATGAAGGTGAAGGGCTGCTACCAGTTCCGCCTGACCCGTAACGCCGACCTCTCGGTGGATGCCGAGGACGTCGAGGACCTGGCCCGCGCACTGCGTGGCGAGCTGTTCTCGCGCCGCTACGGCGATGCGGTGCGTCTGGAGGTGGTGGATACCTGCCCGGTGCCGCTGTCCAACTACCTGCTCAAGCAGTTCGGCCTGTCCGAGACCGAGCTGTACCGCGTCAGCGGGCCGGTCAACCTGACCCGCCTGTTCAGCGTCACCGGTCTGGCCAGTCATCCGGAGCTGCAGTCCCCGCCGTTCACCCCGGCGATCCCCAAGCTGCTGCAGAAGAAGGAAAACCTGTTCAACGTGCTGGGCAAGCTCGACGTGCTGCTGATGCACCCGTTCGAGTCCTTCACCCCGGTGGTCGACCTGTTGCGCCAGGCCGCCAAGGACCCCAGCGTGCTGGCGATCAAGCAGACGCTGTACCGCTCCGGGGCCAACTCGGAGATCGTCGACGCACTGGTGGAAGCCGCGCGTAACGGCAAGGAAGTCACCGTGGTGATCGAGCTGCGGGCGCGCTTCGACGAAGAATCCAACCTGCAACTGGCCAGCCGCCTGCAGCAGGCCGGCGCGGTGGTGATCTACGGCGTGGTCGGCTTCAAGACCCACGCCAAGATGATGCTCATCCTGCGTCGCGAGGACGGCGAGCTGCGCCGTTACGCGCACCTGGGCACCGGCAACTACCACGCCGGCAATGCCCGCCTGTACACCGACTACAGCCTGCTGACCGCCGACGTGGCGCTCTGCGAGGACCTGCACAAGCTGTTCAACCAGCTGATCGGCATGGGCAAGACCCTGCGCATGAAGAAGCTCCTGCACGCGCCCTTCACCCTGAAGAAGAACCTGCTGGAGATGATCAACCGCGAGGCCGCCCAGGCTGCCGAAGGCAAGCCGGCGCACATCATGGCCAAGGTCAACTCGCTGACCGACGCCAAGGTCATCCGCGCGCTGTACAAGGCCAGCCAGGCCGGCGTGAAGATCGACCTGGTGGTGCGCGGCATGTGTTGCCTGCGTCCGGGAGTGCCGGGCGTGTCGCACAACATCCAGGTGCGCTCGATCATCGGCCGCTTCCTGGAGCACAGCCGGATCTACTACTTCCTCAACGGCGGCGAGGAGAAGCTCTATCTCTCCAGCGCCGACTGGATGGAGCGCAACCTCGACATGCGCGTGGAGACCTGCTTCCCGGTGGAAGGCAAGAAGCTCGTGCTGCGCGTGAAGAAGGAGCTGGAGTCCTACCTGAGCGACAACACCCAGGCCTGGGTGCTGCAGTCCGACGGCAGCTACGTGCGCCAGAGCCCCAGCGGCAACCAGAACGCCCGCAACGCCCAGGCGACCCTGCTGGAGCGCCTGTGCACGCCGGTGATCAGCGTTCGCTGATCCGCCGTCGTTGCATAAAGAAGCCCTGCCTTGGCAGGGCTTTTTCATGGCTGAGCTTTCGCAGGAGCAGCGGAGGTTCTGGTAGAGCGCATGACGCGCAAGCGCTATCCGCCCTACGTCTGGCACCGAACTCAAACTGTAGGAGCGGGCCGCGCTCGATCGTCAACGTGGAGAGCGGATTCCGCCGCACGGGATTTCGCGGGCATGGCCCGCTCCTGCAGGTCATGCCTGGAAATGCAAAGGCCCCGGCGCGCAAGCGCCGGGGCCTTCGTCTGTCGCGGGGGAGATCAGCTCACGCTGAGCGAATAGCCCACGCGCTTGAGCCATTCGGCTTCCTGCTCGAAGTCCGCCTGGGTCAGCGGGTTGGCGGCCAGCCAGCCGTCCGGGAAGCGCACGTCCAGCGACTTGCCGGAAGCCTTCAGGGCCACGGCTGGCATTTCCTGTGTGCCACGGATGTGGTGGAAGAGGATGGCGAAGCGCAGCACGATGCACAGGCGGATCAGCTTGTCGCCCTCGTCGCCCAGCTCGTTGAACTTGTCCACCGGGATGTTGCGGCGGTGGCCGCGCACCAGCAGGGCCAGGGTCAGCTGGTCCAGGCGCGAGAAGCCGGCCAGGTCCGAGTGCTCCAGCAGGTAGGCACCGTGCTTGTGGTAGTGGTAGTGGGCGATGTCCAGGCCCAACTCGTGGACGCGCGCGGCCCACATCAGCAGCTCGCGGTGGCCCTCGTCGTTCAGGTCCCAGGCCTTGGAAACCTGGTCCAGGGATTCTAGCGCCTTGGCCTCGACGCGCGCGGCCTGTTCCGGATCGACGTGGTAGCGCTCCATGAGTGCGCCGATGGTGCGCTCGCGGACGTCCTCGTGGTGGTGGCGGCCCAGCAGGTCGTAGAGCACGCCTTCGCGCAGGGCGCCTTCGGAGTGGGTCATGCGGGTCAGCTCGAGGGCGTCGAACAGCGCCTCGAGGATCGCCATGCCGGCCGGGAAGATCGGTCGGCGGTCCGGCTTGATGCCGTCGATGTCGAGCTTCTCGACCTCGCCCAGCTTGAACATCTTGCGCTTGAGCCAGGCCAGGCCTTCGGGGTTGATCTCGCCGTTGCCGTGGCCGCCGGCCTGGATCGCCAGGCAGATCGCACGGATGGTGCCGGAGGCGCCGACGGCCTCGTCCCAACCCAGGCGGCGCAGGCTGTTCTCGATGCTCATCAGCTCCAGGCGGGCCGAGGTGTAGGCCTGGGCGTAGCGCGCCGGGGTGATCTTGCCGTCCTTGAAGTAGCGCTGGGTGAAGCTCACGCAGCCCATCTGCAGGCTCTCGCGCAGTTGCGATTCGAACTGCTGGCCTATGATGAACTCGGTGCTGCCGCCGCCGATGTCGACCACCAGGCGCTTGCCGGGGTTGTCCGGCAGGGTGTGGGACACGCCCAGATAGATCAGGCGCGCTTCTTCACGGCCGGAGATGACTTCTACCGGGTGGCCGAGGATCTGGTCGGCTTCGCGGATGAATTCGGCACGGTTGCGCGCTTCGCGCAGGGCGTTGGTGCCCACCACTCGAACCGAACCCGGCGGCATGCCATTGATGAACTGGGCGAACTGCTTCAGGCAGTCGTAGCCGCGCTGCATGGCTTCCGCGGTGAGCATGCGGTCCTCGCCGATGCCCGCGGCCAGCTGGACCTTCTCGCCCAATCGCTCGAGGATGCGGATCTCGCCGTGATCGGCCTTCGCCAGGACCATGTGGAAACTGTTCGAGCCAAGGTCAATGGCCGCGATCATCGGAAAGGTCTTGGCAGGGGTATGGGGCATAGGGGCGGGTCCGGATAAATACGGGAGACATCCTGCCATTTTAGGCAGGTAGTGCCAATGAAGGGGTTGTCACCGATCAGAAGTCACCGCGGCAGCGATAGATACACTCAATCGGCTGCGCCTTTCGGTGTGGGCCGAGGCGGGATATGATGGCGGACACTTTTTCGCATCCGATTGACGGAGAGAATACATGAGCGAACATATCGTCAATGTTACCGATGCCAGCTTCGAGCAGGACGTACTGAAGTCCGATAGTCCCGTGCTGGTCGACTACTGGGCCGAATGGTGCGGCCCGTGCAAGATGATCGCCCCGGTACTCGACGAGATCGCCAAGGACTATCAGGGCAAGCTGAAAGTCTGCAAGCTGAACATCGACGAGAACCAGGACACCCCGCCGAAGTACGGCGTGCGTGGCATTCCGACCCTGATGCTGTTCAAGGGCGGCAACGTCGAAGCGACCAAGGTCGGCGCACTGTCCAAGTCGCAGCTGGCTGCCTTCCTCGACAGCAACATCTAAGTCGAAGAAGCCCGAAAAACCCCGCCAATGTGCGGGGTTTTTTCGTTATTGCCCCTAGACGCTCCGAAACTCGGGTGTTAAATTCGGGCGCACAACGATTATTTCGTTGTCCCCTGCAAGCCGTCGCCGACGCACTTCCCATTCGAATTCCAAGCGATCCTGTCCGTCATCTACGGCGCGGCTCTTCAAGCATCACGCTTGTTCCCTTTTCCCCTTTCAGCGTATTTACGTCCCTTCTATGAATCTGACCGAACTCAAGCAAAAGCCGATTGCCGAATTGCTGGAAATGTCCGATGCCATGGGCCTGGAAAACATGGCCCGTTCGCGCAAACAGGACATCATCTTCGCGCTGCTGAAGAAGCATGCGAAAAGCGGTGAGGAAATCTCCGGTGACGGCGTGCTGGAGATTCTCCAGGATGGCTTCGGCTTCCTGCGCTCCGCCGATTCCTCGTACCTGGCCGGCCCGGATGACATCTACGTCTCGCCCAGCCAGATCCGTCGCTTCAACCTGCGCACGGGCGATACCATCATCGGCAAGATTCGGCCGCCGAAGGAAGGCGAGCGTTACTTCGCCCTGCTGAAAGTCGACTCGATCAACTTCGATCGTCCGGAGAACGCGAAGAACAAGATTCTCTTCGAGAACCTGACGCCGCTGTTCCCGACCAAGCGCCTGACCATGGAAGCCGGCAACGGCTCCACCGAGGACCTCACCGGCCGTGTGATCGACCTCTGTTCGCCGATCGGCAAGGGCCAGCGCGGCCTGATCGTCGCCCCGCCGAAAGCGGGCAAGACCATCATGCTGCAGAACATCGCCTCGAACATCACCCGCAACAACCCCGAGTGCCACCTGATCGTCCTGCTGATCGACGAGCGCCCGGAAGAAGTGACCGAGATGCAGCGCACCGTGCGCGGCGAAGTGGTCGCCTCCACCTTCGACGAACCGCCGACCCGCCACGTGCAGGTTGCCGAGATGGTGATCGAGAAGGCCAAGCGCCTGGTCGAGCACAAGAAGGACGTGATCATCCTGCTGGACTCCATCACCCGTCTGGCTCGTGCCTACAACACCGTGATCCCCAGCTCCGGCAAGGTGCTCACCGGTGGTGTCGACGCCCATGCCCTGGAAAAGCCCAAGCGCTTCTTCGGCGCCGCGCGCAACATCGAGGAAGGCGGTTCGCTGACCATCCTCGCCACCGCGCTGATCGAAACCGGCTCGAAGATGGACGAAGTGATCTACGAGGAATTCAAGGGTACCGGTAACTCGGAACTCATCCTCGACCGTCGCATCTCGGAAAAACGCGTGTTCCCGGCGATCAACATCAATCGCTCCGGCACCCGTCGCGAAGAGCTGCTCACCGGTGAGGAAGAGCTGCAGCGCATGTGGATCCTGCGCAAGATCCTCCACCCGATGGACGAGATCGCCGCCGTGGAATTCCTCCTCGACAAGCTGCGCCAGACGAAGACCAACGACGAGTTCTTCGACTCCATGAAGCGCAGCAAGTAAGCGCTCTGCGAGACCAACGAGGCCGGGGAAACCCGGCCTTCGTGTTTCTGCAAGGCGCTGATAGGCGGTAGACTGTCGCATCATCCTGCCGCCATCGAGATCCTCATGCAGTATCGCGACCTGCGCGAGTTCATCGCTGCCCTGGAGCAGCGCGGACAGCTCAAGCGCATCCAGGCGCCGGTATCCCCGGTGCTGGAAATGACCGAGGTGTGCGACCGCACCCTGCGCGCCAAGGGCCCGGCCCTGCTGTTCGAAAAGCCCACCGGCTATGACATCCCCGTACTCGGTAACCTGTTCGGCACGCCCGAGCGCGTGGCCCTGGGCATGGGCGCCGAGGACGTCTCCGAACTGCGCGAGATCGGCAGGCTGCTGGCCTTCCTCAAGGAGCCCGAGCCGCCCAAGGGGCTGAAGGACGCCTGGTCCAAGCTGCCGATCTTCAAGAAGGTCATCAACATGGCGCCCAAGGTCCTGCGGGACGCGCCGTGCCAGGAAGTGATCGAGGAGGGCGACGACGTCGACCTGTCGAAGTTGCCGGTGCAGACCTGCTGGCCCGGCGACGTCGCGCCGCTGATCACCTGGGGCCTGACGGTCACCCGCGGGCCGAACAAGGAACGGCAGAACCTGGGCATCTACCGTCAGCAGGTGATCGGCCGCAACAAGGTCATCATGCGCTGGCTCAGCCACCGCGGTGGTGCGCTGGACTTCCGCGAGTGGTGCCAGAAGCACCCCGGCCAGCCCTATCCGGTGGCTGTGGCCCTCGGTGCGGACCCGGCGACCATCCTCGGCGCCGTCACTCCGGTGCCGGACAACCTCTCCGAATATGCCTTCGCCGGCCTGCTGCGCGGCCACAAGACCGAGCTGGTCAAGTGCATCGGCAACGACCTGCAGGTGCCGGCCAGCGCCGAGATCGTCCTCGAAGGGGTGATCCATCCCGGCGAGATGGCCGATGAAGGCCCGTACGGCGACCACACCGGCTACTACAACGAGGTGGACCGCTTCCCGGTGTTCACCGTCGAGCGCATCACCCGCCGGCAGAAACCGATCTACCACAGCACCTACACCGGCCGCCCGCCGGATGAGCCGGCGATCCTCGGCGTGGCGCTGAACGAAGTCTTCGTGCCGATCCTGCAGAAGCAGTTCCCCGAGATCACCGACTTCTACCTGCCGCCCGAAGGCTGCTCCTACCGCATGGCGGTGGTGACCATGAAGAAGCAGTACCCCGGCCACGCCAAGCGCGTGATGCTGGGTGTCTGGTCGTTCCTGCGACAGTTCATGTACACCAAGTTCGTTATCGTCACCGACGACGACATCAACGCCCGCGACTGGAACGACGTGATCTGGGCCATCACCACGCGCATGGACCCCAAGCGTGACACGGTGATGATCGACAACACCCCGATCGACTACCTGGACTTTGCCTCGCCGATCTCCGGCCTGGGCTCGAAGATGGGCCTGGATGCCACCCACAAGTGGCCGGGCGAGACCAGCCGCGAATGGGGTCGGGTGATCGAGAAGGACCCGGCGGTGACCCGCCGCGTCGACGAAATCTGGGCGAGCTTGGGCATCGATTGACTCCCGCGCAATCCGGTTCACTGCGGTTTGTGGGAAACACTGAGGCGTAGGATGGGTGGAGCCCAGGCGATACCCATGCTGTCGGGAATGATGGGTATCGCTTCGCTCCACGCCATCCTACGGCGCAACCGGCGACAGCAGCTCCAATCTGTATAAGAACGAGAACAGCGCTTGAAAGTGACCTTGCAACCCTCCGGCGCCCAGCTTGAGCTGCGGCCCGGGGAACGTATCCTCGACGGTGCGCGGCGCCTGGGCTACGAGTGCCCGCAGAGTTGCCGCAACGGCAACTGCCATATCTGCGCGGCGCTGCTGGTGGAAGGCCGCGTACGCCAGGACGGCGAGGTGCGCGACCACGGCGAGCTCTTCACCTGCCTGGCCGAGCCGCTGGAAGACTGCGTGCTGCACTGGGACGGTGTGCTGGCCCCCGGCGAACTGCCGGTGCGCAAGCTGTCCTGCCAGCTGAGCCTCTGCGAGCCGGTGGGCGGCGACGTCTGGCGCGTGCGCCTGCGTGCCCCGGCCGGCAAGCCGCCGCGCTACCACGCCGGGCAGTACGTGCTGATCGAGCGCGAAGGCAGCGACCCGGCGGCCTTCTCCCTGGCCTCCGCGCCGCAGGAAGGGCGTGACCTGGAGCTGCACATCCTGGCCCGCGAGAACAGCGCTATCGACCTGCTGACCCAGTTGCAGCGCGACCGCTTTGCCCGCGTGCAGATGCCCTTCGGCGACGCGCACCTGGCCGATCTGCCGGACGGCCCGCTGGTGCTGATCGCCGCCGGCACCGGCATGGCGCAGATGCACAGCCTGATCGAATTCTGCCGCGCGACTGGTTTCGCCCACCCGGTACACCTGTACTGGGGCGTGCGGCGCCCGGAAGACTTCTACGAGCTGCCGCACTGGGAGCAGTGGGAAAGCGTACCCAACCTGCACCTGCACAGGATCGTCAGCGACCTGTGCGGCTGGCAGGGGCGCTGCGGCCTGCTGCATGAGGCTGTGTGCGAGGACTTCGCCGAGCTGTCTGGCCTGCGTGTCTACGCCAGCGGCTCGCCGGCGATGGTCTACGGCACCCTGGATGCGCTGGTGGCGGCGGGCATGGACCCGCACCAGATGCGTGCGGACGTCTTCGCCTACGCCCCACGAGGCTGATTCAACTGTCCAGCGTCGTTGGAGCGACTCGCCGTGCTAGTCGCACTGTCTTCGGCACTCCGCCTAGCTATTCAGTCGACTCAGTCTCGTGGGTGGCATGTGGCGAGAATTCTTCCTGCAACGCCGCGCGAATCCAATCCTCGAACCAGGCCACATCGGCGCTCACCGCGCCGGTGGGCAGCAGCAGCTGGTAGCTCTCCAGCGGCACCTCCTCGGGTAGCGGCCGCACCAGCGTGCCGGCGGCCAGCTGGTGCTTCACCAGCACCAGGTTGGCCAGGGCGATGCCGTGGCCGGCCTCGGCCATGGACAGCGCGTGGTCGTTGCTGACGTAGAGCACGTCGGAGTTCACCCGCAGGTCCAGCCCGATGGTGGACAGCCAGAGGTTCCACCATTCGCCATCGTCGACGTGGATCAGCTTGTGCTGCGCCAGTTCGTGCACGCTGCTCAGCGGGCCGTGCTCTTCGAGGTAGGAGGGCGAGCACACCGGGAAAACCGCCGGTCGCACCAGGGTGCTGTGGCACTGCGGATAGACGCCAGGAAGCCCGTAGACGATCCCCAGATCGGCGCTTTTGCCGTCCACTTCAGTGAAAGTCGGGTTGGGTTCCACCGCTACCTTCAGGCCGGGGCGCTGCTGGCGCAGGGTTTCCAGGCGCGGCATCAGCCAGCGCTTGGCAAAGGCCGGCACCACCAGGATCTTCAGCCAGCGCGCGGTGCCGCCGGGGGCCAGCTCGTGGCCGGCGTCGGCGATCTGCTGCAGGGCGGTGGATATCTTCGCGTAGTAGCGCTGCCCGGCTGACGTCAGGCTCACCCCGCGCGGGGTGCGCTCGAACAGCTGCACGCCGAGCCAGTCTTCCAGCAGCTTCACGTGACGGCCGATGGCCGGCTGCGTCACATGCAGGTCTTTCGAGGCGGCGACATAGCTGCCCAGCCGGGCGGCGGCCTCGAAGGCGCGGACGGCATTGAGCGGCGGAAGACGCTGGATGGACATGGCGAGGCCTCGGGGGTATCAGCTTTTTAGCTGTTAAATTATTTAATATCGAATGTAAGAAAATTGAGCTTTCCGCTCAACCACCTTTCTTCGAATATCCGCCTCAACAACATCACAACTTGGGCCTGACCCAAGACCAGCGCTGCACCCCAGCGTCTCTAGTCCTGCCAGAACAACTACAAGATCCCCCGACCGCCTGCTGGTGGCGGAAGGGAAGGTACGGAGGTTTCACCATGAGTGCCCTGCACAGCCTGCAGACGGCGGCGGTCTCCATCCGCTCCGTGCGCAAGGTCTACGGCGACCCGGCGAGCGGTCCCGTCGCTCTGAAATGCGTCGACCTGGACATCCGCGACAACGAATTCTTCACCCTGCTCGGCCCCTCGGGCTGCGGCAAGACCACCCTGCTGCGGATGATCGCCGGCTTCGAATTCCCCACCTCCGGGGAAATCCAGCTCTACGGCGAGAACATCGCCGACCGGCCGCCCTTCGAGCGCCCGGTGAACACCGTGTTCCAGCACTACGCGCTGTTCCCGCACATGACCATCGCCGAGAACCTCGCCTTCGGCCTGGAATCCCACCCGATGGGCCAGCGCATGAGCAAGGCGCAGGTCGCCGAGCGCGTCCGCGAGATGCTTGCCCTGGTGCAGATGGAGCGCTTCGCCCAGCGCAAACCGACCCAGCTCTCCGGCGGTCAGCAACAGCGCGTCGCCCTGGCCCGCGCGCTGGCGCCGCACCCCAAGGTGCTGCTGCTCGACGAGCCGTTGTCCGCACTCGACCTCAAGCTGCGCCAGGCCATGCGCGAAGAGCTCAAGGCGATCCAGTCCAAGACCGGCATCACCTTCATCTTCGTCACCCATGACCAGGAAGAGGCCCTGACCATGTCCGACCGCATCGCCGTGCTCTCCGAGGGCGAGGTGCAGCAGGTCGGCCGCCCGGACGACATCTACGAAAACCCGCGCAACCGCTTCGTCGCCGACTTCATCGGCGAGACCAACTTCCTCCCGGCGCGGGTCGAGAACTTCGCCGGTGATTGCGCGCAGTACCGCATCCCCGGTGACCAGCTGATCGAGGCTCCGGCCCGCGAAGGCCTGAAGGTCGGCGCCGAAGTCACCCTGTCTATCCGCCCCGAGCGCCTGCAGCTGGTGGCCGAGGACACCCCGTCCGCCACGCCCTGCACCGTCGTCCAGCAGATCTACCTGGGCACTGACCTGCAGTACCAGGTCAGCCTTGCCGACGGCACCCGCCTGACAGTCCGTGCGCCCAACAGCGCCGGGCAACGCGGGCGTCTGGCAGCCGGGCAACGCGCCGGGCTGCTGTTCGAAAAAGGCAGCGCCAGCGTCCTGGTGGACTGAGCGGAGGTGAGCATGAACCGGTTATCCACAACCGCTGGCAATTCGCTGGAGCGGCGCCAGGCGCTGCGCAGCTTCCTCGGCGTGTCGCCCGCGCTGGTTTCCATCGGGCTGTTCCTGATCGTGCCGATCTTCATCGTGGTCGGTTACTCGCTGATGCAGGCCAACCCCTACGGTGGGGTGAACCCGCACTTCAGCATCGACGCCTATGTCTCGCTGCTGTTCGAGCGCCAACTCGACGACAGCCTGGCCTTTGCCGACTCCTACGTGATGATCGCCCTGCGCTCCATCGGCATTGCTGCGGCGACCACCGTCATCACCCTGCTGGTGGGCTTCCCGGTGGCGGTGTGGCTGGCGATGCAGCCGGCGCACCGTCGCGGCCTGCTGATCTTCCTGATCACCGTGCCGTTCTGGGCCAACCTGCTGATCCGCACCTACGCCTGGATCCTGCTGCTGCGCGGCACTGGCGTGGTCAACGGCACGCTGATGAGCCTCGGCATCATCCACCAGCCGCTGAACCTGCTCTACACCGACGGCGCCGTGCTGCTGGGCCTGGTCTACACCTACGCGCCCTTCGTCGTGCTGCCGATCTACGCCACCCTGGAAAAGATGGACATGCGCCTGCTCGAAGCGGCCCAGGACCTCTATGCCGGACGCATCCGTACCCTGCGCAAGGTGGTCCTGCCGATTGCCCGTCCGGGCATCCTGGCCGGCGCCATCCTCACCTTCGTGCCGTGCCTGGGCGCGATGATCGCCCCCGAACTGCTCGGCGGCGGCACCAAGATGATGCTTGGCAACCTGATCTTCCGGCAGTTCAGCGACTCGCGGAACTGGCCCTTCGGCGCGGCGCTGTCGCTGGTGCTGATGGGAGCCGTGATGCTGGTGCTGATGTTCTACGCGATGCGCGCCGAGCGCCTGCGCATCGCCCGGGGAGGTGAATGATGCTCTCGCTGCTGACCAAACGCCGTCTGGGTGTGCAGGATTTTCGTGGCTTCGGCGCGCTGAGCTTCCTGTTCTACCTGTACCTCTACGCGCCCATCGTGGTGCTGGTGGTGCTCTCGTTCAACGCCAACCAGTCCGCCACCGTGTGGACCGGCTTCAGCCTCGACTGGTACCGCAGCGCCTTCGCCAACCAGGCGCTGCGCCAGGCCGCCGGCAACAGCCTGCTGATCGCGGTCTGCGCCAGCGTGATTGCCACGGTGATCGCCACCCTGGCCGCGCTGGGCACCTCGCGCGGGGCCAAGTTCAAGGGCCTGCGGCTGTCCATGGGGGCGATCATGCTGCCGCTGGTGCTGCCCGAAATCGTCGTCGGCGTCGCCACCCTGGCGCTGTTCTCCACCCTCGGCCTGTCGCTGGGCTACGGCAACCTGATCATCGCCCACACGGTGTTCTGCATCCCGTTCGCCTACCTGCCGATCCGTGCCCGCCTGAACGACATGGACCTGTCTCTGGAGCAGGCCGCCGCCGACCTCTACGCCGGCCCCTGGCGGACCTTCCGCAAGGTGACCCTGCCGCTGCTGATGCCGGGGATTTTCTCCGGGCTGATGCTGGCCTTCATCGTCTCGCTGGATAACTTCGTGATCTCGATGATGGTCTCCCAGGCCGGCACCACCACCTTGCCGATCTTCATCTTCGGCCTGCTGCGCATGGGCGTGACGCCTGATGTGAACGCGGTGTCGACCCTGATCCTCGGCGTTTCCGTGCTGTTCGTAACCCTGTCCTACCTGCTCGGCAAGAAGAAGGCCTGAGCCCACATACCGGAGTAGAAGATGAGCAAACTGATCGCTGCTGTAGGGGCCTCGCTGGCCATGGGCCTGGTGGCAAGCGCGAACGCCGCCGAACAACTGAACGTGGTGAGCTGGAGTGGCTATTTCACCCCGCAGATCCTCGAGAAGTTCGAGAAGGAAACCGGCATCAAGGTGACCGTGGATTCCTACGACTCCAACGAAACGCTGCTGGCCAAGCTCAAGCAGGGCGGCACCGGCTACGACGTGGCCATTCCCTCGCACCAGTTCGTGCCGATCCTGATCCAGGAGAAGCTGCTGGAGCGCTTCGACCCGGCCAGCCAGCCTTACTACGCCAACGTCGAGGACAACCTGAAGAAGCCCACCTGGGACCCGGAAGGCGCCTACGCCGTGCCCTTCATCTGGGGCACCACCAGCGTGGTGCTGGACAGCGCCAAGTACAGCGGCCCGGCCGACAGCTACTCGGTGCTGTTCACCCCGCCGGCGGAGCTGCAGGGCAGGATCAACATGTTCGACTCGGCGAGCGAGGTGATCGACACCGCCAGCCTCTACCTGGGCATCCCGCTGTGCAGCGAGGACCCCAAGCAGATGCAACAGGTGCTGACCCTGCTGAAGACCCAGAAGCCCTTCGTGAAGACCTACAGCTCCAAGGCCGGTTCGATCCGCGAGAACCTGGCCTCGGGCGAAGTCGACATGTCGATGTTCTGGGGCGGCTCGTCGATGCGCGCGCGTGAGATGAAGTCCAGCCTGAAGTACCTCTACCCGAAAGAGGGCGTGATGGCCTGGGTGGACAACCTGGTGATCCCGGCCGGCGCCAAGCACCCGGAGAACGCGAAGAAGTTCATCGCCTTCCTGAGCCAGCCGGAGAACTCGGCGATGACCCAGAACTTCCTCAAGCACCAGAGCCCGATCAAGGGCGTTGAACCCTTCCTCGATGCCAGCCTGAAGGATGCGCCGGAACTGCACATCCCCGAGGGCACCAAGGTGGTGTTCAGCAAGACCTGTGGCGAAGGCGCGATCCGCCTGGCCGACCGTATCTGGACCAACCTGATGCGCTGATCCCCGACCGGGAAAGCCGCCGACCGACGCTGCTCGCGTCCACCTTCGTGGACGTGCCGGCAGCGTGCGGCCCGGCGAACACGATATTCGCTACAAGCCCCATCCGCTGATGGGGTCGTTGAACCCGACCGAACCTTCCCGTTGCGGGAAATCCTGATGAAAAAGGCCTCGTTCCATGAGCCAGAACAACAAGCAAAACGAACTCGTCCAGCTCCAGGCCCACGAACTGGCCCAGCGCATCCGCCTGCGCGAAGTTTCCTGCCGTGAAGTGATGCAGGCGCACCTCGAGCAGATCGAGCGCTACAACCCGGCGGTCAACGCCATCGTCAGCCAGCAGCCGGACGATCTCTTGCTGGCCGAAGCCGACCAGCGCGACGCCGACCTGGCCCGTGGCGAATACCGTGGCTGGATGCACGGCCTGCCCCATGCGGTGAAGGACCTGTCGCTGACCCAGGGCATCCGCACTACCCTAGGCTCGCCGCTGTTCCGCGACTACCTGCCCGAGCGCGACGGCATCATGGTCGAGCGCATCAAGGCGGCCGGCGCGATCATCATCGGCAAGACCAACACCCCCGAATTCGGCCTCGGCTCCCACAGCTACAACCCGATCTTCGGTGCCACCGGCTGCGCCTACGCGCCCGAGCGCACCGCCGGCGGCAGCAGCGGTGGCGCAGCGGCGGCCCTGGCGCTGCAGATGGTCCCGGTGGCCGACGGCAGCGACATGATGGGCTCGCTGCGCAACCCGGCGGCCTTCAACAACATCATCGGTTTCCGTCCCTCCCAGGGCCGCGTGCCCTTCGACGACAGCGCCGACCTGTTCATCGACCAGATGGGCTACGAAGGCCCCATGGGCCGCAGCGTCCGCGACGTGGCGCTGCTGCTGTCGGTACAGGCCGGCGGCGATGCCCGTGCGCCGCTGTCCATCGCCGAGAGCGGCGAGCAGTTCGCCGGCCGGCTGGAACGCGACTTCAAGGGCGCGCGCCTGGGCTGGTTGGGCGACCTGGGCGGCCACCTGCCCATGGAGAAGGGCGTGCTGGAGCTGTGCCGCCAGTCCTTCGCCGACTTCGAAGCCATCGGCTGCCACGTCGAGGAGACCGCCATGGGCTTCTCGCCCGAGCGCCTCTGGGACACCTGGCGTACCCTGCGCCACTGGATGGTCGCCGGCTCCCTCGGCGCGGCCTACACCGACCCGGCCAAGCGCGAGCTGCTCAAGCCCGAGGCGATCTGGGAAGTGGAGAACGGCCTGAAGCTCTCCGCCATGGACGTGTTCCGCGCCTCCGCCGCACGCAGCGACTGGTACCGTGCGATCAGCCGACTGTTCGAGCGCTACGACTACCTGTTGCTGCCCAGCGCCCAGGTCTTCCCGTTCGACAAGACCTGGGACTGGCCAAAGGAAATCGCCGGCAAGGCCATGGACACCTACCACCGCTGGATGGAAGTGGTGATCCCGGCCACCCTGTCCGGTTGCCCGGCGGCCAACGTGCCGGTGGGCTTCAATGAGCAGGGCCTGCCCATGGGTATCCAGATCATCGGCAGGCACCAGGCCGACATGGCCGTGCTGCAACTGGCCCACGCCTACGAGCAGGCCTCGCGCTGGTATCAGCGCTGCCCGCCGCCCATGCTGGCGGGGGTGTAACTCCGTTATCCACAAGCTGAGGGGGACGCATGAATATCAGCTTCTTCCAGGAACTGCTGCAAAGCATCACCGAGCGCGGCCGGCAATTGCTCGAGTCGCGCGAGCCGGCGCCGGGCAATGCCCAGGCGCTGGCGCAGGCTTGCCACAAGCTGATCTCCAGCCACGGCGAAGCCTCGGGCGTGGCCCTGGCGCAGCAGGTCCTGTGCGCCTACCGGGATTGTCCGCATGACCAGCAGAAGGCCTTCTTCGACACCCTGCTGAAGGATTTCGCACCACCCCACGATGCGCTGGCGCAAGCCTGCCAGCGCTACCTCGACGAGCCGTCGTCGGCCAACACCACGGCATTGTTCGAAGCCAGCGAACCGCCGCGCCAGGAGCTGTTCCGCCGCCTCAACCAGGCACCCGGCGGCACCGCCGAGCTGATCGCCATGCGCCGCCTGCTGTTGCAGGAGCTCAAAGCCAATCCGGAGCTGGCAGCCGTGGACCACGACCTGCAGCACCTGCTGGCGTCCTGGTTCAACCGCGGCTTCCTGGTACTGCGGCGCATTGACTGGTCGACCCCGGCGTCGATCCTGGAAAAGATCATCAGGTACGAGGCCGTCCACGCCATCAAGGACTGGGACGACCTGCGCAGCCGCCTGCAGCCGGCCGACCGCCGCTGCTTCGCCTTCTTCCACCCGGCCCTGGCCGATGAGCCGCTGATCTTCGTCGAGGTGGCGCTGACCCGCGCCATGCCGGGTGCGATTGCAGAGATCCTGGAAACAAAGAGTCCGGAGGGCAAGCCGGCTGATGCGTCGGCAGACGAGCCCGATACCGCGGTGTTCTATTCCATCAGCAACTGCCAGGACGGCCTGCGCGGCATCTCCTTCGGCAACTTCCTGATCAAGCAGGTGGTGGAGGAGCTGGCGCGGGAGATTCCCGGCCTGCGCCAGTTCGTCACCCTGTCGCCGGTGCCCGGCTTCCGCCGCTGGCTCGACAGCCTGGGGGAGGACCCGCAGCTGGGCGCGACAGCCGCCGAGCTGCTCAAGGCACTCAAGCCCGACGCCGCGCCGCCGCCACGCACGGAGCAACCGATGCTGGCGCTGGCCGCCGAATACTTCCTGCATGCCCGCAACGGCGCGGGTTTCCCGCTGGACCCGGTGGCGCGCTTCCACCTGGGCAACGGCGCGCGCCTGGAACGTCTGAACTGGCGCGGCGACCTCTCCGCCAGCGGCCTGCGCCAGGCCGCCGGGCTGATGGTCAATTACCGCTACGAACTGCGCCAGATCGAAAAGAACCACGAAGCCTACGCCAACCAGGGCGCGGTCACCGCCTCACCCGAGGTGCGCAAACTGGCCACCCTGTCGGCGAAAACAAAACGCTAGGACCTCACCATGAACCAGAGCCTTTTCGCCGAAGTCGGCAAACACCTGCCCAGCGACCTTTCCAAGCCGTTCATCCGTACCCCGGATGGCGGCGGCTACAGCTACGCCGACATGCTGCGCAGCACCTCGCAGTTCGCCCACGCGCTGGTGGAACTCGGCGTACAGCCGGGCGACCGCGTCGCCGTGCAGGTCGACAAGAGCCCCGAGACGGTGATGCTGTACCTCGCCGTGCTGCGCGTCGGCGCGGTCTACCTGCCGCTCAACAGCGGCTACACCGGCGAGGAGCTGCGCTACTTCCTCGATGATGCCGAGCCCTCGCTGTTCGTCTGTGCGCCGGCCTTCGAGGCCCAGGCCCGGGAGCTGGCGAAAGTCAGCGGCGTGGCCCACGTGGAAACCCTCGGCGATGCCGGCGACGGCTCGCTGATGGCCAAGGTGCATGGCAAGCCGGGGCGGTTCGTCGACGTCGAGCGTGCTGCTTCCGATCTCGCCGCGATCCTCTACACCTCCGGCACCACCGGGCGTTCCAAGGGTGCGATGATCAGCCACGGCAACCTGGTCTCCAACGCCCGCGCGCTGGTGGACTACTGGAACATCACCAGCGAGGACTGGCTGCTCCATGCGCTGCCGATCTTCCATATCCATGGCCTGTTCGTGGCCTGTAACACCCTGCTGATGGCCGGCGGCTCGATGCTTTTCCTGAGCAAGTTCGACGCGGCGCAGATGCTCAAGCTGCTGCCCCAGGTGAACCTGCTGATGGGCGTGCCGACCTTCTACACGCGCCTGCTCGACCAGCCCGGCCTGACCCGCGAGGCGGTGGCGCACATGCGCCTGTTCATCTCCGGCTCTGCGCCGCTCACCGCCGAGACCCACAAGGCGTTCTCCGAGCGCACCGGCATGGCCATCCTTGAGCGCTACGGCATGACCGAGACCGGCATGAACACCTCCAACCCGCTGGACGGCCAGCGCATCGCCGGCACAGTCGGCTTCCCGCTGCCGGGCGTCGAGCTGCGCATCACCGATCCGGGCCAGGCCGAGCCGAGCCTGCTGCCCCAGGGCGAGCCGGGGATGATCGAAGTGCGCGGGCCGAACGTGTTCCAGGGCTACTGGCGGATGCCGGAGAAGACCGCCGAGGAACTGCGCGCGGACGGCTTCTTCATGACCGGCGACATCGGCTTCATCGATGACCGCGGCTACGTGCAGATCGTCGGCCGCAACAAGGACATGATCATCAGCGGCGGCTTCAACGTGTACCCCAAGGAGCTGGAGGAAATCCTCGACACCTTGCCCGGCGTGGCCGAATCGGCGGTGATCGGCGTGCCGCACCCGGACTTCGGCGAGGGTGTGACCGCCGTGCTGGTGGCCAGCAAGGGCCAGGCGCCAAGCGAGGCGCAGGTGCTTGCCGCGCTGGACGGCAAGCTGGCGCGCTTCAAGCAGCCCAAGCGGGTGATGGTGGTCGACGCGCTGCCGCGCAACGTGATGGGCAAGGTGCAGAAGAATGTGCTGCGCGAGCAGTTCAAGGCGTTGTATTCCTGATCGCAGAAGTCGCACTGTAGGAGCAAGCCATGCCTGCGATCGCGCGCAGGGCGTTCTTGCGTAGGATGGCGTGCCTCCCGGCAGACTCTGGTAGGGCGGATAACCCGCTCCGGGTTATCCGCCCTATGGCGCTCGCGAACAGCTCAACGCCGGTATCCCCTTGTAGGAGTGGGCCATGCCCGCGATCGCGCGCATGGCGCGTACCTGCAGGTCTGCGCCGGAATGAAAAAGCCCCGCATCAGCGGGGCTTTTTCATGTCGCGGCAAGCAATCAGCGAACAGTCACCACCACCTTGCCGACCGCCTTGCGCTGGCCCAGGTGGTTGATCGCGTCGGCCGCCTGTTCCAGCGGGTAGGTCTGGGACACCAGCGGCTTGATCTTGCCTTCGGCGAACCAGGCGAACAGCTGCTGGAAGTTCGCCGCGTTGTCCTGCGGCTGGCGCTGGGCGAAGGAGCCCCAGAACACGCCAACCAGCGAGGCGCCCTTGAGCAGGGTGAGGTTGGCTGGCAGCGACGGGATGGTGCCGCTGGCGAAGCCGACCACCAGCATGCGGCCGTTCCAGGCGATGGAGCGGAAGGCTTCCTCGAACAGGTCGCCGCCCACCGGGTCGTAGATCACGTCCACGCCCTGGCCGCCGGTGAGTTCCTTGAGCTTGTCCTTCAGGCTGCCTTCGCTGTAGTTGATCAGCACGTCGGCGCCGGCGGCCTTGGCCACTTCGAGCTTGGCTTCGCTGCTGGCGGCGGCGATGACCTTGGCGCCCATGGCCTTGCCGATCTCAACGGCGGCCAGGCCCACGCCGCCGGAGGCGCCGAGCACCAGCAGGGTCTCGCCCGGCTGCAGGTTGGCGCGCTGTTTGAGCGCGTGCATGGAGGTGCCGTAGGTCATGCCGAAGGCGGCGGCGCTGGCGAAGTCCATGCCGTCGGGGATCGGCATCACGCTGTAGCCGGGCACCGCCACTTCCTCGGCGAAGCTGCCCCAGCCGGTCAGCGCCATCACGCGGTCGCCGGGTTTCACATGGCTGACTTTCTCACCGACCGCGCCGACCACGCCGGCCGCCTCGCCACCCGGGGAGAACGGGAAGGGCGGCTTGAACTGGTACTTGCCCTCGATGATCAGGGTGTCGGGGAAGTTCACCCCGGCGGCATGGACCTGCAGCAGGACTTCGTTCTTCTTCGGCTCGGGGCTGGCGATGTCTTCCAGCACCAGGGTTTCGGCGGGGCCGAAGGCTTTGCACAGCACGGCTTTCATGAGGACGTACTCCGTTGGAGGTTCTTCTTTGTGAGTAGAGGGCCAGTGTAGGAGCGCGGGCACAGGGGGCAAATCACCATGGCCTGGGCTTATGCCCCGATATAGCTTGGGCGGCGGCGCGAGTGTGGCTATCCTTTGCCCATCGAATCCGGAGACACCGCCTTGAGAGCTTTCCTCGCCCTGTTGCTGGCCTTTTCCTTCAGTACCTTCGTCATGGCTTCCGAATCCGAGGAAGCCAAGCCGGAAGACGCCAACAAGCCCGTATTCATCGACCTCACCCCGGCGCTGGTGGGCAACTATGGCAGCGGTCCGCGCCTGAAGTACTTCAAGGCCGACATCGCGCTGAAGGTCACCGGCAAGGAGGCCTCCGAGAAGGTCGAACACCACGAGCCGCTGATCCGCAACCAGTTGGTTATGCTGTTCGCCCAGCAGACCGACGACTCCCTCGGCAGCGTCGACGGCAAGGAGAAACTGCGCCAGGAAGCCCTCAAGCAGGTGCAGACCGCCCTCCAGCAGGAGGAGGGCAAGCCGCTGGTGGACGACCTGCTGTTCAACAACCTGATCGTCCAGCCCTGATCTCCTCCGGGCTGCGCCTGCATGAGTGCGCCTCATGCAGGCCAAGCGACACCCGGCTGCGGCTGCTCGCCGCAATGCCGGGCTGAAAGCCCCGCCTCACAAGGCGCGTAGGAAATTTCCGGCGCACGCCTGACCTGAATCAAACCCCGTTTGCCGCTGGTCGCCGAACATCCCCTCATGATCCGCTCGAATTCGAGCGCCTGGACAAAGGGGAAATCGGATGACAGGAAAGGCAAAAAGCTGGCGCACCCGCGGTCTCGCGGTGCTCGTGGTGGCCGTGCTCGCCGCGCTGGCCTGGCAGACGTTCAAGCCGACGGGGCTGCCCGAAGGTTTCGCCAGTGGCAATGGGCGCATCGAGGCCACCGAAGTCGACGTGGCCACCAAGCTGCCCGGCCGCGTGGCGGAAATCCTGGTGGACGAAGGCGACTTCGTGAAGGCCGGCGACGTGGTGGCGAAGATGGACACCCAGGTGCTCCAGGCCCAGCTCGCCCAGGCCCAGGCGGAAGTGCGGCGGGCGCAGAACGCCCAGCTCACCGCACAATCCCTGGTGGCCCAGCGCACCAGCGAGAAATCCACCGCCGAAGCCATAGTCGCGCAACGCCAGGCGGAGCTCACCGCCGCGCAGAAGCGCTTCACCCGCACCGAACAGCTGGTCAAGCGCAACGCCCTGCCGCAACAGCAACTGGACGACGACCGCGCCACCCAGCAAAGCGCCCAGGCGGCGCTGGCCGCGGCTCGCTCGCAGGTGGTCTCGGCGCAGGCCGGCATCTCCGCCGCGCGCTCCCAGGTGATCGAGGCGCAGTCGGCCATAGAGGCTGCCACCGCGAGCGTCGAGCGCCTGCAGGCAGATATCGACGACAGCCTGCTCAAGGCCCCGCGCAACGGCCGCGTGCAGTATCGCGTGGCGCAGCCGGGCGAAGTGCTGGCGGCCGGCGGTAAGCTGCTCAACATGGTCGACCTGGCCGACGTCTACATGACCTTCTTCCTGCCCTCGGGCCAGGCCGGCAAGGTCGCTCTGGGCCAGGAAGTGCACCTGGTGATCGACGCCGTGCCCGAGTACGTGATCCCGGCCAAGGTGTCCTACGTCGCCAGCGTCGCGCAGTTCACGCCCAAGACCGTGGAGACCGCCAACGAGCGCGAAAAGCTGATGTTCCGGGTCAAGGCGCGCCTCGATCCGGGCCTGCTGGAGAAGTACATCACCTACGTGAAGACCGGCGTGCCGGGCATGGCCTACCTGCGTCTCGACCCGCAGGTGCAGTGGCCGGCTGAGCTGCAGATCAAGGTCCCGCAATGAACGCCGCCGACTGCGTGGCCCGTCTGGCTGGCGTCTCGCTGCGCTACGGCGAGACCCGCGCAGTGGACGACGTCACCCTGGAAATCCCGGCCAACCGCATGGTCGGCCTGATCGGCCCGGACGGCGTCGGCAAGTCCAGCCTGCTGGCGCTGCTGGCCGGTGCGCGGAAGATGCAGGACGGCGAAATCCAGGTGCTCGGCGGCGACATGCGCGATGCGCGCCACCGCCGCGCCGTGTGCCCGCGCATCGCCTACATGCCGCAGGGCCTGGGCAAGAACCTCTATCCGACGCTCTCGGTGTTCGAGAACGTCGATTTCTTCGGCCGCCTGTTCGGCCACGACAAGGCCGAGCGCGAGCGGCGCATCGCCGACCTGCTGCACAGCACCGGCCTTGCGCCCTTCGCCGAGCGCCCGGCGGGCAAGCTCTCCGGCGGCATGAAGCAGAAGCTCGGGCTGTGCTGCGCGTTGATCCACGACCCTGACCTGCTGATCCTCGACGAGCCCACCACCGGCGTCGACCCGCTGTCGCGCAACCAGTTCTGGGAGCTGATCGCGCGCATCCGTGCTGGCCGCGAAGGCATGAGCGTACTGGTGGCTACCGCCTACATGGAGGAGGCCGAGCGCTTCGACCACCTGGTGGCGATGGACGACGGCAAGGTGCTCGCCACTGGCACGCCCGCCGAATTGCGCGCGCACACCGGTACGCAGAATCTCGAAGAAGCCTTCATCGCGTTGTTGCCCGAGAGCAAGCGCGCCGGTCACCACAAGCTGGTGATTCCACCGCGGCCGCAGCCTGACGGCGCGCCGCAGATCGCCATCGAGGCCGAAGGGCTGACCTGCCGCTTCGGCGATTTCGTCGCGGTGGACCGCGTCAGCTTCCGCATCGAGCGCGGGGAAATCTTCGGCTTCCTCGGCTCCAACGGCTGCGGCAAGTCCACCACCATGAAGATGCTCACCGGCCTGCTGCCCGCCAGCGAGGGTACCTGCGCGCTGTTCGGCCAGCCGGTGAACGCCAATGACATGGAGACCCGTCGGCGCGTCGGCTACATGTCCCAGGCCTTCTCGCTGTACGCCGAGCTGACGGTGCTGCAGAACCTCGAACTGCACGCCAAGCTGTTTCACATCCCGCATGAGCAGATCGGCCCGCGCGTCGAGGAGATGCTCCAGCGCTTCGACCTGGGCAAGGTCAAGGGCGAGCTGCCCGACAGCCTGCCGCTGGGCATCCGCCAGCGCTTGTCGCTGGCCGTGGCGGTGATCCACAAACCGGAAATCCTGATCCTCGACGAGCCCACCTCGGGCGTCGACCCGGTGGCCCGCGACGGTTTCTGGGAGCTGATGGTGGAGCTGTCGCGCAACGACGGCGTGACCATCTTCATCTCCACCCACTTCATGAACGAGGCCGAGCGCTGCGACCGCATCTCGCTGATGCATGCAGGCAAGGTGCTCGACAGCGATACACCGCAGGGCTTGATCGACAAGCGTGGCCTGCCGACCCTGGAAGCCACCTTCATCGCCTACCTGGAAGAGGCCGCCGGCAGCGCCCCGGTGGCCGACGCCACGCCGGCTCCCGAGCAGCCCGCCGAGTCCGCCCGCTACAAGGGCAGCGACCGCTTCAGCTGGTTGCGCCTGTTCAGCTATGCACGCCGCGAGGCCATGGAACTGCGCCGCGACCCGATCCGCCTGACCCTGGCGCTGGTGGGCACCGCGCTGCTGATGTTCATCATCGGCTACGGCATCAACATGGACGTCGAGGACCTCACCTACGCGGTGCTCGACCGCGACCAGACCACCACCAGCCAGGCCTATGCGCTGAACATTTCCGGCTCGCGCTACTTCATCGAGAAGGCGCCGATCCAGAACCCCGAGGAGCTGGAGCGGCGCCTGCGCAGCGGTGACATCAGCCTGGCCGTGGAGATCCCACCGAATTTCGGCCGTGACTTGAAGCGCGGCGCCGACCCGGCCATAGGCGTGTGGATCGACGGCGCCATGCCGACCCGCGCCAACACCGTGCTCGGCTATGTGCAGGGGCTGCACGCCAGCTACCTGGCCGACCTCGCGCGGCAGAGTGGCAGCAGCGCCGCCAGCGCGGCGGCGAGCACCGAGGTGCGCTTCCGCTACAACCCGGACGTGGAGAGCCTCAAGGCCATGGTGCCGGCGGTGATCCCGCTGCTGCTGATCATGATTCCGGCGATGCTTACCGCCCTGGGCGTGGTGCGCGAGAAGGAGCTGGGCTCGATCACCAACCTCTACGTCACCCCGGTCACGCGCCTGGAGTTCCTGCTCGGCAAGCAGCTGCCCTACATCGGCATGGGCATGATCAACTTCGTGCTGATGCTGGCCATGGCCGTGCTGCTGTTCCAGGTGCCGCTCAAGGGCAGTTTCCTGGCCCTGCTGGTGGGCGCGTTCCTCTACGTGGTGACCAGCACCGGCCTGGGCCTGTTGCTCTCGACCTTCATGAAGAGCCAGATCGCTGCGGTGTTCGGTACCGCGATCGCCACCATGATCCCGGCGATCCAGTTCTCCGGGCTGATCCATCCGGTGTCGTCGCTCGAAGGTGCGGCAGCGGTGATCGGCCAGCTCTACCCGACCTCGCACTTCCTGATCGTCAGCCGAGGCGCCTTCTCCAAGGCGCTGGGTTTTGCCGACCTGTGGGTCTACTACCTGCCGTTGCTGGCGATTGTGGTGGTGCTGACGCTGCTCAGCGTGGCCTGCCTGAAGAAGCAGGAGGTCTGAGATGAACAAGCTGGCGAACATCTTCAACCTCGGCATCAAGGAATTCCGCAGCCTGGGCCGCGACTACGCAATGCTGATCCTGATTGCCTGGGCCTTCACCCTGGGCGTCTACAGCTCGGCCACCGGCGTGCCGGAAACCCTGCACCACGCGCCGATCGCCATCGTCGACGAGGACCAGTCGCAGCTCTCCTCGCGCATCGTCAACGCCTTCCAGCCGCCGTATTTCCAAGTGCCGGAAATGATCGGCCACGCGCAGATGGACCGCGGCATGGACGTCGGCCTGTACACCTTCACCCTGGACATCCCGCCGGACTTCCAGCGCGACGTGCTGGCCGGGCGGCAGCCGGCGATCCAGGTCAACGTCGATGCTACGCAGACCGGCCAGGCCTTCTCCGGCGCCGGCTACATCCAGAACATCGTCGGCACCGAGGTCAGTGAATTCGTCAGCCGTTACCGCGCCGAGGCGGCTATGCCGGCGGAGCTGGCGGTGCGTATGGAATTCAACCCGAACCTGACCCAGGCCTGGTTCGGCGCGGTGATGGAGGTGATCAACCAGATCACCATGCTGTCGATCATCCTCACCGGCGCCGCGCTGATCCGCGAGCGCGAGCACGGCACGGTGGAACACCTGCTGGTGATGCCGCTGACCGCGTTCGAGATCATGATGGCCAAGGTCTGGTCCATGGGCACCGTGGTGCTGGTGGCGGCGGCGATCTCGCTGCAACTGGTGGTGCGCGGCTGGCTGGACGTTCCGATCAGCGGTTCGGTGGGGCTGTTCCTGCTGGGCGCGGCGCTGCACCTGTTCGCCACCACCTCCATGGGCATCTTCATCGGCACCGTGGCCCGCTCGATGCCGCAACTTGGGTTGCTGGTGATCCTCACCCTGATGCCGCTGCAGATTCTTTCCGGCGGCACCACGCCGCGCGAGAGCATGCCGGAGCTGGTGCAGAACATCATGCTGGCAGCGCCGACCACGCACTTCGTCAGCCTGGCCCAGGCGATCCTCTATCGCGGCGCGGACCTGTCGATCGTCTGGCCGCAATTGCTGGCCATCGTCGGGATCGGTGCGGCTTTCTTCTTCGGCGCGCTCTGGCGCTTCCGTCGGACCATCGGGCAGATGGCCTGACACGCTCCTACAGTGGAGAGTCCATGCCGGGCCTGAGGGGTCAGGAAAGCGTGCGCTCGGCCATATCCACCGGCCACACGCACGTCTGGTTGCGGCCCTTGTGCTTGGCCGCGTAGAGCGCCTGGTCAGCCTGGGCGATCAACTGATCCGGCTCGGCGTCCTGCCCCGGCGTGGCGATGGCCAGGCCGATACTCACGGTCAGTCGTCCCAGCTCAGCGGACGGGTGCGCGATGCCCATCTGGGCCACGCGCTGGTGGACGCGCGCGGCGACATGACTGGCGCCTTCCAGCCCGGTGTCGGTGAGGATGATGACGAACTCTTCGCCACCATACCGGCAAGCCACATCGCCTTCGCGTTGCAGGCACTCCTGCAGGCAGCTGGCGAGGCGCCGTAGCGCATCGTCGCCGGCCAGGTGGCCGAGGCAGTCGTTGAAGCGCTTGAAATGGTCGACGTCGAGCATCAGTACCGCCAGCGGCGCGTCGGCGCGGCGCAGGCGGCGCCATTCGCTCTGCAGCTGGCGGTCGAAATAGCGGCGGTTGAACAGGCCGGTGAGGCCGTCCTGCTGCGAGAGCTTGTGCAGCTGCGCTTCCAGTTGCAGGCGCTCGCTGTTGTCGCGGGCCACGGCGATCAGGTAGTCGCGGTCGCCCTGGTGGATCAGCTGGGTGTTGATCTCCGCCGGCTGCAGGCTGCCGTCGCGGCGCTGCATCTCGCGCTGGAAGATCATCGACAGGTTCAACCGATGCGCCTGCTGCACCAGCTGGAGCCAGGCGTGGAAGCCGGGGATCAGCCGCTCCGGGTCATCGCGCAGCAGGTGGCGGAACTCCTCGGCGCTGTAGCCCAGGCCGTTGTAGGTGGCGCGGTTCATGTGCAGCAGCTCGCGCTGTTGCAGGTCGAAGATGAACAGCGCGTCACGGCTGGAGTCGGTGAGGTCCAGCGCCAGTTGTAGCCGTTCGCGGCTGTCGCGCAGATGTGCTTCCACCGACTGGCGTTGCTCCGCTTCCTGGCTGAGCAACTGGTTGCTGGCGCTCAGCGCGGTGGCTCGGCGGGCGTTCTCGCGGGCGAGGAACAGCGCCGCCACCAGCAGCAGGCTGATGGCCACGCCGCTGCCGAACACCACCATCGGCAACGGCGTGGACAGTGATTGCACGAGAGCCGGAGTGGGGCTGAGCTCCAGCTCGAAGCTGCGGTTGTTGAGCAGTCGTAGCGGCACCTGCAGGGTCTGTTCGGCATCGCCGGCGGGCTGGTCGCGCACGTAGAGTGGCCGGCCGTGCTCGAGCAGGCGCACGCTGAACAGGTGGTTGTCCGCTTGCCTGAGCAGGTTGTCCATCAGCGGGCCGACGCGGAAGACGCCCTGCATGAAGCCGTCGAACTGCAGCTGGTTGTTGGCATCGCGCAGGTAAACCGGGGTGTAGAGCACGAAGCCGCGCCCGCCCTGGACCAGCTCCACGCTGTCGCTCAGGCGTGGCTTGCCGCTGTCGCGGGCGGACATCGCCGTCGCGTAGTTGGGGTGCTGCGGGGAAAGCCGGAAGTTCAGCGCCGCCTCGTTGCCCTGCAGGGGCTCCAGCCAGCGGATACGCAGCTCCGGGTCGGCCCACTGGATCGACTGGTAGCCGGGGAAGCTGCGCACGTAGAAGCGCGCGTCCAGCTCCCATTCCGCGCGGGGCATGCGGCCGTGGTGGGTCCACAGCTGGGCGAGCAGGTCCAGGCCCTGGACCTGCTCGTGGAGGTTGGCTTCCAGCTGGTGCGCGAGGCTGCGCCCCTGGTAGGTCAGGCGCTCCTGTACGCGCTGCCGCTCGCTGCTCGCCAGTTCTTCACCCAGCCAGGCACTGGCAAGCAGGAGCACGCAGAGCAGACCGCCAAGCCCGAGGTAGGAAGCTAGTGAGGACTGAAGGCGGTGCATGCGGCGAATTCCGGGGGCTTCAGTAACCTAATAGCACAGTGCCTCTACTTGTGCGCCAGGCCGACGACGATCGCCCACTGTTCGGCAGTGACCGGCATCACCGACAGGCGGCTGCCCTTTTGCACCAGGGGCAATTCTTCCAATCCAGCCTGCGCCTTGAGCGTGCCCAGCGGCAGCACCGAGCGAAAGGCCTCGACGAAGCTCACGTCGCGGGCCGTCCAGGGGTTCTTCTCGTCGCTGGCCTTGGGGTCGTGATAGTGGCTTTTCGGGTCGAGCGCGGTCGGGTCGGGGTAGGGCTCGCCGTCGATCTGCGCGATGCCGGCGATGCCCGGCTCGGGGCAACTGGAGTGGTAGAAGAAGAACAGGTCGCCCGGCTGCATGCTGCGCATGAAGTTGCGTGCCTGGTAATTGCGCACGCCGTCCCAGCGCGCGGTTTTCAGGCGCTGCAGGTCGTGGATCGAGAGTTCGTCGGGCTCGGATTTCATCAGCCAGTAAGCGCGTGCCATCCGCGAGGGTCTCCTTGTGCGTGGCGGGTAATGATCTTTTCTGATTTGGCTAAGGGTAGGTGGGCAGGCGTTTCCCTGCGACAAGCTGCCGGCTCGCCGGAAACAAATTGTAGGAAGAAGATGTAGGAATACCGGCATGAACATTGCCTGAAAGTGCCGGAAGTTTTGGGGGCGACTGCTCCTCCGACGATCGGTTGGCGTCAGAATTGCGAGAAGCTTTTCATTGTCGGAGAATGCCGCCGTTTTTAGCTTGGCCTGCCGGACGGATAAAAAAACCACCGCCGGCCATCGTTGACAGTTTGCCTGGAAGGGGGAGGCAATCGATGAAACGCAAGCCTGATCTTTTGTGGGTGTTGGTAATACTTTTCGGTCTGGGTGTCGTCACTACCGGTTACACCCAGAGCCTGTGGGAACAACGCCAGGGCAACGCCCCGGTGCAGGTCACCCAGCAGCCCTGATCCAGGGGATTGCTGCCGCCACGGTTATCGCAAGGAACGCGATGCCGTCGCGAGACGGCCATACCAGCCGCCGTCCGTCACTATGCCCATCAGTGGCACATCCCAGCTCGCCAGCTCCAGCTTGTCGACCTTCTGGCACTCGTGCGCCAGGCCCAATAGCGTCGGTTTCTGCCAATTTTTGCGCATGCCCAGGTAGGCCAGGGTCCGGTCGTAAAAGCCCTTGCCCATCCCCAGGCGGCCGCCCTGCGGGTCAAAACCGACCAGCGGTAGCAGCAGCAGGTCCAGCGCCCAGGCGGGGCGCTGGCGCCCGCGGTCGGCCTGCGGTTCGGCGATGTTGAAGCGGTTGCGTACCCAGCGCTCGCCGATGCCTACCTGCTGAAAGGTCATGTGCGTGCGCGGCCAGTCGGAGAGCACCGGCAGGTAGGTCGCCTTGCCGCGCTTCTGCGCAGCCTTCATCAACGGGCGCGGGTCGATTTCGCCGTCAGCCGGCAAGTACAGGGCAATGTGCTTCGCCCGGCGGAACAGCGGATGCTGCGCGAGCTGGCGATACAGGGCCTGGGCGGCGAGGCGTTGCTGAAGGGGAGTGAGCGCGCGTCTGGCCTGGCGCAGCTGGCGGCGCAGGACAGGGCGGGAAAGACCATCGGAGTGAATCATGGAAGGGTAAAGCTCCCCGGACATGCCGCTGTCGGGTTAGCCCTTGAACCCGAGAGTTCAAGGTGGTGGTTGCAGTAGGCTTTAAGGCTTTCCGTCGTGCGGACATGCACACCAGCCCAACTGGCAACCCCCGTTGTTGCAATTATCGGCTCAGGGACATCACCGACTGGCAAACACACCAGGGAGCGAGGCGATTATACCCCAAGGAAATTTCCCTGGTCAGACTTCACCCTGGTCTTTATCGGTGGTAGGGGTGTCTGTGGTCAGGGCGCGATCCACGCGCTCGAGCAGTTCGCGCACGCGCTCACGGGTGGAGCCGCTGTCGTGCTCGACGCGCTCCTGCTTGTGCAGCAGGTCGTGGGTGATGTTCAGGGCCGCCATCACCGCGACACGGTCGGCACCTATCACTTTGCCGCTGGAACGGATCTCGCGCATCTTGCTGTCCAGATAGCGCGCGGCGCTTTCCAGGTTGACGCGCTCGTCCGCAGGGCACGCGATGCAGTACTCCTTGTCGAGGATTTGGACGTTCAGGGTATTCGACTGGCTCATGAGTCCTGCTCCAGGGCTTTAAGACGCAAAATCATCGCTTCGACCTTCTGCCGAGCCAAATCGTTCTTCTCGATCAGATGGGCGCGTTCTTCCCGCCAGCTTTTCTCGTTCGCCCGCAGCAGCCGGTTCTCGGCCTTTAGCTGTTCCAGGCGCTGGAGCAGCAGGTCGAACTTGGCGATCAGCGCGTGCAGGTCGGCGTCTTCCATGGGCTCTCGCTTGGGAGTTGCTTAAGTAATCGAGAACTATATAGGACTGCCGTGGGGGTGGGTCAACGCACGGCTGCCCGGCGCGTCGTCACATGGTCTTGCGGTGTGCGCCGGTGCTAGGATAACGGACCATATTCTATGCGCGGCGCCTGATGGCGCCTAGCCGTCACCCGGGTTCGATCATGTCCACTTCCAGCTCCGCCTATACCGCCTTCGCCGCCCTGCTCGCCGAGGCCGCCCTGCCCATTTCCCCCGCCGAACTGCACGGCCACCTGCTCGGCCGCGTCTGCGCCGGGTCTGGTTTCGACCAGGGCGAATGGCTGCAGGCCGCCGGTGAACTGCTCGGCGGCGAGCCGGGCGAGCGCCTGGGCGCGGCCTTGGGCGGCCTGCTGGGCATGGTCCAGCAGGATTTCAGCCAGGGCGAGATGGCCGTGGTGCTGATGCTGCCCAATGACGATGCGCCGCTGGCCGAGCGCGCCGTGGCCCTGGGCCAGTGGTGCCAGGGCTTCCTCGCCGGCTTCGGCCTGGCGCTGCGTTCCCCCAGCCTGTCCGACGAAGCCGACGAAGTGCTGCAGGACATCGCCGCCATCGCCCAGGTCGGCGGCCAGCTGGAAGAATCCGAAGACGGCGAGGCCGACTACATGGAAGTGCAGGAGTACCTGCGCGTCGCCCCGCTGCTGCTGTTCTCCGAATTCGGCAAGGTGCCGGCACCGGCCGAGAAACCCTCCCTGCATTGAGGTCGCGCATGATCCGTATCGCCAAGTCGGAATACGCCCGTCGTCGCAAGGCGCTGATGGCGCAGATGGAACCCAACAGCATCGCCATTCTCCCGGCGGCGCCGATGTACATCCGCAACCGCGACGTCGAGCACGTCTACCGCCAGGACAGCGATTTCCAGTACCTCACCGGCTTCCCCGAGCCGGAAGCGGTGATGGCGCTGATCCCCGGCCGCGAGCATGGCGAGTACGTGCTGTTCTGCCGCGAGCGCGATCCGGAGCGTGAACTCTGGGACGGCCTGCGCGCCGGCCAGGACGGTGCCATCGGCACCTTTGGCGCCGACGACGCCTTCCCCATCGGCGATATCGACGACATCCTTCCCGGCCTGATCGAGGGCCGCGACCGCGTGTACTACGCGCTGGGCGCCAACCAGGAATTCGACCGCCGGCTGATGGACTGGATCAACGTGATCCGCTCCAAGGCGCGCCAGGGTGCGCAGCCGCCGAACGAGTTCGTCGCCCTCGACCACCTGCTGCACGACCAGCGCCTGTACAAGAGCGCCGGCGAGGTGAAGGTGATGCGCTATGCCGCGGAAGTCTCCGCCGGTGCGCACATCCGCGCCATGCAGGCCTGCCGTCCGGGCCTCTACGAGTTCCACCTGGAAGCCGAGCTGGAATACGCCTTCCGCCTGGGCGGCGCGAAGATGCCGGCCTACGGCTCCATCGTCGCCACCGGCCGCAACGCCTGCATCCTGCACTACCGGGAGAACGACGCGCAGATCAAGGACGGCGACCTGATCCTGATTGACGCCGGCTGCGAGATCGACTGCTACGCCAGCGACATCACCCGCACCTTCCCCGCCAGCGGCACCTTCAGCCCCGAGCAGAAGGCCATCTACCAGCTGGTGCTGGATGCCAACATGGCGGCCTTCGGCTACATCGCTCCGGGCCGCCACTGGAACGAAGCCCACGAGGCCACCGTGCGGGTCATCACCGCTGGCCTGGTGGAGCTGGGCCTGCTCAAGGGCGACGTCGACGAGCTGATCGAGCGCGAAGCCTACAAGGCCTTCTACATGCACCGTGCCGGCCACTGGCTGGGCATGGACGTGCACGATGTCGGCGAGTACCGCGTCGGCGGCGAATGGCGCGTGCTCGAACCGGGCATGGCGATGACCGTCGAGCCGGGCATCTACATCTCCCCGGACAACACCGACGTGCCGAAGAAGTGGCGCGGCATCGGCGTGCGCATCGAGGACGATGTGGTCGTGACCAAGACCGGCTGCGAAGTGCTGACCAATGGCGTGCCGAAAACCGTCGCCGAGATCGAAGCGCTGATGGCCGAGGCCAAGGCCCAGGCCGCCTGACATGCAACGTACGCAACTGGCCATCATCGGTGGCGGACTCGTCGGCGCAAGCCTTGCACTGATCCTCCAGGCCGGCGCCCGCGCGCGTGGCTGGCAGATCGTGCTGATCGAGCCCTTCGCCCCCGGCGATGCCTACCAGCCCAGCTATGACGCGCGTTCCTCGGCGCTGTCCTTCGGCAGCCGGCAGATCTACGAGCGCCTGGGGCTCTGGCAACAGATATCGCAGCGCGCCGAACCCATCACCCAGATCCACGTCTCCGACCGCGGCCGCTTCGGCGCCGCGCGCCTGACGGCGGTGGAAGAGGGCGTTCCCGCTCTCGGCTACGTGGTGGAGAACGCCTGGCTCGGCCAGTGCCTGTGGCATGCGCTCGATCCGGAAGTGGTGAGCTGGCGCTGCCCGGCCGAAGTGCGCCGGATGGATGCACTGGGCGACGGCTACCGCCTGACCCTGGACGACGACTCGCAGCTCGACTGCGACCTCGCCGTGCTGGCCGACGGCGGCCGCTCCGGGCTGCGCGAGCAGCTGGGCATCAACGTGCGCTCCTCGTCCTACGGGCAGACCGCGCTGATCGCCAACATCAGCCCGTCCGAGGCCCATCGCGGGCAGGCCTTCGAACGCTTCACCGAAAACGGCCCGCTGGCCCTGCTGCCGCTACCGGAAAACCGCTGCGCGCTGGTCTGGACCCGTAACGGCCGTGACGCCGAGCGCCTGCGCGAGCTGTCCGACGCGGCCTTCCTGGCCGAACTGCAGGACGCCTTTGGCTATCGCCTGGGCACCTTGCGCCAGGTTGGCGTGCGCTATGGCTACCCGCTGAGCCTGACCGAGGCCGACGAGCAGATTCGCCCGCACCTCGTCGTGCTGGGCAATGCCGCCCACAGCCTGCACCCGATTGCCGGGCAGGGCTTCAACCTGTCGCTGCGCGATGCCAAGGCCCTGAGCGATTGCCTGTTGCAGGAAGAGGCCGCGCCGGGCGATTTCGCCGTGCTGCAGCGCTACCTGGATGGCCAGCGCCTGGACCAGCAGATGACTGTCGGTTTCTCCGACCGCGTCACCCGCCTGTTCTCCAATGCCCAGCCGTTGCTGGCCACCGGCCGCAACATCGGCCTGCTCGGCCTCGACCTGCTGCCACCGGCCAAGCGCTGGTTCGCCCGCCAGGCCATGGGCCTGGGCGCCCGACCGGTCTGAGTCGATGCAAGCACGCAAGAGTCCGCACCGCGCCCGCCTGCTGCGCATTGGCCTGAACCTCTACCCGCCTTACCTCGGCGCCGGAGTGCGAGTGCGCCACATCAGCGCGGATTTCCGCGAGATCCGCGTGAAGATGGGCCTGAACCTGTTCAACCGCAATTACGTCGGCACGCAGTTCGGCGGCAGCCTGTACAGCATGACCGACCCGTTCTTCATGCTGATGCTGATGGAGAACCTGGGGCGCGACTACATCGTCTGGGACAAGGCGGCCAACATCGAATTCGTCAGCCCCGGCAAAGGGCCGGTGTATGCCGATTTCCGTATCGACCAGCACCTGCTCGACGACATCCGCGAGCAGACCGCCACGGGCGAGAAATACCTGCCGCGCCTGCACGCCGAAGTGCGTGACGGCGAAGGCACCCTGGTGGCGCGGGTGCAGAAGACCCTGTACGTCCGGCTCAAGCCGCGCGCGCGGCAGGCCGCTTGAATTTCGATGCCCGCGCAGGTGCTGCGCGGGCCGCTGAAGAAGGAACGCACATGCACGCGGATCTGGTTATCGTCGGGGCGGGAATGGTCGGCAGCGCGCTGGCCCTGGCCCTGGAAGGCAGCGGGCTGGATATCCTGCTGCTCGACGGCTCGCCGCTGAGCGTCAAGCCGTTCGACCGCGAAGCGCCCTTCGAACCGCGCGTCAGTGCGCTGTCCGAGGCCAGCCGGCGCATCCTCCAGCGCCTGCATGCCTGGGACGGCATCGCCGCACGGCGCGCCGAGCCCTACTGCGAGATGCAGGTGTGGGACGGCTCGGGGACCGGGCAGATCCACTTCAGCGCCGCCAGCGTGCATGCCGAGATGCTCGGCCACATCGTCGAAAACCGCGTGGTACAGGACGCCCTGCTGGAGCGTCTGCATGACTCCGCCCTCGGCCTGCTGCCCAATGCGCGCCTGGAGCAGCTGCGCCACTCCGGCGACGACTGGCTGCTGAGCCTTTCCGACGGCCGCGAAATCCGTACACCCCTGGTGGTTGCCGCCGACGGCGCCAACTCCGCGGTACGCCGCCTGGCCGGCTGCGCCACCCGCGAGTGGGATTACCTGCACCACGCCATCGTCACCAGCGTGCGCTGTGAGAAGCCGCACCAGGCCACCGCCTGGCAGCGTTTCACCGACGACGGCCCGCTGGCCTTCCTGCCGCTGGCGAAGGAAGGCGACGCACACTGGTGCTCGATCGTCTGGTCGACCACCCCGGAGCAGGCGGAAAAGCTCATGGCGCTGGACGACGAAGGCTTCTGCAAGGCTCTGGGCCTCGCCTTCGAGCAGCGCCTGGGCGCCATCGAGCATGCCGACCGCCGCCTGTGCATCCCGCTGCGCCAGCGCCACGCCAAGCGCTACGTGGAGCCGGGGCTGGTGCTGATCGGCGACGCCGCGCACACCATCCACCCGCTGGCCGGGCAGGGCGTGAACCTGGGCTTCCTGGATGCCGCGGTGCTCGCCGAGGTGATCGAGCATGCCCACGCCCGTGGCGAGAACATTGCCGAGGAACGTGTGCTGAGCCGCTACGAACGTCGCCGTATGCCGCACAACCTGGCGATGATGGCGGCGATGGAAGGCTTCCAGCGCCTGTTCCAGGCCGACCCGCTGGCGGTGCGCTGGTTGCGCAACGCCGGGCTGCGCCTGGTGGACAAGCACCATGAGGCCAAGGGCGTGTTCGTGCGCCAGGCGCTGGGGCTGTCGGGGGACTTGCCGAATCTGGCGCGGGTGTGATCAGGGCGCCCGCGACCCCAAACCGCACCCCATCGAAACACCCCGACACAAACGCGCGGCTCGTTAGCAAATGAGGTTCCTTATCATTTGAGGGATATCTTTCCCGTAAAGGACACGCCCATGCTCGCGCGCAAAGGTCTTCTCGCCACCCTCCTGCTGGCCGCCCTCGGTAGCACCGCCCAGGCCGCCGACGAAGTGGTGGTCTACTCCTCGCGCATCGACGAGCTGATCAAGCCGGTGTTCGACGCCTACACCGAGAAGACCGGGGTGAAGATCAAGTTCATCACCGACAAGGAAGCGCCGCTGATGGCGCGGATCAAGGCCGAAGGCGCCAACACCCCGGCCGACCTGCTGCTCACCGTGGATGCCGGGAACCTCTGGCAGGCCGAGAAGATGGGCATCCTGCAGCCTTTCGATTCGCCGACCCTGGATGCCAACATCCCGCCGCAGTATCGCTCCGGCACCGACAGCTGGACCGGCCTGTCGCTGCGCGCACGGACCATCGCCTATTCGACCCAGCGGGTGAAGCCCGAGGAACTGTCGACCTACGAAGAGCTGGCCGATGCGAAGTGGGAAGGCCGCCTGTGCCTGCGCACCGCGAAGAAGGTCTACAACCAGTCGTTGACCGCGACCCTGATCGAGACCCATGGCGCCGAAAAGACCGAGGAAATCCTCAAGGGCTGGGTGAACAACCTGGCGACCGACGTGTTCTCCGACGACAACGCGCTGCTGCAGGCCATCGCCGCCGGCCAGTGCGACGTCGGCATCGTCAACACCTACTACTACGGCCGTATGCACAAGGACAATCCGCAGCTGCCGGTGAAGCTGTTCTGGCCGAACCAGGGCGACCGTGGCGTGCACGTCAACCTGTCGGGCATCGGCCTGACCAAGCACGCGCCGCACCCGGAAGCCGCGAAGAAGCTGGTGGAGTGGATGACCGGGCCGGACGCCCAGTCGCTGTTCGCCGGCATCAACCAGGAATTCCCGGCCAACCCGAAAGTGGCGCCGTCGCAGGAAGTGGCGGCCTGGGGTGAGTTCAAGGCCGACAGCATCCCGGTGGAAATCGCCGGCAAGCGTCAGGCCGAAGCGATCAAGCTGATGGATCGCGCCGGCTGGAACTGACCGGAATCCGGCGCCTCAACGGGCGCCGGCATCGTCCGAATGGCTGACGGAGAGTGCCTTGCCCTCGCCGCTCAGCAGGCAGATGAATTCGCCGTCGGACTGCTCGCCCCGACGCAGTTGCGCGACCAGCCGCTTGCTCGCCGTCTGACCGTCGACCGAGCCTTCATAGGCTTCCTCGCGGATCGAGCCTGGCTCGATCCAGGTCTGCTGCCAGCGCTCCTGCAGCTGCGGGTCCGCGGCGACCTTGCCGATGGCCATGGCCAGGCAGGATTCGACAGGGGTGGGTTCGTCGGCCAGGGCCAGGCTGCAGAGCGGCAACAGCAGCAGGCCGGACAGGCGGCAGAGTGACGACATGGGACTTTTTCCTTGGGGACGGCGGTGGCAGAGTGGCCGATTCGACCGCTGTACCTTGCGCTTTATCCCTGCCAGGTGAGGATCGGGCGAATTCGATTTCAATGAGGGAAATTTCCGACGGCAGCCCGGCGGCACTTCCCACGACCCCCTGATGTTCTGGAAACACCCAACGCATGCGCGCCAACCGCTGGTACCCCATCACTTTCGCCGTAGCCGCCCTGGTCCTGCTGCCCATCAGCGTCCTGCTGCTGAGCTGGGCCCAGATCGACCGCGAAATCTGGTCGCACCTGTGGGAAACCCAGATGACGCGCCTGCTGGGCAATACCCTGGTGCTGGTGGCCGGCGTGGGCGTTGGCGTGACCGTGCTGGGCGTCAGCCTGGCCTGGCTCACCAGCCTCTGCGAATTCCCCGGCCGGCGCTGGCTGGACTGGGCGCTGATGTTGCCCTTCGCGGTGCCTGCCTATGTGCTGGCGTTTGTCTTCGTCGGTCTGCTGGACTTCTCCGGCCCCGTGCAGACGCTGCTGCGCGAGTGGTTCGGCAGCGGCCTGCGGCTGCCCCGCGTACGCTCCACCGGCGGCGTGATCACGGTGCTGGTGCTGGTCTTCTATCCGTATGTCTACCTGCTCGCGCGAACCGCCTTCCTCGCCCAGGGACGCGGGCTCATGGAAGCGGCGCGGGTGCTCGGGTTGTCGCCGCTGGCGGCCTTCTGGCGCGTCGCCCTGCCGATGGCCCGGCCGGCCATCGGCGCCGGGCTGGCGCTGGCGATCATGGAGACCCTGGCGGATTTCGGCACTGTGTCGGTGTTCAACTTCGATACCTTCACCACGGCTGTCTACAAGACCTGGTACGGCTTCTACAGTCTCTCCAGCGCCACCCAGCTGGCCAGCCTGCTGTTGCTGTTCGTCATGCTGGTGCTGCTCGGCGAGCGCTACAGCCGTGGCCGCAGCAGCGTGCCCAACGAGCGTCCGCGCGGCGCGGCGCTGTACCGGCTGCACGGCTGGAAGGCCTTCGCCGCCAGCGCCTGGTGCCTGCTGGTGTTCGCCTGCGCCTTCGTCATCCCGGTGCTGCAGCTGGTGGTCTGGGTCTGGCAGAAGGGTCGCTTCGACCTCGATGAGCGCTACTGGGGCCTGATCCTGCACAGCCTCTACCTGGGCGGCTTCGCGGCGGTACTGACGGTGGCCGTGGCGCTGCTGCTGGCTTTCGCCCGGCGCCTGTCGCCGACGCCGGCGGTGCGCTCGGCGGTGGGTATTTCCAACCTCGGCTATGCGCTGCCCGGCTCGGTGCTGGCGGTGGCGATCATGCTGGCCTTCAGCTGGCTGGACAATCACGCGGTGATCCCGCTCTCCGGCGCCCTGGGCGGCGCCGGCAAGCCGCTGCTGCTGGGCAGTCTCGGGGCGTTGCTGGTGGCCTACCTGATCCGTTTCATGGCGGTTGCCTACAACCCGCTGGAAGGCGCGCTCGCCAGGATTCGCCCGTCGTTACCGGAAGCGTCCCGCAGCCTGGGTGTCGGCGGCGCCGGCCTGTTCCTGCGCGTCTATCTGCCGCTGCTGCTGCCGGGTGCGCTGAGCGCTGCGCTGCTGGTGTTCGTCGACGTCCTCAAGGAGATGCCGGCGACCTTGCTCATGCGCCCGTTCGGCTGGGACACCCTGGCCGTGCGCGTTTTCGAGATGACCAGCGAGGGCGAGTGGGCGCGCGCGGCGCTGCCTGCGCTGACGCTGGTGCTGGTGGGCCTGTTCCCGGTGATCGGCCTGATCCGTCGCTCCGCGCGCCAGAGCGGTTCTTCGCGGCCCTGAGAATCGGCCGTCGGACAAGCTGTCCAGAGTCCTGCCATGCGACTACAATGCGCGCGTTTCGTGCGGGCCGTACTCGCGCTCCGCACCCGCCTCGCCCGGAAGGAGAACACCCATGGGACAGCGCACGCCGCTCTATGATTTGCACGTCGCCCTCGGCGCCAAGATCGTCGATTTCGGCGGTTGGGACATGCCGTTGCACTACGGTTCGCAAGTCGAAGAGCACCACCAGGTACGTCGCGATTGCGGCGTGTTCGACGTTTCCCACATGACCGTGGTCGACGTCACCGGTCCGCAGGCCAAGGAATACCTGCAGCGACTCCTGGCCAACGACGTCGAACGACTGCAGGTTCCGGGCAAGGCGCTGTACAGCGGCATGCTCAACGAACGCGGCGGGGTGGTCGACGACCTGATCGTCTACCTCGGCGTGTACGGCTATCGCGTGGTGGTCAACGCCTCCACCCGCGACAAGGACATGGCCTGGATGCAGGCCCACACCGAAGGCTTCGACGTCACCCTGACCGAGCGCGCGGACCTCGCGATGCTCGCCGTGCAGGGCCCCAACGCCCGCGACAAGACCGCCGAACTGGTCACCCCCTCGCGCGCCGCGCTGATCCGCGAACTCAAGCCCTTCCAGGGCAAGGCCGACGGTGACTGGTTCATCGCCCGCACCGGCTATACCGGCGAAGACGGCCTGGAAATCATGCTGCCGGCCGTTGAGGCGCAAGGCTTCCTCAACGACCTGGTCGGCGCCGGTATCTCCCCGGCGGGCCTGGGCGCACGCGATACCCTGCGCCTGGAAGCCGGGATGAACCTCTACGGCCAGGACATGGACGAAGACGTCACCCCGCTGGCCGCCAACATGGGCTGGACCATTGCCTGGGAACCCGAAGACCGCGACTTCATCGGCCGCAAAGCCCTGGAAGCGCAGAAGGCTGCCGGTGATGCGCCCAAGCTGGTCGGCCTGGTGCTGGAGGAGCGCGGCGTGCTGCGCGCCCACCAGGTGGTTCGCGTTGCCGGCGTCGGCGACGGCGAGATCACCAGCGGAAGTTTCTCCCCCACGCTCGGCAAGTCCATCGCCCTGGCCCGCGTGCCGGCGGCCACCGGTGACCGCGCCGAAGTGGAAATCCGTGGCAAGTGGTACCCGGTTCGCGTCGTTCAGCCGAATTTCGTGCGTCATGGCAAAGCCCTGATCTAAATTGCATGATCTAACTTAGAAGAGGGCGGCATCGCCGCCCGTCGCCCAGTCCTCGAGGAACAACAAGATGAGCAATATCCCCGCCGACCTGCGTTACGCCGCCAGCCACGAGTGGGCGCGCCTGGAAGCCGACGGTACCGTGACCGTGGGCATCTCCGACCATGCCCAGGAAGCCCTGGGCGACGTGGTCTTCGTCGAACTGCCGGAAGTGGGCAAGACCCTCGCCGCCGGCCAGGAAGCCGGTGTCGTCGAGTCGGTGAAAGCCGCTTCGGACATCTACGCCCCGGTGGGCGGCGAAGTCATCGCCGTCAACGACGTGCTGGCCGACACCCCCGAAGAAGTGAACAACGACCCGTACGGTTCCTGGTTCTTCAAGCTCAAGCCGAGCAACCCGGCCGAGCTGGACAAGCTCCTCGACGCCGCCGGCTACCGCGCTGCCAGCGACGCCGACGCGTAAGACACTGCTGTAAACACAGGCCTCGACTCGTCGGGGCCTGTTCTTTTTTACGGACCGACCTTTCGAGACCGTGGCCATGTCGAACACCCCTTCGCTTTCCCAGCTGCACCAGCCTGATGCCTTCCTCGCCCGCCACCTGGGCCCCGACGCCGCCGAGCAGCAAGCCATGCTCGACACCCTCGGGCTCGGCAACCGCGACGACCTGATCGTGCAGACGGTGCCGCCGGCGATTCGCCTGAACCGGCCGCTGGACCTGCCGACCGCCCTCGACGAACAGGGCGCGCTGGCCAAGCTGAAGGGGTATGCGGGCAAGAACGAGCTGTGGACCAGCCTGATCGGTACCGGCTACTACGGCACCCTGACCCCGACAGTGATCCTGCGCAACGTGCTGGAGAACCCGGGCTGGTACACCGCCTACACCCCGTACCAGCCGGAGATCGCCCAGGGTCGTCTCGAATCCCTGCTGAACTTCCAGCAGATGACCATCGACCTCACCGGCCTGGACCTCGCCAGCGCCTCGCTGCTCGACGAGGCCACCGCCGCCGCCGAAGCGATGGCCCTGGCCAAGCGCGTGGCCAAGGCCAAGAGCAACCTGTTCTTCGTCGACGTGCATTGCCACCCGCAGACCATCTCCGTGGTGCAGACCCGTGCCGAAGCCTTCGGCTTCGACGTGGTGGTCGACGAGGTGGACAACCTCGGCCAGCACACCGTGTTCGGCGCGCTGCTGCAATATCCGGACACCCGTGGCGAAATCCGTGACCTGCGCGCGGTGATCGACGCGCTGCACGCCCAACAGGCCATCGCCTGCGTCGCCAGCGACCTGCTCGCGCTGCTGCTGCTCACCCCGCCGGGCGAGCTGGGCGCCGACGTGGTCCTGGGCAGCGCCCAGCGCTTCGGCGTGCCCATGGGCTACGGCGGCCCGCACGCGGCGTTCTTCGCCTGCCGCGACGATTACAAGCGCGCCATGCCTGGCCGCATCATCGGTGTGTCCAAGGACGCCCGTGGTAACACCGCGCTGCGCATGGCGCTGCAGACCCGCGAGCAGCACATCCGCCGCGAGAAGGCCAACTCCAACGTCTGCACCTCGCAGGTGCTGCTGGCCAACATCGCCAGCCTGTACGCCGTGTACCACGGCCCGCAGGGCCTCAAGCGCATCGCCCAGCGCGTACACCGCCTGACCTCCATGCTGGCCGCCGGCCTCGCCGCCAAGGGCCTGAAGCGGGTTAACCAGCACTTCTTCGACACCCTGACCCTGGATGTCGGCGCCCAGCAGCAGGCCATCCTCGAGCGCGCCCGCGCCGCCCGCGTGAACCTGCGTATCGTTGGCGAAGACCGCCTGGGCGTGAGCCTGGACGAGACCACCAGCGCCGCTACCCTCGCCAGCCTGTTCGACATCCTGCTGGGTGCCGGCCATGGCCTGGACGTCGCCCAGCTCGATGCCGGCAAGGTTGCCGACGGCATCCCCGCCGCCCTGCAGCGCAGCAGCGACTACCTGAGCCATCCGGTGTTCAATCGCCACCACAGCGAAACCGAGATGCTGCGCTACCTGCGCCAGCTCGAGGGCAAGGACCTGGCGCTGAACCAGTCGATGATCCCGCTGGGCTCCTGCACCATGAAGCTCAACGCCACCAGCGAGATGATCCCGATCACCTGGCCGGAATTCGCCAGCCTGCATCCCTTCGTGCCGCGCGAGCAGGCCGAGGGCTACCGGCTGATGATCGAGGAGCTGGAAAGCTGGCTGTGCGCGATCACCGGCTTCGACGCCATCTGCATGCAGCCCAACTCCGGCGCCCAGGGCGAGTACGCCGGCCTGCTGGCGATCCGCAAGTACCACGAGAGCCGTGGCGATGCGCACCGCAACATCTGCCTGATCCCGTCCTCGGCCCACGGCACCAACCCGGCCTCGGCGATCATGGCGAGCATGCGCGTGGTCATCGTCGAGTGCGACAAGGGCGGCAACGTCGACCTGGAGGACCTCAAGCGCAAGGCGGCCGAAGCCGGCGAGCAGCTGTCCTGCCTGATGATCACCTACCCGTCGACCCACGGCGTGTACGAGGAAGGCATCCGCGAAATCTGCGAGGTCATCCACAGCCACGGCGGCCAGGTCTACATGGACGGCGCCAACCTCAACGCCCAGGTCGGCCTGGCGCGCCCGGCGGACATCGGCGCCGACGTGTCGCACATGAACCTGCACAAGACCTTCTGCATTCCCCACGGCGGTGGCGGCCCGGGCATGGGGCCGATCGGCGTGAAGAAGCACCTCGCGCCCTTCGTCGCCAACCACCCGGTGATCCGCATCGAAGGCCCGAACCCGCTGAACGGCGCGGTGAGCGCCGCGCCCTGGGGCAGCGCGAGCATCCTGCCGATCAGCTGGATGTACATCGCCATGATGGGCCCGCAGCTGGCCGACGCCACCGAAGTGGCGATCCTCAATGCCAACTACCTGGCCCAGCAGCTCGATGGCGCCTTCCCGGTGCTCTACCGTGGCCGCAACGAGCGCGTCGCCCACGAGTGCATCCTCGACCTGCGCCCGCTCAAGGCGCAGACCGGGATCAGCGAGGAAGACGTGGCCAAGCGCCTGATGGACTACGGCTTCCACGCGCCGACCATGTCCTTCCCGGTGCCCGGCACGCTGATGGTGGAGCCCACCGAAAGCGAGTCCAAGCACGAGCTGGACCGCTTCATCGAGGCGATGCTGTCGATCCGTGCGGAAATCGCCAAGGTCGAGACCGGCGAATGGCCGGCCGAGGACAACCCGCTCAAGCGCGCGCCGCACACCCTGGCGGACGTCACCGGGCTGTGGGACCGCCCCTACCAGATCGCCGAAGCGGTGACCCCGACCGAGCACACCCGCGCCTTCAAGTACTGGCCGGCGGTGAACCGCGTGGACAACGTCTACGGCGACCGCAACCTGTTCTGCGCCTGCGTGCCGGTGGATGACTACCGCGAGTGATCAGTGCGCCGAAGTGAACGTGCGCTGAACTGAAAAAGCCGCCTTCGGGCGGCTTTTTCATTGGGCTTTTCCCAGAAGCGAGCTTGCTCGCGAATGGAGTTCCCGGCGGCGCAGGCGCTGGGCGGGTTCGCGAGCAATAACGAAGGCGTCCCCCTCGCTCCTACGCGACGGGGCAGGTCGAAGCGAATCCCAGAGCCGTAGGGCGGATAACCCGGAACGGGTAATCCGCCGGAAGCGCCACGGCGGATAACGCTGGCGCGTTATGCGCCCTACCAGAGCCTGCCGAGGGCACGACGTAGGATGGTGTGGAGCGCAGCGATACCCATCAGCTTCCGTGCGCCGACAGCATGGGTATCGCTACGCTCCACCCATCCTACAAAGCGGGTCAGGTACGCAGGTGGCTTTCCATCAGGCCAATGGCGTCGCGCCAACGCAGCCAGAGGTTGCCCTGCCAGTCCATCACCGGCAGCGCCTCGCCGAGCAACTGCTGCATCCGGCGGCGCGGCAGGCGGGCGTCGTGGTTGAACTGGTCACGCAGGGTGGGCACCACTTCGTTGGTCAGCCACTGGCGCAGGCTGCGGTTCTCCGGGTGGTAGCAGTAGACCAGCAGCAGGGCATAGAGGCCGCTTTCACTGATCAGCAGTTCCGGCTGGGAGTAGCCAGCGAGGCGCTCATGGCGGTGCTGGTCGCCGTCCAGGCGCTTGAGGAAGGGCCCGGTGATCTTGTAGCTGAGCAGCTTGCCGAGGTCCCGCGCGACGAACCACGCCTGCTGCTCGATCAGCAGGGCACGTAGCTGGCGGTTATAGCGGATGAAGGAAGTCGGGATCAGGCCGTCATCGGCCGGGGAAATCGAAAGGTTCATGCTGGAGCTCCTTGCTGAATCAAGAAGCCGCCGCCCGAAACTGCCGAAGGAGGGAGGCGGACCGTGCAAGGGTAGAAAACCGGCTCTAGTTACCAAAGACCGGCCGGACCGAAGTCCGCCTCGCACGGCCCGCCATAGACAGCAAAGCGAACCCGGCACCGAAGTGGTGCCGGATTGCCCCTGCTATTGCGACAGTAACTAGAAGTCAGGTTTCTACGCCTGGCCACGATGACGCTGTGGCAGGGCGAAACGCTAAGCAGTGGGCTCGTAGGACCGCAACGCCGCGGCAGTGTAGGGGGCTTCCCAAGCATCCCGCAGCGGCATTACCGCATCGGTGGCGTGGCTTTCAGGAACTGCGAGGCTGTCGGGTATTTCCGCGCGAAAACCCTTGCGCCGAGCTTCCCTGTAGGAGCGCGCCATGTGCGCGATCGCGGGCGTGGCCCGCTCCTACAGGTTGAATCCGCTGCGTGCCGTTCGACGGCGCAACGTGGCGCTCGCGGCAGGCGCGTTTTCGAGAGGGGCGCTGGTGCCTGCGGCGGGACTCAGGGCTTGAGCTGCAAGCGGCCGATCAGGCGGATCAGGAACACGAACAGCAGGATCATCAGTACGTTGCTGAGCATGCCGATCAGGTTGTAGACGGCCGAGGGCAGCAGCGAGTAGATCTCGAGGCCGACCACGCTGAGCAGGCGGCTGAGCAGCCAGAAACCTTCACTGACGATCAGCAGGATCAGGGTGATCTTCAACGGCTGGATGGGATCGTTCATGGGACACTCCGTGTCGTAGGCGGAGTGTCAGTAGAACACAGCCCGCACCACTTGGCGTGGCCCGCGGCGAGCGCCATGGGCCACGCCGGTGGGTGTCACTGGGCGGGTGCGTCATCGCGGCGGACGAGGATGGCGTTGGCCAGTTCCATATCGCTGTGGTCCTGCAGCGCGGCGTCGTCGCTGCGCAGGCGGGTGAGGGCGGCTTCCAGGTAGGGGCCGCGGATGGCGCCGTCACTGGCGACGAAGGCGCTCGCATCGTCCTGGGCGGCGACGATCAGCTTGTCGTGCTTGAAGGTCAGGTAGGTCGACGCCGTGGTGGCGCCGGACGAGATGACGTCGCGCCAGAAGTCGCCGTCGGCCATGGCCGAGGCAACGGGCAGGGCGATCAGGGCAAAGGCCGTGGCCAGTTTCGCGGTACGCATCGGGTACACCTCCGCAAGGTCCGTGTACTGGTGAGAGGCGCGGCGACTGGCGGGAGTTCCAACTTTCCGGTGACGGCCTGCGCGAGCGGTCGCTCGCGCAGGCCGTTTCGATCAGCGCTGGGCGGCGAGGATTGCCGAGGCCAGCTCGGCATCGCTGGCTTGCGCCAGGGCAGGGTCGGCGCTGCGCATCTGCTGCAGCGTGGCTTCCAGGTAGGGGCCACGGATAGCGCCATCGGTGGCGATGAAGCTGGCGGCGTCGTCCTGGGCCGGGCCGATCAGCTTGTGGTCGTCACGGCTGGTCAGGTAGCTCGAGGCGGTGGTGGCGCCGGAGGTCAGGACCGAGCGCCAGAAGTCGCGATCTTCGGCCATGGCACAGGTGAGGGGGAGCAGGGTGAGGGCTACGACAGCAGGGACAGAACGGCGACGCATGATGGTTCCTTGAGTGATTGCGCGCCACTCAGAGCATCGGAATATTCCGCGGTTCCATCCTATCGTCGGAAATGTCTGTCGTCGGAGCTGCCTGTCTTCAGCGCTATCTGTCGCCGGACGATCACTCGCGCTTGAGCGAGGGGTCGTCCGGGTTCTGCTGCTCCAGCTCTGCCGTAAGTTGCTGCACCTTCTGGAACTGCCCGGACTCACGCAGGTAGTCGAGCAGCACCAGGCGTGCCGCGCGGTTGGCCGGGTGTTTCTGCAGCAGGATCTCCAGCTCGTGGCTGGCGCCGTCGGCATCCCCGCTGTCATGCAGGGCAATGGCCAGGACATAGCGGAGCTGGTCGTCGTCCGGGGCCAGGCGTACTGCTTCGCGCAGCTCTTTCAGGGCCTGCGGGCGTTGCCCCTGGCGGATCAGGGCGAGGCCGTTGACGTGGTGCAGCAGCCCGGATGCCGGGTTCTGGCGCAGGGCTTCGTCGAGCAGCTGGCGAGCGTCCGCCTGGCGCCCGTTGGCCTCCAGCCACTGGATCAGGGTGACCGTGGCCGGCAGGAATGCCGGGTTGCGGGCAATGGCGGCGCGCAGGGCGGGCTCCACCTTTTCCGGCCGGTTGGTGCGCTGGTAGAGCATGGCGAGGTTGAGGTTCGCCTCGGCGCGTTCGCTCAGGTCGTTCTGCACCGCCTCGTATTCGCCCAGGCCTTTGTCCAGCGCGGCGTCGAGACCGGAGCGGGCCTGTGGTGGCAGCTGCGCCAGTTGCCAGGCGGCGGCGATGCGGACGGCGCGGATCGGATCGGACAGCAGCGGCGCCAGCAGGGTCGGCAGCACCATGGCCTGCTGCGGGCCGTTGGCGAGCGGCAGGAGCACGTTGATGGCGGCGGTACGTACCTGCGGGTCGGCATCCTTCAGGGCCAGCGCGGCCAGTTCCAGCGAACGCTGGCTGGGATAGCTGGGCAGCTCGGCGATCAGCGTGGCGCGACGGATCGCCGGCAGGCTGGCGTCGGCCAGCAGCAGATGCAGGGCGCGGGAGGCACCGGGCATGCCATTTCGGGCTTTCCACAGGGTGTCGTCATAGCGCGGGACGGGATTGCTGGAGGCGTTGGCCTTGGCCGGCAGTTCGCTGGCGTACCACTGGCGGAACTGGTCGCTGATCTTCTTCGCCGGGGTGTCCTTGTGGCAGGCCAGGCAGGCATCCGGTGCGCCGATGTGCCGCGCATGCGCTGGGTTGGGCAAGGTGAAGCCATGGTCGTGGCGGTAGTCGTTGACCATGTAGTAGCGCCCCGGCATGTGGCAGGACGTGCACTGCGCGCCAGGGGTGCCGGGCTGGTGGTGGGTGTGCTCGGGGGAGTCGTAGTTCTTCGCCTGCAGGCCCTTGCCGTCGATCTGCGGACGCACTGCCTTGCCGGCGGTGTTGTGGCACTGCAGGCAGACGCCGTTGCCCGGCGCTTTCAGCTCGCCGCTGTGGGGGTTGTGGCAGTCGGTGCACTGCACGCCTTTGGCGAACATCTTGCTCTGGGTGAAGGAGCCCCACTCGAAGACCTCGTCCTTGATCTTGCCGTCGATCTCGTAGAGCTCGCGGGTCAGGGTGCTGGGCAGGTAGTCGTCCATGAAACGGTGGTTGTTCTGGTAGCCGTCGCCCAGTGGCGCGCGGCGGGCGTGGCAGCGTGCGCAGGTCTCGACGATGGTGCTCTGGCTGGCGTTCTGCAGCGGCACATCGAAGCCCCTGGCGGCGTTGCCGTCGGGCTTCTGTGCCCATTCCAGGTGCTTGGACGCCGGGCCGTGGCAGGCCTGGCAGCCGACGCCAAGGCTGTTCCAGTGGCTGGCGAAGCTGTCGGTCTTCGCATCGTAATTGCGCTTGAAACCGGTGGTGTGGCACTCGACGCACATGAAGTTGGCGTTCTGCGCGGGGCGGGTCCAGTGCAGCTCGTCCTTGAAGTCGATGCGCTGGCCTGGCATCAGCTGGAACCACTGGTGCTTGCGGCTATCCCAGGCGACGCCGAGGGCCTGCAGGCGGCCACCCGGATACGCCAGCAGATACTGCTGCAGCGGTTCGAATCCGAAGGTGTAGGCGACCTTGAAATCCGCCGGCTTGCCGTCGGCGCCGGGGGTGTTGACCCAGTACTCGCCGTCCTTGCGGAAGAAGCGGCTGGTCTCGGTCTCGCCCTTGAAGGTGACATTGGCGAAGTCGCCCAGGACGTTGCCTTCGGTGGCCGGTTTCATCGCCTGCTGGTGATGGGAGCCCTGCCAGTCCTTGATCTGCGACTGGTGGCAGCCGCTGCAGGTGGCTTCATCCACCAGCGTCGCGGTTTGTACCGCCGGTGTCGGCGCAGCGGGCTTCGCCGTGCTGGCCGGAATCGCTGGGTGGCCGCTGGGCAGTTGGACGCCGTTGTCCTGTTCGGCCCAGATCCACGCCCCGATGGTAGCCAGGAGCAGTGCCCCGACGACGACGGCGAGCCAGGCGCGACGCAATCCTTCGGGCTGCGCGGCGGCGGGAGCGGGGGCAGAGACGGTGCGAGGCTTCTTGGTCTTGTGGCGCATGGACATCCGTTGTTCCGCGGCAACTCCGTGGGTACAGGAGCTTCCGCGAGCCGGTGGGAGCTGTCAACGCGGGCGGGCCTCATTTCTGGTGGCTGGCGGCCCGCCACTACGTCGGGGGTCAGGGCTGACGAATCTCGGCGACCCTTGCGCTATCGACCTTCACGTCGGGATTGCCGAACTGCGCGGTCAGGTAGTTCACCAGGGTGGCGATCTGCTCGTCGTTCAGCGTGCCGGCAAAGCCGGGCATGAACACGTCGTCGTTGCCCACCTTGCGATGCACGCCGCCGAGCACCACCTGCACCAGGTTGTCCGGCTGCAGGGCACCCACCGCGCTGTTTTTCAGCAGCATCGGGTAGTAGCCGTCCTTCACCCCCTCGCCGCTCCAGGAATGGCAGCTGGCGCAGTTGCCCAGGTAGAGGCGCGCGCCGTCATCGTGCTTTTGCGCAGCGAATTCCTGGCCGCGCAGGGTGACCAGATCGTCCGCCGGTTGGCCCCAGGCGAAGCGCGCCTTGCGTTCGCCATCGCTGACCTCCGGGACGCTGCGCAGGTAGCTGGCGATGGCCTGCAGGTCGGCGTCGGTCATGTACTGGAAGCTGTGCTCCACCGCCTCAGCCATGGGGCCGGCGGCCTGCGCCTTGCCCGGTACGCGACCGGTCTTGAGGTACTGCACGATCTCCGCGTCGCTCCAGCCGCCGATGCCGCTGTGGGTGTCGGGGGTGATGTTGAAGGCATACCAGCCGCCCAGTGCGGCGCCGGCGAGGAAGCCGGTGCCGCGCTCGTCCGTGGCCTTCTCCTGGAACGCCAAGCCGCGCGGCGTGTGGCAGGTGCCGCAGTGGGCCAGGCCCTGGACCAGATAGGCGCCACGGTTCCAGGCCGGGCTCTGCTTCGGGTTGTTCTGGTAGACCGCATCGTCGTGGAACAGCAGGTTCCAGATCGCCAGCGGCCAACGCATGTCCAGCGGCCAGGTGATGTCGGAATCCTGGTTGGGCTGCGCGACCGCCTGTACGCCGCCTTCGAGGAACCAGGCGTAGAGCGCCTTCATGTCCTCGTCGGTGATCTTCGAATAGGCGGTGTAGGGCATCGCCGGATAGAGCCGCGTGCCGCCCTTGGCCACGCCTTCGCGCACGGCACGGGCGAAGTCGTCGTAGCTGTAGCTGCCGATGCCGGTCTTCGGGTCGGGGGTGATGTTGGTGGAGTACACCGCACCCAGTGGCGTGGCCAGCGGCAGGCCGCCGGCGAAGGGCTTGCCGCCCGGCGCGGTGTGGCAGGCCGCGCAGTCGCCGGCGCGGGCGAGGTATTCGCCACGTTGCAGCAACTCCGCCGGCGCCGGGTCGAGGGCCTTGGCGGCATGGGTGGCCAGCGGTGCGGCCAGCAGGGCGAGCAGCAGGAGAGGTTTCATGCCTTGGCCTCCCGCTTCAGGTGTTCGGCCAGGCGCAGGGCCAGGGCGGCGATGGTCAGGGTGCAGTTCACCGAGCCGACGGTGGGCATCACGCCGCTGCTGGCGATGAACAGGTTGGGGTGGTCGTGGCTGCGGCACTGGGCATCCACTACCGAGTCCTTCGGGTCCGCGCCCATCAGCACGGTGCCGGTGATGTGGTTGTTGTTGGCGAAGCTGTCGTCGTACCTGACCTCCTCGCCGCCCAGCAGCTTGGCCGCGTGGGCGTACACCTCGCGGGTGTGCACCGCGCTCTTGCGCACGTAGTCGTCCATCGCATAGGTGAACTCGGGCTTTGGGATGCCCGCCGCGTCGCGCTCGGTGGCGCTGGGCACGATGCGGTTCTGCGGATGTGGGAGGATTTCGTGGAAGCTGTCGAAGCGCACGAAACGCGCGGCGCGGTCGCGGATCTTCGCCTCCAGGTCATGGCCCAGCAGCAGCGGCCCGTGGCGGATCAGTTCGGCGGCCACCTGGTCGGTGCGCGAGAGGTTGGACAGGTGGATCTTCTTCGACGCGTACTCGCTGCGGAAGGCGCCGTCGCGGAAGCCCACCATGGAGGTCATCTCCTGCGGCCCACGGCCAGGCCAGAGCTTCTCGTCGGCGTAGAACTGCACGGCGGTGCCGGGGTGGTCCATGAGGTTGCGGCCGACCATATCCGAACTGTTGCCAACCGCGGACATCAGCATCAGCTTGGGTGTTTCGATGCCGTTGGCGGCGAGGATGAAGGTGTCGGCTTCGACCCGCATTTCGTTGCCCTGCGGGTCCTTGTACAGCGCTGCGACTATCTGGCCGCCGTCGCCTTTCTCCAGCTTGAACACCACGGCGTTGTCGATCAGCCGCGCGCCAGCGGCCTCGGCCTTCTCGACGTGGACGATGCCGTTGTACATGGCGCCGATGGGGCAGATCGGCATGCAGTTGTTGTTGCCGCAGCAGGTCGGCCGGCCATCGTAGGGGCGGCTGTTGCGCGCCACCGGCTCGGTGACCACACGGTAGCCGTTGGCGTTGAGCAGGGTCTTGATGCGCTGCTCGTTCCACGACAATGGCAGCGGCGGCATCGGGTAGGGTTGGCTGCGGGGCGAGTCGAGCTCTTCATCGCCGGGGCCCCAGACGCCCAGCTCCTCCTCGGCGCGTTGGTACCAGGGCTCCAGCTCGGCGTACTCGATGGGCCAGTCGCGGCCCACGCCGTAGAGGCTGAGCAGCTTGAAGTCGTTGGGCAGGAAGCGCCAGGCGGACGCCGCCCAGTGCCAGGTGGTGCCGCCCACGGCGCGGATGTACTGCACGTCGTAGGGGTGTTCGCCCTTCTGGATGAGGTAGTGGTTGTCCGGCTTGAACTGCGGATGCGGCGCGTGCGCGCTGGACGGGTAGGGCGCCTGGTTGTCGGATTTGTCCGCCTGGTTGCGGAAGCGCTCGACGATCTCCCAGCGGCCCATGCGCGGGCCGGCTTCCAGGATCAGTACGTCCTTGCCGGCCAGCGCCAGCTGATGGGCGACCAGGGCGCCGGCCACTCCGGAGCCGACCACCACGAAATCCGCGCGTTGCGTCTCGGCCATGCTCATGCCCCCCGCTCGGTAGGCTGCGCCGCCCAGAAGCCCGGCTTGTTCGGGCAGTAGCTGCGGATCACCAGCACGTCGTCCACCGCGCGGAACATCAGCGCCTGCTCGTAGGTGACGACCGTGGCGCTGGTGTCATCGCCGACCTGCCCCAGGTACCAGCCGCCGAGGATCTGCCGGGCCAGCCACTGCTGGCGCTCGTTCCAGCTGTCCGGGGCGTCGCCCAGGCGCTCGAGCAGCTCGGCCAGGCTCTGCTTGAGCGCGGTGTCGCGCTGCGCCAGGGCCTGGAACAGGCGCTGGCCGATGCGCGGGTCGAGGTTGCTGCGCCCGGTGAGGCGCTGGGACAGGGTCATGAAGCTTTCCAGCTCCTTCTCGGCCTGAGGCGTCAGCGCGGCCCAGGTGCGCGCGGCGGGGCTGAGCAGCACACCGCCGAGGGCGGCGCTGGCGCAGGCCACCGCCAGCAGGCGGCGACGAGAAAGGGGGAAGGCGGGCAGCTGTGCCTCGGACATGACGACCTCTCTTGCAACAGGCGAACGGTTGGGGAGCGCGGTCTGTCGCCGCTTGAATCGGGTATTGGTCGGCCAGGGTGGCGATACCTTGCCCAGGCCCTTAGTATTGCCGCTTGTTCAGATTCTGCCGGGCGATTGCTCCTGCCGGCGGCCCACCCCGGAGCCGCGCCGCAGAGCCTCACCGACCGGCTTTTGGGTGAAACCGCAGCGATGAAACAGTACCTCGACCTCATGCGCCACGTGCGCGAACACGGCACCTTCAAGAGCGACCGCACCGGCACCGGCACCTACAGCGTGTTCGGCCACCAGATGCGTTTCGACCTCGCCGAAGGCTTCCCGCTGGTGACCACCAAGAAGTGCCACCTCAAATCGATCATCCATGAGCTGCTGTGGTTCCTCAAAGGTTCGACCAACATCGCCTACCTGAAGGAAAACGGCGTTTCGATCTGGGACGAGTGGGCCGACGAGAACGGCGACCTGGGCCCGGTCTACGGCTACCAGTGGCGCTCCTGGCCGGCGCCGGACGGTCGCCACATTGACCAGATCGCCAACCTGATGCAGATGCTGAAGAACAACCCGGATTCGCGCCGCCTGATCGTCTCCGCGTGGAACCCCGCGCTGATCGACGAAATGGCCCTGCCGCCGTGCCACGCGCTGTTCCAGTTCTATGTGGCCGACGGCAAGCTCAGCTGCCAGCTGTACCAGCGTTCGGCCGACATCTTCCTCGGCGTGCCCTTCAACATTGCCAGCTACGCGCTGCTGACCCTGATGGTCGCGCAGGTCGCCGGGCTGCAGCCCGGCGAATTCATCTGGACCGGCGGCGACTGCCACCTGTACGCCAACCACCTGGAGCAGACCGACCTGCAGCTGACCCGCCAGCCGCTGCCGTTGCCCACCATGAAGATCAACCCCGAGGTGAAGGACCTGTTCGACTTCCGCTTCGAGGACTTCGAGCTGGTCGGCTACGAAGCTCACCCGCACATCAAGGCACCGGTCGCTGTCTGACCTGTCCTCGATGAAGAAAAGGCCGGCGCAATGCCGGCCTTTTTGTTTCTGCCCCGCCAAGAGTCAGTGGGATGCTCGCTCCTGCAGGGCCCGGTGATCCATGGCAAAACCATTCACTCGGTGAATAACTGTTTCGCCTGGCGGTACAAGGTTTCATGAGGCTGCGTCCCATTGCTATGCTCCCCCGGCTGGCCGCCGAACGGTGGCCTACGGATTTTCCGCACTACAACGACAAGACCGGGGACCGTCATGCAGCCTTTCAGCTTCGCCACCACCGCGCAGATCCTCTGCGAAAGTGGCTCCGCCGCCCGCCTGGGTGAACTCTGCCGCGAGCGCGGCGCCCAGCGCGTGCTCATCGTCACCGACCCCGGCATCACCCGCCTGAACATGCTCGACGGCGTGCTGCCAGGCTTCGCCGCAGCCGGCGTGGCAGTGGAAGTCTTCGACCAGGTGCTGGCCGACCCACCGGAAAGCATCGTGCTGGAAGCCTCTGACCAGGCGCGCCGGATGGCCGCGCAGCTGGTGGTCGGCTTCGGCGGCGGCAGCTCGATGGACGTTGCCAAGCTGGTGGCGTTGCTGGCGCACCCGCTGGCGACACAAGGCCTTAAGGATGTCTTCGGCGTCGGCAACGCCCGTGGCCCGCGCCTGCCGCTGATCCAGGTGCCGACCACCGCCGGCACCGGCTCGGAAGTGACGCCGATCGCCATCGTCACCACCGGCGAGACCACCAAGATGGGCGTCGTCAGCCCCTACCTGCTGCCGGACCTGGCCGTGCTCGACGCCGACCTCACCCTCGGCCTGCCGTCAGCGGTCACCGCCGCCACCGGCATCGACGCCATGGTTCACGCCATCGAGGCGTACACCAGCAAGCTGAAGAAGAACCCGCTGTCCGACCTGCTGGCCCGCGAGGCCCTGCGCCTGCTGGCGCTGAACCTCGACGAAGCGGTGCACAACGGCCGCAACCGCGAGGCGCGCCAGGCCATGCTGCTGGGCGCGTGCCTGGCCGGGCAGGCCTTCGCCAACGCCCCGGTAGCCGCCGTGCACGCGCTGGCCTACCCGCTGGGCGGGCACTTCCATATTCCGCACGGCCTGAGCAATGCGCTGGTCCTGCCCGAGGTGATCCGCTTCAATGCGCCCAACGCCGGCCCGCTCTATGCCGAGCTGGCGCCGCTGCTGCTGGGCGAGCGCCTGCGCAGCGATGCCGACCGCACCGAGCAGTTCATTGCCGAGCTGGCCGACCTCAGCCCGCGCAGCGGCCTGCCGTCGCGCCTGCGCGATGCCGGCGTGCCGGAGGACAGCCTGCCGCGCCTGGCCGCCGATGCGATGTTGCAGCAGCGCCTGCTGGTGAATAATCCCCGCGAAGTCAGCGAGAGCGACGCGCTGGCCATCTACCGAGCCGCCTTCTGAGAACCCGATGAGCGAACAGCACCCCAGCCGCGCCGACTACGCGCACTTCCAGCCGATCACCACGCGCTGGCACGACAACGACATCTACGGCCACGTGAACAACGTGACCTACTACGGCTTCTTCGACACGGCGGTGAATACCTACCTGATCGAGCGCGGCGGCCTGGATATCCACGACGGCGACGTGGTGGGCTTCGTGGTCAGTTCGAGCTGCGACTACTTCGCGCCGGTGGCCTTCCCCGAGCGCATCGAGGTCGGCCTGCGGGTCGGCAAGCTGGGCAACAGCTCGGTGCAGTACGAACTGGCGATCTTCCGCGAGGGCGATGAACTGGCCTGCGCGGCGGGCAAGTTCGTGCATGTGTTCGTGGATCGGGCGAGCAACCGGCCGGTGTCGATTCCGGCGCCGCTGCGCGAGGCGATGGAAGTGCTGGTTCGAGGCTGACCTCTAGGGGCGGACGTCTCACCAGCCCATCGGATAATGCTCGATGCGGCAGGGCCGGCTGTTGCCGTCGCCCTTGCAGATGCCGTCCAGGTACTGGTAGCGCATCCACACCCGTTGCCCGGCCGCAGGCCAGTGCTGGCGCGGGATGCGGCTCTGCCAGTCGGCGCTTTCCGGTTCGAAGGCGATGACCTCGCCCGGGCTCGGGCACTGGGTGCCCGCCGAGCGCGGCTTGGCCGAAGCGACCCGGCCTTCCAGCCCGCGCACGGGCAGCTTGAGCGCTCCGGTGATTTCCACTTCCAGCTGGCAGACCTGCCAGTCCCCGGCGTACGCGGGCTGCGCGGCGCAGAGCGTCAGCAGCAGTCCGGCGGCAGCAAGAGCTTTCACGAGTAACTCCTTGTCGGCAGTGATCCCTCCCCGGCAAGCCTATACCAGGCTCGCGGGATGACACGGGGCTTGTCCCGGGCGGCGCGTCCGGCCTATGCTGGCGGCCGGTCGGCAGTTCACCCAGGCGTCGCCGCCTCCGTATGGAGAGCGCTAAACCTGCCGCGCGGTTCCCCGCATGTTTGACGATCCGACACACTTTCCCCAGTGCCGCATCGGAATGGCGACCCCCGATAACCTCCCGCGCGAGGTCTTGGCACGCAACGAGGATTGCACTGTGTCCAGGCAACGCTTGCCCTATCACGCCCCCGACATCTCCGCGCTGGCGAAATCGCTGGCGCGCCAGCTCGACGAATCGCCCGAGCGCCCCGGTCATGTCGAACTGCTCAACCTGCTCGCCCGCGCGGTGGGCTTCCGCAACTACCAGGCGTTGCGCGCCAGTCATCAGGCGCAGACGCGACTGGCCCGCGAAGCCGAGCCTGAAGCCGTGGTGGATTTTCGCCGCGTCGAGCAATGGCGGCGCTACTTCGATGACGCCGGCTGCCTGCAGCGCTGGCCGAAGAAGCACAGCCACCGCGAGGCCTGCCTCTGGGTGCTGTGGTCGCGACTGCCGGCACGGCAGCGCTGGAGCGAGAAGGAGCTCAACGAACGGCTGCGCGCCCAGGAATGTCTGGGCGACCACCTCCTGCTGCGAAGGGCGCTGGTGGACGGCGGTTGGCTCACGCGTACCCCGGATGGTGGTGAGTACCGGCGCGTCGAGCGACGTCCGCCGGCCGAGCTGGGCGCGCTGTTGTCCTGTTTGCCAGCCTGCGCCTGAAGCTGAAGGCCTGAACGAAAAAGCCCGCCAATAGGCGGGCTTTTTCACAATGGCATCCGTCAGTCGTCGTGATGCTTGTGTTTGTGCTTGTAGTGGCCTTTGCCCTTGTGATGGCTCTTGCTGCCACTGTGGTGGTCATCGTCGTTATCGTCGGCCAGGTGGTTGCCCAGTGCGCCGCCGGCTGCACCACCCAGGCCCGCGCCGATGGCGCCGCCGGTGGAGCCACCGACCTTGTTGCCGATGACCGAGCCGCCGGCTGCGCCCAGGCCGCCGCCGATGGCCGCCTCGGTCTTGTTGCCGTTCTTCGCGCCCATCGCGCCGCCAGCCGCACCGCCTACGCCAGCACCGATGGCCGCACCGGTGGAGCCGCCCAGGGCGCCGCCGACCACGTTGCCGAGGGCGCCACCGATACCGCCGCCAATGGCGGTCTTGGTGTCATCGGCCACGGCGTGGCTGGCCAGCAGAGCCAGTGCCAGAACAGAAAGAGTCTTACGCATGTTGCGAACCTGAAAGTAGGAATTATCGGGAGAATTGTCCCGCACACAAAACAGCCGGGCAATCAGGCCCGGCTGTCAGTCGTCGTTTCCGTGGACTGATCGCGGTTAGAGCTACCGCGGGTCAATCCCAGTCGCGACGGTGGTGCTTGTGCTTGTACCAGCCACGATGGCGACCGTTGTCGTGCCAGCGGCGATCATAGTGGCGATGGTCGTCGTAACGGGCACGACGGTAGCCGTGACGGTAATCGTCATCATCGTCGTCGCGGTTGTTGTCGGCGTAGTGGTTGCCCAGTGCGCCGCCGGCGCCGCCACCCAGGGCCGCGCCGATCAGGCCGCCGGTGGTACCACCCATCTTGTTGCCGATCACCTGGCCGCCGGCAGCGCCCAGGCCGCCACCGATAGCGGCTTCTGTCTTGTTGCCGTGGCGGGCACCGACCGCGCCACCGGCCGCACCGCCCAGACCACTACCAATGGCGGCGCCGGTGCTGCCACCGACCGACTGGCCGATGACCGAACCCAATACCCCGCCCAGGGCGCCACCGACGCCGGCACGGGTGTCGCCGTCCGCGTAGGCGGTGCCACCGACCAGCGCAAGAGACAACAGGAGCATCGAGGAGTACTTCATAGAGAGGATCTCTCTGTGGGGATGTTGGAAGCGATCCTCGGGTCGTGCGAAGGCTCTGACAAGGGGGTTCCGACGAGTAACACGACTTTCATCAAATATTGCAAGTATTTGATTTATGGTCAGAACTTTTTCGATTTCGGGCGGTCTGAGTGTTATTCCAGGGTTCCATTTGTGAGGTGTTTTTCTCACAAATTGCCATTGAAATGATGGCTTTTCACGGGAAATGCCCTGGCCCTTCCGAGTTTACCTTTCATCCCTTTCTGATGTGACGCAAATCCAGCGGATTTTTCGCAGGATGGCCTTCTGCTGCGCGCACGAAGTCCCCTTGTAGGAGCGGGCCATGCCCGCGATCGCGCCCATGGGGCGCTCCTGCAAGGAGTATCGAAGCGTCAGGTCGTCAAACGATCCGCAGGCTCGGCCGCGCCTTCTCGAAGCGGATGGCGACGAACTTCGAGGTCGGCGTGTGGCTGCCCACGCCGTGGCTGTCCAGCGGCACCAGCGGATTGGTTTCCGGGTAATAGGCCGCGGCCTGGCCGGCGGGGATGTCGTAGGCCAGGAGGGTGAAACCGCTGACGCGGCGATCCACGCCATCGGACCAGAGCGACACCATGTCTACCTTCTCGCCGGGCTCGAAGCCCAGGCGGCGGATGTCGGCCTCGTTGGCGAACACCACCTCGCGATGACCGCGCACGCCGCGGTAGCGGTCGTCCAGGCCATAGATGGTGGTGTTGTACTGGTCGTGGGAACGCAGCGTCTGCAGGATCAGGTGCGGCTCCTGGCCGGTCTCGCGGATCTTCGCGTGGACCAGGTCGGCCGGCAGCGGATGGTGGTGGAAGTTGGCCTTGCCGCTGGCGGTGTTCCAGCGCCGCGAACCGGCCGAGTTGCCCAGGTGGAAGCCGCCGGGATTGGCCACGCGGCGATTGAAGTCGCTGAAGCCGGGAATGGTATCGGCGATCAGGTCGCGGATGCGGTCGTAGTTGGCGATCATCGCGTCCCAGTCCACCGGGTGGTTGCCCAGGGTGGCCTTGGCGATGCCGGCGATGATGGCGGGCTCGGAACGCATCTGCTTCGACGACGGCTCCAGCTGGCCAAAGGACGCGTGGATCATGCTGAAGGAATCTTCCACGGTCACCGCCTGCGGGCCGTCGGCCTGACGGTCGATGTCGGTGCGGCCCAGGCACGGCAGGATCAGCGCGTCGCCGCCCACGGTGAGGTGGCTGCGGTTGAGCTTGGTGCTGATCTGCACGGTCAGCGCGCAGCTCTGCAGGGCGCTGTGGGTGCGCGGGCTGTCCGGGGTCGCCTGGGCGAAGTTGCCGCCCAGGCCGATGAACACCTTCGACTGTCCATCGAGCATGGCGTTGATCGCCTCGACGGTGTTGTGGCCGTTCTCGCGCGGCACCTTGAACTGGAAGCGGCGCTCGATGGCGTCGAGCAACGCGGCCGGCGGGCGGTCGTTGATGCCCATGGTGCGGTCGCCCTGCACGTTGCTGTGGCCGCGCACCGGGCACAGGCCGGCGCCGGGGCGGCCGACGTTGCCGCGCAGCAGTTGCAGGCTGACCAGTTCCTGGATGGTCGGCACCGAGTGGTGGTGCTGGGTGATGCCCATGGCCCAGCAGACGATCACGCGTTCGGCGCGGCGGTACATGATCGCGGCCTGCTCGATCTCCTCGAGGCTCAGGCCCGACTGCTGGACGATGTGATCCCAGCTGGTGTCGTCCACGGCGGCTAGGTAGGCGTCGACGCCCTGGGTGTGCTCGGCGATGAATTCATGGTCGAACACCGCCGGCTCGCCCTTGGCCTGGGCTTCGCGTTCCCATTGCAGGAGGAACTTGGCCATGCCGCGCACGGCGGCCATGTCGCCGCCCAGGGCCGGGCGGAAGAACGCGGTGTTCAGCGGCTCGGAGCCGTTGGTGAGCATTTCCAGCGCGTGTTGCGGATGCTGGAAGCGTTCCAGGCCGCGCTCCTTCAGCGGGTTGAAGGCGACGACCTGGGCGCCGCGTTTTACCGCCTCGCGCAGCGGTTCGAGCATGCGCGGGTGGTTGGTGCCGGGGTTCTGGCCGAAGACGAAGATCGCGTCGGCATGCTCGAAGTCGTCGAAGGTCACGCTGCCCTTGCCGACACCGACGCTCTGGCCCAGGGCGACGCCGCTGGCCTCGTGGCACATGTTCGAGCAGTCGGGGAAGTTGTTGGTGCCGAAAGCGCGGACGAACAGCTGATAAAGGTACGCGGCCTCGTTGCTCGCCCGGCCAGAGGTGTAGAACTCGGCCTGGTCAGGGCTTTCCAGCGCATTCAGGTGCCTGGCGATCAGGGCGAAGGCATCGTCCCAGGTGATCGGCTGGTAGCGGTCGGTGGCCGGGTCGTAGCGCATCGGGTCGGTCAGGCGGCCCTGGTACTCGAGCCAGTAGTCGCTCTGCTCGCGCAGCGAGCTGACGCTGTGGCGGGCGAAGAAGGCCGGGTCGACGCGGCGTTTGGTGGCTTCCCAGTTCACCGCCTTGGCGCCGTTCTCGCAGAATTTCACCCGGCCGTCTTCCGGCGAGTCGCCCCAGGCGCAACCGGGGCAGTCGAAGCCGCCGTTCTGGTTGGTCTTGAGCAGTGCACGCAGGTTCTTGAACGGCTGCTTGCTGTCCAGCCAGAAGCGCGTGACGCTGATGAGCGCGCCCCAGCCGGCGGCTGCGCCCTTGTAGGGTTGGTAGCGGGGATTCTCTTGCTGCAGGCTCATGGGGTCTCTTTATCTTCGAATGCGGGCGTTCAGGCGGCTGGCGGAGCCGGGCTGTAGATGCGCGGCGCGCTGCGGTGCGGCAGGTGGATCAGGTTCAGGTTGTGCTCGCGGGCCCACTGCACGGTTAGTGCGGTCGGTGCGGAGAGGCTGACCAGGGTCGACAACCCGGCTCGCACGGCCTTGTGGATAAGTTCCAGGCTGCAGCGGCTGGTGACCACGGCGAAACCGCCGGCCAGGTCCAGGCGCTGGCGCTTGAGCGCGCCGATCAGCTTGTCGAGGGCGTTGTGGCGGCCGATGTCCTCGCGGCACAGGCGAATCTCGCCGGCGGCATCGACGAACAGTGCGGCGTGCAGGGCGCCGCTGCGGCGGCCGATCTCCTGGACGGCGTTGACCCGCTCACGCAGGTGTTCGAAGTGCGCGGCGGGTGGCAGCGGTGCCGAGGGCAGCACCGGCAGGCCGGGCAGCGCCTGGTCCAGCGCCTCGACGCCGCACAGGCCGCAGCCGGTATTGCCGGCCAGTTGCCGGCGCTGGTCCTTGAGGGCCCAGAAGGCACGGTTGCTGACTTGCAGCTCGGCCGCGATGGCGTCGCCATGGGGCGTCAGGCGCACGTCATAGATGTCGTCGATGGAGTCGATGAGGCCGGCGCCGAGGCTGAAACCGTAGGCGAAGTCTTCCAGGTCGTTCGGCGAGACCATCATGACGGCCTGGCTGAGCCCGTTGTAGGCAATCGCCAGGGCGACTTCCCCGGCCAGCACGGCGCGACCGGTGTCGCCCTCCGGGGTGAGTTCGGCATAGCTGTAGCCGTCGGCAGGCACGACGGCATCCCGGACCGCGGCGCTGGCCGGGCGGGTGATCAGGCAAGGCATGGGCTGAGCCCTGTGGTTCTAGTAATGCGACCAGCCTATGCCTATGCCGGGGCAGCGTCTAATGGCTGCTGTCGATGTAGTGATAGATGGCGTTTATCGGTCGCTTTCGGAACCGCCCAGCAGAGCCGCGGCTTCGCGGAAGCAGGCTTCGGCCAGCGCCGAGCGCGGCTCGCTGCGGCGCAGGATCAGGCCCAGCGGCGACAGCGTGCGCGCGTCCTCTATCGGGGTGAGGACGAAGTGCTCGCCCTGGGTATCCAGCCCGCTGCCCAACGGCATGATCGCGCAACACAGCCCGCGCTCCACGGCCTGCACCAATTGGTGCACGGCGTCGGTCTCCAGGCGTGCCTGGGGGGTCAGGCCGCGGCTGCGGAAGCCGTGGTCAATGGACTGGCGGAAGTGCATGCCGGCCGAAAGCAGGCCCAGCGGCAGCTCCGCCAGGGCATCCCAGCTCAGGGTCGGGCTGTCGATCTGGAAGTGCCGGCGGTCGTGCAGCAAACCCATGCGCGTGGCGGCCAGTTCGAGGCTTTCGAAGTGTTCGCGGTCGAGGCGATCCAGGTACGACAGGCCGAGGTCCAGCTGGTTGCGGCCGAGGCCTTCGAGGATATTTTCCGAGCTCAGGGCGAACAGTTGGAAGCGCAGTTCCGGGTGGCGCTGGGCGAACAGCTCGATCAGCCGCATGGGGTCGAACCCCGCCAATGGCACCAGGCCCAGGCGCAGGGTGCCGACCAGTTGGCCCCGGCACGCGGCCGCTTCGGCGTAGAGCCCGTCGTGGGCCGCCAGCAGGCTGCGGGCCCAGGCCAGTACGCGTTCGCCGGCCTCGGTGAAACCCTCGAAACGCTGCCCACGGCGCACCAGTTCCAGGCCCAGCTCTTCCTCCAGGCTGCGCACGCGCATGGACAGGGTCGGCTGGGTGACATGGCAGCGCGCCGCCGCCTGGCCGAAGTGCCGGGTCTCGTCCAGGGCGCAGAGGAATTTCAGCTGCTTGATGTCCATCGGCGGGAAGGCTCCGGGGGCGTTCTGTCGGGTCGGGGATGGATTAGGACTTTTCCGTCAGGCGCTGCGGAAGTCGCCGTCTAGACTCCAGGGGCGCGCGGTCTGCCCAATGCCGGCCGCCTGTCACTGTAACCGTAGGGAGGTTGGAAATGGGCATTTTTGCGTTCGTGAAGGAAGCCGGCGAGAAGCTGTGGGAAAGCATTGTGGGCCAGGAGGCGCAAGCCGCCGAATCGCTCAAGGACCACATTGCCAAGGTTGGCCTGGGCAACCCGAACATCCAGGTCAGCGTCGAGGGCGACAAGGTAATCGCCACCGGTGAAGTGGCCAGCCAGGAAGAGAAGGAAAAGATCCTCCTCACCCTGGGCAACGTCGCGGGGGTTTCCGGTGTGGAAGACCACATCACCGTCGCCGCTTCTGCGGCTCCTGCTGCCGAGGCGCGCTTCGTCACCGTGAAGAAGGGCGATACCCTGAGCGCCATCGCCAAGGCCGAGTACGGCAACGCCAACGCCTATATGAAGATATTCGAGGCGAACAAGCCGATGCTCAGCCATCCGGACAAGATCTATCCCGGCCAGGTGCTGCGGATTCCGGAGTAAAGCCAGAGAGCCCGGCCCAGCGCCGGGCTCGCTGTTTCTGCAGCCCGGCGATTCACAACCCTTCGAGCAGCGTCCGGTAGTCTTCCTGGGCGGCGAATTCCTCGGTGTCCTTCGGCCCCTGGCGGCTGTCCGGCTGGCGCACCGCCAGCAACTGGGCGACGCCGAAGGTTCGCGCCGCGCGCAGGATCGGCAGGCTGTCGTCGATGAACAGGCTGCGCGCCGGATCGAAACCGACGTCCGCCTGCAGCGCCTGCCAGAACTGCTGGTCTTCCTTGGGGAAGCCGTAGTCGTGGGAGCTGATCAGCCGGTCGAACCAGGGCGACAGCTCCACCCGCTGCAGCTTCAGCGACAGCGAATCGCGGTGGGCATTGGTGATCAGCACCGCGCGCTTGCCGTGGCGACGCAGTTCGGCGAGGAATAGGTCAGCGTCCGGGCGCAGGGCAATGAGGTCGGCGACCTCGTGCTTGAGGTCGAGGATCGACAGCTTGAGCTCGCGGCTCCAGAAGTCCAGGCAGTACCAGTTGAGCAGGCCTGCGTTGTCGCGGAACAGCGGCAGCAGCTCGGCGTCGGCCTCGGCACGGCTGATGCCGTGGTGCTCGGCGTAGCGTTGCGGCAGGTGTTCGAGCCAGAAGTGATTATCGAAATGCAGATCGAGCAGGGTGCCGTCCATGTCGAGCAGGACGGTGTCGATCTGGTTCCAGGGCAGGCGTGGCATGCTGGGCTTTCGCAAAAGGGTGTCGCAATTGCGCCGCCGGTGGACGGAATCGGCGCGATATCTGACACGGAGAATCGGAAAAGGCGGGTTATCATAGCCGACCCGGCCACCCCCAGGAGTCGCCCCATGCGTCAGAAACCCACGGTCCTCGCCCGAGAGATCGTTGCCAGAAGCCGGCTGTTCGCCGTCGAGGAGCTGCAGCTGCGCTTCTCCAATGGCGTCGAGCGTACCTACGAGCGCCTGGTGGGCAAGGGACAGGGCTACGGTGCAGTGATGGTGATCGCCATGCTCGATGCCGAACACGCCGTGCTGGTCGAGGAATACTGCGCCGGGGTCGACGAGTACCAGCTGTCGCTGCCCAAGGGCCTGGTGGAGCCGGGCGAGGACATCCTCGACGCCGCCAACCGCGAGCTGAAGGAGGAGGCCGGCTATGGCGCCCGCCAGCTCGAATACATCACCGAACTGTCGCTGTCCCCCGGCTACATGAGTCAGCGCATCCAGGTGGTGCTGGCCCGCGACCTCTACGAGGAAACGCTGCCCGGCGACGAGCCCGAGCCGATGGGCGTGGACAAGATCAGCCTGCGCGAGCTTTCCAGCCTCGCCCAGAATGCCCAGTTCAGTGAAGGACGGGCGCTGGCCGCGCTCTACCTGGTACGTGACCTGCTGACCCAACGAGGGGAATTCCAGCCGTGATGAATGCTTTTCTGCCTGCCGTGATCGACCTGGTGCACAAGGCTGGCGATGTGATCCTGCCGTTCTGGCAGGGCGACCTGGATGTCCAGAGCAAGGCCGACGAGTCGCCAGTGACCGCCGCCGACCTGGCTGCCCACCGCGTACTGGCCGACGGCCTGCGCGCGCTGGCGCCGGATGTGCCGGTGCTGTCCGAGGAAGATTGCAACATCCCCTTCGAGCAGCGCGCCCAGTGGAATCGCTGGTGGCTGGTGGACCCTCTGGACGGCACCAAGGAGTTCATCTCCGGCAGTGACGAATTCACCGTCAACGTCGCGCTGATCGAGCACGGCCGGGTGGTCTTCGGCGTTGTCGGCATACCGGCCAGCGGCCGCTGCTACTACGGCGGTGCTGGCCTGGGCGCCTGGTGCGAGGACCGCGGCGACGAGCCCGAAGCCATCGAAGTGCGCACCGAGCCGGACGACGTCTTCACCGTGGTGGCCAGCAAGCGCCACTCCAGCCCGCAGCAGGAAAAGCTGCTGGCCGGCCTGGCGCAGCGCTTCGGCAACCTGAACCTGGCCAGCATCGGCAGCTCGCTGAAGTTCTGCCTGCTCGCCGAAGGCTCGGCGGACTGCTACCCGCGCCTGGCGCCGACCAGCCAGTGGGATACCGCCGCGGCCCAGGGCGTGCTGGAAGGCGCTGGCGGAGAAGTGCTGGACGTGCGCGGCGAGCCCTTCACCTATGAAGCGCGGGAGAGTCTGCTCAACGAGTCCTTCCTGGCTCTGCCCAAGGCGGCACCGTGGCGCGCAGACTTGATCCAGCTGGCGCGCGCGCTGGACTGACCTGCGTTTCATCCGGTAGGCGTACGCCCGGCATTTACTTGCCGGGCGGTTCGCGAGCAAGCTCGCTCCTACGTAAAAGTCCCTCAGATATCGTCATCCATGCCCGAATTACCTGAAGTCGAAACCACCCGCCGGGGCATCGCGCCCCACCTCGAAGGCCAGCGCGTCAGCCGCGTGATCGTCCGCGAGCGCCGCCTGCGCTGGCCGATCCCCGAGGACCTGGACGTTCGCCTGTCCGGACAGCGCATCGTGAAGGTGGAGCGGCGCGCCAAGTACCTGTTGCTCAATGCCGAGGTGGGCACGCTGATCAGCCACCTGGGCATGTCCGGCAACCTGCGCCTGGTGGAATGCGGCACGCCGGCAGCGCGCCACGAGCATGTGGACATCGAGCTGGAATCGGGCATGGCGCTGCGCTACACCGACCCGCGTCGCTTCGGTGCTTTGCTCTGGAGCCTGACGCCGCTGGAGCACGAACTGCTGCGCAACCTGGGCCCGGAACCGCTGACCGATGCCTTCGAGGGGGAGCGCCTGTTCCAGCTGTCGCGCAACCGCAGCATGGCGGTGAAGCCCTTCATCATGGACAACGCGGTGGTGGTCGGCGTGGGCAACATCTACGCCACCGAGGCGCTGTTCGCCGCCGGCATCGACCCACGCCGCGAGGCCGGAACCATTTCGCGAGCGCGTTACGTGAAGCTCGCCCAGGAAATCAAGCGCATCCTCGCCATTGCCATCGAGCGCGGCGGCACCACGCTGCGCGATTTCGTCGGCGGCGATGGCCAGCCCGGCTACTTCCAGCAGGAGCTCTTCGCCTACGGGCGCGGAGGCGAGCCGTGCAAGGTCTGCGGTTCGACCCTGCGCGAAGTGCGTCTCGGCCAGCGCGCCAGCGTCTACTGTCCGCGCTGCCAACGCTGAGGCCCTGGGGCGGCCGTTAAGCTGCCGCCCCGATCTGCCCGATCCTCCCTCCGCCATAACAACAAAGGCCCCCGACGAGGGGCCTTCAGGTGATTCATGTCCGGCAACTATCTGCCCCGCAACCCGTTCGCCGAAGCACTCGGCCACAGCATGCTGCGCCTGGCCGGCTGGCGTATCGAAGGTGCGCTGCCCAAACTCGACAAGTTCGTGGTGATCGGCGCACACCACACGTCCAACTGGGACTTCATCCTGTTCCTGGCGGTCAAGTTCGTGCTGCGCCTGAACGCCCGCTGGTTCGGCAAGCACACTATCTTCCGCACACCCTTCGGCGGCCTGATGCGCCGCTGGGGCGGCATCCCGATCCAGCGCCACCTCAAGCTGAACACCGTGGACCAGGCGATCCAGGCCTTCGCAGACAACCGCGAGATGATGCTGATCCTCTCCCCGGAGGGCACGCGCAAGAAGGTCGAGCGCTGGAAAATGGGCTTCTATCACATCGCCCGTGGCGCGGGCGTGCCCATCGTGCTGGCGGCGCTGGATTACCCCGGCCGGCGCATCGTCATCGGCGAGCCGTTCTGGCCCACCGGCGACGAACCCGCCGACCTGCGCCGCATGCTGGCCTTCTACCGGCCTTTCGTGCCGAAGAAGCCTGAATACGCATTCTTCGGCGATTGAAGGCTGTCACGCGACAAGTCACGGAGCGCTGTTATAGTTATGGCAGTCTGCCTGCCCAACTACACAAAAAAGGACTTCCCTCCATGAACGTGTTCCGCACCGCCGCCACTGCAATGGCCCTGGTCTGTGCATTCTCGGTGTTGCCGGCCGTTGCTCAGGAAGAAGTGAGCAATGTCAGCGGCGACCCGACCTACGTCGTCTCCGCCCCGCCGTTCTACTCCATGATTGGCGACCTGCTGATCGCGCGTCCGCTGCTGATCGGCGCGACCGTAGTGGGCGCTGCGGCCTTCGTGGTGACCCTGCCGTTCAGCGCGGCCGGCGGCAACATCGGCGAAGCGGGCAAGGCGCTGGTCGTCGATCCGGGCAAGGCCGCCTTCGTGCGCTGCCTGGGCTGCACCACCAGCGGCTACAAGAAGGACTGATCCGTCGTCCTGCTCCGGGGCGGCGTGTCCGCCTCGCCAGCCCGGCTTGCCGGGTAAGTCCCGTAGGTAGCCCATGAAGCTGAGTGGCCTGAAGAAGCACCTGCGTCCGCTGCTTCTGCTGCTGGTCGCCGTCATCCTGGGCTACACCTTCTGGTCCAGCGCTGGTCTGCTGCAGTTGGGGGCGGGCCTGGCGCTGTTCCTGTTCGGCATGCAGTGCCTTGAAGAAGGCCTGCGTGACCTCGCCGGCAGCCAGCTTGAGCGCTGGTTGGAGAAGAGCACCGCGACTCGCGGCAAGAGCCTGCTGTTCGGGCTGTTCGGTACCTTCCTGCTGCAATCCTCCACCCTGGTTTCCCTGCTCACCATCGCCTTCATCAGCACCGGGCTGATCCAGCTGGCCGGTGGCATCGCCATTCTTTTTGGCGCCAACCTCGGCGCCACCAGCGGCATCTGGTTGCTGGCGCTGGCCGGGCAGAACCTCAGCCTGAGTCCCCTGGCGCTGCCCTTGCTGGTGTTCGGCGTGCTGATGGGCTTCAACGGCGCCAAGAGCAAGGCCGCCGGGCGCATCCTGCTGGGTATCGCCTTCATCTTCCTGGGCATCGACCAGATCAAGGATGGCTTCGGCAGCTTCGGCGACGCCATGGACATGAGCGAACTGCGCTCGGAGGGCATGCTCGGCGCGCTGCTGTTCGTCACTTTCGGCATCCTCATCACCGTGGTGCTGCAGTCCAGTCACGCGACCCTGATGCTGACGCTTGCCGCCCTCGCCGGTGGCCAGCTTGAGCTGGGCCAGAGCCTGGCGATCGCCATCGGCTCCAACGTTGGCAGCAGCGTCACCACGGCCTTCGTCGGCTCCCTGGGCGGCAACCGCAGCGGGCAGCGATTGGCGCTGGCGCACGTGCTGTTCAACGTGGTGACCGGGGTGCTGGCGTTCCTCCTGCTCGCGCCACTGACCTGGCTGGTGCACTGGCTGGTGACGCCGGTGGGGCTGGCGGACAACCCGATGATCCAGCTGGCGCTGTTCCACACCCTGTTCAACGGCATGGGCGTGGTGCTGTTCTGGCCGATCCAGGGCGCATTGGCCAATGCGCTGGTGCGCTGGCTGCCGGAGGTCGAGGAGCCGGCGGTGCTGATCACCGACATGGCGCCGGCACTGCCCACCATCGAACGCACCCATGCGCGCTACCTCAATGAGCGCGCGCTGGATTCCGCCGATGCAGCCGCCAGCGCGGTGCTGCAGGAGTTGCGCCACCTGGGGCGCCTGAGCATCGAGGTGATCTGCCACGCGCTGTACCTGCCGGTGGAGATGCTCAACCAGCCGCGGGTTAATGAAAGCCAGCTGCAGGCTGCGCCGGATCGCCATGCGCTGGCCGCGGAGGTGCTTTACCAGCGCCATATCAAGGGTGTGTATGGCGACCTGCTGAGCTTCATGAGCCGCCTGGAAGTGCCGCTGGACGAGGAGCACCAGCGCTTCTGGCTGTCCTGCCAGGTGGTGGCGCTGCAGCTGGTGGACGCGGTGAAGGACGCCAAGCACCTGCAGAAGAACCTCGGCCAGGCACTGCACGGCGAGCCTTCGGCGCTGCGCGATACCTACGTCGAACTGCGCCGGCATCTGATCGGCATGTTGCGGGAAGTGCGTGCGTTGGGATCGCTGCTCGGTGGCGACCTGCCGGAAGAGGCTCTGGTAGCGCGCCTGCAATTGCTTGACGAGAGCGCTGCGGAGTTCGACGCGGCGTTCCGCCAGCGCCTGTTCGCGGCGGTGCGCCGACAGGAGCTGGACGGCCTGCAAATGAGCTCGCTGATGAACGATCTGGGCTACGTCAGCCGGATCATCCAGAGCCTGCGCAACGTGCTGCAACTGGGCACCGAACATGGCCTGTTCGATGCCCGCGAAGAAGACGCTCCGGCTCTTATCCTGCCCTGATCAGCGCAGCGGCGCCGCCAGCTCGGTCGCAAGACCAATGCCGCGCGGGTCGCTGGCGGACTGCACTTCGCCGGACTTCTTGTTCCACAGCAGCACCTGCTGGTTGCCGTAGGCGCGGCCGACATCCTTGAGGGTGTAGCCACGGCGTTGCAGGTCGGTCATTTCGGCGGCGGTGAAGGCGCGCGGTTCATGCTCGATCACGTCGGGCAGGAACTGGTGGTGGTAGCGCGGCGAGGACACCCAGCGCTGCACCGGTTTGCCGTCCAGGTAGTCCAGCATCGCCAGCAGCACCATGCTGGGAATCCGGCTGCCGCCGGGCGTGCCGAAGGCGGCCAGCTCGGTGGGACTTTCGATGAAGCTCGGGCTCATGCTCGACAGTGGGCGCTTGCCGGCGGCCACCGCGTTGGCCTGGCTGCCAGCCAACTGGTAGGCATTGGCGCCGCTGACGTCGGTGGCGAAGTCGTCCATCTCGTCATTGAGCAACACGCCGGTACCCGGCACGGTGAAGGCTGCGCCGAACGGCAGGTTGACCGAGAGCGTGGCGGCCACGGCATTGCCGTCGGCATCCATCACCACGAAGTGGGTGGTGTGGTCGCCTTCGCGCCAGGCGGGTGCTGGCGGCAGGGAGGAGCTGGGCGTGGCGCGCTGCGGGTCGATACCGGCGGCCAGGCGCTTCAGGTAGTCCGGCGCGAGCAGTTGGTTGACCGGGTTGGCGACGCGGTCCGGGTCGCCCAGCAGGCCGCGGTCACGGTAGGCGCGGCGCAGGGCTTCCACCACGTAATGCACGCGCTGCACCGGTTCGGCCTTCTGCCACGGCAATTGCTGCAGCATGCCCAGGCTTTGCGCCAGGGCGACGCCGCCGGCGGAGGGCGGTGGGGCGCTGATCAGTTCGCGGCCGTCGGCCAGCGGGTAGTGCAGCGCCTGGCGTTCGACGGTACGGTAGCTGGCAAGGTCTTCCAGGCTCCACACACCGCCGGCGGCGCGCACACCTTCGACCAGTTTCTCGGCGGTTTCGCCTTCGTAGAAACCGATGCGGCCGTAGCGCGCCAGCTTCTCCAGGGTATTGGCCAGCTGCGGCTGGCGCATCAGGCTGTATTCCTCGGGCAGGTTGCCCTGGTCGAGGAAGATGCGCGCGGTTTCGCGGTCCTTGCGCATCGCGTCGAGCCGCCAGGAGGCACGGTCGATGTAGACGCGGTCGATGGACACGCCATCGGTGGCCAGGCGGATCGCCGGCACGAGGTTGTTCGCCAGGGTCTTGCGGCCGTAGCGGCTGCTGATGTCCGCCAGGGCGGCGGGCAGGCCGGGGATGCCGGCGGCCAGCGGGCCGTTGAGCGACAGTTGCGGGTCGACCTTGCCGTTGCGCTCGTACATCCGCGCGTGGGCGGCCAGCGGGGCGCGCTCGCGGGCATCGATGAAGTGGTAGGTCGGCGGACTGCCGGCCTTGCGCAGCAGGAAGAAACCGCCGCCGCCCAGACCCGAGCCGTAGGGTTCGACCACCGCCAGCGCGGCGGCGATGGCCACGGCGGCGTCGAAGGCGTTACCGCCGTCGGCGAGGGTCTCCAGGCCGGCCACGGTGGCCGATGGGTGTGCGCTGGCGACGCTGGCCTGGGCGGGATGTTCCGCGGCGTGCAGGGCGAAGCTCAGCAGCAGGAGGCTGCATAAGCCAAGCAGGGAGGCGCGGGAGCGGGAGTTCAACAGGGACATGGCATCTCACGAACCGCCGGCAGGGCCGGCTGGAAAACCAAACGGGGCGAAGGTGGAGGATAGACAATCCACAACGCCCCGGGTTTGTGAGAACTCAATGAAAAAGTGTCGAAACGCGCGAAGTCAGGCTTTGCCGGTGAGCTTCTTGTACTTTTCCATCAGCTGATCCTTGCTCTCGACGTTGCTTTCGTCGAGGGGGATGCAGTCGACCGGGCAGACCTGCTGGCACTGCGGTTCGTCATAGTGGCCGACGCACTCGGTGCACAGGTTCGGGTCGATGACGTAGATCTCCTCGCCCTGGGAGATCGCGGCATTGGGGCACTCGGGTTCGCAGACGTCGCAGTTGATGCAATCGTCAGTGATTTTCAGGGACATCGAACAACTCCAACCATGACGGCAGCCATGGCGATCGGTAGCAACAATAGTGAAATTGTGCCGTATCGGCGCGTTTAGTGCACGCGAAGGGGAGTCAGCAGACGGAAACCGCCGTCCTTGGCGGTTGCGCGGTCAGCGCTTGAAGCGCTCGGCCAGGGCGCTGGCCACCGCGGGATGCACGAACTTGGTGATGTCGCCGCCCAGTGCCGCGATCTCGCGCACCAGGGTGGAGGAGATGAAGGAGTACTTCTCCGACGGCGTGAGGAACATGCTTTCCAGGTCGGGTGCGAGTTGGCGGTTCATGTTGGCCAGCTGGAACTCGTACTCGAAGTCCGACACCGCGCGCAGGCCGCGCAGCAGGATGTTGGCGTTCTGTTCCTTGGCGAAATGGGCGAGCAGCGTCGAGAAACCGACGACTTCCACGTTGGGCAAGTGCGAGGTGACCTGGCGGGCCAGCTCTACGCGCTGTTCCAGCGGGAACAGGGGATTCTTCTTGGGGCTGGCGGCGACGGCAATGATCACCTGGTCGAACAGTCGCGAGGCGCGTTCGACCAGATCGGCATGGCCTTTGGTGATGGGGTCGAAGGTACCCGGGTACAACACTCGATTCATCGCGGCGTCCTGGTCGGCTCTTGTTGGCAGGCTGGTGCAATAGCGGGCGGATGGTAACGCAGCATGTCCGTGGGGCCAAGCGACCTTGGTAGTGCTTCTGTGAACGGACTACCTGAGATAACCGGCGAGAGACCGGTGAGTCACGCGCAGGCCCCGTGCCAGAGCCTGCGCGTGCTGTCTTGCCTGATGCTGCTCTGTTTCGTAGGGCGGATAACCCGGAACGGGTTATCCGCCGGCCAACCTGCGGCGGATGACGCTGGCGCGTAATGCGCCCTCCGGAAGCGCAGGTGTCGGCATGGGCGCTCGGGTTGCGCGTCAGGCCTTGCCCAGGCGCTTGGCCAGGGCGTCCGCGAGTTGTGCGGTGAGGCCGTAGACCGAGAGCTGCGGGTTGGCGCCGATGCTGGTGGGGAACAGCGAGCCGTCGTGGATCGACAGGTTCTCCAGCTGATGGTGGCGGCCGAGGCTGTCGCACACCGACTGCTTCGAATCCTCGCCCATGGCGCAACCGCCCATCACGTGGGCGCTGCCCAGACGGGTGCGGTAGAGCTCCAGGCTCAGGCCGTCGATCAGCGCGTGGGCTTCCTTGGCGCTCTTCACATAGTCGGCATCGGCATGCAGCGGCAGCACAGCCTTGGCGCCGGCGGCGAACTGGATGTCGGCCATGGTGTGGAAGGCGCGGCGGATGCCGTCCCAGGTGTAGTCGGTCATCTGGTAGTCGAGCACCGGGGTGTCGTCGCCGCGCAGGCTGACCGAGCCCACCGCGCTGTCCGGATGGAAGCCGTCGCGCATCAGCGCCAGGATCACGTTGGTGTGCGGCAGCTGCTCCATGCGCAGCGCGTTGTCCTCGCCGAAGCGGCCGAGCAGGGTGGCGCTGAGCGCCGGTTGCAGTGGCGGGACTTCGAGCTTGTAGGACATGCGCCCGGTAGCGCCATCGTCCCACTGGAAGTGATCGGAATAGATCGACTGCGGCGCGCCGTAGAAGGGGTTGATGACCTCGTCGAACAGGGCGGCGCTGAAGTTCACCGTGTGCAGGAAGGTGCGCTGGCCGACGCGGCCATTCGGGTCCGGCGCCTTGGAGCGCAGGAGGATCGCCGGGGTATTGATGCCGCCGCCGGAGAGCACGTAGTGACGCGCCTTGATGGTGATCTTGCGGCCGGTGGGGGCGACGCAGCGCTCGTCCATGGCCGAGCATTCCAGGCCACTGACCTTGTTGCCGTCGTGCAGCAGGCGGTCGGCGCGGGCGAGGAACAGCAACTCGCCGCCCTTTTCCAGGGTCGCCGGGATGGTGGTTACCAGCATCGACTGCTTGGCGTTGGTCGGGCAGCCCATCCCGCAGTAACCGATGTTCCAGCAGCCACGGACGTTGCGCGGGATGACCTTCCAGTGCAGGCCGAGCTTCTCGCAGCCGTTGCGGATCACGTCGTTGTTGGCATTGGGCGGCATGATCCAGGGCGCGACGCCCAGGCGCTGCTCCATCTTCTCGAACCAGGGCGCCATCTCGGCGACGCTGTGGCCCTTCACGCCATGTTCCTTGGCCCAGTGTTCCAGGGTCGGCTCCGGCGTGCGGAAGCTGGAGGTCCAGTTGACCAGGGTGGTGCCACCCACGGCGCGGCCCTGCAGGATGGTGATGGCGCCATCCTTACTCATGCGGCCGATGCCTTCCTGGTAGAGGCTGGGGTAGGCGTCGGACTCCTGCATCTTGAAATCGGTGCTGGTCTTGAGCGGACCTTCTTCCACCAGCAGCACCTTGTAGCCGGCGGCGCTCAGGGCTTCGGCAGTGGTGCCGCCACCGGCGCCGGTGCCGACGATGACGACATCGGCTTCCAGGGTCAGGTCCTTGTCCAGGCGCGAGCCGTTGTGGACTTTCCAGCCGCGGGCCAGGCCCTCGGCGAACAGATCGGGTACGGGCATCGGAAATCTCTCAGGCGAATTCTTGTTGTTCTGGTGACATCAGATCTTCGGCGGTCCGGGATAGCCGCAGTGGCCCCAGGATTCCGTGCGGCCGTACCAGGCCATCATCACCAGTTGCAGCAGCGAGCTGTGGCCCATCTTCAGCAGGGAGATGAAGCTGTTCTGCCAGCGCTGCAGGAAGTTCTTCACGTCGTCCGCGCTGGCGTTGTCCCAGCTGCCCCAGATGCCGGTGAGCGGCCCGCGGGTGACCGGCAGGGCGAGCACGTCGAACAGCTGCACGGTGAGCTTGAGCATCTCCGGAGAGAGGTGGTTGAGGCTGTTGTCCAGGCTCTCGATGGTGCCCTTGACGGCCTCGGCCATGCGCTCGGCGGGCACGGCGCCGGCCAGCATCACCGGGATCAGCGCACGCAGGAAGGGCATGTCGGAATCGCGCAGCACGGCGAACCCGTTGGCCGGGGTGCTGGCCGAACAGCCGCTCAGGCTGGCGGTGACGCCCGCCGTGGCGAGGAAGGCCCCGCCCAGCAGGCCGATCTTGAGCACGCCGCGCCGGGAGAGTCCCGGCGCGCTCAGGGAGGTGTCTGTCATTCTTGTTCTGTCACCTGTGTAGAGGGCACCTGTGGTGGAAAGGGCTGGTCAGCGGATGAACAGCTTGTAGACCAGCTTCTGCAGCGCCTTGCCGTAGGGCGGGTAGATCACCCGCGCGGCGTTGAAGCGCGGCTTGCTGAACACGCCCTTGGCCTTGGAGAAGGTCAGGAAGCCTTCGTGGCCGTGGTAGTGGCCCATGCCGGACGGGCCGACGCCGCCGAAGGGCATGTCGTCCTGGGCAACGTGCAGCAGGGTATCGTTCAGGCACACGCCGCCCGAATGGGTCTGGGCCAGTACGTGGTCCTGCTCGCGCTTGTCATAGCCGAAGTAGTACAGCGCCAGCGGGCGGTCGCGCTCGTTGATGTAGCTGAGCGCCTGGTCGAGGTTCTGGTAGGGGATCACCGGCAGCAGCGGGCCGAAGATCTCTTCCTGCATGATCTTCATCTCGTCGGTCACGTTCAGCACCAGCGCCTGGGGCAGGCGGCGGCCCTGGGCCTGCGGGAACAGCGGCACGACGGTGGCGCCGCGGGCCTGGGCGTCGGCGAGGTAGCTGTTCAGGCGCGACAGCTGGCGCTCGTTGATGATCGCGGTGTAGTCGGGGTTGTTCTCCAGTTTCGGGAAGAAGCCCTGGACCACCTGGCGGTAGCTCTCGACGAACTCTTCGACGCGGTTCTGCGGCACCAGCACATAGTCCGGCGCCACGCAGGTCTGGCCGGCGTTGAGCGACTTGCCGAAGGCGATGCGCTCGGCGGCGTCCTTCATCGGCACGCTGGTGGAAACGATGGCCGGCGACTTGCCGCCCAGCTCCAGGGTGACCGGGGTGAGGTTCTCGGCCGCGGCGCGCATCACGTGCTTGCCAACGCTGGTGGCGCCGGTGAACAGCAGGTGGTCGAAAGGCAGCTTGGAGAAGGCCACGCCCACATCCACTTCACCTTGCACCACGGCGACCAGGTCTTCGGGGAATACCTTGCCCAGCAGCTCTTTCAGCACGCGGGCAGATTCCGGGGTGGATTCGCTCATCTTGATCATCACCCGGTTGCCGGCGGCCAGCGCTCCGGTCAGCGGGCCGATGGCGAGGAACAGCGGGTAGTTCCATGGCACGATCACGCCGACCACACCCAGCGGCTGGTAGATGACCTTGGCCGAGGCCGGCATGAACTGCATGCCGACGCTGCGGCGCGACGGTTTCATCCACTTCTTCACGCGCTTGGTCGCGTAGTGCACGCCGTGCAGGCTGGGCATCACTTCGGCGAGCAGGGTCTCGTCGGCGGAGCGGTTGCTGAAGTCACTGCTGATCGCATCGATGATCGCCTTCTGCTCGGTCACCAGCAGGTTGGCGAGGCTTTTCAGCCACTGGATGCGCTGGCCGGCGTCGGGCATCGGGTTGGCGCGGTACGCCTGGCGCTGGCGTTCGAGAAGGGTTTCCAGCTGACTGATCTGCTGCTGGGTCTGCTGCAGGTAGGCGATATCGGCAACCATGACGGGCTCCTGGCGCAAGCGTGGTGGGGAGGCTCTCGGATGATTCGCACAGGAATCCCGGATGCCTCGCGTTTTTATGCTGTCGCTGGTTTTTTAGAGCAATTGCTCTAGAGTGTCAATCAGCATGCCGGTTCCGCGCCGCCGGGCCCAGCCAACGAAAAGTTGGGCAAGCCCGACAGTTGTGTCAGGTGGTAGCAATCGGTGTACCTTTGCGTCCGCGCAATCCGCTTCGACGAGTTTTGGCAATGGCACCACGCATCAACACCCGTGACCGCATCGCCCAGGCCAGCCTTGAGCTGTTCAATGCCCAGGGCGAGCGCAGCGTCACCACCAATCACATCGCCGCGCACCTGGGTATCTCGCCGGGCAACCTGTACTACCACTACCGCAACAAGCAGGTGATCATCGCCCAGCTGTTCGCCGAGTACGAAAGCCACGTCGACCAGTTCCTGCACCTGCCCGAGGGGCGCGCGCTGACGGTGGAGGACAAGACCTTCTATCTGGAAGCGCTGCTCGCCGCGATGTGGCACTACCGCTTCCTGCACCGCGACCTGGAACACCTGCTGGATTCCGATCCGGAACTGGCCGCCGGCTACCGCGCCTTCGCCCGCCGCGCGATGGACAACGCCAAGGCGATCTACCGGGGCTTCGTCGACGCCGGCATCCTGCAGATGGACGAACCCCAGCTCGAGGCCCTGACCCTCAACGCCTGGATCATCCTCACCTCCTGGGTGCGTTACCTGTGCACCACCCGTGAAGTGGCCAATGACCTCAGCGAGGTTCTGATGCGCCGGGGCATCTATCAGGTGCTGGCGCTGGAAAGCGGACACATCGCCCCGGCGTTCCGCGAAGCCGTGGCGGCGGTGTTCGACCGCTTGTACGTGCCGCTGGAAGACTGATCTTCAGACGGCGGATAACCGTGAACGGTTATCCGCCTTACGCTCAACCGTTACGTAGGGCGCATAACGCGCCAGCGTTATCCGCCGGCTGCTCGGTCAGGCATCCACCTGGCGGGGCCCCGGCACCCGTGGCCGGCGCAGGGCGATGCCATGGCGCAGGAAGAACTCCTCCACGCCCTCGGTGGCATCGGTGTAGAGCGTGCGGTTCGGGTGGTCGGCGAGGAAGCGCGCCATCAGCGCAAGGCCGATCCCGCGGGACTGGAAGCCCGGCAGCACGGCGATTTCCGCCAGCCAGGTAGTCTGCGCCGTTTCGCTTTCCGCGCGCAGCAGGCCGAGTACCTGATCACCGTCCATGGCCAGCAGGAAGTAGCTGGAAAACTCGTAGAGATCGCGCAGTTCCGCCGTGGTGCCGGGCGAGCCCCAGCCCACCGCGCGGTACAGCGTGGCGATGCCGACGCACTGAGCATCGCTCAGCGGTTCGTTGTGCAGAATCGTCAGCGGCGTGTCGTGCATGGCGGCGCTCCTTTCTGGCGTTTCCTTCCTGGTGCACCTTCAGTCTGCCTCATTCCCGCGTCCAGGGGCTGACCCAGCGCAGTCAGGCTTCCCGCCGTTCGCGCAGCCACTGCGGGATGCGCCGCTCCAGGTAATAGTCCGGGCGCCCGGGCGAGCCGCCGATGAAGCCGACATGGCCGCCATGGGGCAGCAACTCCATCTGCGTCGAAGCCGACAGCTCGTCCAGCTGCGGCACGCTGTGGGCGTGGATGAACGGATCGTCGCTGGACTGGATGATCAGCGTCGGCACGCGGATACCGCCCAGGTAATAGCGGCTGGAGGCGCGCCGGTAGTAATCGTGCACGTCGGCGAAACCGTGCAGGGGCGCAGTCACCCGGTCGTCGAAGTCCCAGAAGGTGCGCATGCCGTCCAGCGGCCCGAGGCGTTCCAGCGCGGCGAGGTTTTCCGCGTGGCCGCCGGCGGCGAAGGCCTGGCGCTTGGTCTGCACGTAGGCCACCAGCTCGCGCATGAAGTGCGCCTGGTAGACCCTGGAGAAACCGATGCCGATGCGGTCGGCGCACTGGTCCAGGCGGAAGGGTACCGACACCGCTACCGCGCCTTTCAGCGGGCAGCTGTCCGAGGCTTCGCCCAGGTACTTGAGCAATACGTTGCCGCCCAGCGAATAGCCCACTGCGTAGAGCGGCGCCATCGGCCGCTTGGCGCGGACGTGGGCGACCACCGAGGCGAGGTCTTCGCTGACGCCCGAGTGATAGCCGCGCGGCAGCAGGTTCGACTCGCCCGAGCAGCCGCGCCAGTTCAGCGCGACGCTGGCCCATCCTTGCGCCGCCAGCTGCTGCTGCACGCCGAGGATGTAGTGCGAGGACGACGAGCCAGTCAGCCCGTGCAGCGCCAGCACCAGCGGCGCATCCGCCTCGTGCGGGCCGTGCCAGTCGAGGTCGATGAAGTCGCCATCCTCCAGCCACAGGCGCTCGCGCGTGCGCTCGAGGCTGGGCGCCTTGCGTGCGAGCGAGCCATACAGGGTTTGCAGGTGCGGGCCGGGTAGCCACCAGGCGGGTTTGAACGGGGAGGGTATAGTCATCACGGATCGAATGGGGCCGACGAATCGTGATAGTAACGCCAAGTCGGCCGTGCGATGGATGCCTCATGCCTCCGTCGTCAGGAAAACCCACGCAAAGGAGGGGATGTAATGTGGAAGAAAATCGCGGCGTTGAGCCTGCTGGTGTGGCTGGCCGCGTGCGGCGAACCGGTGCCGCAGGAGCACCGCTCCTACGTCGGCCTGTGGACCGCGCCGCAGATGAGCCTGCTGGTGACGGCGGATGGCCGCGTCGCCTACAAACGGGTGGCGGGCAGCACGTCGAGGTCCATCGAGGCACCGATCAAGAGCTACGAAGCCGACGGCTTCACCGTGGGCTTCGGTCCCTTCGATACGCACTTCAAGGTCTCGAAACCACCCTATCAGGACGGTAGCCAATGGAAGATGGTGGTCGACGGCGTGGAACTGGTGCGCACCAGCACCGTCGATGTCGGCAAGTCCATCTGAGGGCTGCTGAGCCTTCATTATCAAGGAGTCGGCCCTGGACGGCCGACCGATTCAATCGACATGAGGATTGTCCCCTATGTTCAGCCGTTGGCTGTTTCTGTCTGCGCTCTCTCTGGCCTTGCCGTCCCTGGCATGGTCCGATGGCGCTTCTTCAGATTTCAGCGATGAGGTGTCCAGCACCGAGCAGAGTGATCCACGTGCCGAAGAGCTGTTCGCGGAATTCACCCGCCTGCACCAGGCCACGAAGACGGGCGAGCCGCAGGCCCTGTTCAATCTCGGTGCCTACTTCTATCAGCACCAGAACTACGCCGGTGCGCGCAAATGGTGGGGCAAGGCTGCCGAGGCCGGCTTGGCCCGCGCGCAGATCCAGCTGGCCATGCTCTATCGCGACGGCGACGGTGGTCCGCAGGACAAGGCCGAAGCCGCGCGCTGGTTCGCCAGGGCGGCTGAGCAGGGCGATGCCGGCGCACAGAACGAGATGGGCGTTCTCTACTGGAGCGGCGAAGGCGTCGACAAGGACCGGATCAAGGCCGGCACCTGGTTCGAGCGCGCGGCCAAGGCCGGCAGCGAAGACGCGGAGACCAACCTGGGCTGGTTCTACCTGGACGATTCGCAGGGAGTCTACGACGCCGCCAGCGACGAAGAAGCCGCCCTGCTGGACCGCTACGCCGCCAGCCGCGAAAAGGCCTTCCAGTGGTTCTGCAAGGCGGCGACTCGGGGCAGCGCCCGCGCCCAGTTCAAGGTCGGCGAGGCCTATTGGAACGGCGCCGGCGCGGGGATGAACAAGTTGCAGGCGCGGCTCTGGCTGGAAAAGGCCGCACAGCAGCAGGACGCGGAAGCCATCGCCTGGCTGAAGACGGCCGAGGACGCGGCCTGGTATACCCGCCTGGAAAGCTGGAGCCACGCCGCGCTGGATGGCGAGCTGTCCGGCACTGCCGATTGCTCCGGCGCGCCGGATCGCCGGCATGCCAATCGCGCTGTGGATAACGCCTCGCCTGAGCCGGAGGTCGTGGAAGCCAGCGCGGCCGACGCAGCAGAGGCAGTCGATGCGGCGGAGCCGGCGAGCCAGTAAGGCTCGCTACCAGCCGAACTCGTCAGCCAGGTCCTGCGCGCGGCGGGCGTCGCCGAGCAGCGGCGTCAGCTCGTCGATCAGCTCGCGGCGGTACAGCGGGTTGACGCTGTAATCCTCGGCGAAGATGTCATCGCCTGCGCCGCGCCACACTCGGGCGAAAGTGGCAAGGCAGGCGGTCATCTGCCAGAGGTCATCGAACATCGGTGCGGGGTCCCAGGGACCTCCGTGCTGGTCGAAGAGGATGCGGCCGCTGGAGCTCTCGAAGATGAAGGGATCGGCGCCCTGGTCCGCTACCACGATCCAGTCCTCGCTCCATCCTGCCAGCCGCTCGCCGGTCAGGCCGTGCCAGCGGTAGCCGGCCTGCTGTTTCCACAGCTTCGCCAGCGAGGGAATGAAGAACGGGTTGCCGGCGGTGTCCAGGGTGCAGTCGTAAGGACCGACCTCACGGTAGAAGCGTTCCAGCTCGGCGGGCAGTGCAATGTCGCCGGCCCAGTCGCTGGCGGACTGTTCGAAACAGCGCTCTTCCAGCGCCAGCAGGTGTTCGCGGAGGACGTCCGGCATCCGTCAAGCTTCCCGCTGCCACAGCGCGTAATGCACCGAGCCCGCCTTCTTCTCCCGGTGCAGCCGCCAGTTGCCCGGCAGGCCGAGGCTGGAGGGCACGGCTTCGCTTTCGGTGTAGACCCAGGCGTCCCTGGCCAGCCAGCCGCGCTCTTCCAGCAGGCGGCAGGCGTTCTGCAGCAGGTCCTGGTGGAACGGCGGGTCGAGGAAGACCAGGTCGAAAGGCTGCGCCGCCTGGTTGTCCAGGTAGCGCAGGGCATCGGTCATCACCAGTTGGCCGGTGGCGCACTTCAAGGTGTCGAGGGTGCCGCGCAGGGCGGCCACCGCTTCGCCGTTGGTGTCCAGCGCGAGGCCCGCGCTGGCGCCGCGGGACAGCGCTTCGAGGAACAGCGCGCCGCTGCCGGCGAAGGGGTCGAGCACGCGGGCGCCGGGGACGTAGGGCGCGAGCCAGTTGAACAGGGTTTCGCGCACCCGGTCGGGCGTCGGACGCAGGCCCGGGCCGTCGGGGAAGGCGAAGCGCCGGCTGCGCCATTCGCCGCCGATGATGCGCAGCTGGCCCTGGCCGCCGTGGGGCTTCTGTGCGGCGCGCGGGGCGCCGCCGGGTCGTTTGCTCATCAGTGCTCCGGTACGCCGGCAGGTTGTGCGGCGGGCTTGTCGGTGGGCGGCGGCAGCGGTTGCTGCGGCACGGTGGGGCCGGCGGTGACGATGACGAAGGCATCCGGGTCGAGGTGACGGCGCATGGCCTGCTTCACCTGTTCCACGCTCAGGCCTTGGACCTGGCTGAGGAAGGTTTCCAGGTAATCCAGCGGCAGGTTGTAGAAGCCGATGGCGCCCAGCTGGCCGACGATGTCGGCGTTGCTCGCGGTGGACAGCGGGAAGCTGCCGGCCAGCTCGCGCTTGGCGTCGTCGAGTTCCTTCTGCGTCGGGCCCTTGTCGAGGTAGTCGCGGACGATGTCCTGGACCAGCTTGAGGGTGCCTTCGCTCATCTCGGCGCGGGTCTGCAGGCCGATGGTGAACGGCCCGCGCGACTGCATGCCGGTGAAGCCGGAGTACACGCCATAGGTCAGCCCGCGCTTCTCGCGCACCTGGTCCATCAGGCGGGTGCCGAAGCCGCCGCCGCCGAGGATCTGGTTGCCCAGGTAGAGTGCGGCGTAGTCCGGGTCGTTACGGGTGATGCCCAGCTGCGCCAGCATCAGCTGGGTCTGCTTGGACGGGAACTCGATGTGGGTGACGCCGGCCTTGGGCATCTGCGGCTCGCCCGGCGCCGGCAGGGCGGGGCCCTTGGGCAGGGACCTGGAGACGCTGCCGGCGATGGCTTCGGCCTGCTCGCGGGTCAGGTCGCCGACCAGTGCGATGACCACGTTGCCGGCGGCGTAGGCCTTCTGGTGGAAGGCGCGCAGCTGGGCGACGCTGATCTTCGGCACCGACTTTTCGTTGCCGTCGCTGGAGTGGGCGTAGGGATGGTCGCCATAGAGTCGCTTGAACAGTTCCAGGCCCGCCAGCTTGCCGGGGTTCTGCTTCTGGTACTCGAAGCCGGCCATGACCTGGTTCTTGATGCGCGCCAGGGCGTCCTCGGGGAAGGTCGGCTGGCCGATCACCTGGTCGAACAGCGCCAGGGCGGCGTCGCGCTTGGTCGGCTCGCTCAGGCTGCGCAGGCTGGCCACTGCCATGTCGCGGTAGGAACCGTTGCCGAAATTGGCGCCCAGGTCGTCGAAGCCGGCGGCGATGGCGCTGGTGTCCTTGCCGGGCACGCCTTCGTTGAGCATGGCGTTGGTCAGCATGGCCAGGCCGTAGGCATCGCCATCCTGGCTGCTGCCGGCGGCGAAGGTCAGGCGCAGGTCGAACATCGGCAGCTCATGGGCTTCGACGAAGAGCACGCGGGCGCCTTCGGCGGTCTGCCATTGCTGGATGTTCAGCTTGCGGTGGCTGGGCGCCTTGCCGGCGGCTTCGGCCAGCGATTGCAGGCCGGTGGGCGCGGCCGCTTCGGCGGCAGTCGACTGTGCAGGTACTGGCGTGGGGGCGGGCGCCGCTGTCGCCGTTTCGGCGGCGGGGCGGGAAACGAACAGCACCAGTCCGGCGATCAGCGCGATGACGATCAGCCCGACCAGGCCGTAGCGCAGGCCATTGCGTTCACTCATGGCTCGGCTCCTTGTCGGTGGCGACTTCCGGCAGGACCTGGGCGAGGGTCAGGCGGGAGCGGGTGAAATAGGTGCGGGCGGCTTGCTGGATGTCTTCGGCGGTGACCGCCTGGATGGCTTCCAGGTCCTTGTCCGCCAGGCGCCAGCCGAGGCCGACGCTTTCCAGCTCGCCGATGGTGCTGGCTTGCCCGGCGATGGAGTCGCGCTCGTAGACCAGCCCGGCGATGACCTGGGCGCGCACGCGCTCCAGCTCTTCCTTGCTCGGCGGGTTGTTCTTCAGCTCTTCCAGCTGCTTCCACAGCGCGGACTCGACCTGGTCGAGGGTCTTGCCGGTCTGCACGTTGGGCGTGGCGGAAAGGAAGAACAGGCCATCGCCACGGGAGAAGGCGTCGTAGGAGGCCGAGGCGCCGGCGACGATTTCCTCGCCGCGCTCCAGGCGCGCGGAAAGGCGCGCGCTGTAGCCGCCGTCGAGGATCGCCGAAATCAGGCGCAGGGCGTTGATCTGTTTGGAATCATCGCTGCTGCCCAGGGTCGGCACGTTGAAGCCCATGATCAGGCTGGGCAGTTGGGTGCGCACATGCAGTTTGAGGCGGCGCTCGCCCGGCTCGGCCAGTTCCAGCGGTTTGCGCGCGGCGGGCAGCTCGCGCTTGGGAATCTCGCCGAAGTACTTCTCGGCCAGGGCCTTCACCTCGTCGCCGCTGACGTCGCCAACCACCACCAGGGTGGCGTTGTTCGGCGCGTACCAGGCCTGGTACCAGTGACGCAGGTCGTCGATGGTCATGCGCTGCAGGTCGGCCATCCAGCCGATGGTCGGCGTGCGATAGCCGCTGGCGGGGTAGGCGGCGGCCTTGAAGCGCTCGAAGGCCAGCGCGCTGGGCTTGTCCTCGGTGCGCAGGCGGCGTTCTTCCTTGATCACCTCGATCTCGCTCTTGAACTGGTCGGCCGGCAGGGCGAGGTGCGCCATGCGGTCGGCTTCCAGCTCCAGCGCCACCGGCAGGCGGTCGCGGGCCAGCACCTGGTAATAGGCGGTGTAGTCGTCGGTGGTGAAGGCGTTCTCTTCCGCGCCGAGGTCGCGCAGCACCAGCGACGCCTGGCCGGGGCCGAGTTTGCGGCTGCCCTTGAACATCATGTGTTCCAGGGCGTGGGAGAGTCCGGTGAGGCCGGGCGTCTCGTAGCTGGAGCCGACCTTGTACCAGAGCTGGGAGACCACCACGGGGGCGCGGTGGTCCTCGCGGACGACGACCTTCAGGCCGTTGTCCAGGGTGTATTCGTGGGTGGGCTGTGGTTCCGCGGCGCTGGCCATCAGCGGCAGCAACAGGGAGCCAAGCAGCAGGCCGGCATGGCGGCGTGCAAGGGTTTTCATCGTGGACTGAACCTTTCGGGCTGTCCGCGGGGTCTATGCAGGCTGGCGGCCAGCCTCTTAACCCCGGCGGGCGAGGAGATGCTAGGATACCCATCCGTTTTCCGGGCGGCCACGTTCAGGGCTACTCAAAGCTGTTTCGAGGCTTTTTTCTGCCTGGCTCTTTGTTGCCTGCCTGTGTGGCGCCCCCTAGAGATTCGATCCCTACATGTTTGGTTCCAACGACGACAAGAAGGCCCCGCCAGCCGGGGAGAAGAAGGGTCTGTTCGGCTGGTGGCGCAAGAAGCCCCAGGCCGAGGAACAACCCGCCGAGCAAGCCGAGTCCCAGGCTGAACAGCCTGTTGCCGCTGAACCGGCTCCCGCTCCCGAGCAGGCTCCCGCCGTCCAGGCCGAGCCGGTGGTCGCGCACGCCCAGCCGACGCCCGAACCCGTGATCGACGTAGTGCCCGCCAGCGTGCCGGTCGAGCCGCTGGCGCAGCCTGCCTTGCAAGCTGAGCCGGTGCCCGTGCCGCAATCTGAGCCGCAACCCATTGCGCCAGTCGTTGCCGAAATGCCGCAGCCCGTCGCCCAGCCGGTCGAGGCGCCAGTGGTTGCGCAGCCGGTAGAGTCCGCGCCGGTCGCCGCTCCCGTTCAGCCCGAACCCGTTGCCGAAGCGCCCGTCGTGGTCGCCCAGCCGGAACCCGAGCCTGCTCCGCAGCCCGAATCCGAGCCGCAGGCCAGGCCTGCTGCCAGCGAACCGGCCAAGATTGGCTTCTTCGCCCGCCTCAAGCAGGGCCTGTCGAAGACCAGCGCCAGCCTCGGCGAAGGCATGGCCAGCCTGTTCCTGGGCAAGAAGGCCATCGACGACGACCTGCTCGACGAGATCGAGACCCGCCTGCTGACCGCCGACGTCGGCGTCGAGGCCACCACCACCATCGTGCAGAACCTGACCAAGCGCGTCGCGCGCAAGGAACTGGCCGACAGCGAAGCGCTGTACAAGGCCCTGCAGGAAGAGCTGGCCGGCCTGCTGCGCCCCGTCGAGCAGCCGCTGACCATCCCCCGCGACAAGCAGCCCTACGTGATCCTCGTGGTCGGCGTGAACGGCGTCGGCAAGACCACCACCATCGGCAAGCTGGCGAAGAAGCTGCAGCTCGATGGCAAGAAAGTCATGCTGGCCGCCGGCGACACCTTCCGCGCCGCCGCTGTCGAGCAGCTGCAGGTCTGGGGCGAGCGCAACAATATCGCCGTGATCGCCCAGCACACCGGCGCGGATTCCGCCTCGGTGATCTTCGACGCCGTGCAGGCTGCCAAGGCCCGCGGCGTGGACGTGCTGATCGCCGACACGGCCGGCCGCCTGCACACCAAGGACAACCTGATGGAAGAGCTGAAGAAGGTGCGCCGCGTGATCGGCAAGCTGGACGAGACGGCTCCCCACGAAGTCCTGCTGGTGCTGGATGCCGGCACCGGGCAGAACGCCATCAACCAGGCCAAGCAGTTCAACAACGCCGTGGAACTCACCGGCCTGGCCCTGACCAAACTGGACGGCACCGCCAAGGGTGGGGTGATCTTCGCCCTGGCCAAGCAGTTCGGCCTGCCGATCCGCTACATCGGTGTCGGCGAAGGGATCGACGATCTTCGAACCTTCGAAGCCGATGCTTTCGTCCGTGCACTCTTCGAGACCCGGGAAATCGCATGATCCGTTTCGAGCAGGTTGGCAAACGCTATCCCAACGGCCACGTCGGCCTGCACGAGATTTCGTTCCGCGTGCCGCGCGGCGAGATCATGTTCGTCACCGGCCACTCCGGTGCGGGCAAGAGCACCCTGCTGCGCCTGATCCTGGCGATGGAGCGACCCACTTCCGGCAAGCTGCTGCTCGGCGGGCAGGACGTCTCGCGCATCTCCACCGCGCAGATTCCCTTCCTGCGCCGGCAGATCGGCGTGGTATTCCAGAACCACCAGCTGCTCGATGACCGCAGCGTGTTCGAGAACGTCGCCCTGCCGATGCAGATCCTCGGCCTGCCCAAGGCGGACATCGCCTACCGCGTCGAAGCGGCGCTGGACCGGGTGAACCTCAAGGAGAAGGCCGAGGACCGTCCGTCCGACCTCTCCACCGGGCAGCAGCAGCGCGTCGGCATCGCCCGCGCGGTGGTGCACCGTCCGGCCCTGCTGCTCGCCGACGAACCCACCGGCAACCTCGACCCGCGCCTGGCCTCGGAAATCATGTCCGTGTTCGAAGACATCAACCGCCTGGGCACCACCGTGCTGATCGCCAGCCATGACCTGGCACTGATCGCGCGCATGCGCCACCGGATGATCACCCTGCAGCGTGGCCGGATCATCGCTGATCGTGAGGAGAACGCCTGATGAGCGCCAATGACCTGCCCCGCGGCGACGAAGAAGGCACCCCGACGCGCAACACCCGCGAGCGCCCGGAAGACAACGAACACCAGGACCACAGCGCGTCCCTCTCGGCCTACGCGGAAAACCACCGCGCCAGCCTGATGGACAGTCTGCACCGCCTGGTCAGCCACCCCTTCGGCAGCTTCTTCACCTGCCTGGTGATGGGCATCACCCTGAGCCTGCCCATGGGCCTGTCGCTGCTGCTGAACAACGTCGAGCGCCTCGGTGGCTCCTGGCAGCGCGCCGCACAGATTTCCCTGTTCCTCGACCTGAAGGCCAGCGAGGCCCAGGGCCAGGACCTGCGCGAACAGATCGAGAAAATGCCCGATGTGATCGAGGCGCAGCTGATCAGTCGCGACGATGCGCTGAAAGAGCTGCAGGAACAGTCCGGTCTCGGCGAGGCGCTGAAGGAATTGCCTGACAACCCGCTGCCGGCGGTCATCTCGGTGACGCCCAAGCAGATCGACAAGGCCCAGCTGGATGCCTTGCGTCAAAGGTTGTCGGAGCTGCCGGGTGTACAACAGGCGCAGCTGGACCTGGTCTGGGTCGAGCGGCTGTCGGCGATCCTCAAGCTGGGCGACCGCTTCGTCTTCGGCCTGACCCTCCTGCTGGTGCTGACCCTGTTGCTGGTGATCGGCAACACCATCCGCCTGCACATCGAAAACCGCCGTAACGAAATCGAAGTCATCAAGCTGGTCGGCGGGACGGACGGTTACGTGCGTCGCCCCTTCCTCTATATGGGCGCGTTGTACGGCCTGGGCGCGGGCATCCTGTCCTGGGCCCTGCTGGCCTTCGGCCTGGACTGGCTGAACAGCTCCGTGGTCAACCTGGCCGGGCTGTACGGCAGTGATTTCGGGCTGGCGGGCGTACCGGTCGACGACGGCCTGTCGCTCACTATTGGTGCCGTGCTGCTGGGCTGGATCGGTGCCTGGCTGGCCGTGGCGCGCCACCTGCGCGAGCTGGCACCGCGCTGAAACCCCCTGATTTTGCAGGGGTTAAGCGGGTGTAAAGGAACTTTTACACCCGCTTGCAGTCAGATTTCGCAGTGCTACACTGCGCGAGTTTCGTGAATCGGAGGATTCGCATGACCACTTCTCTGCAACCTGTATATGCCCTGGCTCCCGGTGCGAACCTGGAAGCCTATGTGCACTCGGTGAACAGCATTCCGCTGCTGACGCCGGAGCAGGAGCGCGAACTGGCCGAACGCCTCTTCTACCAGCAAGATCTGGAAGCGGCACGGCAAATGGTTCTGGCGCACCTGCGCTTCGTCGTGCATATCGCCCGGAGTTATTCCGGGTACGGCCTGGCCCAGGCCGATCTGATCCAGGAAGGCAACGTCGGCCTGATGAAGGCCGTGAAGCGCTTCAACCCGGAAATGGGTGTGCGCCTGGTGTCGTTCGCCGTCCACTGGATCAAGGCGGAAATCCATGAGTTCATCCTGCGCAACTGGCGGATCGTGAAAGTCGCGACCACCAAGGCGCAGCGCAAGCTGTTCTTCAACCTGCGCAGCCAGAAGAAGAAGCTGGCCTGGCTGAGCAATGACGAAGTGCACCGCGTCGCGGAAACCCTCGGTGTCGAGGCCCGCGAAGTCCGCGAGATGGAAAGCCGTCTCACCGGGCAGGACATGGCCTTCGACCCGGCGGCGGATGCCGACGACGAGAGCGCCTACCAGTCCCCGGCGCATTATCTGGAAGACCATCGTTACGACCCGGCGCGCCAGCTGGAGGAAGCGGACTGGAGCGACAGCTCCACCGCCAGCCTGCACGAGGCGCTGGAAGGCCTGGACGACCGCAGCCGCGACATCCTCTACCAGCGTTGGCTGGCCGAGGAGAAGGCGACCCTGCACGACCTTGCGGCCAAGTACAACGTGTCCGCCGAGCGGATCCGTCAGCTGGAAAAGAACGCGATGAACAAGCTCAAGGGTCGCATCGAAGCCTGACCGGCTTCGACGCGCCCTGCGAGTCGCGAACCGCACCCTGGTGCGGTTTTTTTCTGCCCGCCTTCAGCGTCTGGAGAGTCCCATGCCGCGCCTGCGTCCCGTCCACGGGATGTTCTTCCTGGTCATCGCCCTGCTGGCCTTCGGCCTCGGTTCCTGGGTCGCCCGCACGTCGGCGCCGCCCAAGCCGCCGCAGTGGTTCAACGACTGGAAGGAAAAGGTCTTCGAGCCGCTGGCCGACGACAAGCTGACCCTGAACGATCTGCAGGGCCAGCAGCCCGGCGAGCTGTGGCTGACTGCCAGCCAGGACGGCCCGCAACTGCATTACCGCGGCAAGCTGGTGACGGAAGAGGGGCCCTGGCACGTCGAGGCGGAGCTGGCCCTGAGCGACGCCGAGCATGCCAGCCTGGCCAAGGCCACCGGCATGCAGCCGACCAGCAAGGACCAGCCGCTGAGCGCCGAGCTGATGGGCCAGTTGGGCAACAAGCCGGTCTCCGAGCTGGCGCTGGCGCCGCAGGAAGACCTGGCGGTCGGTCGCCTGGCGGTGAGCCTGGGCGATCCGCGACTGCGCCTGCAGGTGGATGGCGGCGAGGCCTGGGTCTATCCAGAGAAGGGCATGACCCTGCTGCATCGCGACGGCACCCTGCAGTGGGTGCGGGTGGTGCCGCGCAATACCCTCAAGACCAGCGAGGCGCCTTAAAGGCGCCCGAGATAATCGCTGCCACCCAGCTGCCACATCTGCTGGCGGATCCAGGAGGCGCGCTGGCGCACGTAGGGGCCGGGCTTGCCGGCGCTCCACTTGCGCGGGTTGGGCAGCACGGCCGCCAGCAGGCTGGCCTGCTGTTGCGACAGGCGCTTGGCGTCGACGCCGAAGTGGTGCTGGGCAGCGGCCTGGGCGCCGAATACGCCGGCGTCCCACTCCACGCTGTTGAGGTAGACCTCGAGAATCCGCTGCTTGGACCAGAAGGTCTCGATCAGCAGGGTGAACCATGCCTCGAAGCCCTTGCGTACCCAACTGCGGCCGGTCCAGAGGAAGACGTTCTTCGCCACCTGCTGGCTGATGGTGCTGCCGCCGCGGACCCTGCCGCCCTGCTCGTTGTGCGCCAGGGCCTTCTGGATCGCCGGCACGTCGAAGCCGTGGTGTTCGGCGAACTTCTGGTCTTCGCTGGCGATCACCGAGAGCTTGAGGCTGTCCGGCAGCTCGTCCCAGGAGCGCCAGCTGCGCTGCAGGTCGATGGGCTGGCCGTTGAACCAGGACTCGACCTTGCGCTCGATCATGACCATGGTGCCCGGCGGCGGTACCCAGCGCAGGATGATGACCAGCGCCACGCTGATGGCGACGAACCAGAGCGCGATCTTGAACAGGCGGCGGAGGACGTTGCGCATGCGAGGCTTTGACTGGGCGGATGAGCGGGCCATTATAGCGGCACTCACCTGTCTGGAGCTTTCCGATGCTGCGTACTTTCCTGATACTCGCCGCCTTCTTCGGTTTCACCGGTGTCGCCCTCGGCGCCTTCGCTGCCCACGGCCTGAAGAGCAAGCTCACCCCGGAGTACCTGGCGGTGTTCCAGACCGGCGTGCATTACCAGATGCTGCATGCCCTGGCGCTGTTCGGCGTGGCGCTGCTCTCGGCGCATATCGGCGGCACCCTGGTCAGCCTTGCCGGCTGGGCCTTCACCGTCGGCATCCTGCTGTTTTCCGGCAGCCTCTACCTGCTGACCCTGGCCGGCCTCGGCGTGGGCATCATCACCCCGATCGGCGGGCTGTTCTTCCTGATCGGCTGGGCGCTGCTGCTGGTGGCGGCCTTCCGGCTGGGTTGACCCGAGCGTCAGAAAAGCCCGAGTGCGGCACTCCGGAACCTTGGTCATCCGGCGCGATCGGGCTAGAATGCGACCCCCTCCAGCAACGACCGTCCCGCCCATGCGTATTCAGTTGAACGGCGAACCCTTCGAGCTGCCCGACGGCCACAGCGTCGCCAACCTGCTCGAGCGTCTCGACCTCACCGGCAAGCGTGTCGCGGTCGAGCTCAACCAGGACATCGTGCCGCGCAGCCAGCACGCCGCCACCGCCCTGAGCGAAGGCGACCAGGTGGAAGTGGTGCATGCCATCGGCGGCGGCTAGCAGCCGCCTCCCAGACTTTCAGGCCCCGCCCGCCTTTCCTTCAGGAGTGATCCGATGAGCCAAACCAACTCCAACCTGCCGGTCGACAAGCCCTTCACCCTGGCTGGCCGTACCTACAATTCCCGCCTGCTGGTCGGCACCGGAAAATACAAGGACCTCGAGGAGACCCGTGTCGCCATCGAGGCCTCGGGCGCCGAGATCGTCACGGTTGCCGTGCGCCGCACCAACATCGGCCAGAACCCGGGCGAACCGAACCTGCTGGACGTGATCCCGCCGGATCGCTACACCATCCTGCCGAACACCGCCGGCTGCTACGACGCCGTCGAGGCCGTACGTACCTGCCGCCTGGCCCGCGAGCTGCTCGATGGCCACAACCTGGTCAAGCTGGAAGTCCTGGCCGACCAGAAGACCCTCTTCCCCAACGTCGTCGAAACCCTCAAGGCCGCCGAAGTGCTGGTCAAGGACGGCTTCGACGTCATGGTGTACACCAGCGACGACCCGATCATTGCCCGCCAACTGGCCGAGATCGGCTGCATCGCGGTGATGCCGCTGGCCGGCCTGATCGGCTCTGGCCTGGGCATCTGCAACCCCTACAACCTGCGCATCATCCTCGAAGAAGCCACCGTTCCGGTGCTGGTGGATGCCGGCGTGGGCACCGCCTCCGACGCCACCATCGCCATGGAACTGGGTTGCGAAGCCGTGCTGATGAACACCGCCATCGCCCACGCGCAGAACCCGGTGATGATGGCCGAGGCCATGAAGCACGCCATCGTCGCCGGCCGCCTGGCCTACCTGGCCGGCCGCATGCCGCGCAAGCTGTACGCGAGCGCGTCGTCGCCGATGACGGGCCTGATCAACTAAGTATTTCCATTCCGACGCGCGGGCCGGTATGCCGAAGGCAGCCGGCCCGCGCGTGCATTTACCCGCAAGGTCCGAGTCATGAGTGACATTCCCGAGAATCAGCCCGAGAACCAGCCCGACGCCGACAACCGTCCGATGCGCGCCATCAAGAGCTTCGTGATGCGCGCCGGGCGCATGACCGAAGGCCAGCAACGCGGCCTCGACCAGGGTTGGCCGAAGTACGGCCTGGAACTGGCCGACGGCGCGCGGGACTTCGACCAGGTGTTCGGGCGCCAGGCGCCGCGTACCTTCGAGATCGGCTTCGGTATGGGCCACGCCACCCTGGAGATGGCCGCTGCCGCGCCGGAGCAGGACTTCATCGGCGTGGAGGTGCACCGTCCGGGCGTCGGCGCACTGCTCAACGGCATGTTGACCCAGGAACTGAGCAACATCCGCGTCTACAGCTGCGACGCCATCGAAGTGCTGCGCGATTGCGTGGCCGATGCCAGCCTCGACCGTCTGCTGTTGTTCTTCCCGGACCCGTGGCACAAGTCGCGCCACCACAAGCGTCGTATCGTGCAGCCGGCCTGGGCCGAGCTGGTACGGCAGAAGCTGAAGGTCGGCGGCGTGCTGCACATGGCCACTGACTGGGAACAATATGCCGAGCACATGCTGGAAGTGATGAATGCCGCACCCGGCTATCGCAACCTTTCGGCGGACAATACCTATGTGCCGCGCCCGGAAGAGCGTCCGGTCACCAAGTTCGAACGTCGCGGGGAGCGACTCGGGCATGGCGTCTGGGACCTGAAGTTCGAGCGTGTCGACTGATTCAGCGGAAAAAGGCCTGCGCAGCAGGCCTTTTTCACGGATGAACAGCCTATAGACCGGGACCACCCGGCAGGCCGCAAAGGCCACCCTCACCTCCTGAATAAAAAGCGGCATCCGCCGCGGACGAAAATAAGAGTGATGGACAGGAGTCCGTCGCAAAGGAGTCTGCTGTGTTGAAGAAACTTGCTGTACTGCTGATGGCGGGGGTGTGGGTCCTGCCGGCGCAGGCGAAAGTCGATGCCACCGAGGCCGCTCGACTGGGTCGCGACCTGACGCCGATGGGGGCGGAAATGGCCGGCAATGCCAGTGGCACCATCCCCGCGTGGACCGGTGGCATCACCAGCGCCCCGGCGGGCTACCAGCCCGGCACCCACCACCTCGATCCGTACGCCACCGATGCCGTGCAGTACAAGATCGACAGCAAGAACCTGGCGCAGTACCAGGCGCTGCTCACTCCCGGCACCCAGGCGCTGCTGCAGGAGAACCCGGACTACTACCTGCGCGTCTTCCCCAGCCGCCGCAGTGCATCCTTGCCCCAGCGCATCTATGACGCCACCCGCTTCAATGCCGAGAACGCCGAACTGATCGCCGACGGCAACGGCGTGCAGGGCGCCGCCGCCGGTGTGCCGTTCCCGATGCCGAAGACCGGCCTGGAAGCCATCTGGAACCACATCATGCGCTACCGTGGCGAGCAGATTCACATGGTGACCAACCAGGCCGCCGTGCTCGCCAGCGGCAGCTACAACCTGCTCAAGCTCGACCGCTACGTGTACTTCAACTACGGTCGCGAGGGCATGACCCCGCAGGACCTGAACAACACGCTGTTCTACTACAAGTACAACATCGTCGCCCCGGCCAAGCTCGCCGGCTCTGCGCTGGTGGTGCAGGAGACCATCGACCAGGTGCTGTCGATCCGCAAGGCCTGGCGCTTCAACAGCGGCGAGCGTCGCGTGCGCCGCCTGCCGAGCCTGGCCTACGACACCCTGCAGCCCGACACCAACGGCCTGGCCACCGCCGACACCGTGGACGTCTACAACGGCGCGCCGGACCACTACGAGTGGCAGCTGCTGGGCAAGCGCGAGATGCTGGTGCCGTACAACAGCTACGCGGTGCACCAGAAGGGCATCCCCTACGCCGACATCCTCAGGACCAAGACCCTCAACCCCGAGCTGCTGCGCTACGAGCCGCACCGCGTCTGGGTGGTCGAGGCGACCCTGCGCAAGGGCATGGGCCATCCGTTCGCCAAGCGCCGCTTCTACCTGGATGAAGACAGCTGGCAGATCCTCGCCTCGGACATCTACAACGCCGACGGCAAGCTGATCCGCGCCCAGGAAGTGCACCCGATCAACTACTACGACGTGCCCATGGTGCTCAGCACCCTGGAAGCGCTGTACGACTTCGAAGGGGCGCGCTACTTCGTCGACGGCCTGGACAACAACGAGCCGATGTACGACTTCAAGGTCCCGCTGGGGCCGCGCGACTTCACTCCGCAGGCGTTGCGCCGCGAGGGTAACTGAGTCCAGCAGAGGCCGCCGCGAGGCGGCCTTTGTGTTTGTGCAGTGTGGAATGTCGCTGCTGGTTCAGCGAGTCGCGGGCCATGCCCGCGAACCGCCTGAAAGGCGGTGCTGTCAGTTGGCACCGTACCGACCCGATCGCGGATGAATCCGCTCCTGCGCAGACGCAGGCCTTCTACTCGATCAACTCCGCCCCCAGCACGGTGGTCTCCGGCATGCGCATTGGCGCCGGGCTGATCTGCAGGTACTTGATGCTGGTGCGCGGGATGATCAGCAGGTCGCCGTCCACCTCGATGCTGATTACCGGCGACTCCATCTGCTTGCGGATGCCGCGGGCCACTTCGGCGGGGTCGTCGCTCTGTTGCGGGAAGCGCAGCGCCAGGCGCTGGCCATCGGAGAAGTGCAGGTAGAGATGCTTGATCGGCTTCATGTGTCCTCCGGCGGATGGGTGGCCAACCGCCGGAGGAACGCAGGTCAACTGCGGTCGGCGATCATGCCAATCACGAAGAACACTAGCAGCAGGACGGGGGCCAGGGTGTAGTTGTTGAAATAACCCAGGCCCTTGGCCAGCCACGGGGTGACGAAGACCATCGCCAGGCCATAGCCGACGGCGCAGATCAGCACGAACAGCAGGGTGCGGAAGACGAAGTTCAGGCTGCCGATGCGTTGCTGTACCCAGGCGTTGATCGCCGGGCCGAACAGCACCAGCACGGTCGCCATGATCGCCAGGGCGATGTCGGACAGGTGGCCGCGGCACCAGCGGGAGACGTTGGCAATCAGGTCGAGCGCGAAGTCCATTGGGGCTCCTTGGGATTCAGAGTCGCCGGGGAGTGTACACGGCGGGCGACGGCAGCGTCGCCCGACGCATTCTCAAGGCAGGAAGCGCTGTAGCAGATCGTTGAGGAACAGCTGGCCGCGTTCGGTCGGAGCCAGGCGCTGCGGGTCGTTCACCAGCAGGCCGTCCTGGCGTGCCTGGCGGCAGGCTTCCTCGATGGCGGTCAGCGGTAGGCCGGTGCGCTTGGCAAAGGTCGCCGCCGGTACGCCGTCGGTGAGGCGCAGGGCATTCATCATGAATTCGAAGGGCAGGTCGTCCGCTTCCAGGTCGCGCTCGCCGGCCTGGAAGGGTTTCTCCGGGTTCAGGTAGTCCTTCGGCAGGCGGGTCTTCCAGGTGCGCAGGATGCGGCCTTGCGGCGTGCTCAGCTTGGCGTGGGCGCCGGCGCCGATGCCGAGGAAGTCGCCGAAGGTCCAGTAGTTCAGGTTGTGCCGCGCGCGCTTGCCGTCACGGGCATAGGCCGAGGTTTCGTACTGGGCGTAGCCCGCCTGGGCGAGCAGCGCCTGGCCGGCTTCCTGGATTTCCCACAGCTGGTCATCCTCGGGCAGCTCCGGCGGCTGGCTCCAGAACACCGTGTTCGGCTCCATGGTCAGCTGGTACCAGGACAGGTGCGTCGGCGCCAGGTCGACGGCCTGCTGCAGGTCGGCCAGGGCGTCGGCGACGCTCTGCTCCGGCAGGCCGTGCATCAGGTCCAGGTTGAAGTTGTCGAAGCCGGCGCGGCGGGCCATTTCGGCGGCGCGTACTGCTTCGTCACCATCGTGGATGCGGCCCAGTGCCTTGAGTTTCTCGGCCTGGAAGCTCTGGATGCCGATGGACAGGCGGTTGATGCCCAGCGCCCGGTAGTCGGCGAACTTGGCCTGCTCGAAGGTGCCGGGGTTGGCCTCCAGGGTGATCTCGATGTCGCTCTCGAACCCGACCTGTCGCTCCAGGCCTGCGAGGATGCGGCCCAGCGCCTTGGCCGAGAACAGGCTGGGCGTGCCGCCGCCGAAGAAGATCGAGGTCAGCTTGCGGCCGTACACATAGCCCTGATCTGCCGTCAGGTCAGCCAGCAGCGCCTCGACGTAGGCGTCCTCGGGCAGCTCTGGGCCAGCAGCGTGGGAGTTGAAGTCGCAGTAGGGGCATTTGCGCACGCACCAGGGGATATGCACGTACGCCGAGAGCGGCGGAAGCTGCAGGCTGCAGGCCGCAGGCTGCAGGTGGGGGCTTTTGCCTGTGGCCTGAAGCCTGTCGCCTGAAGCCTTGGTCATAGTCCCAACCGCTGCTTCAGCAGGGCCATCGCGCGGGCGCGGTGGCTGATCTGATTCTTGCGCTCGGGCGCCAGCTCGGCGCTGGAGCACTCGGCTTCCGGCACCCAGAACAGCGGGTCGTAGCCGAAGCCGTGTTCGCCGCGGGCTTCGCGCAGGATGCTGCCGTGCCAGAGACCTTCGCAGAGGATCGGCAGCGGGTCGTCGGCGTGGCGGACCAGGGCCAGCACGCTGACGAACTGGGCGCCGCGTTGCTCGTCGGGCACGTTCTTCAGGGCATCCAGCAGCTTGGCGTTGTTCGCCGCGTCACCCTTGCCGTTGGCGTAGCGCGCGGAATAGATGCCCGGCGCACCGCCAAGGAAGTCCACCGCCAGGCCCGAGTCGTCGGCCAGCGCCGGCAGGCCGGAGATGCGCGCGGCATTGCGGGCCTTGAGGATGGCGTTCTCGACGAACGAGAGGCCGGTCTCTTCCGGTTCCACGTCGCTGAACTCGCCGATGGAGCGCACCTTCACGTGGGCTCCGAGCATGGCCTGGAGTTCCTTGAGCTTGCCGGCGTTGTGACTGGCCAGCACCAGTTGTTCGAGCTTGATCATTCGTCTGGGAAGATTTCCTGCATGAAATCGAAGCTTTGCGGGGCTTCGTTTCCGGACTGGACCTGGATGGAGAAGGTCAGGGTTTCGCGGCCTTCGATGGGGAACTGCGCCAGGTTGTAGACGGCGCCTTCCTCGACCACACGCTTGAAGGTCAGGGGGACGGTCTGTCCCATCAGGTTCTTCGCGGAGCCGGCGACGGTGACGTTGGCCGGCTTGCCGCTGGCGTCCAGCGGCACGATGTTGACTACGCCCTGGGCCTTGCTGCGTACCACGCCCACCGCTTGCGCGACATTGGGCTGGAGGAAGCTGGAATTGAACACGCTGTAGTGCACCTGCAGATCACCCAGGCGCTTCACCTGTTCGGCGAAGGCGGGCACGGCGAGGACCAGGCAGGCGAGGAAGGTAAGCAGGCGGCGCATGATGTTTCTCCCGGGCTCTATCAGATAGCCGCGATCAGACGGCGATGCGGTGGTCTTGCACGCCAGCGCCGCTGATCCGGTAGATGCCGATCTCACCCAACAGATTAGGCCAGATTCGCGAGGCCCAGCCATGCTGGTGCTCGTGGTCTACCGCCAGACGGTCGAGCACCTTCGCGTGCTGCTCGTGGCAGAGCGCCTCGAAGTCGCGGAAGGTGCAGAAGTGGATGTTCGGCGTGTTGTACCAAGTGTACGGAAGGAACTCCGACACCGGCATGCGGCCATTGCGCGCGAGGTACCAGCGGCAGCGCCAGTGACCGAAGTTGGGGAAGGTGATGATGCAGGTCTTGCCCACGCGCAGCATCTCCGCCAGCACCTTGTCCGGGTAGCGCAGGGCCTGCAGCGACTGGGTCATCACCACCACGTCGAAGCTGTCGCTGGCAAAGTTGCCCAGGCCCTTGTCCAGGTCCTGTTCGATGACATTGACACCGCGTTCGATGCATTTGGCGATCTTGTCGGAGTCGATCTCCAGGCCGTAGCCGCCGACCTGCTTGTGGTCGCGCAGCCAGGCGAGCAGCTCGCCATCGCCGCAGCCCAGGTCGAGCACGCGGCTGCCGGCGGGGATCCAGTCTTGGATGATTTCCAGGTCGGCGCGCATGGTGGTCCTTATACGCTGATGCGGTGCATGTAACCGCTGAAGGCTTGCAGGTAGCGCGGAATCGGCATCAGGAAGGCGTCGTGGCCTTGCGGTGCGTCGATTTCCAGGTAGCTGACGTTCTTCTTCGCCGCCAGCAGCGCGTCGACGATTTCCCGCGAGCGTGCCGGGGAAAAGCGCCAGTCGGTGGTGAAGGACATCAGGCAGAAGTCCGCCTTCACCCCCGCGAGGGTGCGCGCCAGGTCGTCGCCGTTGGCGGCGGCCGGGTCGAAGTAGTCCAGCGCCTTGGTCATCAGCAGGTAGGTGTTGGCGTCGAAGCGGGTGGAGAACTCCTCGCCCTGGTAGCGCAGGTAGCTTTCCACCTGGAACTCGACGCTGTGCAGGTCGTAGTTGAGCTTCTCCGACTTCATGTCGCGGCCGAACTTGGCGCCCATGGCGTCATCGGAGAGGTAGGTGATGTGCCCGACCATCCGCGCCAGGCGCAGGCCGCGCTTGGGAATCACGTCGTGTTCCTGGAAGTGGCCGCCGAAGAACTCCGGGTCCGAGAGGATGGCCTGGCGGGCGACTTCGTTGAAGGCGATGTTCTGCGCCGACAGTTTGGGTGCGCTGGCGATGCACAGGCAATGGCGCACGCGCTCGGGGTAGCTGATGGTCCACTGCAGCGCCTGCATGCCGCCCAGGCTGCCTCCGACGATGGCGGCCCAGCTGTGGATGCCGAGGCGGTCGGCCAGGCGTGCCTGGCTGTTGACCCAGTCTTCCACTGTGACCACCGGGAAGTCTGCGCCGTAGGTCTTGCCGGTGGCAGGGTTGAGGCTGGTCGGCCCGGTGGAGCCGTTGCAGCCGCCCAGGTTGTTCAGCGCGACGACGAAGAACTTGCGGGTGTCGATGGGCTTGCCCGGACCGATGCAGCTGTCCCACCAGCCCGGCTTGCGCTCATCCTCGCTGTGGTAGCCGGCGGCGTGGTGATGGCCGGAAAGGGCGTGGCAGATCAGCACGGCGTTGCTCGCCGTGGCGTTCAGCTCGCCGTAGGTCTCGATCACCAGCTGGTATTCGGGCAGGGTCTTGCCGCAGGCCAGGGGCAGCGGTTCGTCGAACTGCAGCGTCTGGGGGGTGACCAGACCGACGGAATCTTCGGGGAAGACTGTTGGCATCGACCCAGCTCATGAATAAAAAAGGACGGCCAGTCTAAAGAGCGCCGCCCGTAGCGGCAAGGGTTGGGGGGGTAGTCCACGAAGAAGGGGGCATTTCAATTTATGGGTGGGAATAATTTTATAGGGCTCTTGGGGGTATCGTGTTAGTTGGCAAGATGTATTTCTTGCCATCAAGTCTAGTTGTGCTTTTCTTGGTGCTGAGTGTCTTGCTCGATTTTTCGCAGTTTTTATTATTGCTGCTTGATTTTATATACTTCATGGCGGTTCTTATAATTATATTTTTCATTCTGTTGGTGAAGTGCTTTTCCAAGGTGTTGGTTAAGTATGATATTTTATCTAATATGATTTTGAAATTTCATCCTTGTCATGCAGAGCTCGAAATTTTCACCATGAAGTGATTCAGATAGGCGGCAATTTTTTCAAAATACACTCCGTTATCTGGGAGGTTATACCTACGTTTTACTTGGTCAATAAAATACCCTCTAACTTCTTCGGAGATTTCCTCGGAAATGTATAGGGCAGTATTAAATCCGTCATTCAAGACTCCTGATCTCATGTATGCGATCTCGCTCTCTCTGGCCGAGCTCAGAGAGATAAGGCAACTCATCTTTTCCATCCCGCTTTCCGCCCCGGGGGAATATGATCTATAAATATAGTCACAGTTCAAGTCCCTAAATTTTATCCATTCCTTCTCTACATCGGTCAGACCCTTGATGTCCAAGTCGGTCTGTGCTCTCTTATATTGAGTATTGAGTATTGAGTATTGAGTATTGAGTATTGAGTATTGAGTATTGAGTATTGAGCTCTTTATCTATTTTCTTGTAGTACTCATCTAGGCATGAAAAGATGTCGCTAGATACAGTTGACTTAGGTTCGCATGCCTCCTTGGATAGCGCGTTGCTGGAAATAAAAAAGAGAAAAGCGTTGCTGCTAACAATCGCATTTTAAACCCCTCTCAAATAATTTTGCCTCAGCCTCCCGACGTGTAATCAATCCACCCATCCCAGGCTTTCCAATCCATAGCCTTTTCATCGACCTTAGCCTAGAAGGTATCAATTCGTATTTTTCAATATTCAGATCGTCAGCTATTTGTGCCATTTCTAGTCGCGACTCCAAGTCAGGCTTATCAAGCGAGTTGCCTCTGTTAATTACCAGTGACAGTAGAGCCCCTTGGCAGTGCGGATGCAAATTAATCGACTGGGGATATGCCTCTACAACGAGTTGTGCATATCGCTTTTTCATTTTTAGAGCAAGTTCCAAAGCTCTTGGTTTGCTTATGGTTATACCCGAAAGCGAACCTACTACAGATCTTGCGTTATCTCCTTGTTTTCCAATAACTGCTACAAGTTGATCAATTTCGGTGTCAGAGTATATTCCAGATAAGTCAATACGAACCTGCTCGGTTTTTTGCTGGCCGAGATCATACCCATACCCAATTGTTACCCCGCTAGCGCCGCCAGGGACATATGGTTTTTCTCTGAAGCCTTCAGTTTTCAATATGTATTCGAATGATTCTTTTGTGACCCTATATGTTCCTTTCGTTGTGTCAAGTTCATAAGTCTCTGTCGTGCAGTCTTTTGGGCAGACTCTTTTCAACCAACAAACAAACCCAGTTGGGTGCAAGTGATAAACCTTGGCCGCCTCCGGCAATCCCACCTTCCCCCACACGTCATCCCAGAAACCCAGCGCCTTCCTGCGCCCCTTCTCCGCAATCCAGTTCAGTATCGGCTCGGTGCGGGTGTGGCCCAGCAGTTTGTCCAGCGGCTCCATTCTTTTCGCGGTGTAGCGCCATTCGCTTTCATACTGGATGACCAGTTGCGCGATGGACTGCGCGCGGGCGGGGATTTCCAGGGCTCTTTTTATCTTGGCGGCCGTCAGCTTGTTGTCGGGGCCGGTGCCGATGATGTCGTACAGGCGCGTCTGCAGGGGGCCTTTGTCCCAGCGGTCGGCCATGGCCTGGAGCCCAAGGTCGGAGTGCAGTTGCTTGAAGTAGGCCATGCCCTCTTCGAGGGGATTGACGTTGACGATGATGTCGTAGCCTTCCCAGGCCCAGGGACTGACCCACGGGGTGACGCCCACTTCCTCGCAGACCCAGCCGTCGATGAGGTTGCCGGTGTCGTCGTTGAGCAGGCCATCCAGGCGATACCAGTTGCGGGCCTTTTGTTCACCTGCGGCGGGGAGCTGGATTTTCCATTCGGCGCGCAGGCCATCCAGCAGGCTTCTGGGAATCAGCAGGTCGTCGGCACTGTCTTTGCCGGCATCCTGCAGAGTGGGTGGTGTGGCCTTCTTGTAGCTGTCCTGGTGGCTGATGACGCGAGTGCCCTTGGCCAGTTTGAGCCAGGTTCGCTCGCTCTCCGGCAGTTGCCGTGCCCAGTCGCGGCTGTCGGCGAGGAACTTGACCATGTCCTGGGCGGTAAAGACTTCCAGGTGGAGTTTGCGCTCCTCGGATTTCTTCATGTCGTGGTAGACGCCGATGTGCCCTATCAACTGGCCGGCCTTGATCGGGATCGGCGGGTCCGGAAGGGCGACCGAGTCCCGTTGCAGTGGCGCGATGAGGGGGGCCAGTGCGGCAAAGCGTACATAACCCTCCGGGGCCTGGTGCCCATAGTCACCACCGTAGGCGGGCAGTTCAGGCACTTCGGTGTGTCCGTCGCCTTCCAGGCCCTGGGGGATCACGGCTTCCAGCTTGCGGTAGGCGCCGTCACCACTGACGACCAGTTCGGTGCCGCGTGCCAGTGTGCCGGTGACTTTGCTGGTGGCCGCTGCCGTGGCGTGGATATTGAGCTGGTCGCCAGGTTTCTGGCCCAGGGCGTTGTCCTTGACGCGGTAGGCCCCTGTGGCCGTGTCCAGTGCATCAAGGCGGACATAGCCGCGGGCCGTTCCGTGTTGCGGGCCGAGCGCTGGTAGTTCGATGCCTTCCGCACTCACCAGTTTCACGTAGCCGTGCGAGGGGGCGGAGCCACCGATGGTCACGCGGGTGCCGCGTGGCAGGACGCTCACGATGGCTCCCTTTGGACTGGGCTTGTCGTGCACGGTGAGGCCGATGGGGCCGGGGTCAGCCACATCGTTCTTTACCCGATAGGAACTGGCGGCCCAGAACACCGGACGGGCCTTCGCCGCGTCGGCCTGGTAACTCGCCCAGTCCTCCAGGTGCATGTAGAGGCTGTAGAAAACCAGGCTGGGTGGCGGCTTTGTCGCGCCTTCGATCGCGGGGGCTTGCAAGCGGTGGCGGACCAGTACGAAGCCGCTGGCGAAGGGCAGGGAGACGGTGTCGTCGTGGCCTTTGTGGTAGGTGGTCTTCGGGGTGACGGTGGGTATCCGGTAGGCCACCACCTCGCCATCGGCCAGGCAACTGACGTGGCTCTGATCGAGCGCGCTGGCGGTGCCTGCATCAAAGTGCACGCCGCCATGCCACATGCCGTTGATGCCCAGCGGATAGAAGCCCGCCAGCGCTTTCGACATGTGGGTGAGCTGGGAGATGGGGGCTTCCTGGCCTCCGGTTTGTACCTTGAAGGGGTAGCTCCAGTTCTTCAGCGGCGATGGAGTCTGGGCAGCCGGCGCAGGAGCTGGTGCTGCCGTTGGTGGAACAGGGACCGGCGGGGGCGCAGCAGGGCGAGAGGCTGGCGGCTGTTGCCGGGAGTTCTGCGGGGGCGGCGGCCCATAGCGCCAGCGCCGGTATTCGTCCTTCAGACCCTCGTAGAGATCGCTGAGTGAACTGAGCATGGCAGGCTTCCTTGTCTGAAAAGGAGCCTGCATGGGAGCAGATGGGTTGGATGCTGCCTATTCAGCCGATTCCTAACGGCTTTGTTGAATCGGCGTCAGTATTACAGCGAAAAGACAGCACCCTCCGATTGAGCTGCGCGGGGTTCAGGCGCGCTGCGAGGTGGGCAGGGTGACGACCTTGGCCTGGCGTTGCAGCGGCGCCGGGCGGCGCAGTTGGCGGAGGATGTCGGTGGCCTCGGTGAGCTGCTGTTCCAGCTCCTCGGTATAGCGCCCCAGCAGCAGCGAGCGCTGCCGCGCCTGCTGGGTTTCCTGGGCCAGGGCCTTGAGGCGCAGCATGTGGGTTTCCAGCATCTGCTTGTGTTCCAGGCTGTACTGCATCAGCGGCATCAGGGCGTCGGCGGCCCATTGCTCGGCTTCCTCGCGCAGGCGCTGGTGCAGGCCGATGACTTCCTGGGCGACGGTGGCGAAGAAGCGCCGGGTCAGCAGGCGCTGCTCGGTGAGCAGGGTCTTGAGGTGCAGGCGGAAGCGGTCGGCCTTCTCCTGCAGCTTGGCCAGGTCGCGCAGGTAGCGCTGGACGCGGAACTGCGGGGCGTCCAGGGCGTTGAGCGGGTTTTCCTCGTTGTGCCGCTGGTAGATGGCCGCGACCATGCGGTTGGCGGTTTCGGCTTCGTGGCCGAGGGCGACCAGGTCGCCTTCCACGGTACGGAAGAACTGCAGGATGGCCTGGTGGATACCGACCGTGGTCCAGCTGCCGCGCAGCTTGTCGTGGACCTTCTTCAGGTGCTGTTCCAGGCGCTCGGCGCGTACTGCCTCGCGCAGCTGCTCGCCCTGGTGGCGCAGCAGGCGCTGGTTGGTCTTCAGGCTGAGCAGGCGCTTGTGGTGCAGGTTGTGGTCGTCCTTGGTCCGCGCGGTCAGCTCGAACAGCAGCTGGCCGCTGTCCTGCTGCTGGTCGTTGAGCAGCGCCTGCTGCTCCTTCACCTTGTCCAGGCGCACGCGCAGGCTGTGCTGGCTGTTGTTGACCAGCGCCAGCACCTGGCCGACCACGGCGGTTTCCAGCAGACGTTCCTTCTGCGCGACGATGCGCTCGCAGAGCAGGTCCTCCAGGGACTCCATCTGGCTGCGCGCGAGCAGTTCGCGGTCGCCGCGTACCTTGGCCAGCAGCGCCTGCTTGGCCGACAGCGGCAGCACGTCCTCGCGGGCGATGCCCAGCTGGCGCGCGGTGGTGTCCTGGATGTGGCGGATGGCGTTCTGCACGAAGGCCTCGCCGGCCAGGTCGTCCCAGAGTACGTCGATCTTGTTCAGCACCGCATAAAGGGTGGTATGGCCGTCCTCGCCGAGCTGGCGCACGTGGTCCTGCCAGATCGCCATGTCGGAAGCGCTGACGCCGGTATCGGCGGCCAGCAGGAAGAGGATCGATTGCGCGCTGGGCAGCATCGACAGGGTCAGCTCCGGCTCACTGCCCAGGGCGTTGAGGCCGGGGGTGTCGAGGATGCGCAGGCCCTGGCGCAGCAGCGGATGGTCGAAGTTGACCAGCGCGTGGCGCCACGCCGGCACCAGCACGATGCCGGGCTTGTCGGTGGCTTCGAGCATGTCCGGGTGGAAGCCCAGCTGGATCGCCTGTTCCACCGGCAGCGGCTTGGTCTTGGCGACCTGGGCGAAGGCCTCGGCCATGTTCGCCGGGTCGGAGGTATCCAGCGGGATGTTCACCCAGTGCCGCGGGATGCGCTTGAACTGCGCGACGCTGGCATCGGCGACGCGGGTCTCGATGGGCAGCAGGCGGATGTACGGGCGCTCGGAACGTGGGTCGAAGAACAGCTCGGTGGGGCACATGGTGGTGCGCCCGGCCTGGGACGGCAGCATGCGGCGGCCGAACCCGGCGAAGAACAGGCTGTTGATCAGCTCGGTCTTGCCGCGCGAGTACTCGCCGACGAAGGCCAGGGTGATGTGGTCGACGCGCAGCAGGCGCAGGGTGCGTTCGAGACGGTTCTCGATTTCCGGGGTATTCAGCCGGGCGCGCTCCAGCCAGCTGCGATAGCGGGTGATCTCGCGGACCAGCTCGCGCTTCCAGGTGACGTAGGCATCGATCTGCTGACTGAGACGTTCCATGCTCATCCGGGCGTTCCTTGGGCTGGCGCGTCCTGCGCGGGGAATGGATGGCGTGGATTATGCGTCGGGGCGTAGGAATAGCAATTGGCCTACAGCACATTCCTACGCGTAAGGTCGGCCAAGGTTACTGAGCGGCTATCCCGAGTTCTGCCGGAAGTTTCGTCGGACGGGGAATGCGCACGCGCTTCTGGCGGTTCAGTTCGCCGCTTTCCAGCTTCACCGCGCTTTTCGGTACGCCGAAGGCCTTGCCGAGGAAGGCCAGCAGGTGGGCGTTGGCCTTGCCTTCGACTGGTGGCGCGGTGAGGCGGATCTTCAGGCGCTCACCGTGCAGCCCGGCGAACTCGTCGCGGCTCGCCTTGGGCTGCAGGTGGCAGTCGAGGATCAGGTCCTCGCCGTCCCAGTGATAGAACGGCATGCCTGCTTACATGAAGGGCGAAAGGATCTGCGGCATCCCGGTCATCGCGGCCAGGTTGCCGATCACCAGCATGTCGATCAGCTTCAGCGCGATGAACGCGAATATCGGCGAGATATCCAGCCCGCCGAGGTTCGGCAGCAGCTTGCGGAAGGGTGCCAGGAAGGGCTCGCAGATCTGGTTCACCAGCTGGGCGCCGGGGTTGTAGCTGCCCGGAGCGACCCAGGAGAGGATCACGCTGATGATCAGGGCGAAGAAGAAGATCTTCAGGAACAGCGAGGTCACCGCGATGATCGACCACACCAGCAGCTGCAGGATGTAGCCGCCGACGCCGTAGCCCATCAGGGTCAGGGTGATGACCATCAGCACCAGCTGGACCAGGATCGCCAGCACCAGCGAGGCGAAGTCGATGCCGCCGAAGCCGGGGATGACGCGGCGCAGCGGGTTCAGCAGCGGCTTGGTGGCGCGCACGATGAACTGACTGAGCGGGTTGTAGAAGTCGGCGCGGACCAGTTGCAGGATGAAGCGCAGCAGCACGATCAGCAGGTACAGGCTGCCAAGTGTCTGGATCACATAGATGGCGGCTGTGGAAAGTCCGGTCATTGGGCGGTCCTTGGTGAGCGTTGGGCGCCGGCGCGCAGGGCCGGGCGAATCGGGCGGTCGGTCAACGACGGCGCTGTAACGCCATACTGTAGGGAATTCATCGTCGCCGGTCGCGTGTAAGTGTGTTTCGTCACGTGCAAATTCAACCCCGCCTGGCCATCAGATCGCGGCCGTTGCAGTCGGGGTCGGCGGTTCGGCTCAGGCCCAGCAGGGCGAAACCATTGGATTCCTGGCGGATGCTGACATAGCGCTGGTTGCCTTCGGCCAGGGGCTGCGGGCTGTCCAGCTCGATGTCCACCTGGAAGCGCGCCGGGTCTTTCTTGCAGCCGCGCACGGCGGTGTAGGCCAGGGTGACGCCGGTGCGCTTGTTCAGCTCGATGAGTTCTTCGCGCGCGGTCAGCGCAGTATCGGCTCCGGCCGGGTCCGTCCAGGCACGGGCAAGAGTGGCGTCCACCCGCAACCATTCATCCACAAAACCGCGGCCATTGGACGCGGCGGGCTGGATGCGCTGGAAGGCTTCACCGTCCTGGCGGAAGCGGAAGATGCCCGGTCGGGTCAGCAGGTCGCCGTCCAGGCTGCCGACCTCGGCGCGCCACTCGAAGCCGTCGGGGCGGGCCTTGAGTTTCACTTCGTGTTCATCGCGGACGTAGTCGTGCTCGTTGTGCAGCAGGGTGCGCTGGGCCTGGTCGGCCGTGGCCGGGCGTATCACTTCCACTGCCAGGTGGCTCCAGCGCGAAGTGCACCAGGGCGTGCCGTGCATCAGTGCAATGTCGCCGCTGGACAGGCGCTCGTACAGGTACAGGTCGCCGTAGGCGCCGGAGATGTCTTTGTAGGGGCCGCTCTGCCAGTCCAGTGCACGCACCCAGGCATCGCCTTCGCGGCGGTAACCACGCAGGACGTTGTCGCTGCCGCAGGGAATGGCGAAGCCGCCACTGACCAGCAGCAGCGGGGTTGGGCTGTCGCTCAGGCTGACGACGATCTCGTTCTGGTCGGGCAGCGCCACTTCGTCTTCGCTGGCCGGCTTCGGTGCGGGCAGCAGGCGCTGGCGCAGATCGGCCTGCAGGGCGTCGAGGTCCGGCGCGGCCTGGGCGCAGGCCAGGTGAGCGTCGAAGGCGTCGGCCAGCGTCTGTTTGTAATGCTCGATGGCCTGGCTGAGCGCTGGCGTGACGGTGTTGTCGGCGTCGTCGGTGAAACCGCTTGCCATGGCTTGCTGCATGGCCTGATAGGCAGCTCGCGGGGCCTCGTCGATGGGCGCGGCAACCGGGCATTGCGCGGCCTGAGCGGCGGTGCCGGCCAGCAGGAAGCAGACAGCGAGGGGCAGTGCGACCTTCCCTGGTCGCCGGGCGGGGTGCGTCATCGCAATCAGCGGCCCAGTTGTTCGGCCAGCTCGGCGGAGCGGTGATCGGCGGCGCCGACTGCCTTCTCCACCAGCGCCTCGAAACCGTTGGCCTGGAAGGTGCTGATGGCCGCTTCGGTGGTGCCCTTGGGCGAGGTCACACGACGGCGCAGTTCGGCCGGGTCGACATCGCTGGTGGTGGCCATCTGTGCGGCGCCCAAGGCGGTCTGGCGGGCCAGTTGGCCGGCGACTTCGCGGGACAGGCCGAGCTTCTCACCGGCGGTGGTCATGGCTTCCATCAGCAGGAAGAAGTAGGCAGGGCCGCTGCCGGAGACGGCGGTGACCGCGTCGATCTGGCGCTCCTCGTCGAGCCACAGGGCGATGCCCACGGCGCTCAGCAGTTGCTCCGCCTGCTCGCGCTGGGCGGCGCTGACGCTGGCGTTGGGGTACAGGCCGCTGGCACCCAGGCCGACCAGCGCCGGGGTGTTGGGCATGCAGCGGACGATGGCGCGCGGTTGGCCGTTCACCTCGCCCAGCCAGCGTTCGAGGCTGGCGCAGGGGATGCCGGCGGCGATGGAGACGATCAGTGCGTTCTCGCTCAGCGACGGCGCCAGCGCCAGGCAGACGTCCTTCATGACCTGCGGCTTGACCGCCAGGACCACCACATCGGCACCGGCCACGGCGCTGGCGTTGTCGCCGACCACTTCGATGCCGTGCTCGGCGGCGATCTTCGCGCGCTGCTCGGCGCCCGGATCGCTGGCGCGGATGTCGCTCGCGGCGACGCCCTTGGCGCGCAGGCCACCGATGAGACTGGCGGCCATGTTGCCGGCGCCGATGAAGGCAATGCGGGTGCTGCTCATGGAGTCGCTTCCTTTATTCAGTGGGAGGCGCCGTAGTCGCGGGCGCCGAACAGGGCGGTACCGATCCGCACCCAGGTGGCGCCTTCACCGATGGCGGCTTCGAGGTCGTGGCTCATGCCCATGGACAGGGTGTCCAGGCCGAGATTCAGGGCTTGCATCAGCTCGCGCAGGCGGGCGAACGCGGCGTGCTGCGCGGCAATGTCCTCGGTGGGTTCGGGGATGGCCATCAGGCCGCGCAGTTTCAGGTGGGGCAGTTGCGCAACCGCCTGGGCGAGGGCGGGCAGCTCGGCAGGGGAGCAGCCGGACTTGCTGTCCTCGCCGCTGACATTCACCTGCAACAGCACGTTCAGCGGCGGCAGGTTCGCCGGGCGCTGCTCGGAGAGGCGCTGGGCGACCTTCAGGCGGTCCACCGAATGCACCCAGTCGAAGTGCTCGGCGATCGGCCGGGTCTTGTTCGACTGGATGGGGCCGATGAAATGCCAGGTCAGCGGCAGGTCGGCCAGTTCGGCCTGCTTGAGCAGCGCTTCCTGCAGGTAGTTCTCGCCGAAATCGGCCAGGCCGCAGGCAAACGCTTCGCGGATCGCGGCGGCGGGTTTGGTCTTGCTCACGGCAAGCAACTGCACCGAGTCAGGCGTGCGATTTTTCGCTTGTTCCGCCTCACGGATTCGTACGCGAACCTTTGCAATATTCTCTGCTATCGTGGACATTACCGTCGCTTTTCCGCCCGGCTGCTGCGTGTTCTGCGGCATTCTACCTGCTTGCTCTTGATTGGGGAGTCCCATGGATATTACCGAGCTGCTCGCCTTCAGCGCCAAGCAGGGCGCTTCGGACCTGCACCTCTCGGCCGGCCTGCCGCCGATGATCCGCGTCGACGGCGATGTTCGCCGCATCAACCTGCCGCCGCTGGAGCACAAGCAGGTTCACGCGCTGATCTACGACATCATGAACGACAAGCAGCGCAAGGATTACGAAGAGTTCCTGGAAACCGACTTCTCCTTCGAAGTGCCGGGCGTCGCCCGCTTCCGGGTCAACGCCTTCAACCAGAACCGCGGCGCCGGCGCCGTGTTCCGGACCATTCCCTCCAAGGTACTGACCATGGAAGACCTGGGGATGGGCGAAGTGTTCAAGCGCGTCTCCGACGTGCCGCGCGGCCTGGTCCTGGTGACCGGCCCGACCGGTTCGGGCAAGTCCACCTCGCTGGCGGCGATGCTCGACTACCTGAACAACACCAAGTACAGCCACATCCTCACCGTCGAAGACCCGATCGAATTCGTCCACGAATCGAAGAAGTGCCTGGTCAACCAGCGCGAAGTGCACCGTGACACCCTGGGCTTCAACGAGGCCCTGCGCTCGGCACTGCGTGAAGACCCGGACATCATCCTGGTGGGTGAGATGCGCGACCTGGAGACCATCCGCCTGGCGCTGACCGCCGCGGAAACCGGCCACCTGGTCTTCGGCACCCTGCACACCACCTCCGCGGCCAAGACCATCGACCGTATCGTCGACGTGTTCCCCGCCGAGGAGAAATCCATGGTCCGCTCCATGCTCTCCGAATCCCTGCAGGCGGTGATTTCCCAGACCCTGCTGAAGAAGATCGGCGGCGGTCGTGTTGCGGCCCACGAGATCATGATTGGCACCCCGGCGATCCGGAACCTGATCCGCGAGGACAAGGTCGCGCAGATGTACTCCGCCATCCAGACCGGCGGCGCGATCGGCATGCAGACCCTCGACATGTGCCTCAAGGGCCTGGTCGCCAAGGGCTTGGTGACCCGCGACGCGGCGAAAGAAAAAGCCAAGATCCCGGAAAACTTCTAAATCCCACCGGGCCCTTGCGGCCCGGCGCACGGAGCGCGCCACACGCACCCGCTTCGTGATCCGACAGCCCTGTCGTAGTCAGCGTGAACTCGGCGAGAAAGATCATGGAATTCGAGAAGCTGTTGCGCCTGATGGTGGAAAAGGGAGCCTCCGACCTGTTCATCACGGCGGGCGTGCCGCCTTCGATGAAGGTCAACGGCAAGGTACTGCCGGTCACCAAGACCGCCCTGTCGCCGGAGCAGACCCGCGAGACCGTGCTGTCGGTGATGAACGAGCAGCAGCGCCGCGACTTCGCCGAGAACCACGAGTGCAACTTCGCGATCAGTGCCCGTGGCGTCGGCCGCTTCCGTGTCAGCGCCTTCTACCAGCGCAACCTGGTGGGTATGGTGCTGCGCCGCATCGAGACCAACATCCCGACCATCGACGACCTGAAGCTGCCGGAAATCCTCAAGAAGCTGGCGATGACCAAGCGCGGCCTGGTGATCTTCGTCGGTGCCACCGGTACCGGTAAGTCCACCTCGCTGGCGGCGATGATCGGCTACCGCAACAAGAACTCCACCGGCCACATCATCTCCATCGAAGACCCCATCGAGTACATCCACCAGCACCAGGGCTGCATCGTCACCCAGCGTGAAGTGGGTCTGGATACCGATACCTTCGAGGTGGCCCTGAAGAACACCCTGCGCCAGGCGCCGGACGTGATCATGATCGGCGAGGTGCGCTCGCGCGAGACCATGGACCACGCCGTGGCCTTCGCCGAAACCGGCCACCTGTGCCTGGCGACCCTGCACGCCAACAACGCCAACCAGGCGCTGGAGCGGATCATTCACTTCTTCCCGGCCGACCGGCATGGCCAGGTGTGGATGGACCTGTCGCTCAACCTCAAGGCCATCGTCGCCCAGCAACTGGTGCCCACCCCGGACGGCAAGGGCCGCCGCGCGGTGATCGAGGTCCTGCTGAACACCCCGCTGGCCGCCGACCTGATCCGCAAGGGCGAGGTCCACGAGCTCAAGCCGCTGATGAAGCGCTCCACCGAGCAGGGCATGCAGACCTTCGACCAGGCGCTGTACCAGCTCTACACCCAGGGCGAGATCACCTACGAAGATGCGCTGGCCTACGCCGACTCGGCGAACGACCTGCGCCTGATGATCAAGCTGGGTTCGGAGACCGACGCCGACCACCTGACCACCATGACCCAGGGCCTGACCCTGGAGATGAGCGAAGACGATCCCAACCGCCGTTTCCGCTGATCCTGCTCCTTGAGAAGCCCGCCCCGTGCGGGCTTTTCGTTTATGCTGATGACCTTGTAACGCAACGGGAGAAAGGCATGTCCGCCAACCCTGACACCCACAGCAAGGTCATCGGCTACCTGCTGTGGATCTTCGGCTTCACCGGCTCGCACCGCTTCTACTACGGCCGGCCGATCACCGGCACCATCTGGTTCTTCACCCTCGGCCTGTTCTTCATCGGCTGGATCATCGACCTGTTCCTCATTCCCTCCATGGATGACGCGGCGGACCAGCGTTACCGCTCCGGCGGCGTGGACTATAACGTCGCCTGGATCCTGCTGACTTTCCTCGGCGTGTTCGGCGTGCACCGCATGTACATGGGCAAGTGGCTCACAGGCATCCTCTACCTGTTCACCGGCGGGCTGTTCTTCATCGGCGTGCTGTATGACTTCTGGACGCTGAACAGCCAGATTTCCGAGCGCAACGGGCCGCAGCGAATCTGATCCGGAGCAATCCTTCAGGTAATGCCGCACCTTTCGCACACCTTCTGCCTCGCCGTCTTTCGTCGCGCCACCTGGCGCGACCTGTGCCTCCCGCCTAAGGTCAGGAGGACAGTAGCAGGCGCCGCCGGGCGATCCCCGTGGCGCCGCAGAAGGAGTGGCTGCCATGAGCAACGAATCCCGCCCTGCCGTACTCGACCTGATCGGCAATACCCCCATGGTCCGCGTGACGCGCTTCGATACCGGACCCTGCACCCTGTTCCTCAAGCTTGAATCGCAGAACCCCGGCGGCTCCATCAAGGATCGCATCGGCGTCGCCATGATCGAGGCCGCCGAGCGTGACGGCCGGCTCAGGCCCGGTGGCGTGATCGTCGAAGCCACCGCCGGCAACACCGGCCTGGGCCTGGCACTGGTCGGCCGCGCCAAGGGCTACCGGGTAGTGCTGGTGGTGCCGGACAAGATGTCCACCGAGAAGGTCCTGCACCTGCGCGCCATGGGCGCCGAGGTGCACATCACCCGCTCCGACGTCGGCAAGGGCCATCCCGAGTATTACCAGGACGTCGCCGCGCGGCTGGCGAAAGACCTGCCCGACGCCTTCTTCGCCGACCAGTTCAACAACCCCGCCAACCCGCTGGCCCACGAGACCGGCACCGGCCCGGAAATCTGGGCGCAGACCGGCCATGACCTCGACGCCGTGGTGGTCGGTGTCGGCTCCGCCGGCACGCTGACCGGGCTCACGCGCTTCTTCCAGAAGGTCCAGCCCGAGCTGGAAATGGTCCTGGCCGACCCGGTGGGCTCGATCATGGCCGAGTACTCGCGCTCCGGTGCCATCGGCACGCCCGGCTCCTGGGCGGTCGAGGGCATCGGCGAAGACTTCGTGCCGTCGATTGCCGACCTCTCCAGCGTGCGCCATGCCTACTCGATCAGTGACGAGGAAAGCTTCGCCACCGCCCGCGAGCTGCTGCGCAACGAAGGCATCGCCGCCGGTTCGTCCACCGGCACGCTGCTGGCCGCCGCGCTGCGCTTCTGCCGCGAGCAGAAGGAACCCAAGCGCGTGGTCAGCCTGGTCTGCGACACCGGCACGCGCTACCTGTCGAAGATCTACAACGACCAGTGGATGACCGACCAGGGCCTGCTGCAGCGCAAGCGCTACGGCGACCTGCGCGACATCATCGCGCGGCGTTTCGAAGAAGGGCGGGTGGTCAGTGTCGGCCCCGGCGACACCCTGCTCACCGCCTTCCAGCGCATGCGCCTGGCGGACATCTCCCAGCTCCCCGTGCTCGACGGCAAGCGCCTGGTCGGCGTGATCGACGAGTCCGACATCCTCATGGGCGTGCATGACGACCCGGCGCACTACCGTTGCGAAGTCTCCAGCGCCATGAGCGACGCTCCGGAAACCCTGGCCCCCGGTGCCAGCCTCGGCGAACTGGAAGCCGTGCTCGGCCGCGGCCTGGTGGCCATCATCGCCGACGCCTCGGGCTTCCACGGCCTGATCACAAGATTCGACCTGCTCAACCATTTGCGGAGGACCCTCGCATGAGCCAGCACGACGACCGCCTCGGTTTCGCCACCCGCGTGATCCACGCCGGGCAGGAGCCGGACCCGTCCACCGGGGCGATCATGCCGCCGATCTACGCCAACTCGACCTACCGCCAGGAAAGCCCCGGCGTGCACAAGGGGCTCGACTACGGCCGCTCGCACAACCCCACGCGCTGGGCGCTGGAGCGCTGCGTGGCGGACCTGGAGGGCGGCAGCAAGGCGTTCGCCTTCGCCTCGGGACTGGCGGCGATCTCGGCGGTGCTGGAACTGCTCGACGCCGGCTCGCACATCGTCTCCGGCAACGACCTCTACGGCGGCACCTTCCGCCTGTTCGAGCGGGTGCGCCGGCGCAGCGCCGGGCACGACTTCCACTTCGCCGACCTGGCCCAGCCCGGCGCCCTGGAAGCGGCGCTGACCGACAAGACGCGCATGGTCTGGGTGGAAACCCCGAGCAACCCGCTGCTGCGCCTGACCGACCTGGCCGCCATCGCCCGCACCTGCCGCGAGCGCGGCATCCTCTGCGTGGCTGACAACACTTTCGCCAGCCCTTACGTGCAGCGTCCGCTGGACCTGGGCTTCGACATCGTCGTGCACTCCACCACCAAGTACCTCAATGGCCACTCCGACGTCATCGGCGGCATCGCCATCGTCGGCGACAACCCCGACCTCGCCGAACGCCTGGGCTTCCTGCAGAACTCGGTGGGCGCCATCGCCGGCCCGTTCGACGCCTTCCTCACCCTGCGCGGAGTGAAGACCCTGGCCCTGCGCATGGAGCGCCACTGCGCCAATGCACTGGACCTGGCGAAATGGCTGGAACAGCAACCTCAGGTGAAGCGCGTCTATTACCCCGGCCTGCCGTCACACCCGCAGCATGAACTGGCGCGTACGCAGATGAAGGGCTTCGGCGGGATGATCTCGCTGGACCTGGACACCGACCTCGCCGGCTCGCGGCGCTTCCTGGAGAACGTCCAGCTGTTCGCCCTGGCGGAAAGCCTGGGCGGCGTGGAAAGCCTGATCGAGCACCCGGCGATCATGACCCACGCCAGCATCCCGCCGGAGAACCGCGCGGCGCTGGGGATCGGCGATTCGCTGATTCGCCTGTCGGTGGGGGTAGAGGATGTAGAAGACCTGCGCGCCGATCTGGCCAAGGCTTTGGCGATGATCTGAAGCACGAGACGCATTTGTAGGATGGTGTGGAGCGCAGCGATACCCATCACTTGCAGCACCCTGTAGGAGCGCGCCATGCCCGCGATAGCGCGCATGGCGCGCTCCTGCACGGGATTCGCCGTATGAAAAGAAAAAGCCCGCCAATCGGCGGGCTTTTGCATGGGACGGCGGAGCGTTACACCGCGTGGACGATATGTCCGTCCACCAGGGTGCAGCGCACCACGCCCGGCAGGCAGTGGCCGAGGAACGGGCAGTTCTGGCCACGGGAGTGCCAGGTCTCGCCGGCCAGGGTCTGGCCGTCGGCTTCGAACAGCACCACGTCCGCTGCCGCGCCGATGGCCAGCTTGCCGGCCGGCAGGCGCAGGGCGGCGGCCGGGCCGCTGGAGAGGCGCGCGAGCAGGGTCGGCAGGTCGAGCAGGCCGTCCTGCACCAGGGTCATGGCCAGCGGCAGCAGCAGTTCGACACTGCTGATGCCCGGGTCGGTCGCGGCGAACGGTGCGTTCTTGGCGTCCGCCTCGTGGGGCTGGTGGTGGCTGGCGATGGCCTGGATCACGCCGCTCTTCACCGCTTCGCGCAGGGCGTCGCGGTCCTTGCGCGAGCGCAGCGGCGGTTGCACGTGGTACAGGCTGGAGAAGTCCGCCAGTGCCTCGTCGGTGAGGATCAGCTGGTACAGCGCCACATCGGCGGTGACCGGCAGGCCACGGGCCTGGGCCTGGGCGATCATCTCGACGCCACGGGCGCTGGTCAGCTGGCTGAAGTGCGCACGCACGCCGGACTGCTCCACCAGCAGCAGGTTGCGGGCCAGGGCCACGGTCTCGGCGGTTTCCGGGATGCCGGCCAGGCCGCGGAAGCTGGCGGTCGGGCCTTCGTGGGCGATGCCGTCGGCCGCCAGTTCGGCGTCCTGGGAGGTGAACACCACGGTCAGGTCGAAGGTCGCCGCGTATTCCAGCGAACGCAGCAGCACGCGGTTGCTCGCCATCGGCGCCAGGCCGTTGGTGAAGGCCACACAGCCGGCGTCGCGCAGGGCGACCAGCTCGGACAGTTGCTCACCGGCGAGCCCTTTGGTCAGCGCACCGATGGGGAAGACCTTGGCGTTGCCGGCTTCGCGGGCGCGGTCGAGGATCAGCTCGGCGACGGCGGAGGTGTCCAGCACCGGCTTGGTCTGCGGCGGGAAACACAGGCTGGTGACGCCACCGGCAGCGGCGGCGCGGGTTTCGCTTTCGATGCTGCCCTTGCGGCTGTAGCCCGGCTCGCGCAGGGCGACGCTCAGGTCCACCAGGCCGGGCGCGGCGGTCAGGCCGGCGGCGTCGATTTCCTGGGCGGCGTGGAAGCCTTCGGGGGCGTCGCCGATGGCGACGATGCGGCCGGCCTCGATGTGCAGGTCGCAGACCTTGTCCAGGCCGCTGGCCGGGTCGATCAGGTGGGCGCCACGAATGCTGACGGTCATTGCGCGTCCTCCTGTTCCAGCTGGCGTTGGGCGTTCTGGCCGCTCATGGCCATGGACAGCACGGCCATGCGGATGGCGATGCCGTAGGTGACCTGGTTGAGGATCACCGACTGTTCGCCGTCAGCCACGGCGGAATCGATCTCCACGCCGCGGTTGATCGGGCCGGGGTGCATGACGATGGCGTCGGGCTTGGCCAGCTTCAGGCGCTTCTGGGTCAGGCCGTAGAGCTTGAAGAACTCGCCTTCGCTGGGCAGCAGGCCGCCGGCCATGCGCTCGCGCTGCAGGCGCAGCATGATCACCACGTCGACGTCCTTCAGGCCTTCGTTGGCGTCGGTGAACACCTTCACCCCGTACTGGTCTTCCAGGCCCACCGGCAGCAGGGTGCGCGGGGCGATGACGCGGATGTCCGGGCAGCCGAGGGTCTTCAGCGCCAGCATGTCGGAGCGCGCCACCCGCGAGTGCAGGATGTCGCCGACGATGGCCACCGAGAGGTTCTCGAAGCTGCCCTTGTGGCGACGGATGGTGAGCATGTCGAGCATGCCCTGGGTCGGGTGGCCGTGGCGGCCGTCGCCGCCGTTGATCACGGCGACGTTGGGGCTGACGTGCTCGGCGATGAAGTGCGCGGCGCCCGAGTCGCTGTGGCGCACGACGAACATGTCGGCGGCCATGGCCTCGAGGTTGCGCAGGGTGTCGGTGAGCGTCTCGCCCTTGCTGGTCGAGGAGGTCGACACGTTCAGCGAGATGACGTCGGCGGACAGGCGCTGGGCGGCCAGTTCGAAGGTGGTGCGGGTGCGCGTGGAGTTCTCGAAGAACACGTTGCACACGGTCTTGCCGCGCAGCAGCGGGACTTTCTTCACCGCGCGGGCGCCGACTTCGAGGAAGGAATCGGCGGTGTCGAGGATTTCAGTCAGCAGTTCGCGGGACAACCCGTCGAGCGAGAGGAAGTGGCGCAGCTGGCCCAGGTCGTTGAGCTGCAGCGGGCGCTTGGCGTCGGTCGGCATGTGGCAGGCCCTGAAAGTTGGGGGTGGAGGTCCGGGCGCGCGGAGTTACAGCGCGGTGCTGAGAAGCGTGCGCTCGAGGACGAGTGGTGCGGGACCGCGCAATTTTACCCGCTCGTTGGGTGCCAGGGACAGGGTTTCGCCGACGATATCCGGGCGAATGGGCAGCTCGCGCTTGTTCAGGTCCACCAGGCTGACCAGGGTCACGCTGGCCGGGCGGCCGTAGTCGAACAGCTCGTTGAGCGCGGCGCGGATGGTCCGGCCGCTCATCAGCACGTCGTCCACCAGCACCAGGTGCTGGCCGTCGATCTCGAAGGGCAGTTCCGACGGACGGACCTGCGGGTGCAGGCCGCTGCGGCTGAAATCGTCGCGGTAGAAGGAGACGTCGAGGATGCCGAGGATCTCGTCGCTGCCCAGTGCCTTGAGCAGTTCCTGGGCGACCCAGATGCCGCCAGTGTGGATGCCGACGAAGCGCGGCGAGTCGATCCCGCGCTGCGCGAGGTAGTTGCGCAGGTCGGTAGCCATGCGGGGGATGAGTTCGGCGGGGCTGGGCAGGGTCATGACGTCTCCGGTTCGGTTGGCGAGGCCACCCGGCGCGGGCGGCCATCGGGGCGGACCGTTCCGGGAAGGAGTGGTCCGGCAAGCTTAGTGGCTTTCGCTCCCCTGGCGCTGCTTCAGGTCAAGGGAGCCGGCCTCGGGTCAGGCGGGGGCGTTGTCGGCCAGCCAGCCCTCCAGCAGCAGGGCGGCGGCCAGGGCGTCCACCGGGCGCTCGCGGTATCCGTCGCGCTGGCCCTGGGCCAGGCGCTCGCCCTTGGCGGCGTAGGTGGTCAGGCGTTCGTCGTGGGTGTGTACCGGCAGGTTGTAGCGGCCGTGCAGGCGGCGGGCGAATTTCTCGGCGCGCTCGCTCATGTCGCTGGGGGTGCCGTCCATGTTCAGCGGCAGGCCGACGACGATGGCGTCGGGCTGCCATTCCTTGATCAGGGCTTCGACGCGGTTCCAGTCCGGCACGCCGTTCTGTGCCTTGAGCACGCACAGTTCGCGGGCCTGGCCGGTGATGGCCTGGCCGACGGCGACGCCGATCTGCTTGGTGCCGTAGTCGAAACCCAGGAGCAGGCGCAGGGGTTTGCTGGTCATCAGGCGTGCCCGGCCTGGGCGGTGAGCAGGCTGAGGTTGACCCCCAGGCGCTCGGCGGCCGCCGACAGGCGCTGCTCGGCCGGCACCTCGAAGAGCACCGCCGGGTCCGCGGGGCAGGTCAGCCAGGCGTTGTCGGCGAGTTCGGCTTCCAGTTGGCCGGCCTCCCAGCCTGCATAGCCGAGGGTGATCAGGTGTTGCGCCGGGCCGCTGCCGTCGGCGATGGCGAACAGCACGTCCTGGGAGGTGGACAGCGACAACTCGCCCAGCTCCAGGGTGGCCTGGTAGCTGCGCCCGGTGGGGTGCAGGACGAAGCCGCGGTCAGTCTGCACCGGGCCGCCGCTATAGATGGTCACGCCCTGGCAGCGCACCGGCGGCAGTTCGTCCGGGCGCAGTTGTTCGAGCACGTCGGCGAGGCTCAGGCCACTGGGGCGATTGATGATCAGGCCCATGGCGCCCTGCTCGTTGTGTTCCACGAGGTAGGTCACCGTCTGGGCGAAATTGGAGTCCGCCATGTGTGGCATGGCGATCAGGAAGTGGTGCTTGAGGTAGCTGGCGGCTGTGCTTTTCATGCCGGCTAGTTTCAGGCCTGGGGGCCAAAGGGACAAGACTTGAAAGCGTCAGCAGACGCTTCGGGCGCGCTGGCTCAGTTGCTGGACAGGCGGTCGCCGCGCTCGAAGCGCCAGGTGCGGATGATTTCCAGGCGGTCGATGTCGTTCAGGTCGCCGGAGAAGGGCGCGAAAGGTGCGGCCAGGCGCACGATGCGCTGGGCGGCCTGGTCGAGCGTCGGCTGTCCGGAGGATTCCAGGACCTGCACCTCATACAGCGAGCCGTCGCGGTTGATCGACACCAGCAGCCGCAGACTGCCGTAGATGCGTTGGCGACGGGCTTCGTCGGGGTAGTTGAGGTTGCCGATGCGTTCGATCTTCTTGCGCCACTCTTCCTTGTACCAGGCGCCCTTGTCGCGCATGGTCGAGGCGGCGCTCAGGCGGTGGATGCGCGGACGCTTGGCGTAGGCCTGCTGGTCGCGGGCGAGGTCGGCTTCGAGGCTGGAGATTTCCGCCGAGAGCTGGGCGGAGTCGAACTGCGGAGCAGGCTTGGCGACGGTCTCGGCCTTGGGCGTCTGCTGCTTGGTCTGCACCTTGTCCGGGCGCGGGGTGCGGGTGGCGACGGCGGCCTTGGGTGCTTCGGGGCTCTTGGCCTGGCGCGGGGTGGCCGGCGGAGAGACCTTCTTGACTTCGGTGTCCTGGAACGGCGCCTGCTCGGTGGTCTTGGGGATCGCCTTGTGTTCCAGGGTGCCGCTGCCCTGCTGGTTCATCTGGGCGAGGTAGTCGGCCTTCTCGGGCGCCTTGTCGCTCTTGAAGCTGGCCAGGGTGATTTCCAGCGTCTTGCTCAGCTGGCTGGGCGAGGGCATGGTGAAGCCCACGCCCAGCAGCACGGCCACGTGCAGGATGGCCGCAACGAACAGGGTGAAACCCAGACGGTCCGCCGGACGTACGCCGGAGGACACGGGGAAGTCTTGATGGGTTGCAGCGTTCATTGCGGATCGCACGGGCCAGGGTGGGGCGGAAGTCTGCCGACGAGGCTTATAAAAGTCTATGACGCACTGCGCGCCTTGAGCTTTTCGTCGATGACTGCCATCAGTCTCTCACCGATGCGCGTGTCGTAGGCCGCATCGATCTCGCGGATGCAGGTCGGGCTGGTGACGTTGATCTCGGTGAGGTTCTCGCCGATCACGTCCAGGCCGACGAACAGCAGGCCGCGCTTGCGCAGTTCCGGGCCGACCTGGGCGGCGATCCAGCGGTCGCGTTCGGTCAGCGGCTGGGCCACGCCACGGCCGCCGGCGGCGAGGTTGCCACGGGTCTCGCCCTGGGCGGGAATGCGCGCCAGGCAGTATTCCACCGGCTCGCCGTCGATCATCAGGATGCGCTTGTCGCCATCCTTGATGGCCGGCAGGTAGCGCTGCGCCATGACCTGCTCCTGGCCGTGGCGGGTCAGGGTCTCGAGGATCACCGAGAGGTTCGGGTCGCCTTCGCGGTGGCGGAAGATCATCGATCCGCCCATGCCATCCAGGGGTTTGAGAATGATGTCACGATGCTCCGCGGCGAATTCGCGGAGAATGTCGGACCGGCGACTCACCACTGTCGGCGGCGCGCACTGCGGGAACAGCGTGGCGAAGTACTTCTCGTTGCAGTCACGCAGGCTCTGCGGCTTGTTGACGATGAGCGTGCCGGCGGTTTCGGCCTGTTCCAGCAGGTAGGTGGAGTAGACGAACTCGTTGTCGAAGGGCGGATCCTTGCGCATCAGGATCACGTCCAGGTCCGACAGCGGCTGGTCGACTTCGTCTTCCAGTTCGAACCAGTGGGCTGGGTCGTAGAACACCTTGAGCGGACGCATGCGACCGCGGGCGACGTTCTCTTTCTGGTAAAGATCCTGCTGTTCCATATAGAAGAGCTGCCAGCCACGGGCCTGGGCGGCCAGCAACATGGCCAGCGAGCTGTCCTTCTTGAAACTGATCTGCGCGATGGGGTCCATCACGATCCCGAGGCGTACGCTCATGGGATGTCCTCCTGGGGGAATTCGTCGGCTTGGGGCTGCGACTCGAGGCAGCGCCGCAAAGGCTGAAAATGGACGCTCAGGGTGGCGCTGGATGTGCGCTCGGTCAAGGAAAAAGCCTGCGCGTTCGGGGTCTTATGGCCTGAATTTGCTGGGCGTGGTAAAGATTCTGACGATTGTGGTAAAAGGTTCCCACGATTGGGTCGCAGCCCGACGGTGGCAGGGCGCTTGCGCACTGAAATAAAAAGCGGAAAAACGACTCACCGAGATGGTAAGGGCGAACATGGAACAGCATTCCGACGGTTTGAAAGTAATGGTGATCGACGATTCCAAGACGATTCGTCGCACGGCTGAAACCCTGCTGAAGAAAGTCGGCTGCGATGTCATTACAGCCATCGACGGCTTCGACGCGCTGGCCAAGATCGCCGATACCCATCCGAGCATCATCTTCGTCGACATCATGATGCCGCGCCTGGATGGCTATCAGACCTGCGCCCTGATCAAGAACAACAGTGCATTCAAATCCACGCCGGTGATCATGCTGTCCTCCAAGGACGGCCTGTTCGACAAGGCCAAGGGTCGCATCGTCGGTTCCGATCAGTACCTCACCAAGCCTTTCAGCAAGGAAGAACTGCTCGGCGCGATCAAGACCCATGTGCCCGACTTCACCCCGGTGGAGCACGCTTCCTGAAGTCCGGCGCAAGCGCCGGTGACGCCTATTCCGTATGGGGACCACAATGGCTCGAATTCTGATTGTTGATGACTCGCCGACCGAGATGTACAAGCTGACCGCGATGCTGGAAAAGCACTCGCACCAGGTACTCAAGGCCGAAAATGGCGCCGATGGCGTGGCCCTGGCTCGCCAGGAAAAGCCCGACGTCGTCCTGATGGACATCGTCATGCCCGGCCTGAACGGCTTCCAGGCGACCCGTCAGCTGTCCAAGGACCCGGAAACCAGCGCGATTCCGGTGATCATCGTCACCACCAAGGATCAGGAGACCGACAAGGTCTGGGGCAAGCGCCAGGGCGCTCGCGACTACCTGACCAAACCGGTGGACGAAGAAACACTGCTCAAGACCATCAATTCGGTGCTGGCCGGCTGATACAGCCGTACCTGCACACCTGAACATAATTATTAGAGAAGGCCAGGGCCGGCATGGCGGAAGTCCAGAGTCCTTTCGAGGTTCTCGTCCAGATCGATCAGCGCTGTCGTCAGCTGGCCGCGGGTCTGCCCGCGCAGCGCGAGGTGGTGCAGAGCTGGAACGGCATCGGCTTTCGCATGGCTGGGCGCCTGTTCGTGGCGCCCATGGGGGAGGTCGGCGAGGTTCTTCATGAGCCGCGCTACACACTGCTGCCCGGTGTCCGTGACTGGGTGAAGGGGGTCGCCAACGTGCGCGGCCGCCTGTTGCCGATCATGGACCTGTGCGGTTTCCTCGGCGCGGAGCTTTCGCCTCTGCGCAAGCAACGGCGTGTGCTCGTCGTGGAATACCAGGAAGTCTTCGCCGGCCTCATCGTCGATGAGGTGTTCGGCATGCAGCACTTCCCGGTGGACACCTTCTCCGAGCAGCTGCCGCCCCTCGAAGCGGTCCTGCAGCCCTTTATCCATGGCGTCTTCCATCGGGAGCAACCCTGGCTCGTGTTCAGCCCGCATGCGCTGGCTCAGCACCCGGGGTTCCTGGACGTCGCCAGCTAGAGTTTGACCGGTTGGGCCGGCATTGCCGGCCCTTGTTGTGACATGGAATTCGTAATCGTGGTGGGTCCAGGCGGGGGCCGAATATGAAAAATATAAAGGCAGGCAGTCTTTTTTCGGGTGCGCGTAGCAGCTCGCTGATCCTCGGACTCTTCGTGGTCCTGATCGTGGCGATCGTCTTGCTGTTCGCCAACTTCGCTTACCTCAACACCCAGGCGAACCACGACAAGCAGTACATCGGCCATGCCGGTGAACTGCGCGTGCTGTCCCAGCGTATCGCCAAGAACGCCACGGAAGCCGCGGCGGGCAAGGCGGAGGCGTTCAAGCTGCTGAAAGAAGCGCGCAACGACTTCGAGAAGCGCTGGAACATCCTCTCCAAGGGTGACGAGAGCACCGGCCTGCCGCCGAGCCCGGATTCGGTACAACCGCAGATGGCGGATGTGCAGAAGGACTGGGACACCCTGCGCAAGAACGCCGACTCCATCCTCGCCAGCGAACAGACCGTACTGTCCCTGCACCAGGTAGCCGCGACCCTCGCCGAAACCATCCCGCAGCTGCAGGTGGAATACGAAGAGGTCGTCGACATCCTGCTGGAAAACGGCGCCCCGGCCGACCAGGTCGCGGTAGCCCAGCGCCAGTCGCTGCTGGCCGAACGTATCCTCGGCTCGGTGAACAAGGTGCTCGCCGGTGACGAGAACTCCGTGCAGGCTGCCGACAGCTTCGGCCGTGACGCCAGCCTCTTCGGCCGCGTACTCAAGGGCATGAAGGAAGGCAATGCGGCGATGAGCATCTCCAAGGTGACCAACGCCGAAGCGGTGGACCGCCTCAACGAGATCGCCGAGCTGTTCGAATTCGTTTCCGGCTCGGTGGACGAGATCCTCGAGACCTCCCCGGAACTGTTCCAGGTTCGTGAAGCCGCCAACACCATCTTCGGTGGCTCGCAGACCCTGCTGGACAAGGCTTCCAGCCTCGCCGCCGGCTTCGAGAACCTGGCCGAAGGCCGTGTGTTCAACCAGGTCGCCAGCGCCGCGCTGGGTATCATCGCCCTGGGCGCGATCATCCTCATCGGCCTGGTGATGGTGCGTGAAACCAACCGCCGACTGGCCGAGACCGCCGAGAAGAACGAACGTAACCAGGCGGCGATTCTGCGACTGCTCGACGAAATCGCCGACCTCGCCGACGGTGACCTGACGGTGGCCGCGACGGTAACCGAGGACTTCACCGGTGCGATCGCGGACTCCATCAACTACTCCATCGACCAGCTCCGCGAGCTGGTGGAAACCATCAACCTGACAGCCGTGCAGGTGGCCGCCGCCGCCCAGGAAACCCAGGCCACCGCCATGCACTTGGCCGAGGCTTCCGAGCACCAGGCCCAGGAAATCGCCGGCGCCTCCGCCGCGATCAACGAAATGGCCGTGTCCATTGACCAGGTATCGGCGAACGCCTCCGAGTCCTCGGCGGTAGCGGAACGTTCCGTAGCCATCGCCAACAAGGGCAACGAAGTGGTGCACAACACCATCACCGGCATGGACAACATCCGTGAGCAGATCCAGGACACCTCGAAGCGGATCAAGCGCCTCGGTGAATCGTCCCAGGAGATCGGTGACATCGTAAGCCTGATCAACGACATTGCCGACCAGACCAACATCCTCGCACTGAACGCCGCGATCCAGGCGTCCATGGCGGGCGACGCGGGCCGCGGCTTCGCCGTGGTAGCGGACGAAGTACAGCGCCTGGCGGAACGTTCCTCCGCTGCGACCAAGCAGATCGAGGCGCTGGTGAAGACCATTCAGACCGACACCAACGAAGCGGTGATCTCGATGGAACAGACCACCTCCGAGGTGGTCCGTGGTGCCCGTCTGGCGCAGGACGCCGGTGTGTCCCTGGAAGAGATCGAGAAGGTATCCAAGACCCTGGCAGCGTTGATCCAGAACATCTCCAACGCCGCCCGTCAGCAGGCCTCCTCCGCCGGCCACATTTCCAACACCATGAACGTGATCCAGGAGATCACCTCGCAGACCTCTGCCGGTACCACCGCTACCGCGCGCAGCATTGGTAACCTGGCCAAGATGGCCGGCGAGATGCGCCACTCCGTATCCGGCTTCAAACTGCCGGACACCGCCGAACAGGCCTGAGCAGAGGAGGTGCGCTGCTCTTAGCCGGGTAGCGCACGACGATCTTGAGCGAGGGGCGCGACATGCAGGCAAGTGGCGTCTGGTCGTTGCAGCCGTTGGCCGACATGTCGGCAGCGGACTTCCGCGACTGGCAGGCACTGTTGGAAGACCGCACCGGCGTTGTCGTCAACGAGCAGCGCCGGGCCTTCCTGCAGACCAGCCTGGGCGCGCGGATGCGCGAACTGGGCATTGCCGACTACGGCACCTATTACCGCCAGGTCACCGATGGCCCGCGCGGCGCCGTCGAGTGGTCGAACCTGCTGGACCGCCTCACCGTTCAGGAAACCCGTTTCTTTCGCCACAAGGCATCCTTCGACGTGCTGGAAAGCTTTCTGCTCCAGCGCCTCGAACAGGTCGGCCCGAGCCGGCCGCTGGCCTTGTGGAGCGTCGGCTGTTCCAGCGGCGAGGAGCCTTACTCCCTCGCCATGGTGGCCGCCAAGGTACTGGAAGACGCAGGTCTTGCGCCGCTGTATGGCGTGACCGGCACCGACATCAGCCTCAATGCCCTCAACCGGGCGCGCGAGGCCACGTATGCGGCACGCAAGCTTGCGGATATCGACCCGGAACTGGCCACGCGCTACTTCAGCGCGCAGGATGACGGTCGATACGCAGTGATACCCGATCTCGCCGGGCGCGTCTGTTGCGCGCGGCTGAATGTGCTGGAACTGGCCAAGGCGCCAATGTCCGGCATGGACGTGATTTTTTGCCAGAACCTGCTGATCTATTTCCGCCGCTGGCGGCGGCGGGAAATCCTCAATCGCCTGGCCGAGCGGCTGGCGCCTGGGGGACTGCTGGTGATCGGAGTGGGCGAGGTCGCCGATTGGCACCACCCGCTGCTCGAACCGGTCGCCGATGAGCGCGTTCTGGCCTTTACCCGGAAGGGATGACACAGACACATGAGTGGAGTGGCTATGGGTGATCGGCACGATTATGTCGCCCTGGAATGGGTAAAAGGCGAGATTGCCGAAACGCTCAAGCAGGCGCGGCAGGCCCTCGAATCCTACGTCGAGAATCCCCAGGACCCGACGCGGATGGGCTTTTGCCTGGCCTATATCCACCAGGTGCGTGGCACTCTGCAGATGGTGGAGTTCTACGGCGCAGCCCTGCTCGCCGAAGAAATGGAGTACCTGACCCAGGCGCTGATCGACGGCACGACTTCCAGCCAGAGCGAAGCGCTGGAAGTGCTGATGCAGGCCATCCTGCAGCTGCCGGCCTACCTGGAACGCATCCAGAGCGCCCGCCGCGACCTGCCGCTGGTGGTGCTGCCGCTGCTCAACGACCTGCGCACCGCCCGTGGCGAGAAGCTGCTGTCGGAAACCAGCCTGTTCTCCCCCGACCTGTCCCGCGAATCCCCGGTATTGCCGGTGGACGCCCTGGCGCGCCTGCGCACCGCCGAACTGCCGGCGCTGCTGCGCAAGCTGCGGCAGATGCTGCAGGTCGCCCTGGTCGGCGTTATCCGCAACCAGGACCTGCCGACCAACCTGGGCTACCTGGCGCGCGTCTTCGCCCGCCTCGAATCCCTGTGCAAGGACGCCCCGCTGGGCCGTCTGTGGGTGATCGCCTCGGCGATGATCGAAGGCCTGGCCAACGGCAGCATCGCCAACGGCACCTCGGTGCGTAACCTGCTGCGCCAGGTCGACCGCGAGTTCAAACGTCTGGTCGACCAGGGCGCCGACGCCATGAACCAGCCGGCGCCCGACGAGCTGATCAAGAACCTGCTGTTCTACGTGGCCAAGGCCTCGGACCAGTCGCCGCGCGTGCGTGCGGTGAAGGACGAGTACCGCCTGGACGACGCCCTGCCGGGCGCAGCCCTGGTGGACGAGGAGCGTGCCCGTCTCGCCGGCCCCGACCGCGACGCCATGCGCTCCGTCGTTGGCGCGCTGTGCGAAGAGCTGGTGCGGGTCAAGGACAGCCTCGACCTCTTCGTGCGCAGCGACCGCAGCGGCGTGAACGAGCTGGGCAGCCTGCTGGCGCCGCTCAAGCAGATCGCCGACACCCTCGCCGTGCTGGGCTTCGGCCAGCCGCGCAAGGTCATCCTCGACCAGATCGATGTGGTCAGCGCGCTCGCCCACGGCCAGCGCCAGCCCAACGACGCCACCCTGATGGATGTCGCCGGTGCGCTGCTGTATGTCGAGGCCACCCTGGCCGGCATGGTCGGCCCGAGCGAAGAGCCGGGCCGCGAAGAGAACGTCCTGCCGACCACCGATGTCGAGCAGATCCACCAGGTGGTGATCAAGGAAGCGCGCAACGGCCTGGAACTGGCCAAGGACGCGATCATCGAGTTCATCGCCTCGCAGTGGAACCACGAGCACCTGGCCCGCGTGCCGGAACTGCTGACGCAGGTTCGCGGTGGACTGGCGATGATCTCCCAGGAGCGTGCGGCGAAATTGCTGGAAAACTGCAATCGCTACATCCAGGAACAACTGCTGGTGCGCCAGGCCGTGCCGGACTGGCACAGCCTGGACACCCTGGCCGACGCCATCACCAGCGTCGAGTACTACCTCGAGCGCCTGTCGGAAGACCACAACACCCAGGGCGACATGATCCTCGACGTGGCCGAGGAGAGCCTGGACAGCCTGGGCTACTCGCTCAAGCCGCGTCCGTCGATCCTCGACGCCGAGCCGAGCGCCTTCGCGCCTGCTCCGCTGGACAATCCACTCGACGAGATCGACGTGCTGGCCGCCCAGCCGCTGGCCGAGCCGACCGAAGCGGTGCCCGTGGAGGAAGTCCCGGAACTGGCCGCGCCGGTGGAAATCGCCGACAGCTTCGAGCCGTCCGGCTTCGAGGCCGCCCCGCTCGAAGAGCCGTCGTTCGAACAGCCTGCCCCCCTTGCTTCTCTGGAAGAGGTCGCTCCTTCGGAAGAACTGGCCCCTGTTGAGCAGCCGGCCCCGGTAGAAGAACCGACCCTCGACCTGGCGGACTTCGACGCGCCACAACCCGCCGTCGAAAACGCAGAGAGCTTCACGTTCGAATCCCTGGAGCCGGTCGTCGAACCTGCTGCCGTGGAAGAGCCCGCGCTGCTGGCCGACTTCGACGTCCCTCTCGAGCCGCAAGCCCAAGCTGCCGGCGAAGCCGATTCCAGCTTCACCTTCGAGCCCCTGGAACTGGACTCCGGCCTGCCTGCCGCCGAGCCCGTCGCTGAGCTGGGCGCCTGGACCCTGGACGAGGTCGAGCCGCTGGCCGCCTCTACCGAACCGAGCGCGCCGACCGCCTCGCTGGAGCCGGAAAGCCTCAGCTGGGACATCGAACTGGAGCCGGCTGCACCGATCACCGACACCACCCTGGCCGACGAAGGCTGGTCGCTGGACGACAGCCACAAGGCCGACAGCATCGAGTTCAGCCTCGAAACGCTGGAAGAAGCTCCCGCGCAGCCGCTGGCCGATGAACTGAGCTGGAGCCTGGACGACACCGCTGCGCTGGCCGAGGCGCCGCGCTTCGACGAGCCGGCTCCGGCGGAGGCCGTCGTTGCCGAGCAGTCCTGGGAAGCCCTGGGCCTGTCCACCGCGCCGAGCGAAACCCCGGCAACCCCGGAGCTGGTCGAAGACTTCGCCAGCCTGCCGTCGCTGGAGGCCGCTCCGGCCCCGGTGGACGAGCTGAGCTGGGACATGGAAGCGCTCACCCCGGCTGGCGAGAAGCCCGCCGAGGAAGACTGGTTCAGCGTCGACCTGACCCAGCCGGCTGCCGAGTCGCCTGCGCCTTCCCTGGATCTGGACGAAAACTTCGCCAGCCTGGAAGCGCTCGAACCCGCGCCGCTGGCGACCCTGGAATCCCTGGACGACCTGAGCTTCGACGCCCAACCGGCCACTGATGAGCCGTCCACCGCGCAAGTCGCGCTGGTCAGCGATGACAACTGGACTCTGGGCGAGCTGAGCGAGCCGACCGCGCTGGACGCCGGCGTCGACCTCAGCCTCGACGCGCCGCTGCAGCTCGAACCGCTGGAGTCGCTGGCCGAAGCCGAAACGCCCGCCTTCCAGGCCGAAGCCTGGAGCGACGAGAACATCGCCGACCTGGACCTGCCGGAAGTCGAGCTGCCCAGCCCGCCGGCCGAGCCCGAGCCGGTCGCCGAGGCACCGACCAAGCCGCTGTCCCTGGCTGAAGTCATGGCTGCCCCGGTCCAGGCGATCAACCCGCCCGCCCAGGACGTGCCGCCCAGCCTGCTGCCGCCGCCCGCCGACGAAGAACCGATCGACGAAGAGCTGCGCGAAGTCTTCATCGAGGAAGCCGGTGAAGTGCTGGAAACCATTGGCGAACACCTGCCGACCTGGCTGGGGAGCGCCGACGGCCGCGAGTCGCTGACCGAGATTCGCCGAGCCTTCCACACCCTCAAGGGCAGTGGCCGGATGGTCCGCGCCCTGGTGATTGGCGAACTGGCCTGGTCCATCGAGAACCTGCTCAATCGCGTGCTGGATCGCAGCATCACCGACTCGCCGGCAGTGCAACTGGTGGTCCAGGATGTCGTCGCGCTGATGCCTGAACTGATCGATGAGTACGCCGCCAGCGCCCAGCGCCAGCGCGACGATGTCGACCGTCTTGCCGCCACCGCCCACGCCCTGGCCAAAGGACAGCCGGTGCCGCCGCCGAGTGGCGGGCTGCCGGAGTCGGCGCCGCAGGTCGAGGACATCACCCCCGAGCTGGCGGATGTCGAGGAAATCGCTGCGCAAGCGGCCAACGAGGGCCTCGACGAAAGCCTCGACCCGCAGTTGCTGGAGATCTTCCGCAACGAAGCCGAAGCCCATCTGGAAACCCTGGTCGGCTTCCTCGCCGATTGCGCGCAACAGCTGCCGCAGCCGGTGACCGACGACCTGCAGCGCGCCCTGCACACGCTCAAGGGCAGCGCACACATGGCCGGCATCCTGCCGATCGCCGAAATCGCCACGCCGCTGGAGCGGCTGGTCAAGGAATTCAAGACCAACCTGTTGCAGGTGGACCTGCGCGAGGCCGAGCTGCTGCACGCCGCTGAAGGCCTGTTCCGCGTCGGTCTCGACCAGCTCGTCGAAGGCCGCCCGCTGGCGCCCATCGAGGGCAGCCCGGAGCTGCTGGCGCGCATCGCGCAGATCCATCAGGAACGCCTGGAGGCCGCCGAGGCCAAGCGTCGCGGTGAAAGCGGCGAGGGCAGCGGCAACGACCCGCAGATGATCGGCATGTTCCTCGCCGAGGGCATGGACATCCTGCTCGACGCCGAGGACCTGCTGCGCCGCTGGCGTGAACACCCGCAGGAGCGCCACGAACTGGGCGCCCTCTACGACGAGCTGGAAACCCTCAGCCGTGGCGCGCAGATGGCCGAGCTGCCGCAGATGGCGGAACTCGCCGATGCGCTGCTGGCGGTCTACGGCGCCGTGCGCCAGGGGCGCCTGGAAACCGGCGATGCCTTCTTCTCCGCCGCCGAAACTGCCCACGAGGCGCTGATCGGCATGATGGACCAGGTGGCTGCGGCCCTGCAGGTCAGCGCCCGCCCGGAACAGGTCGAAGCGCTGCATCGCTTGCTGGACGCTCCGGTCGTCGCAGCGCAAGAGCCTGCGAACGACCAGCAGGACGATTCGGACATCGAGTTCGTCGACCTGGAAAGCCTCACCGCCGAGGACTTCCCGGCCGAGGACGAGGAGTTCCTCCTGGGCGGCCGCCCGGTGGACGACGACAACCTGCCCGACGGCCTGGGCTGGTCGGCGCGCAACGACAATGACGGCGCCCCGCGCGGCGCCGCCGATGATGACGACGATGACGTCATCACCGCCGAGACCCCGCATGCCCATCCCGCCCCGCAGCAACCGCCGCGGGCGCTGGACGAGGAAATGGTGGCGATCTTCCTCGAAGAGGCGGTCGATATCCTGGATAACGCCGGCCAGGCGCTGGACCAGTGGCTGGCCTCGCCCGAAGGCCTTGCTGCGCTCTCGACCCTGCAGCGCGACCTGCACACCCTCAAGGGTGGCGCGCGCATGGCGGAAATCCGCGAGATCGGTGACCTGTCCCACGAACTCGAATCGCTCTACGAAGGCCTGCTGGACCATCGCTTCCAGCACAGCCAGCCGCTGGGTGACCTGCTGCGTACCTGCCACGACCGTCTGGCGACCCAGCTCGACCAGTTGCAGGCCGGCCAGGCGCTGACCGACCCGGCCGACCTGGTGCAGACCATCCGCACCTTCCGCCAGAACCCGGCCGCCGGCCTGAACCAGCCGCAGGCCCTGGCTGTGCAGCAGGACGCCGTGGCCGAGCAGGACGAAACCCTCGAACTGCCGCCGGTCATCGAAGACGCCATCGAGCTGGAGCTGCCCGCCGAGGTGGCGCCGGAAGCCGAAGCTGCTGAAGGCATCGAAACGGCTGATCCTGAAGCCAGTGATCTGGAAAACATCGAGCTCGACAGCATCGAGCTCGAAGCCATCGAGCCGGAAAGCATTGCTGCCGACGCGGGCGCCGAGCCGGAGCTGGAAGTCACGGCGCAGGATCTCGACCTGCAGGCCTTCCTCGAAGCCGCCGAGGCTGAAGTTGCCGAAGCGCAGCCGGCCGCAGTTGCTCCTGAAGCCTCTGGCGTCCAGGACAGCGAGTACGAGCTGGACGAAGACCGCGACCAGGAACTGGTGGAAATCTTCCTCGAGGAAGGTTTCGACATCCTCGAAAGCTCCTCCGGTGCCCTGCACCGCTGGATGGAAAACCCCGACAACAGCGTCGAGCTGGAAGCGCTGCAACGCGACCTGCACACCCTCAAGGGCGGCGCGCGGATGGCCGAGATCCGCCCCATCGGCGATCTCTCCCACGAACTGGAATTCCTCTACGAAGGCCTCTGCGGCGGACGCCTGCGCGCCAGCCCGACACTCTTCGAGCTGCTGCAGCGCTGCCACGACCGTCTCGCCGAGATGCTCGAGGCGGTCCAGCAGCATCGCCGGATTCCGGGAGGTGAATCGCTGATCGACGCGATCCACCGATTTCGTGCCAACCCCGAAGAACAACTGAGCATCCCCAGTAGCGTCAGCCTGCACGCGATCAGCTCCGCCCATGCCGCGCCGGAAGGCCCGGAAGCCGACATCCTGGATATCTTCCTGGAAGAGGCCGACGACCTGCTCGAAGCCATGGAACAGGCGCTGGGTCGCTGGGACGCCGAGCGCGAGAACGGCGCGCTCGACGAGCTGCTGCGCATTCTCCACACCCTCAAGGGCGGTGCGCGCCTGGCTGGCCAGACCAGCCTGGGCGACCTGGCCCACGACCTCGAACAGCACCTGGGCGAAGCCCAGCAGCAGGGCGCGCCCTGGCCGGAAAGCCTGTTGATGGATGCGCAGTCCGGCTTCGAGGGCCTGCAGGCCGAAGTCGACCAGCTGCGCCTGCACCTGGGTGAAGTCGAGAGCGTCGAAGGCCAGCAGGAAGACCTCGCCGAGGAGCCGATTGCCGAACCGCCGGCCCCGCTGAACCTGCCGGCACTGCCGGAAGCCATCATGGCCGCGGCCGTACCGCAGCGCAGCGATGCGCCGGTGGTGCTGCCCTTCGTCCGCCGTGCCCAGGAAGCCGCCCAGGAAGCCGCTGCGCGTCGCGCGCCGCAGGAACTGGTGAAGGTGCCCGCGCAACTGCTCGAAGGCCTGGTCAACCTCGCCGGTGAGACCTCGATCTTCCGTGGTCGCGTCGAGCAGCAGGTGAGCGACGTCGGTTCGACCCTGGGCGAGATGGACGCCACCATCGAGCGGGTTCGCGACCAGCTGCGCCGCCTCGATACCGAAACCCAGGCGCAGATCCTTTCGCGCCACCAGGCCGACGCCGAGCGCGCCGGCTACGAAGAATTCGACCCGCTGGAAATGGACCGCTACTCGCAGCTGCAGCAGCTGTCGCGTGCACTGTTCGAGTCCGCTTCCGACCTGTTCGACCTCAAGGAAACCCTGGCCGCCAAGAACCGCGACGCCGAGACCCTGCTGCTGCAACAGGCGCGGGTCAACACCGAGCTGCAGGAAGGCCTGATGCGCACCCGCATGGTGCCCTTCGACCGCCTGGTGCCACGCCTGCGCCGGATCGTCCGTCAGGTGGCGAGCGAGCTGGGCAAGCAGGTCGAGTTCGTGGTCAGCAACGCCGAAGGCGAGATGGACCGTACCGTGCTCGAACGCATCGTCGCGCCGCTGGAGCACATGCTGCGCAACGCGGTCGACCACGGCATCGAGTCCGGCGAGGCGCGCCGCATCGCCGGCAAGGCCGAGCAGGGCACCATCCGCCTGACCCTGGGCCGCGAGGGTGGCGACATCCTCCTGACCCTCGCCGACGACGGCGCCGGCATCCGCCTGGACGCGGTGCGCCGCAAAGCCATCGAACGCGGCCTGATGACCGACGACAGCGAGCTGAACGACCACGAGGTGCTGCAGTTCATCCTCGAGGCCGGCTTCAGTACCGCCGAGAAGGTCACGCAGATTTCCGGCCGTGGCGTGGGCATGGACGTGGTGAACTCCGAGGTGAAGCAGCTCGGCGGCTCCATGAGCATCCACTCCAGCGTCGGCGAAGGCACCCGCTTCGACATTCGCCTGCCGTTCACCGTGTCGGTGAACCGCGCGCTGATGGTGCTCTCCGGCGAAGACCTCTACGCCCTGCCGCTGAACACCATCGAAGGTATCGTGCGGGTCTCCCCGTACGAGCTCGAAGCCCTCTACGAGCAGGCTGCCGCCGACGAGACCGGCGCCGCGCCGAGCTTCGAGTACGCCGGCCAGAGCTATGAACTGAAATACCTGGGCGACCTGCTGAACAACGGCCAGCATCCCAAGCTGGTCGGGCAGTCGCTGCCGTTGCCGGTGATCCTCGTGCGCTCGGCTGACCACGCAGTGGCAGTGCAGGTGGATGCCCTGGCGGGCTCGCGCGAGATCGTGGTGAAGAGCCTCGGTGCGCAGTTCGCCGGCGTCAGCGGCATCTCCGGTGCGACCATCCTCGGTGACGGTCGCGTGGTGGTGATTCTCGACCTGCTGGCGACCATCCGTGTGCTCCATGCGCAGCATGTCCAGCACGCCCCGCGCCGCCAGCTGGCCGGCCCGGCCGCCGCGGAGATCGAGCACCAGCGCCCGACACTGGTCATGGTGGTGGACGACTCGGTCACCGTGCGCAAGGTCACCAGCCGCCTGCTCGAGCGCAACGGCATGAACGTGCTCACCGCCAAGGACGGGGTGGACGCCATCGCCCAGCTGCAGGAACACAAGCCCGACATCATGCTGCTGGACATCGAGATGCCGCGCATGGACGGCTTCGAGGTGGCCACCCTGGTGCGCCACGATGAACAGCTGAAGGACCTGCCGATCATCATGATTACCTCCCGTACCGGCGAGAAGCACCGCGACCGTGCCCTGGCCATCGGCGTCAACCAGTACCTGGGCAAGCCGTACCAGGAATCCGAGCTGCTGGAGAACATCCACAAGCTGGTGAAGGCCCATGTCTGAGCAGAGCACGCCGCGGATTGCGGTGATTGCCGATACCTCCTTGCAGCGCCACGTGCTGGCGCAGGCCCTGGCCGGCCATGGCTACCAGGTGGTGCTCAACGCCGACCCGGCGCGCCTTGAAAGCGAGCAGCTGGAAGCCTGCGAGACCGACCTGTGGCTGGTGGACCTGGCGCAGCAGGAAGATTCGCCGTTGGTGGACAACCTGCTGGAGCAGTCGCGGGTGCCCGTACTGTTCGGCGAAGGCCACGCACCGGAGCGGCATTCCGAACATTACCCGCGCTGGGAGCGCCGGCTGGTCTCCAAGCTGCGCAAGCTGGTGGGCGACCCCAGCGCCGGCGTCGGCCGCAGCCTGGCTGCGCTGCTCGACGAAGCGCAGCGCCCGACCCGCGTGACGCTGCCCGATGACCTCGCGGCCTCCCCGCTCAAGGCCGGTGAACCGGCGGCGCAGGCCTGGCTGCTGGCCGCCTCGCTGGGCGGCCCGGCAGCGGTGAAGACTTTCCTCGATGCGCTGCCCGGCGGCCTGCCGGTGGGCTTCCTGTACGCCCAGCACATCGACGCATCCTTCGAGGCCAACCTGCCGCAAGCGGTCGGCCGCCACAGCCAGTGGCACGTCAACACCGTGCGCGACGGCGACCCGGTGCGCTGCGGCGAAGTCGTGGTGGTGCCGATCTCCCGCGAACTGGGCTTCGACGGCTCGGCGCGCATGCGCGTGGAAGATCGCAGCTGGCCGGAGCCCTACAGCCCGTCCATCGACCAGATGATGCTCAACCTCGCCCAACAGTACGGCGATCGTTGTGGCGTGATCGTGTTCAGCGGCATGTGCAGCGACGGCAGCGCCGCCGCGGCCTACGTGCGCCGCCAGGGCGCGCCGATCTGGACCCAGCGCGCCGACAGCTGCGCCTGTTCGAGCATGCCCGACAGCCTGCGCGAAGGCGGCTACAGCACCCTTTCCGGCGACCCGCGCGAACTCGCGGCGGCGCTGGTCAATCACCTCGCCGAGCAATGCGTCGGCGTAGTCACGCAGTGAGATCGGACCGATGAGTGATCTTCCCGTCGCCAATGCCGGCGTTGCCAATGGTGCTGTTGCCAAGGGTGCCGCGGCCAGCGCCGCCCCCGGCAGCCTGACCGCGCTGCTGGTGCCACTGGCCGACCGCAACCTGCTGCTGCCCAACGTGGCGGTGGCCGAGCTGATCACCTACCGTGCCCCGCACCCGGTGGACGGCCTGCCGTCCTGGTACCTGGGCCAGGTGGCCTGGCGCGACCTGCGCCTGCCGCTGCTGTCCTTCGAGGCGGCCTCCGACGGCCAGGCCGAAGTCAGCCCCGGCGCGCGGGTGATCGTGGTCAACGCCCTGGGCGGGCGACCCAACGTGAAATTCTTCGCCCTGCTGGTGCAGGGCATCCCACGTTCGATGAAGGTTGGCAGCGACCTCAAGCGCGCCGACGTGCCGCTGGCGCCGCTGGAGTTGGACGCGGTTGACCTGGGCGACGCCCAGGCGCGCATCCCCGACCTGGCCGCGCTGGAGCAGAAGCTGGCCGACTCCGGACTGATCTGAGCCCGCCATGACCGGTGGCCTGCGCCTTGCCCAGCTGGGGGACAACCCCGGCTTCGAGGTCGCCGGCGCCACCCTCGGCGGCCACAGTTTCGAGCGCCACAGCCACGACGAATTCGTCATCAGCGCCAACCTGCGCGGCGAAGAGCGCGTATGGCTGGATGGCCGCACCTTCGACGCCGGCCCCGGCGCCATCACCACCTACAACCCCGGACAGATCCAGGGCGGCGGCGTCGACCAGGAGCAGCCCTGGCAATTCGTCAGCCTCTACGTTGCACCGGACCAACTGGCCGCGATTCTGGGTCTGCAGCGCCTGGAGTTCGAACGCCCCACCGACCGCCTTCCCGCACTGGCCGCTGCCATGGCCGACGCCGTCGAGCGCGTGCTGGGCGAGGATGCCTTCGTTCGCCAGCACGGCGAAGAGCGCCTGACGCTGCTGCTGGCGAAGATCGCCCGCGCCATGGGCGTGCGCCTGCCGCACGAGAGTCTGGATGGCGGTGGGCGGATTGCCGACCTGCAGGACTGGCTGGCCGCCGATCTGGCGCGACAACCCAGCCTCGACGAAATGGCTGCCTACCTCGGTCTGTCGCGCTTCCACCTGCTGCGCAGCTTCCAGAAACAGGTCGGCCTGAGCCCCCGGCAGTGGGCCATGCAACTGCGCACCCGGCGCGCCCAGGCCTTGCTGCGCGCGGGGCGGCCGGCCACGGAAGTGGCTCAGGAACTCGGCTTCGCCGACCAGAGCCACCTGAACCGGCACTTCCGTGCGGCCTATGGCGTGTCACCGGGCAATTTCCAGCGCGCCCTGCGCTGAGCAATCCGGTTCAAGTCCGGCCGCAGCCGCCCAGGCAGAATCGCGCCATTGCCCACCTGTTCGAGAGCTGATCCATGACCCTGTTCTTCGCCGCGCTGCTGTTCGGCATCGTCTTCTGCCTGTCCCCCGGCGCGGTCCTCGCCGAAACCCTGCGCCGCGGCCTGAAAGGCGGCTTCCGCCCGGCGCTGCTGGTGCAGTTCGGCTCGCTGATCGGCGACGCGGTGTGGGCGCTGATCGGCCTCACCGGGCTGGCGCTGCTGCTGGGCCACGAGACCTTGCGCCTGCCCCTGACCCTGGCCAGCGCTGCCTATCTGGCCTGGCTGGGTGTGCAGAGCCTGATGGATGCTCGCCAGGTTGGCGTGATGGAGGAGGGCGACAGCGGTGAGCACAATGCCGGGGCTTTTGCGTCCGGGGCCATGCTGTCGCTGTCGAATCCGAAGAACATCGTCTACTGGGGCGCGCTGGGCGGCGCCATGGCCGGGCTGGTGAACGGCGTGCCGTCGCTGGCCGATTCGCTGGTGTTCTTCGCCGGCTTCATGACCGCCTCGGTGCTCTGCTGCTTCCTCTGCGCGGCACTGGTGGACTGGCTGCGGCGCAACGCTTCGCCGCGCTGGCACCGGGTCAGCCATGCGCTATGCGGGGTGGTACTGCTGGTGCTGGCGGGGTTGGCGTTACGGGGCGTCTGAGTCGCCGAAGCGGTTAGAAATCACCCCAAAGCTGCTGCGCCACGCTCAATGCCACCACCGGAGCGGTCTCGGTACGCAGCACGCGCGGCCCCAGTCGCGCGGCATGGAATCCGGCGCCCTTGGCCTGTTCCACTTCCGCATCGCTCAAGCCGCCTTCCGGGCCGATCAGGAAAGCCAGGCTGGATGGCTTGTCATGACTGGTCAGTGGTTCGGCGACCGGGTGCAGCACCAGCTTGAGCTGTGCTTGGCAGCTCTCCAGCCATTCGCCGAGGGTGACCGGCGCGTTGAGCACCGGCAGCACTGAGCGGCCGCATTGCTCGCAGGCGCTGATCGCCACCTGGCGCCAGTGGGCCATGCGCTTGTCGGCGCGTTCGTCCTTCAGGCGCACTTCGCAGCGTTCGCTGACGATCGGGGTGATCTCGCTGGCGCCCAGTTCGGTGGCTTTCTGGATCGCCCAGTCCATGCGCTCGCCGCGGGACAGGCCCTGGCCCAGATGGATGTGCAGCGGCGATTCGGCCTGGCCGTCGAAGGCTTCGCGCAGTTCCACGCGGACGTTCTTCTTGCCGACCTCGATCAGTTCGCCCAGGTATTCGTGGCCGGAGCCGTCGAACAGCTGCACGGCGTCGCCGGCCGTGTGCCGGAGCACGCGGCCGATGTAGTGGGCCTGGGCTTCGGGCAGCTCGTGCTGGCCGAGGGAGAGCGGGGCGTCGATGAAGAAGCGGGAGAGGCGCATTTTTTGGGCTACAGGCGGCAGGCTAAGGGCTACAGGCTGGCTAGTGTATCGCCTGCAGCCTATGGCCTGAAGCCTGCCGCCGCTTTCAGCCCGGATCGCGATGCTCGGGGAAGCGTTCGCTGACCGCCACGCTCACGCTGTCGCGGGTGGCGATGTCGATGCCTTCGCTGGCGACCTCGGCGAGGAAGTCGATCTGCTCGGGGGTGATGATGTACGGCGGCAGGAAGTACACCACGCTGCCCAGCGGACGCAGCAGCGCACCGCGCTCCAGGCCATGCTGGAAGACCTTCAGGCCGCGGCGCTCCTGCCACGGGTAGGGCGTCTTGCTGGCCTTGTCCTGGACCATCTCGATGGCGAGGATCATGCCGGTCTGGCGGATTTCCGAGACGTGTGGATGGTCGGCCAGGTGCGCGGTGGCGCTGGCCATTTTTGCCGCCAGGGCCTTGTTGGCCTCGATGACGTTGTCCTGCTCGAAGATGTCCAGGGTCGCCAGGGCGGCGGCGCAGGCCAGCGGGTTGCCGGTGTAGGTGTGCGAGTGGAGGAAGGCGCGCAGGGTGGCGTAGTCGTCGTAGAAGGCCTGGTAGACCTTGTCGGTGGTGAGCACCGCGCTCATCGCCAGGTAGCCGCCGGTCAGCGCCTTGGACAGCACGAGGAAGTCCGGGGTGATGCCGGCCTGCTCGCAGGCGAACATCGTGCCGGTGCGGCCGAAGCCCACGGCGATCTCGTCGTGGATCAGGTGTACGCCGTAGCGGTCGCAGGCCTCGCGAAGCAGCTTGAGGTAGACCGGGTGGTACATGCGCATGCCGCCGGCGCCCTGCACCAGCGGCTCGACGATCACCGCCGCGACTTCTTTATGGTGCTGCTCCAGCGCCTGCTCCATGGCGGCGAACATCGTCCGCGAGTGTTCTTCCCAGCTCACGCCTTCGGGGCGCAGGTAGCAGTCGGGGGTCGGCACCTTGATGGTGTCCATCAGCAGCGACTTGTAGGTCTCGGTGAACAGCGCGACGTCGCCCACCGACATCGCCGCCACGGTTTCGCCGTGGTAGCTGTTGGTCAGGGTGATGAAGCGCTTCTTTTCCGGCTGGCCGAGGTTGTGCCAGTAGTGGTAGCTCATCTTCAGCGCCACTTCGATGCCGGCCGAGCCGCTGTCGGCGTAGAACACCCGGGAGAAACCGGCCGGCGCCAGGCGCAGCAGGCGCTCGGACAACTCGATCACAGGCTGGTGGCTGAAACCGGCGAGGATCACGTGCTCCAGCTGGTCCACCTGGTCCTTGATGCGCTGGTTGATGCGCGGGTTGGCATGGCCAAAGACATTGACCCACCAGGAGCTGACCGCGTCCATGTAGCGCTTGCCTTCGAAGTCCTCCAGCCAGATGCCCTCGCCGCGGCGGATCGGGATCACCGGCAGGCGCTCGTGGTCTTTCATCTGGGTGCAGGGGTGCCACAGCACCTCGAGATCGCGCTGCATCCACTCGGCGTTCAGGCCCATGGTCTGCTCCTTTAAATAATGGCTCGTCAGACGGTCGACTCGCCCGGATCGGGCAAGCCTATTCAATGCTCCTGAGATGAACAAGGACACGTCCTACGACACATGCGGTGGGCAGCCGACCAACACGGCTATTCGGCATTCGGGCGCTCACGTATGCTTCGCGCCTTTGCACCGATTCGGGGAAGTCTGGCGATGAAAATGGGATGGCTGCGCGCTGCCGCGTTGCTTGCTCTGGGGGTGTTCAGCGTAGTGGCGCTGGGCAAGGACAAACAACCGACCGCCATCGTGGTCGGCGGCGGTCTTGCTGGTCTTTCCGCAGCCTACGAGCTGCAGCAGGCGGGCTGGCAGGTCACCCTGCTGGAAGCCAAGCCGCAGGTGGGCGGTCGTTCGGGCCTGGCCACCAGCGAGTGGATCGGCAACAAGAAGGTCCAGCCGACCCTCAACGGCTACCTGGAAACCCTGAAGGTGAATTCGGTGCCGGCGCCGGAATTCGTCCGTACCCCGAGCTACCTGATCGACGGCGTCTACTACACCAGCGCCGACCTGAAGGCCAAGATGCCGGCCGTCGCCGCGGACCTCGAGCGCTTCGAGAAGTCCCTGAACGAGCTGTCCGCCTCCATCGACGACCCGCTCAACCCGCTGGCGAACAAGACCCTGTTCGCCCTCGACCAGCTCACCGCCGCGCGCTGGCTGGACAAGCTGAACCTGTCGCCGACCGCGCGCCTGCTGGTCAACCAGCGCATCCGTTCGCACTACGACGAACCGTCGCGCCTGTCGCTGCTCTACCTCGCCCAGCAGGGCCGTGTGTACCGCGGCGTCGACGACCGTGACCTGCGCGCGTCGCGTCTGCCCGGCGGCAGCCAGGTGCTGGCCCAGGCCTTCGTCAAGCAGATCAAGACCATCAAGACCAACGCCAAGGTCACCTCGATCAGCCAGGACAAGGACGGCGTGACCGTCAAGGTCGGCGCCACCGGCTACACCGCCGACTACCTGGTGCTGGCCGTGCCGCTGCGCGCCCTGGGCAACATCACCCTGACCCCGGGCCTGAACGAAAAGCAGCTGGCGGCCCTCAAGGGCACCAACTACGGCTGGCGTGACCAGATCCTGATGAAGTTCAAGCGCCCGGTGTGGGACGACAAGTCGCGCCTGTCCGGCGAGATCTACAGCGACCAGGGCCTGGGCATGATCTGGGTCGAGCCCGCGACCAAGGGCGGCGCCAACGTGCTGATCAACCTGTCCGGCGACAACGCCCGCGTGATGCAGGCCTTCGGCGACCGCCAGCTCTCCGAGCAGGTGCTGATCCGCATGAACAAGTACTACCCGAAGATGCGCGGCGCCTACGACGGCTACGAAATGCGTCGCTACAGCACCGACGCCGGCACCGGCGGTTCCTACCTGGCCTTCGGTCCGGGCCAGATCAGCCGCTTCTGGCGTGTGTGGGAGACCCCGGTGTCCCGCGTGGCCTTCGCCGGCGAGCACACCGATGCGCTCTACCCGGGCACCATCGAAGGCGCCCTGCGCAGCGGCAAGCGTGCCGCCAGCCAGGTCCGCGACCTCTACGCCGGCAAGACGCCGGTGCTCGAAGGCGCGTCCCTGGTGGCTGACAACAAGCCGGCCGCCAGCGACAAGCCGGCCGATGCCAAGGGCGAGAAGAAGGGCATCATGTCCTGGCTGCCGTTCTGACCGAACCTGCTCCACCCCGACAATGCCGGCGAAAGCCGGCATTGTCGTTTCTGGCTCTGGGACGGGCGTTTCAGACTCGGACCTATCTTGTCAGTCGATGTTTCAAAGCAGATTTTTCTGCTTTTCTTCGATGGATTAACCGCTAGTCTTGAATTCCCGTTTTCAAGGATGTCGATCGATGCAATGGCGTAATTCCCCCGCTCGCTACGGACTGGTCAGCCTGTTCCTGCACTGGGGCAGTGCGCTGGTGGTCTTCGGCCTGTTCGGCCTGGGCCTGTGGATGCGCGAGCTGGACTACTACGACACCTGGTACCACCGCGCTCCGGAAATCCACAAAAGCATCGGCATCCTCCTGGCTATCGCCCTGATCGTGCGCGTGCTCTGGCGCTTCATCAGCCCGGCGCCACCGACCCCGGCCAACCATGGCCAGATGACCCGCCTGGCCACCAGGCTCGGCCACCTGGCGCTCTACGCGCTGCTGTTCGCGGTGATCATCGCCGGCTACCTGATCTCCACCGCCGAAGGCAAACCCATCAGCGTGTTCGGCTGGTTCGACGTGCCCGCCACCCTGAGCGGCATCACCGACCAGGCCGACATCGCCGGCGCCATTCACCTGTACCTGGCCTGGACCCTGGTTGTACTGGCCGTGCTGCACGCCCTGGCGGCGTTCAAACACCATTTCTTCGACCGTGATGAGACGCTGGTCCGCATGCTCGGTCGTGCCGCGAAATAACACCTCACCTCAAAGGGAGATTGCTTCAATGCTGAAGAAGACGTTCGCCGCTCTGGCGCTGGGTACCGCCCTGTTCTCCGCTGGCCAGGCCATGGCCGCGGACTACAAGATCGACAAGGAAGGCCAGCACGCCTTCATCGAGTTCCGCATCAAGCACCTGGGTTACAGCTGGCTGTACGGCCGCTTCGACGACTTCGACGGTGCCTTCACCTTCGACGAGAAGAACCCGTCCGCCGACAAGGTCAAGGTGACCATCAACACCAACAGCGTGAACTCCAATCACGCCGAGCGTGACAAGCACCTGCGCAGCGCGGACTTCCTGAACGTCTCGAAGAACCCGACCGCGACCTTCGAATCCACCGGCGTGAAGGCCGATGGCAAGAATGCCGAGATCACCGGCAACCTGACCCTGAACGGCGTGACCAAGCCGGTCACCATCAAGGCTGAACTGATCGGCCAGGGCGATGACCCGTGGGGCGGCTACCGTGCCGGCTTCCTCGGCACCACCACCCTCAAGCTGAAGGACTTCAACATCCAGCGCGATCTTGGCCCGGCTTCCCAGGAAGTCGAGCTGACCCTGTCGGTAGAAGGGGTGCGTCAGTAAGACGCAGAATTGCGAAAACGCCGGCGAATGCCGGCGTTTTCGTTTGTGCTGTCAGTCCGCGTGACCCTGCAGGCACTGCCGCAGGAGCTGGGTGAGGGTGCGTTGCTCCTCGTCGTCCAGCGGTGCGAACAGACTGTCATGGGTACGTGCAAGGATGGCCTGGGTACGCTCGTCGACACGGCTCCCGGCCTCGGTCAGGAACAGCTGGAAGCTGCGCTGGTCACCCGGGTTGCGCTCGCGACGCACCAGACCCAGCGTCTCCATCTCACGGATCTTGCGGGTCACCAGTGCCTTGTCGCGGCACATCTTGCGGCCGAGGCTCTGCAGGCTCTGGCCGGCATCGGCGCCGATCAGCTCGAGCAGGCGGATGTCCGGTGGCGTGAGGTCGATGCCCTCCGCGCACAGTTGGTCCTGGAGGCTCTCGCGCAAGTGGTCGAGGACCTTCATCAGAGTCTGTGGCAGGTCGGGATTCACGTTGTGGGTCATCGGCTCGGTCACGGTAAGTCTTGTGTAAATCAGGTTGATCGGCTCAACCATTTTTTCGTATTTTAGTTGATGTTATCAACTTTGTTCATCGCCGCGACTGCCTTGCGGGAAACCTACTGCGTTATCAGCCAAAGGCTAAAACGTTTCAGTAGGTTTCCCTCAGGGCTTTCGGACGTTTACAAACACAGCTGAATGTAAGTATTTTTGCCAGCTTTTCCGGACCGGCAAGCCCACAGCCAAACCGGATGCTTTGCTCACGAGGACAACGATATGCAACGAAAGCCAGCCATGCGCGCCCTGGTCCCGGCCCTGCTCGTCGCCATGGCCACTCTTGCCGGCTGCGACAAAGCCCAGGCCCCGCAGGAGAAGCAGATCCCCGAGGTCGGTGTAGTGACCCTGCAGCCGCAGGAAGTCACCCTGAGCACCGAACTGCCGGGCCGTACTACCGCGTATCGCATTGCCGAAGTTCGCCCGCAGGTGAACGGCATCATCCTCAAGCGCCTGTTCAAGGAAGGTAGCGACGTCAAGGAAGGCCAGCAGCTGTACCAGATCGACCCGGCCACCTATCAGGCGACGCTGCAGAGCGCCCAGGCCAACCTGGTGTCCACCCAGCAGCAGGCCGAGCGCTACAAGGAACTGGTCAAGGACGAGGCGGTGAGCAAGCAGCAGTACGCCGACGCCCAGGCCGCCTACCTGCAGGCCAAGGCCACCGTCGACAGCGCCCAGATCAACGTGCGCTACACCAAGGTCTACTCGCCGATCTCCGGCCGTATCGGCCGCTCCAGCGTGACCGAAGGCGCCCTGGTGCAGAACGGCCAGAGCACCGCGCTGGCCACCGTGCAGCAGCTGGACCCGATCTACGTCGACGTCACCCAATCCTCCACTTCGCTGATCCGCCTGCGCCGCGAGCTGGCCGCCGGGCAGCTGGAGAAGGCCGGCGACAACGCCGCCAAGGTCAAGCTGTACCTGGAAGACGGCTCCGAATACCCCGTCGAGGGCAAGCTGGAGTTCTCCGAGGTCTCGGTTGACCAGGGCACCGGCTCGGTGACCGTGCGCGCCATCTTCCCCAACCCGAACAAGGAGCTGTTGCCGGGCATGTTCGTCCATGCGCAGCTGGAAGAGGGCATCAAGAAGCAGGCCATCCTGGCGCCGCAGCAAGGCGTGACCCGTGACTTCCGTGGCATGGCGACTGCGCTGGTGCTCAATGCCGAGGACAAGGTCGAGCTGCGCACCATCAAGGCCGACCGCACCGTCGGTGCCTACTGGCTGGTCAGCGATGGCCTGAAGGCCGGCGACCGCCTGATCACCGAAGGCCTGCAGTACGTCCAGCCGGGCGCCCAGGCCAAGGCCGTACCCGCGAAGAACGTGGCGCCCACCGCCGGTGCCGCCGACAAGCCCGCCGCCGCTCAACCGGCCAAGCAGGGTTAATCAAGGGGATTCGTAATGTCGAAGTTTTTCATTGACCGGCCCATCTTCGCCTGGGTGATCGCCCTGGTGATCATGCTGGCGGGCGGTCTGTCGATCCTCAAGTTGCCGGTGAACCAGTACCCGGCCATTGCACCGCCGGCCATCGCCATCCAGGTGAGCTACCCGGGCGCCTCCGCCGAGACGGTGCAGGACACCGTGGTGCAGGTCATCGAGCAGCAGATGAATGGTCTCGACCATCTGCGCTACATCTCCTCGGAGTCCAACTCCGACGGCAGCATGACCATCACCGTGACCTTCGACCAGGGCACCAGCCCTGACATCGCCCAGGTTCAGGTGCAGAACAAGCTGCAGCTGGCCACGCCGCTCCTGCCGCAGGAAGTGCAGCAGCAGGGCATCCGCGTGACCAAGGCGGTGAAGAACTTCCTGATGGTGGTCGGCGTCGTCTCCGAAGACGGCAGCATGACCAAGGAAGACCTGTCGAACTACATCGTCTCCAACATCCAGGACCCGCTGTCGCGGACCGCTGGCGTGGGCGACTTCCAGGTGTTCGGTTCGCAGTACGCCATGCGCATCTGGCTGGACCCGGCGAAGCTCAACAGCTTCCAGATGACCCCGGGCGACGTGAAGACGGCGATCCAGGCGCAGAACGTGCAGATCTCCTCCGGCCAGCTGGGCGGCCTGCCTGCGGTGAAGGGGCAGCAGCTCAACGCCACCATCATCGGCAAGACCCGCCTGCAGAGCGCCGAGCAGTTCAAGGACATCCTGCTCAAGGTCAACGCCGACGGCTCCCAGGTCCGCCTGAAGGACGTCGCCGATGTCGCCCTGGGCGGCCAGGACTACAGCATCAATGCCCAGTTCAACGGCAAGCCGGCCTCGGGTATCGCAATCAAGCTGGCCACCGGCGCCAACGCGCTGGACACCGCCAAGTCGATCCGCGCCACCCTGGCCACGCTGGAGCCGTTCTTCCCGCAGGGCATGAAGATCGTCTACCCGTACGATACCACCCCGGTGGTTTCCGCCTCGATCCATGAGGTGGTGAAGACCCTGGGCGAAGCGATCCTGCTGGTGTTCCTGGTGATGTACCTGTTCCTGCAGAACTTCCGCGCCACGCTGATCCCGACGATCGCCGTGCCGGTGGTCCTGCTGGGCACCTTCGGCGTACTCGCCGCCTTCGGCTTCTCGATCAACACCCTGACCATGTTCGGCATGGTGCTGGCGATCGGCCTGTTGGTGGACGACGCCATCGTGGTGGTGGAAAACGTCGAGCGGGTGATGGCCGAGGAAGGCCTGTCGCCCCGCGAGGCGGCGCGCAAGTCCATGGGCCAGATCCAGGGTGCGCTGGTGGGTATCGCCCTGGTGCTCTCGGCGGTATTCCTGCCGATGGCGTTCTTCGGCGGCTCCACCGGGGTGATCTACCGCCAGTTCTCCATCACCATCGTCTCGGCCATGGCCCTGTCGGTGCTGGTGGCCCTGGTGCTGACCCCGGCGCTCTGCGCCACCATGCTCAAGCCCATCGAGAAGGGCGACCACGGCGAGCACAAGCGCGGCTTCTTCGGCTGGTTCAACCGTGCGTTCCTCTCCACCACCCACGGCTACGAGCGCGGCGTCACCTCGATCCTCAAGCACCGCGTGCCGTACCTGCTGATGTACGTGCTGATCCTCGGCGGCATGGTCTTCCTGTTCACCCGCATCCCCACTGCGTTCCTCCCCGACGAGGACCAGGGCGTGCTGTTCGCCCAGGTGCAGACCCCGGCCGGTTCGTCCGCCGAGCGCACCCAGGTGGTGGTGGACTCCATGCGCGAGTACCTGCTGGACAAGGAAAGCAGCTCGGTGAACTCGGTATTCACCGTGACCGGCTTCAACTTCGCCGGCCGTGGACAGAGCTCGGGCATGGCGTTCATCATGCTCAAGCCCTGGGAAGAGCGTCCGGGCGCGGAGAACAGCGTGTTCGCGCTGGCCCAGCGCGCGCAGCAGCACTTCTTCAGCTTCAAGGACGCGATGGTGTTCGCCTTCGCCCCGCCGGCAGTACTCGAACTGGGTAACGCCGTGGGCTTCGACATCTTCCTCCAGGACCAGGCCGGCGTCGGCCACGAAGTGCTGATGCAGGCGCGCAACCAGTTCCTTGGTCTTGCCGCACAGAACCCGGTACTGCAGCGCGTGCGTCCCAACGGCCTGAACGACGAGCCGCAGTACAAGCTGCTGATCGACGACGAGAAGGCCAGTGCGCTGGGCGTCTCCCTGGCGGACATCAACAGCACCATCTCCATCGCCTGGGGTTCGAACTACGTCAACGACTTCATCGACCGTGGTCGGGTGAAGAAGGTCTACCTGCAAGGCCGCCCGAACGCGCGGATGAGCCCGGAAGACCTGGACAAGTGGTACGTGCGCAACAGCTCCGGCGAGATGGTGCCGTTCAGCGCCTTCGCCACCGGCGAGTGGAGCTATGGCTCGCCGAAGCTGGCGCGCTACAACGGCGTGCCGGCCATGGAAGTCCTCGGTGAACCTGCCCCGGGCCGTTCCACCGGTGAGGCCATGGCGGCGGTCGAGGACATCGTCAAGCAACTGCCCAAGGGCGTCGGCTATGCCTGGACCGGTCTGTCCTACGAGGAACGCCTGTCCGGCTCGCAGGCTCCCGCGCTCTATGCCCTGTCGCTGATCGTGGTGTTCCTCTGCCTGGCGGCGCTGTACGAGAGCTGGTCGATTCCGTTCTCGGTGATGCTGGTGGTGCCGCTGGGCGTCATCGGTGCACTGCTGGCGACGTCCATGCGCGGCCTGTCCAACGACGTGTTCTTCCAGGTGGGTCTGTTGACGACCATCGGCCTGTCGGCGAAGAACGCGATCCTGATCGTCGAATTCGCCAAGGAACTGCACGAGCAGGGCAAGGGCATCGTCGAGGCGGCCATCGAGGCCTGCCGGATGCGTCTGCGCCCGATCGTCATGACCTCCCTGGCGTTCATTCTCGGCGTGGTGCCGCTGGCGATTTCCACTGGCGCCGGCTCCGGCAGCCAGCATGCGATCGGTACCGGCGTGATCGGCGGCATGGTCACCGCGACCGTCCTTGCGATCTTCTGGGTGCCGTTGTTCTACGTGGTGGTCAGTACCCTGTTCAAGGACGCCGCGTCCAAGGAACAGGAATCCACCGAGAAGGGGCATTGATATGAGAAAGTCCTTACTGTCCCTCGCCATAGCAGCCGGCGTGTTGTCCGGCTGCTCGCTGATCCCCGACTACGAGCGCCCCGAGGCGCCCGTGGCCGCGGCTTATCCGCAGGGCGATGCCTACGATGCGGGGCAGCCGGCTACCGCCGGCGCCGACATCGGCTGGCGCGAGTTCTTCAAGGACCCGCAACTGCAGCGACTGGTCGAAGTGTCGCTGGAAAACAACCGTGACCTGCGCGTCGCCGCGCTGAACATCGAAGCCTACCGGGCGCAGTACCGCATCCAGCGGGCCGATCTGTTCCCGGCGGTGGACGCCGGCATCACCGGCTCGCGCCAGCGCCTGCCGGCCGACCTGTCGACCACCGGCAGCTCGATGATTAGCAGCCAGTACGGCGCCACCCTGGGCGTGACTTCCTGGGAGCTCGACCTGTTCGGCCGCCTGCGCGCCCTGCGTGACCAGGCGCTGGAAACCTACTTCGCCAGCGAAGAGGCCCGTCGCAGCACCCAGACCAGCCTGGTGGCCAACGTCGCCAACGCCTACCTGACGCTGCGCGCCGACCAGGCCCAGCTGGAGCTGACCCGCAACACCCTGGCCACCTACCAGAAGAGCTACGACCTGACCAAGCGCAGCTACGAAGTGGGCGTCGCCTCGGCCCTGGACCTGCGCCAGTCGCAGACCTCGGTGGAAAGCGCGCGGGCGACCCTGGCGCAGTACACCCGTCTGGTCGCGCAGGACCAGAACGCGCTGGTCCTGCTGCTGGGTTCTGGTCTGCCGGGCGACCTGCCCCAGGGCCGCCAGTTGTCCGACGAGCTGCTGGCCACCGTGCCGGCGGGCCTGCCTTCCGACCTGCTGCAGCGCCGCCCGGACATCCTCCAGGCGGAGCACCAGCTCAAGGCGGCCAACGCCAACATCGGCGCGGCGCGGGCGGCGTTCTTCCCGAACATCAGCCTCACCGCCAACGCCGGCAGCCTCAGCCCGGACCTGTCCGGCCTGTTCGACGGCGGCTCCGGCAGCTGGCTGTTCAAGCCCTCGATCACCTTGCCGATCTTCAACGCCGGCAGCCTGCAGGCGAGCCTGGACCTGGCCAAGGTGCAGAAGGACATCAACGTGGCGCAGTACGAGAAAGCCATTCAGACGGCCTTCTCCGAGGTCGCCGACGGCCTCGCCGCGCGCGGCACCTTCAACGAGCAACTGCAGGCGCAGCGCTCGCTGGTGGACGCCACCAGCGAGTACTACCGCCTGGCCGACAAGCGCTACCGCACCGGTGTGGACAACTACCTCACCGTGCTCGACGCGCAGCGCTCGCTGTTCAGTGCCCAGCAGCAGCTGATCACCGACCGCCTCAACCAACTGACCAGCGAGGTCAACCTGTACAAGGCCCTCGGCGGCGGCTGGCAGGCCACGGCGGCGCAAGCCAGGCCGATCTCCAGCGAGGCGCCGAAAGGCTGATCCTTACCGGCTGGAAACGAGAACGCCGCCCTTCGGGGCGGCGTTTTTGTTGGTGTGGAACTGGTTGCCTCGTAGGGCGCATAACTCGGGACGTGTTATCCGCCGTGTTGGCGGCGGATAACGCCGAGCCGTTATGCGCCCTACGGGTTGTGCCGGTGTTCGAGGCGGCTCTACAGGTAAGCGCCGGAGCTGCGCCCCGCCGGCTGGATCTGGTTGTCGGCGAGCCAGTCCAGCGCGCATTCGCGCAGGCGCTCGCCCTGGTAGACGTACCAGGCCTGTAGCAGCTCCGGGTAACCCATCAGCACGTGGCGGAAGGCCTTGAACGGTTTGCGCCCCTCGATGGCGTTGGCCAGGGCGGAATAGGCGTGGGGTTCGGGCACTTCGCGGAGGAAGTCGCGCATCAGCTCCAGCGACTGGCCACTGCTCAGCGGCTCGATGGGCAGCAGGCGCTCCGGCTCGCGGTGCAGCAACTCGGCCAGCTCCGGGTCCGGGTCTTCTTCGGGGATCAGCAGCACCTGGCCACTGAACAGATCGAGGTAGTGATCGATACCCTGGGTATCGAGCGCGAAGGCCAGTTCGTCGATATCGATGGTCAGCGGGCGCATGGTCACTCTCCCTAGTTGGCGAGTGACCGATCCTACGCCATGCGCATGACAACTGTCCTGCCGTTGTCGGTCGGCGCGGGCGCACCGACCGACTGGCGCCTCACAGGCGGAAGCGGCCCACCTGCAGTTGCAGCTCGTTGCCCAGGCGCGCCAGCTCGGTGCTGGAGCTGGCTGTCTGCTCGCTGGCGGCGGCGGACTGGTCGGCGATCTCGCGCACCTGCACCACGCTGCGGTTGATCTCCTCGGCAACGCTGCTCTGCTCCTCGGCGGCGGAGGCGATCTGCAGGTTCATGCCCTGGATGTCGGCCACGGTGCGGGCGATCACGCCCAGCGCCTCGCCGGCACGGCGGGTCAGTTCCACCGAGCTGCCGGTCAGGCGGCGGCTGTCGTCCATGCGCGTCACTGCTTCCTGGGCGCCGCGCTGCAGGCCGGCGATCAGGCCCTCGATCTCGGCGGTGGAAGACTGCGTGCGCTGGGCCAGGCCGCGCACCTCATCGGCGACCACGGCAAATCCACGCCCGGCCTCGCCGGCGCGGGCGGCCTCGATGGCGGCGTTGAGCGCCAGCAGGTTGGTCTGCTCGGCCACCGACTTGATCACGTCCAGCACGCTGCCGATCTTCTCGCTCTCCTTGCGCAGCAGTTCCATGGCCTCGGCGGAGCGATCCACCTCGGTGGCCAGGCGGTCGATCTGGTTGACTGCGTCCTGCACCACCCGGTCGCCCTCGCGGGCCTGCTGGTCGGCTTGCTGGGCGGCGGCGGAAGCCTGTTCGGCGTTGCGCGCGACTTCCTGCACGGTGGCGGCCATTTCATGGATGGCGCTGGCAACCTGCTCGGTTTCCACGCGCTGGCTGTTCACCCCGGCGCGGGTCTGCTCGGTGACCGCGGAGAGTTCGTCGGCGGCGGTGGCCAGCTGGCTGACGCTGCCGCCGATGTGGCCGAGCAGCTGCGCCAGGCTCTCGCGCATGCGCAGCATCACCCGCTGCAACTGGCCCAGCTCGTCGCTGCGCTGCAGGTTGAGGTCGCGCGACAGCCCCTGGGAGAGGTCGCCCTGGGCAATGCGCTCGGCCAGCTCCAGGGCCTCGTGCAGCGGGCGGACGATCTGGCGGTTGATGGCCCAGCCGGAGAGGAAGCCAAAGGCCAGGGCGAGCACGGCGATGAGGATCTGCCGGGTCTTGGCGGCAGCGGTCTCGGCGTCGTTGCGCGCCAGGGTGTCGTCGTAGAGGCGGTCGGCTGCGGCGAGCAATGCATCGCTGGCGCCGCTCAGCGCCTTGCGGGCCTGCTGGGTGGCGTTCACCCCTTCGCGGAAATGCTCGATGCCGCTGCGGTAGTTCTGCAGGTCCTTGAGCGCGGTACCCAGGCCGTCGGCGGCGATGGCTGGCAGTTGGCTCTGCAGGGCTGTGCCGGTGTCGCGCAGCTTGTCGAAGGCGGCGAACGCGGCCTGTTCGGCGCTGGCGGATTGTTCGAAGACATAGCCACGTACCTGATAGCGCACCACCAGCAGTTGCTGGTGCAGCTGGCCGACGGCCTGTGCGCCATGCAGCAACGGGGCGTCGCCGGGTTGTTCGGCGAGCAGCTCGAAGAGTTGCTTGTCCAGCGCCTCGAAGGCCTGCAGGGCGCTCTGCGCGCTGCCCACCAGGGTGCCGCGGGCCTGTGTGCGCTGGTCGACGGCGCGGGTCAGCGCGCTGAAGGCTTCGCGGTACTCGCCGACGGCCTGGCGCGCTGCTGCCAGCTGCCTGGCGTCGATATCGCTGTCTTTCAGGCGCTGCTCGATCAGCTCCAGCAGCTTCGTGCTGTGCTCTTCGACGCGCTCGGCCTGGCTGCGATCGCCGCCCAGCTCGAACTGCAGGCGCGCGAGGTTGGCCTGTTGGCTGAGGTCGTTGAGTTCGGTGATGGTCGCCATCTGCTCGCCGCGCTCGGCCTGGTTATCCAGGCTGTGCAGGCCGCTGAGCAGCACCAGCAGGGTGAGGAAGAGGAGGATGCCGAAGCCCACCACCAGTTTCAGGCTGACGTTCAGGCGTCCCAGCTGTACCACTAGCCAATCGTACATGTCGAAAACTCCAGGCAGGCGTCGCCACGGGATCGACGGCCCGTGGCTGGCAAGAACGAGTGTGCAGAGGCGAGGCGCAATTGTCGGGACGCATCTTCGTGCGTCAGAGGCTATCGGCGGCGAAAGGGGAAACTGAAGGCGGGAATTTGTCGCGATGTTTCCGGCTCGGTACGGCTTCCTGTTGCCTAGAACGCCGTTGTAGCGCCTCGTAGGAGGTGTGGAGCGAAGCGATACCCATCAAACATCGCGCGCCGACAGCATGGGTATCGCTGCGCTCCACCCATCCTACAAAAGCCACCTTGGCTGTCGCTCCTGCAGCGGAAACCCTGTGCAGAATAAAAAAGGCCCGCAGTGCGCGGGCCTTTTGCGTGGCGGGGCCGGATCAGACGCGGAAGCGGCTGACCAGCACCTGCAGCTCATTGCCCAGGCGCGCCAGCTCGACGCTGGAAGCGGCGGTCTCCTCGCTGGCGGCGGCGGTCTGCTCGGAGATGTCGCGCACGTTCATCACGCTGCGGTTGATCTCTTCGGCCACGGCGCTCTGTTGCTCGGAAGCGGCGGCGATCTGCTGGTTCATCGACTGGATGGTCGACACGGTGCGGGTGATGGCGCCCAGGCGCTCGCCGGCGCGGCGGGTCAGGTCGACGGTGCTGACGGTCAGGTCGCGGCTGGTTTCCATCATCTGCACGGCCTGCTGGGTACCGCTCTGCAGGCCGGCGATCAGCTCCTCGATCTCCTCGGTGGAGGACTGGGTGCGCTGCGCCAGGCCGCGTACCTCATCAGCCACCACGGCGAAGCCACGGCCGGCATCGCCCGCGCGGGCGGCTTCGATGGCGGCGTTGAGCGCCAGCAGGTTGGTCTGCTCGGCGACCGCCTTGATCACGTCCAGCACGCTGCCGATCTTCTCGCTTTCGCGCTTGAGCTTGAGCACCGACTCGTTGGTGCGGCCGACTTCGCCGGCCAGGCGATCCATCTGGGTCACCGCTTCGGTCACCGCGCCTTCACCGTCACGGGCCTGGCGGTCGGCGGCGGAGGCGGCCTCGGAAGCCTCCTCGGCGTTGCGCGCGACTTCCTGCACGGTGGCGGCCATCTCGTTCATGGCAGTAGCGACCTGGTCGGTCTCGACCTTCTGATTGTTCACCCCGGCGCTGGTCTGCTCGGTCACCGCGGACAGCTCCTCGGCGGCGCTGGCGATCTGCGTCACGCCATCGTGGATGCGGCCGATCAGCTCGCGCAGGGACAGGTTCATGCGCTGCATGCTCTTCTGCAACTGGCCCAGTTCGTCGTGACGATTGGTGGGGATGTCACGGCTGAGGTCGCCGTCGGCGATGCGCTCGGCGTGGCCCAGCACGTCGCGCAGCGGATTGACGATCTGCCCGGTGATGATCCAGGCGGCGATGCTGCCCAGCACCAGGGCGATCAGCGCGGCCAGGCCCAGCAGGGTCTTGGCCTGGGCGACGCCGGCGTCGCGCTTGGCGGTCTGGGTGGAGGTCAGTTCGTTGCTGAGCTTCTCGATCTGCTGGCCGGCATCGCGCATGCGGTCGCGGGCAGCCTGGCTGTCGTTGACCTCGTTGCGGTAATTGGTCAGCGCGTTGCGGTAGGTCTCCAGCGCGTCGAGGGTGGCGCGGAATTCGCCGTTCAGCTCGGCCGGCGAGGTGCTCATGTCACTCTTCACGCCGTCGATGAGCTTCTGCAGGGCAGCGAAGGCGGGTTGCTCGAGGTTCTGCGCGTCGGTGCTGGTGTAGGCCATGACCTGCAGGCGCGCCTGCATGACACTGCGACCGAGGCCGGAGAGGTCCTGCAGATGTTGCAGACCTTCGGGACTGCCGTTGCTGACCAGCTTCTGCTCGGCCTTCTGCATGCCTTCGCTGACCGCGCCGGCGGCCTGGATCAGCACCTGCTTGGCGGCGTCGCGCTCTTCGAAGGACTTCAGCAGTTGGGCGTACAGTTTGCGGTACTCCACGCTCAGTTCGTGCTGCTGGTCGATGACGCGACGGTCCTCGGCCTCGGTGAACCGCTCGTTCAGCGCGCGGTGGCGCTGGTCCAGCTTGTCCAGCGTATCGAGCACCGCCTTGGCGTCTTCCGGGGCGCGGGTGGACTGGAATTTCAGACGGGCGATACGCAGGTCCTTGGCGATCGCGATCAGCTCGGAAATCTCGCCGAGCTTGTCGCCCCGTTCGATCACGTTGCCCAGGTTGATCCAGCCGGTGAGGGCGATCAGCAGGGTGAGCAGCAGCACCAGGCCGAAGCCCGAGGCGAGTTTGAGTTTGACAGTCAGGTTATTGAACCAGCGAAACATGAAGGCGGCGCTCCAGCGATGAACAGGGCCGGTACGCATGGCTGAGCAGGAAATGCGCAGAGTGGGGACGACCGGTACCGCTGATATCGGCTTCGCTACGGGGAACTGAAGGGTTTTGCGGTAATTTTCTGACTGGTGGTTCACGCTGGAGGCCGCGTGGTTACTGGCCTCTAGCCATTTACCGTTAGTACAGGCGTGCCAAAAGCGCGGTCACGGCGGTCTCGACGCGCAGGATGCGCTCGCCCAGTTGCACGGGGTTCAGACCGGCTTCGCGCAGCTTGTCGACCTCGTAGGGAATCCAGCCGCCTTCCGGGCCGATGGCCAGGGTCACCGGCTCGCTCAACGCCCGTGGGCACTCGGGCCACGGGCCGGGATGGCCGATCAGCCCGAGGCTGCCGGCGGCCAGCGCAGGCAGGCGGTCTTCGACGAAGGGCTTGAAGCGCTTCTCGATGACCACTTCGGGCAGCACAGTATCGCGCGCCTGTTCCAGGCCCAGGATCAGTTGCTCGCGCACGGCGTCAGGTTCGAGGAAGGGGGTCTGCCAGAAGCTCTTTTCCACCCGGTAGCTGTTGAGCAGCACCAGGCGCGGCACGCCCATGGCGGCCACGGTCTGCAGCACGCGGCGGAGCATCTTCGGGCGGGGCAGGGCGAGCAGCAGGGTGAGCGGCAGCTTGGCCGGCGGGGGCTGGTCGAAGCTGACCTGCAATTCGGCCTCGTTGGCTTCCAGGCGCAGCAGGCGGCCCTCGCCCATCAGGCCGCCAAGGCGGCCGACGCGCATCCGGTCGCCGCTTTCGGCGCGGTGGACGTCCTGCAGGTGGGTCAGGCGGCGGTCGCGCAGGATCACGCGATCCGCCGCCACGAAGTCGGCGTCGTCGAGGAGCAGCAGGTTCACGAGCGGGTAGCCGGAGGCTGGTCGCCCTTGGACTCTTCTTCCTCTTCCGGGCCGCGCTTGCGGATCAGGTGGCTGAACAGCACGCCGGCCTCGAACAGCAACCACATCGGCACGGCCAGCAGGGTCTGCGAAAGCGGGTCCGGCGGGGTGAGGATCATGCCGACGACGAAGCAGCCGATGATCACGTAGGGGCGGATTTTCTTCAGGTAAGCCACGTTGACCACCCCGATCCACACCAGCAGCACGGTGGCCACGGGAATCTCGAAGGCCACGCCGAAGGCGAACAGCAGGGTGAGGAAGTCCAGGTAGCTGTTGATGTCGGTCATCGGTGTCACGCCTTCCGGGGCCGAGCCAAGGAAGAAGTGGAACATCAACGGGAACACCAGGAAGTAGGCGAAGGCCATGCCGGCGTAGAACAGCACGATGCTGGAGGCCAGCAGCGGCAGGGCGACGCGCTTCTCGTGCTTGTACAGGCCCGGCGCGATGAAGCCCCAGACCTGGGCGAGGATCACCGGCATGGCGAACAGCACGGCGACGATCATGGTCAGCTTCAGCGGCGCGAGGAAGGCCGACGCCGGGTCGATGGCGATCATGGTCGCGCCTTCGGGCAGGAAGCGGCGCAGCGGCTCGGAAGCCAGTGCGTAGATCTTCTGCGAGAAGTACAGCAGGCCGATGAAGATCACGAAGATCGCAACCACGCAGCGCAGCAGGCGCGTGCGCAGCTCGGTCAGGTGGGAGACCAGGGGCATTTCCTGGTCGTGTTCGGGCTGGTCGGGTTTTTCGGCGCTCATGGGGTACGCGGCGTCTCGGGCGAAGCGGGCGGCTGGCTCGCAGCGGTCGGTTGGCTCGGCTGGCCGGCTTCCGGCGCCTGCGGTGCGGCGGCCTCCGCGGGGGCTGGCGCGAGGCCCGCGCCCGGCAGGCTGTTCAGGCGGCTGTTGGGCGCGATGCTCGGCGCCGCGGGCGGCTGGGCAGGCGCGCTATGGCCGTCGGACTGGGCCGGCTGCTGCGGATTGAAGGTTTCCCGGGCCTGCTCCTGCAGGTCGGTCAGCGGCGCCATCAGCTTCTTGGCTTCCTGTTCCATCTGCAGGATGTGCTCGTTGTGCAGCTGGCGGCGGATTTCATCCGCGCCCAGCTCGCGCTCCACTTCCGTCTTGATGGCGTTGAAGCTGCGCTTGAGCCGGCCGATCCACAGGCCTGCCGTGCGCGCGGCGCCCGGCAGGCGGTCGGGGCCGAGCACCAGCAGGGCGACGAGGCCCACCAGCAGCAGTTCGCTGAAGCTGATACCGAACATGAATCAGTCCTTGCGCGCCGGCTCTTCGACCTTCTGCGCCTGGGCGTCGATGGTGTGCGGCTGGTTCAGCGGCGGGTTGCCGGCAGCGGCGTTCGGGTCCTTCTTCTCGTCTTCCTCGGTGTTCATCGCCTTCTTGAAGCCCTTGATGGCTTCGCCGACGTCCGAACCGAGGTTCTTCAGGCGCTTGGTGCCGAAGACCAGGACGACGACGATCAGGATGACGACCCAGTGTTTCCAGTCAAAGATGCCCATCTTGTTTTCCTCGCAAAGTTGTCGGGTTCAGGCAGACGGTTGGCGCGTGGCTTTCTCGTCGTGCCCGGAAAGGCCGAAGCGGCGGTCCAGCTCGTCCAGTACCGCCTGCGGGTGCTGGCCGAGGGCGGCGAGCATCACCAGGGAGTGGAACCAGAGGTCGGCCGTTTCGTAGATCAGGTCCGTGCAGTCACCGCTGGCGGCGGCGTCCTTGGCGGCGAGAATGGTTTCCACCGACTCTTCGCCAACCTTCTCCAGGATCTTGTTCAGGCCCTTGTGATACAGGCTGGCCACGTAGGAGCTGTCCGGTGCGGCATTCTTGCGCGCTTCGAGGACTTCCGCCAGACGGGCGAGGGTATCAGTGCTCATGGGGTTTTCCTGTACCTACGTGGGAGTAGATGGCATCCGGATCTTTCAGGACCGGGTCGACGGTCTGCCAGGCGCCGTTCTCGAACACCCGGTAGAAGCAGCTCTCGCGGCCGGTGTGGCAGGCGATGCCGCCCAGCTGTTCGACCATCAGGATCACCACGTCGGCGTCGCAGTCCAGGCGCAGCTCATGCAGCTTCTGCACGTGGCCGGAGTCCTCGCCCTTGCGCCAGAGCTTGCCGCGCGAGCGCGACCAGTAGATGGCGCGGTTCTCGGCGGCGGTGAGGGTGAGGGCCTCGCGGTTCATCCAGGCCATCATCAGCACGCGGCCGGTGCGATGGTCCTGGGCGATCGCCGGCACCAGTCCATCGGCATTCCACTTGATTTCGTCCAGCCAGTCTTTCATCTCGGGTTCCGTACAGCGGGCACTCGCGGTGCCCAGAGCCACTTCGTAAGCCACTTCGTATAGCGGTTAAGTGTGCCAGCCAGTGCGGCGACTGGCTATCGGCGCAGAATCAGATACAGACCACCGGCCAGCATCGCCCAGGCCGGCCAGGCCGCGAGGCTGTGGGTGGCGAGGCCGGTTTCGGCGGCACCGGCGACCAGCACTGCGCCAATCAGCCGCGCCGGCCAGGCGCCGGCCCCGCCGACCGGGGTGCCGCTCAGGCGCGCTTCGGGCTGCGGCTCGCGCGACAGGCGCTCGAGCGTGTCGCGGGTCATCTGCGCCAGGTGCGGCAGTTGTTCGATGTGCTGCTGGGCGTTGCGCAGCAGGGTGCCGGGGCTGACGCGCTCGCGCATCCAGCGTTCCAGGAACGGCTGCGCGGTGGTCCACAGGTCCAGCTCCGGGTAGAGCTGGCGGCCCAGGCCTTCGATGTTCAGCAGGGTCTTCTGCAGCAGCACCAGTTGCGGCTGCACTTCCATGTTGAAGCGCCGCGCGGTCTGGAACAGGCGCAGCAGCACCTGGCCGAAGGAAATGTCCTTGAGCGGTTTCTCGAAGATCGGCTCGCACACGGTGCGGATCGCCGCTTCGAAATCATTGACCTTGGTTTGGGCCGGTACCCAGCCCGAGTCGATGTGCAGTTGGGCGACCTTGCGGTAATCGCGCTTGAAGAAGGCGATCAGGTTGCGTGCCAGGTAATCCTGGTCCTCGTCGGTGAGGCTGCCGACGATGCCGCAGTCCACCGCGATGTACTGCGGGCTCCACGGCGTGCGGGTGCTGACGAAGATGTTGCCGGGGTGCATGTCGGCGTGGAAGAAGCTGTCGCGGAACACCTGGGTGAAGAAGATCTCCACGCCACGCTCGGCCAGCGCCTTGAAGTCGGTGCGCTGGTCGCGCAGGGTGTCCAGGTCGGTGACCGGAATGCCGTAGATGCGCTCCATCACCAGTACCTTGGGGCGGCACCAGTCCCAGTAGACCTGGGGCACGTAGAGCAGCGGCGAGCCTTCGAAGTTGCGCCGCAGCTGAGAGGAGTTGGCCGCTTCACGCAGCAGATCCAGCTCGTCGTAGATGGTCTTCTCGTAGTCGCTGACCACTTCGGCCGGGTGCAGGCGGCGGGCGTCGGCGGAGATGCGCTCGGCGGTGCGGGCGAGGATGTGCAGCCAGGCGATGTCGGAGCGGATCACCGGCTCCAGGTTAGGGCGGATGACCTTCACCACCACTTCCTCGCCGCTCTTGAGCTGCGCAGTGTGCACCTGCGCCACCGAGGCGGAGGCCAGCGGTTCGCGCTCGAAGCGGGAGAACACCTGCTCGATCTTCGCGCCCAGCTGCTGCTCGATGAGCGCCACGGCCTGTTCCGGCGGGAAGGGCGGCACCTTGTCCTGCAGGAAAGCCAGCTCCAGGGCGATGTCGTCGGGGAGCAGGTCGCGGCGGGTGGAGAGTATCTGGCCGAACTTGATGAAGATCGGTCCGAGGTCCTCCAGCGCCAGCCGGATGCGCGCGCCACGGCTGAGGTCCAGCGGCTTGCGCGGCAGCCAGCGCCAGGGCAGCAGCCCGCCGAGCAGGCGCAGCCACCAGGGCAGGAAGGGCAGTTCGAGGACCATGTCGTCCAGACGGTAGCGGATGGCTACGCGCTGGATGCGCAGCAGGCGGCGGAAGGCGAGCAGCTTCATGCGTCAGGCTTGATCTTCTGGGTCAGGCGGTTGATCCGCGCGTCGAGGCGGTCGAGGGACATCTTCAACTGGTCCAGCTCGGCGAAGCGCGCTTCGGCTTCGTGCTGGCCGACCAGGCTGCGGCTTTCCTCGGCGAGGTAGTCGGCGAGGCTCAGGCGCAGGCTTTCCAGGCTGTCGCCGGCCCAGGCCATGCCGCCGCGCAAACGCGCGCCGAGCAGGTGCGCGGGCACCGGGCCGAGCCAGCGGGAGACTTCGTATTCCCAGTCCAGCTCCAGGCTCTGGAGGATATCGGCCAGCTCCAGCAGCATCGCGCTGTCGCCGCCCATGGTCACTTCAGGGCTGTGCAGGACGCGGGTCTTGTCCTTGGCCAGCGCCAGTTGCAGCAGGCTGCCGGCAGGGGCGACGAGGGTGCAGTCGGCTGGCGCCTCGTGGTGCGCGGCCAGGTGCAGGCCGTCGGCGTCGGGCAGGATGAACAGCCGCAGCGCGGGCGCCTGGCAGTCCACTTCCAGCACCTTGCCGGCGAGCCGGCCGAGACGCCGCAGGGCCACGCCATCGAGCCGCAGCACGCGGTTGACGGTGGCTTCGGCGCTGGCCAGGGCGGCCTGCAGGAGCAGGGTCATCAGGGCTTGATGCCGCGGTGCAGGGCGACCACGCCGCCGGTCATGTTGTGGTAGGTGACGCGGTCGAAGCCGGCCTCCACCATCATCGACTTCAGCGTTTCCTGGTCGGGGTGCATGCGGATCGATTCGGCGAGGTAGCGATAGCTCTCGGAATCGTTGGTCACCAGCTTGCCCATCAGCGGCAGCAGGGTGAAGGAGTAGGCGTCGTAGGCCTTGGACAGCAGGCTGCTGGTGGGCTTGGAGAATTCCAGCACGAGCAGGCGGCCGCCGGGCTTGAGTACCCGCAGCATGGAGCGGATCGCTTCGTCCTTGTGGGTGACGTTGCGCAGGCCGAAGGCGATGGTCACCGCGTCGAAGTAGTTGTCGGGGAACGGCAGCTTCTCGGCATCGGCCTGGACGAAGTTGACGTTGCCGGCGACGCCGCTGTCGAGCAGCTTGTCGCGGCCGACCTTGAGCATCGAGGCGTTGATGTCGGCCAGCACCACTTCGCCGGTCGGGCCGACCAGGCGGGAGAACTGGCGGGTCAGGTCGCCGGTACCGCCGGCGATGTCCAGCACCCGGTTGCCGGCGCGCACGCCGGACAGCTCGATGGTGAAGCGCTTCCACAGACGGTGGACGCCACCGGACATCAGGTCGTTCATCAGGTCGTACTTGGCGGCGACCGAGTGGAATACCTCGGCGACCTTCTCGGCCTTCTCGCTCTCGCGCACGGTCTTGTAGCCGAAGTGCGTGGTGGGATCGGCGCTGTCCTGGCCGGCTTGGGGCTTGCGCGGTTCGCTCATGGCGTTTGTACCCTGGAAGTCAGTGGCGGGCATTCTAACAGGATGCAGAGAAAACGCCGCCCCGGTCACGCCGCCGGCGGGGTGCGGCGATACGGCGCGGCGCGTATGATCGGCGGGGTCAGTCAACTGCGGAGTTCCAGCATGTCCCGTATCCACGTCGAACGTTCCCACTCCCTCGGCCTCGAGGCCGCCCGCGCCAAGGCGGAAAAGCTTGCCGACAAGCTCACCCGCGAGCACGGCGTGAGCAGCGAGTGGCAGGGCGACACCCTGCTGTTCAAGCGCAGCGGCGTGGATGGGCGCATCGAAGTGGGCGCGGACAAGGTCGCGGTGGACGTGAAGCTGGGCCTGATGCTCTCGGCCATGGGCGGCCTGCTCAAGGGCGAGATCGAGCGCGCGCTGGACAAGGCGCTGGCCTGATTCCCTGCCGGCCCCGCTCCCCGCGGGGCCATGCCGTTTTCGGGCGGCGCCGGCTTTCCTACAAAGCCTGGTATGTGTTTTCTAATTTTCCCCGATACCTTGGCTCGCAGTCCCGCCTTTCGCGGGCAGCTATTCGACATCATCGAATCCGAATCTGTGAGGTGCCACCATGGCCAAGGCTGTCAGCAAGAAGAAAGTCGTAGAACTCGAATCCTCCCTCTACTCCGATGCCAAGCACTACGCGCGGCAGATCTGGCTCGCGAGCCTGGGCACCTACGCCAAGGTTGGCCAGGAAGGCAGCGAGTACTTCAAGGAACTGGTCAAGTCCGGCGAGTCCGTCGAGAAGAAAGGCCGTGACCTGGTGAGCACCCAGATCGACGCCGCCAACGACACCGTCAAGGGTCGTCTGCACAGCGTCAAGGCCAAGCTGAACTTCGACAGGATCGAAGAGGCGTTCGATGCGCGCGTGTCCTCCGCCCTCAACCGAATCGGAATTCCCTCCAGGCGTGATGTGGAGGCGCTCTCTGCTAAGCTGGATGAGCTGAGCGCAGTGCTCGAGCGTGTCGCGAGAACCCAATAAGGAGAGCAGGATGGCTGGCAAAAAAACTACCGATAAAAAAGAGTCCAGTTGGATCGGCGAGATCGAGAAATACTCGCGGCAGATCTGGCTGGCTGGCTTGGGGGCCTACTCGAAGGTCAGCAAGGACGGCAGCAAGGTGTTCGAGACCCTGGTCAAGGACGGCGAGAAGGCTGAGAAACTGGCCAAGACCGAAGTCGAGGGTGCGGTGAAGACCTCCACCCGTTCCGCGAAGGCGCGCGTGGATGCCGTCAAGGGCGCCGCGATCGGCAAGTGGGGCGAGCTGGAAGAGGCCTTCGACAAGCGCCTGAACAGTGCGATCTCGCGCCTGGGCGTGCCGAGCAGCCGTGAAGTGAAAGACCTGCACAGCAAGGTCGACAGCCTCACCAAGCAGATCGAGAAGCTCACCGGCGTCAGCGTCGCCAAACCGGCCGCCAAGGCCGCCGCCAAACCCGCAGCGAAAGCCGCCGCCAAACCGGCCGCGAAACCCGCTGTGAAGACCGCGGCTTCCAAACCGGTTGCCAAGGCTGCTGCCAAACCTGCAGCGAAGCCGGCCGCCAAGCCCGCTGCCAAAGCCGCCGCCAAACCGGCTGCCAAGGCTGCCGCGAAACCCGCTGCCAAGCCTGCCGCGAAGCCGGCTGCCAAGGCTGCGGCCAAGCCCGCCGCGAAACCGGCTGCCAAGCCCGCTGCTGCGAAAGCCGCCGCGAAGCCTGCTGCCAAGCCCGCTGCAAAACCGGCTGCCACCGCCAAGCCTGCCGCTGCGAAACCTGCAGCCAAGCCGGCCGCGGCGAAGAAGCCTGCCGTGAAGAAGCCCGCTGCGCCCAAGGCCGCCGCCAAGCCGGCTGCTGCGAAACCGGCAACCGCTCCGGCCGCCACTCCGGCACCGTCGGCTCCCGCCGCCGCGCCGGCCGTGACGCCGTCCGCCGCTGCTCCGGCAACGCCGCCGCCGTCCCAGGCCTGACCGGTCTGCTGCAACACCCACGCCCGGCCTCGCGCCGGGCGTTTTCATTCTCTCAAGACAAAAGCCTGCAGGGATAAGTCAGGGGGCGAGGTAGCGCTTGGCGAGTCGCTCGGCGATCAGCTGCGAGTCCGGGCGCAGATGCGGCGCTACCAGCATCATGACCTGGAACACCACCTGGCGGACGTCGCCCTCGTGGCCGAGGATGCGCTGGTAGTCGAGGGAGAACAGCAGCGTCAGGGTGATCTGCTCCACCAGCTGGCCGAGGGCTTCGGTGTCGCTGGCCAGTTCGTCCTGCGCCTTGAGTTGCGCCAGCAGGGTGGCCAGGGTGCGCTTGAGCTGGTTGAGCCAGGCCCGCACGCCACGGGCGAGCTTGGGCAGGCGCCCGGCGAGGTTGGAGAGGTCCTGGAAGAGGAAGCGGTAGTGCGCCAGGCGCTCGACGATCAGGTGCAGGAACAGCCAGTAGTCCTCGGCGCCCAGTTGCACGTCTTCGGGCGGGTCGAGCAGCGGTGCCAGCTCATCCTGGAAGCGCTCGAACAGCGCCAGCACCAGCGGTTCCTTGCCGTGGAAGTGGTAATAGAGATTGCCCGGGCTGATGCCCAGTTCGGTGGCGATCTCCAGGGTTGAAACGTTGGGCTCGCCCTGCTCGTTGAACAGCTGCAGGGCGCATTCGAGAATCCGGTCGCGCGTTTTCATCCGTGTTCAGGTTCCAGCCGCAGTGGGGCCGACGATAGCCTTCCGGGGAGTTGGCTGCCAATGGCTTCGCGGCAAACTTCCGCATGGCGCCTCCGCGCCGTGGGTTGCCAGGGCATCTACGCAGGATGGTGTGGAGCGTAGCGATACCCATCGACTCAGCGCGCCTTCAGCATGGGTATCGCTGCGCTCCACCCATCCTACGAGAGCGTTCTACGGTGCCAGTGGAAGGCGCGGAGCGAACAACCCGCAACGGGTTGCCCGATCCATGCTTGCCTCAACGTACGTGCACGTAGGTGCCCGGCGCGGCTTCCTTGGCCGGATAGTCGGCGTTGCCCAGCTCGAAGTTCACCGGCCGGCGTTCGCCCGAGCGCTCCTGGATCCACTCCAGCCACAGCGGCCACCAGCTGCCTTCCTGGCGCTTGGTGTCGTAGTACCAGGCGCGTGGGTCGGAGCTGATCTTGCTGTTCTCGAAGTAGCAGGCCTTGGGGTTGCCCGGCGGGTTGAGGATGCTCTGGATGTGCCCGCTGTTGGACAGCACGAAGCGCGTCTCGCCGCCCAGCAACTGGGCCGAGCGGTACACCGCGTCCCACGGGGTGATGTGGTCGGTGATGCCGGCGACGTGGAAGTTGTCCACCGCGACCTTCTTCAGGTCGATGGCGCTGCCGTTGACTTCCATGGCACCGGGGCGGGCCAGCGGGTTGTGCTTGAAGAAGTCTAGGAAGTCGCCGTGCAGTGCGGCGGGCAGCCGTGTGTTGTCATTGTTCCAGTAGAGGATGTCGAAGGCCGGCGGCTGCTTGCCCAGCAGGTAGTTGTTGACCCAGTAGTTCCAGATCAGGTCGTTGGGGCGCATCCAGGCGAAGATCTTCGCCATGTCGCGGCCGTCCAGCACTCCGTGCTGGTAGGAGCGGCGCTTGCTGCTCTCCAGGGTCTGCTCGTCGGCGAACAGCGCGGCCGGGGTCTCCACCTGGCTGTCCAGCAGGCTCACCAGGTAGGTGGCGCTGGCGACCTTGCGCAGTTGTCGGCGCGCCTGCAGGTGGCCCTGCAGCGCGGCGATGGTCAGCCCGCCGGAGCAGGCGCCCATCAGGTTGACGCTGCGGCTGCCGCTGATGGAGCGGCATACGTCGATGGCTTCGTCCAGCGCGGTGACGTAGGTCGACAGGCCCCACTCGCGGTGGCGCGCGTCGGGGTTGCGCCAGCTCACCATGAACAGCTGCAGATTGTTCTTCAGGGCGTACTGGACGAAGCTCTTCTCGCTGGTCAGGTCGAAGATGTAGAACTTGTTGATCTGCGGCGGCACGATCAGCAGCGGCTTGGCATGCAGATGCTCGCCCATCGGCTTGTACTGGATCAGTTCCAGCACCTCGTTGCGGAACACCACCGCGCCGGGCGTGGTGGCCAGGTTCTGGCCGATCTCGAAGGCGCTGCGGTTGACCTGGCTGGGCATGCCGCCGTTGTGCATCAGGTCGTCGAGCAGGTGCTGCGCGCCCTTGAGCAGGCTCTGCCCTCCGGTGTTGAAAAGCTCTTTCACCGCCAGCGGGTTGAGCAGGGTGTTCGATGGCGAGGCGGCGTCGGAGAGTATCGACAAGAGGAAGCGCGCGCGGGCGCGGTCGTCGCTGTTCAGGTCGCTCTCGTCGACCCAGGCCAGCAGTTGCTTCTGCCACGCCAGGTAGGCCTGTACGGTGCGCCGGTAGAAGGGGTTCAGTCGCCAGGACGGGTCCTGGAAGCGTGCGTCCTGCGGGTTGGGCTGCAGCGGCGAGTCGCCGATCAGCACCTTGCCCACCTGCTTGCCGAAGGCCGCCAGGTGCTTCGCCGAATGGACCGGCCGACGCACGCCCTGCAGCGCCAGCATGCGCAGGGTGGACAGCATGTCCTTGCCGCGCAGGCCGACCATCGCACTCTGCGCATTCATGTATTGGGTGGGGACGGGGACGCTACCAGGCTCAGCTTTCTCTCGCATGAACAGCACTCCGTAAAGGGTCCGACCTGACAATGGCGACGCAAGGCCTGTACCAGAATCGGGAAACTCCCGTTCCAGACGCCTGCCGCCGGTTCGAGGGGTGTGCACGGGTATCGACGCGAGAGGGCAACTGCCCGAAAACAGGGCAGCGGATCAGCAGCCGGGCTGCCCTGCGGTCACTTTCGAAGGTGGCCGCAGCGCGGGTCCCGAATCAGGCGCTACGTGTCGATACCCGTGAACACGCCTGTTTGTTGTTCGGCTCTTTAAAAAAAGTGCCTGCGCAGCGATCGGTCAAGGCAGGATGCCCGCCGACTGTGACGAAGCTGTGATGCTTCAGCTGGCTTTCGGAGCGAAAGGCCGGGGATGGATGATCGCGCGCTGCCGTTCTTCCTGGAGGAACTTCATGATGATCGGCGCCACGGTTTCCGCGCGGGTCACCAGGAACAGGTGGCCGTCGTCGATCACGTGCAGCTCGGAGTTGGGGATGCGCCAGGCGATCATGCGCATGTTGATCAGCGGGATGATCGGGTCGTCGTCGCCGGCCAGGATCAGCGTCGGCTGACGGATCTTGTGCAGCCAGTGGATGCTGGTCCAGCCCAGGCCGGCGAACAGTTGCCAGTAGTAGCCCATCTTGCCGGACGAGCGCACCTTGCTGGCGAAGGCCATGGCCAGCTTCGGATCGCGGCGGAAGGCGCCGCCGTAGATGTCCGGGGCGATGTGCACGCCATAGGACGGCTGGATGTAGCGCCGCGGGCTGGCCATGCGCCAGAGCACCCGCGGCTTGCCCGGCACCATCACCGCGCCGGCGGCGGTGGCGGCGAGGATCAGCTTCTTGCAGCGCTCGGGGTAGTCATGGGCGAACTGCTGCGCCAGGGCGCCGCCCCAGGACACGCCGATGGCCGTCACCTGGCCGTAGTCCAGGTAATCGAGCATCCGCGCGGCCAGCTTCGCCAGGCCGGGGAAACGGTACGGCGTGCTGGGCGTGGACGAGCCGCCGACGCCGGGGACGTCGAAGGCTATCACCTCCAGGTCCGGGTCCAGCGCGGCGACGAAGGGGAAGACCAGTTCCAGGTTGGCGCCGATGCCGTTGAAGATCAGCAGCGGCGTCATGTGCCTCTTGCCCGGACGCACGGCGGTGCGGATGGTCTGCCCGTCGAGCTCGATGGTGCGGAACTCGAAGGGCTGCGCCGCCGGCGCCTTGCTCGGCAGAATCTCCTCCGCGCTGCGCTTGCTGCGCGCGCGCCGGCTCGTCGGCGCGGCCACTTCCACGGCCTGCGACGATTCTGGGGTGTTGGCGTCGTCCACGGCGCCGGCTTGCGGGAGGAGTTCTGTTTTCATCGTTCGTGTACGTAGGTTCCAGGGGCGGCTTCGCCGGCCGGGTGGGCCTTGTTGCCCAGGGCGGTCGGTGCCTTGCGCGTCTTGCCCGAGCGCTCGGCGAGCCAGTTCTGCCAGTGCAGCCACCAAGAGTCGGCGTGCTTGCTGGCGTTTTCCTGCCAGGCCTTCGGATCGGCCGAGAGTTCAGGGCCGGTCATGAAGCGGGCCTTGGGGTTGCCTGGCGGGTTGAGGATGCTCTGGATGTGTCCGCTGTTGGACAGGATGAATTCACACTTGCCGCCCAGCAGACGAGCGGAGCGATAGCAGGCTTCCCAGGGCGTGATGTGGTCGGACAGGCCGGCCACGCAGTAGAAGTCGCAGGTGATCTGCTTGAGGTCGATGGCGGTGCCGGAGACCTCCAGGGCGCCTGCGCGGGTCAGCGGGTTGGTCTTGAACATCTCCACCAGCTCGCCGTGCAGCGCGGCCGGCAGGCGCGTGGTGTCGTTGTTCCAGAACAGGATGTCGAAAGCCGGCGGCTCGTTGCCCAGCAGGTAGTTGTTGACCCAGTAGTTCCAGATCAGATCGTTGGGGCGCATCCAGGCGAACACCTTGGCCATGTCCTTGCCTTCGAGCACGCCGGACTGGTACGAGCGGCGCTTGGCGGCTTCCAGGGTCTTCTCGTCGGCGAACAGGGCGATCTGGGTGTTCATCTCGAAGTCCAGCACGCTGACCATCTGGGTGAAGGCGTGGACCTTCTTCTCGCCCAGGGCGGCGTAATGGCCGAGCAGGGTGACGGTGGTGATGCCGCCGGAGCAGGCGCCGAGCATGTTCAGGTCCTTGGCGCCGGTGATGGCCAGGACCGCGTCGATGGCTTCCTTCAGCGCCTCGATGTAGGTGGTCAGGCCCCACTCGCGCTGTGCCTTGGTCGGGTTGCGCCAGCTGACGATGAAGGTCTGCACCTGGTTGCGCAGGCAGAAGCGCGCCAGGCTCTTCTCCGGCGACAGGTCGAAGACGTAGAACTTGTTGATCTGCGGCGGCACCACCAGCAGCGGGCGCTCATGCACGCTCTCGGTGATCGGCTTGTACTGGATGACTTCCAGCACGTCGTTGCGGAACACCACCGCGCCTTCGGTCACGGCCAGGTTCTTGCCGACCTCGAAGGCTTCCATGTTGACCTGGCTGGGCATGCCGCCGTTGTTCACCAGGTCCTTGGCCAGATGGGTAAGACCGTCGAGCAGGCTCTTGCCGCCGGTCTCGAAGAAGCGTTTGACCGCTGCCGGGTTGGACAGCGTGTTGGTCGGCGCCATGGCCTCGGTCATCAGGTTGATGACGAACTGGCCGCGGCTGATGTCCTGGCTGGACAGGTCGCTGTCGCCGATCCAGGTGTGCAGCTCCTTGCGCCAGGCCAGGTAGGTCTGCAGGTAGCGGCGGTAGAGCGGGTTCTGGCTCCAGGCCGGGTCGTTGAAGCGGCGGTCGTCGTCCGACGGCTTGAGGTCGGATTTACCGAGCAGCACGTTCTTCAGCTCGAGGCCGAAATGGGCCACGTGCTTGGCGCTGTGGAACGGCTGCTTGACCGCTTGCAGCAGCACCATGCGGGCAGAGGTGAGCAGGTCCTTGCCCTGAATGCCGATCACCGGGCTGAGGTTCAGGGTATTTTCCGCGGCTTGCTGGGGTAGATCGCTGTTGTTCTTCTGGGTCATCGGCGACGCTCCATTGTCCTGAGACACATACTGGCGGGGCTCACCTTTCGTGACGTAAGGCCAAGTACTTCTCGGGGTTGCGGAACGTGGAGAGGGCTCCACGCGATTCATCTACTTGGCGGCATCACTGGAAGTTCAGGAAACCACGCTCTGTGCACTGTAGTTCCGTACATTGCACTGCCTTGGTTACCCGAGTTTCCTTCGCCGCGCAAGCTGGTGCAGCGTGGGCCAACTCCTAGGAGTATGTCGGGAAAAGTTAGAAAACGCGCCCTAGAGCGGGGGCATCTCGCCAAACCCGGGGTGACCGACCTGCACGCAGCAGTCTGCAACGGGAATATTGCAAATGGCGTGCCCTGGAGCGATTGCCCGACGAAGGTTGGTGCGCCGGGGGAGGCGGGGAGGAAAGATCGAACGAGTTGGAGGGGGCGGTGAAGAGATGTGCGGGAAGCGCTCCTGATCTTGTAGGAGCGAGCCTGCTCGCCAACCGACCCCGCTGCAGAGCCCGCGCGTAGGGCGGATAACCCGGAACGGGTTATCCGCCGATGGCATCAATGGCGGATAACGCCTTAGGCGTTATGCGCCCTACACGGTATTGCGAGGTGCGGAGCCCGCTCCTGCGCAGGCGGCATTTCGGCATTAGCTGCTTACAGCATCAGCTTGACCACGGACTCCGACGGATCGCGCGACTTGCCGGCCTTCTCCAGTTGCGCCAGGTAGTCGGTCCACATCTCATCCTGGCGCATGCACAGCTCGTAGAGGTAGTCCCAGGTGAACAGGCCGCTGTCGTGGCCGTCATCGAAGGTCAGCTTGAGCGCGTATTGCCCGGCCGGCTCGATGTTGTTCAGACCGACATTCAGCTTGCCCACCTGCAGCACCGGGTTGCCGTGGCCCTGGACTTCCGCCGATGGCGAATGCACGCGCAGGAACTCGGCGGACAGATCAAAGGACTGTTCCCCGTAGGTCAGCGAAAGCTTCTTCGAGGCCTTGTGCAGCTTGATGGCGGAAGGAATGCGCATGGACGGCTCCTGGACGGCGATTCCGGCATTGTAGCGCCGGCAGAAAAACAGCGGGGCGCCCTGAGGCGCCCCGTCGCAGCGATAGGGATCGCTTAGAGGATGTAGCGGGACAGGTCTTCGTCCTGGGCCAGCTCGCCCAGGTGGCCGTTGACGTAGGCCGCGTCGATCACGATGGCCTTGTCACTGTGCTCGCTGGCGAGGTCGGCGGCATCGAAGGACACCTCTTCGAGCAGGCGCTCGAGCAGGGTGTGCAGGCGACGGGCACCGATGTTCTCGGTCTTCTCGTTGACCTGGAAGGCGATCTCCGCGAGGCGCTTGATGCCGTCGGCGGCAAACTCGATGTCCAGGCCTTCGGTCTTCAGCAGCGCGGTGTACTGCTCGGTCAGCGACGCGTGCGGCTCGCTGAGGATGCGCTCGAAGTCGCTCGGGCTCAGGGCTTTCAGCTCGACGCGGATCGGCAGGCGGCCCTGCAGTTCCGGCACCAGGTCGCTGGGCTTGGACAGGTGGAATGCGCCCGAGGCGATGAACAGGATGTGGTCGGTCTTCACCATGCCCAGCTTGGTGTTCACGGTGCAGCCCTCGATCAGCGGCAGCAGGTCACGCTGCACGCCCTCGCGGGAGACGTCGGCGCCGCCCACGTTGCCGCGCTTGGCGATCTTGTCGATCTCGTCGATGAAGACGATGCCGTTCTGCTCCACGGCTTCCAGGGCGCGGGCCTTGAGGTCTTCTTCGTTGACCAGACGCTGGGCTTCTTCGTCGCGGATCAGCTTCATGGCCTCGGCGACCTTCAGCTTGCGGCTCTTGCGCTTGCCCTTGCCCATGTTGGAGAACAGGCTCTGCAGCTGGTTGGTCATCTCTTCCATGCCGGGCGGGGCCATGATTTCCACGCCCGAAGGAATGTCGGCGACCTCGATGTCGATTTCCTTGTCATCCAGCTGGCCTTCGCGCAGGCGCTTGCGGAACAGCTGGCGGGTGTTGGAATCCTCGCGCGCCGGTTCGTCACCGAAGCCGGTGGTGCGCGCGGGCGGCAGCAGGGCGTCGAGGATGCGCTCTTCGGCGGCGTCTTCGGCGCGGTACTTCACCTTCTGCACTTCCTGCTCGCGGAGCATCTTGATCGCGGCATCGGCGAGGTCGCGGATGATCGACTCGACGTCACGGCCGACGTAGCCGACTTCGGTGAACTTGGTCGCTTCGACCTTGATGAAGGGGGCGTTGGCCAGCTTGGCCAGGCGACGGGCGATCTCAGTCTTGCCGACGCCGGTCGGGCCGATCATCAGGATGTTCTTCGGCGTCACTTCGGCGCGCAGCTCGGCCGGCAGCTGCATGCGCCGCCAGCGGTTGCGCAGGGCGATGGCGACGGCGCGCTTGGCGTCGTCCTGGCCGATGATGTGACGGTTGAGTTCGTGGACGATCTCGCGGGGAGTCATGGACATTTGACGTGCTACTCCGGAACGACAGCCCTTAGACGGCGCTGTCGAGCTCCTCAAGGGTCAGGTTCTGGTTGGTGAACACGCAGATGGAGCCGGCGATGTTCAGTGCGGTCTCGGCGATCTCGCGGGCGCTCATGTCGTCGCTGCCTTTCTGTAGCAGGGCCAGGGCCGCCGCCTGGGCGAAGCCGCCGCCCGAGCCCATGGCGATCAGGCCGTGCTCGGGTTCGACCACGTCACCGTTGCCGGTGATGATCAGCGAGGCGTCCTTGTTGGCGACCGCCAGCATGGCTTCCAGACGGCTCAGGGAACGGTCGGTACGCCAGTCCTTGGCCAGCTCGACAGCGGCGCGCACCAGGTGGCCCTGGTGTTTTTCCAGCTGCTGCTCGAAGCGTTCGAAGAGGGTGAAGGCATCGGCGGTGGCGCCGGCGAAGCCGGCCAGTACTTCACCGTGGTACAGGCGACGGACTTTCTTCGCGTTGCCTTTCATCACGGTGTTGCCCAGGGAAACCTGGCCGTCGCCGCCCATGACGACTTTGCCATTGCGGCGGACAGATACGATGGTGGTCAAGGGTCTTACTCCACACTAGCGGGGCGATGTGCCCGAATGCAGAGTCAGATGGGGACTAGGAAGGCGGGGTTCAAGTCCTGCGCCGGACGAGTAGCGCGCATTTCGCGCGCCACCCGTCGGCGCAAGCCTTGGAATGGCCGGGGTTCAGCGGGTCTGGCGCTGCTGTAACAGCAGGTTGCTGAAACCGTTGCCGGCGAGTTGTTTCTGCGCCGCGGAGGCCTTGGCGCGGTCGCCGTAGGGGCCGACCATGATGCGGTACCAGGTTTCGTCGCGGACGGTGCCGGACTCCACGCGGGCGTTCTGGCCCATCATGATGATCTGCGCGCGCAGGTGGTCGGCGTCGGTCTGTTTGCGGAACGAGCCGGCCTGCAGGTAGTACTGGGTTGCGGCCACCGCCGGTGGCGGCGTCGGCTTGGCTGGCGCGGTGTCGCTGGCCGGGGCCTGCGGCAGCGCCTGCTTCTGCGCACTGGCGACCTGGGTTGTGGGCGGCGTGGCAGGCGTTGCCGGCTTGACCACCGCGGGCGGCGGCGGATTCTGCCCACTCAGCGCCGCCAGGGCGCGCTGGGTGTCGATCTTCTCGGCTTCTTCCTTGGTCGCGACCACGGTCGCCGGTTGCTGCGGCTTGGCCGGCGGCGGCACGGCTTCGGGCGGCACGGCGACTTCCGAGCCCGGCAGCAGGGTGTAGAAGTCGTACTTGGGCTTCACCCCGGTCGGTGCGGCCGGTTGCTGCGGCTGCACGGTGCCGGAAGGCTTGTTGGAGCCGACCACGGTCTTGGGCGCCTCCGCTTTCTCGCGTTTGACGTCGTTGCGACCCGGCTCCAGCTTCATCAGGAACATGATGAAGCCGCCGATGGCGAGGCCTGCGACCAGCCAGACCCAGCCGGGGACCGACGTCTTCTTGGCCGGGGCCTGGTAGCGGCTGGCGCCGCGCTTGGGAGCGGGTTTCTTCTTCGCCATGGGTGCTTACATGCGCTCCAGGGTTTCCAGGCCCAGCAGCTCCAGGCCCTGCTTGAGGGTGCGGCCGGTCAGCGCGGCAAGGCGCAGGCGGCTTTCCTGTTGCGCCGGGTCTTCGGCGGTGAGGATCGGGCAGTGCTCGTAGAAGCTGGAGAACAGGCCGGCCAGCTCGTACAGGTAGGCGCAGAGGATGTGCGGGACACCCTTCACGGCGACGTTGTTGAGCAGGTCGGTGAACTGCGCCAGCTGCGCGGCCAGGGCAATTTCCTGGGGTTGCTGCAGGTGGATGCTGCCGCCCACTTCGTCATAGGTCTTGCCCAGCTTGCGGAAGATGCTCGCCACGCGGGTGTACGCATACAGCAGGTACGGCGCGGTGTTGCCCTCGAAGCTCAGCATCAGGTCGAAGTTGAAGCTGTAGTCGCTGGTGCGGTGCTTGGACAGGTCGGCGTACTTCACCGCGCCAATGCCGACGGCGTGGGCTATCTGGCGCAGGTCCTGCTCGCTGAAGTCCGGGTTCTTGCCTTTCACCAGGGTGTAGGCGCGCTCTTCGGCTTCGATCAGCAGGTCGATCAGCTTCACGGTGCCGCCATCGCGGGTCTTGAACGGCTTGCCGTCGGCGCCGTTCATGGTGCCGAAGCCCATGTGCTCCAGTTCCATGCTGGCCGGGACGAAACCGGCGCGGCGGGCGACTTCGAACACCTGCTGGAAGTGCAGGGCCTGGCGCTGGTCGACGAAGTACAGCACGCGGTCGGCGTGCAGCACCTTGTGGCGGTAGCGCATGGCGGCGAGGTCGGTAGTGGCGTAGAGGTAGCCACCGCCGGCCTTCTGCACGATCACCGGCAACGGCTCGCCTTCGGCGTTCTTGAATTCATCGAGGAACACGCACAGCGCACCGTCGCTCTCGACCAGCAGGCCCTTGGCGGTGAGGTCGGCCACCACCTGCGCGAGGTCGTCGTTGTAGGCGCTCTCGCCCTTCACGTCGGCCATGGTCAGCTTCACACCCAGCAGGTCGTAGACCTTCTGGCAGTGCGACAGGGAGATGTCGTTGAAACGGGTCCACAGGGCGATGCACTTGGGATCGTTGGCCTGCAGTTTCACCACCAGCTCGCGGGCGCGGTCGGCGAACTCGGCGGACTCGTCGAAGCGCTTCTTGGCGGCGCGGTAGAAGACTTCCAGGTCGTGCAGTTCGGCCTGGGCATCCACCGGTTGTTCTTCCAGGTAGGCCAGCAGCATGCCGAACTGGGTGCCCCAGTCGCCCACGTGGTTCTGGCGGATCACGGTGTCGCCGAGGAACTCCAGCACGCGGCTGACGGCGTCGCCGATGATGGTCGAGCGCAGGTGGCCGACGTGCATCTCCTTCGCCAGGTTCGGCGAGGACAGGTCCACCACCACGCGCTGGGCGGCGCCGGCCTTGCGTACGCCGATGTGGCCGTCGGCCAGGGCCTTGTCGAGGCTGGCGGCGAGCCAGGCCTGGTCCTGGAAGAAGTTCAGGAAGCCGGGGCCGGCGATCTCGACCTTGGCCACTTCCGGGCTCTGCGGCAGCGCGGCGACCAGCTTGGTCGCGAGGTCGCGCGGCTTCATGCCGGCCGGCTTGGCCAGCATCATGGCGATGTTGCTGGCGAAGTCACCGTGGGTTCGGTCCTTGGTGTTCTCCACCTGGATGTCGGGCGTCAGGCCGGCCGGCAGCGTGCCGTCTTCGGTGAGGCTGACAAGGGCTTGCTGGATCAGGTGGCGAATCGTGTCTTTCATGGTTTTCTCCGTGCTCGCGTGCATCCGGCGCGCGCGACCGGTTATCGGGCTCAGAACCGCGCATTATCCGTGGCCGGGCATGGCTTGCCAACCGCGGAGCGCTCCTTGATCAGTCTCGCCGCTGTGCCATCCGTCGCGGCTGATGGAAGTCAATGTAGGACGGATGCGCAAGCCCGGAGGGTTTTATCCGTGCGGCGCATCTGTCAGAACAGGTCAATCGGGTCCACGTCCAGCGACCAGCGCACCTGGCGTCCGCTGGGCATGCCTTCGAGCGTCTGCAGCCAGGGCGTGAGCAGGCGGTGCAGGGGGGCGCGGGCGGTGCTCATCAGCAGCAGCTGCGCGCGGTAGCGGCCGGCGCGGCGCTCCATGGGCGCTGGCACCGGGCCGAGGAGGTCGACGTCGTGGCCGAGGGTCGCCTGCAGGCGTTCGGCCTCGGCACAGGCTTCGTCGAGGAAGCCTTCGGCCTGCCCCGGCTTGTGCGCCTCGGCACGCAGCAGGGCGAGGTGCGAGAAGGGCGGCAGGCCGGCGGAGCGGCGCTCGGTAAGGGCCTGATCGGCGAAGGCGAAGTAGCCTTGCTCGGTGAGCTGCACCAGCAATGGGTGGTCGGCCAGGTGGGTCTGGATCAGCACACGACCCGGTTCCTCGGCGCGCCCGGCGCGGCCGGCGACCTGGACGATCTGCTGGGCCATGCGTTCGCTGGCGCGGAAGTCGGCGGAGAACAGCCCGCCGTCGGCATCGAGGATCGCCACCAGGGTGACGCGCGGGAAGTGGTGCCCCTTGGCGAGCATCTGCGTGCCCACCAGGATGCACGGCTCACCTTTATTGATAGTGGCGAACAGGTCGCGCATGGCGTTCTTGCGCGAGGTGCTGTCGCGGTCGATGCGCAGCACCGGGTAATCCGGGAAGAGGATGCGCAGGCGTTCCTCGGCGCGCTCGGTGCCAGCGCCGACCGGGCGCAGGTCTACCGTGCCACATTTAGGGCAGTTGCGCGGCGGCCGCTCGCGGTGGTCGCAGTGGTGGCAGCGCAGCTCGCCGCTGCCCTGGTGCACGGTCATCCGCGCGTCGCAGCGCGGGCACTGGCTGATCCACCCGCAGTCGTGGCACAGCAGGGTCGGGGCGAAGCCGCGGCGGTTCAGGTAGACCAGCACTTGCTGGCCGGCGGCCAGGGTTTCCTTGATCGAACGCTGCAGCGGCATGGAGATGCCCGAGTCCAGCGGCAGGCTCTTCACGTCCAGGCGGTGGAACTTCGGCTGGTGTGCGCCGCCGGCGCGCTGGGTCAGGCGCAGCAGGCCGTAGCGGCCGCTCTGGGCGTTGTGCAGGCTCTCCAGCGCGGGGGTGGCGGAGCCGAGCAGGATCGGCACGTTCTCCAGCCGCGCACGCACCATGGCCAGGTCGCGGGCGTGGTAGCGCAGGCCTTCCTGCTGTTTATAGGAAGCGTCGTGCTCTTCGTCGATGATGATCAGCCCCGGATTCTTCATGGGGGTGAACAGCGCCGAGCGGGTGCCGATGATGATGTCCGCCTCGCCGTCGCGGGCGGCCAGCCAGGCGTCGAGGCGCTCGCGGTCGGTCAGCGCGGAGTGCAGCAGGGCGATGCGCGCGTTGAAGCGGCGCTCGAAGCGCGAAAGGGTCTGCGGGCCGAGGTTGATCTCGGGGATCAGCACCAGCGCCTGCTTGCCGGCTTCCAGGGTCTCGCGGATCAGCTGCAGGTAGACCTCGGTCTTGCCGCTGCCGGTGACGCCCGCCAGCAGGAAACTGTGGAAGCTGCCGAAGCCTGCGCGCACGGCCTCGAAGGCGGCGCGCTGCTCGGCGTTCAGCGGCAGTTCCGCCTGCGCCAGCCACGGGCCGTGGTGCGGCGGCACGCTGTGGACGCGCACCTCCAGCGTGACCAGCCCCTTTTCCTGCAGCAGGTCGAGGCTGTCCTTGTTGATCTGCAACTGGCTGAGCAGGTCGTGGGCGACACCATGGGGATGCTGCTTGAGGATCTTCAGCGTCTCGCGCTGGCGCGGCGCGCGGGCAAGTCGCGGGTCTTCCTCGCGGGCGCCGGGTTCGGCATGCCAGAAGCGCTGCTGGCGCGCCTCGGCCGGGTCGCCCTGGCGCAGCAGGTTGGGCAGCGCCCAGGAGAAGGTATCGCCCAGGCTGTGCTGGTAGTACTGCGCTGTCCAGCGGCACAGCTCCAGCAGGTGCGCTGGCATCGGCGGCTCGCGGTCGAGCACGGCCAGGGCCGGGCGCAGCTTGTCTGCCGGGACCTCGGAGCTTTCCACCTTGTCCACCAGCACGCCGACCATCTCGCGACGGCCGAAGGGGACGCGCAGGCGCACGCCGGGCTGCAGGCGTGCGACGTCGACCCCGCGCGGAGGCAGGTAATCGAACAGGCGGCGCAGCGGCGAGGGCAGGGCGAGACGCAGGATGGACGGTGACGGCACGCGACGGATTCCGGGGCGGCGGGGAGCGTCGGATGGTAGCATGGGCGATGCGACGGTCGGTCATGCCTGATCTTGCGTTGAAAGCGTTCTCTGGTATGATCCACGCCCTTAATTTCCGTGCGGTGCCCGGTAAAAGATCCCGCCTGCGGTCCTCGATGACCGTGGCTCGGCTTCTGCCAGAGACTGGGTGGCGGCACACCACCGAGAGGAAGAGACCATGAAACCGGAAATCCATCCCGCGTACGAAGACATCGAAGCTACCTGCAGCTGTGGCAACGTGATCAAGACCCGTTCCACCCTGTGCAAGGGCATTCACCTGGACGTCTGCTCCGAGTGCCACCCCTTCTACACCGGTAAGCAGAAAGTTCTGGACACCGGCGGCCGTATCGACCGCTTCAACCAGCGCTTCGCCATGTTCGGCGGCAAGAAGTAAGATCGATTTCCGGGAAAGGCCGACGATGGTTTTTCACGGTAATTCGAAAAAGGCGTCCCTCGTGGGCGCCTTTTTTATGGCCGTCCTTTTTTCCCTGGATGCCAGCGCCGCTGCCTGCCCGCAGCCTTCGTCGGCCGAAACGGTGCGCGTGGCGCGGGTGGTGGACGGCGACACGCTCAAGCTGGCCGACGGCCGCAGCGTCCGCCTGATCGGCGTCAATGCCCCGGAACTGGCCCATCATGGCCGCTCCGAAGAAGCCTTCGCGGTCGCCGCCCAGCGCCGTCTGCAGCAACTGGTGGCGGCCAATGACGGCGAGGTCGGCCTGGTTGCCGGCCAGCAGGGCATGGACAAGTACGGCCGCACCCTGGCCCACGCCTATGACGCCCACGGCAACAACCTCGAATCCCGCCTGCTCGCCGAAGGCCTGGGCTACCTTGTAGCTATCGCCCCCAACACTGACCTCACCGTCTGCCAGCAGGCTGCCGAGCGGCAAGCCCGCAGCGCCGGGCTCGGTCTGTGGAAGCGCTCTCCGGTACAGATGGCGGAACAACTTCACGAAAGCGGATTCGCAGTGGTTCGCGGACGGGTCGAGCAGGTACAACGCAATCGCGGCGGGCTGTGGATCGATCTCGATGGCCCGCTGGTGCTGCGGATCGAGGCGCGACTCGTGAAGCGTTTCGACGATGCAACCCTGCGCGATCTCAAGGGTCGACAGGTGGAGGCGCGCGGCTGGGTCATCGACCGCGCCGAGCGTGGTGGCGTGAAACCCGGACAGGCGCGCTGGATGCTGCCTGTGACCGACCCGGCGATGATGGAGGTATTGCCATGAGCTTGCGCTCGTTCGGAATTCTGACCCTGCTGGCGCTGCTGAGCGTTCTCGGCGGCTGCGCCACCAACCCGGCCACCGGCAAGTCTGACTTCGTGATGATGAGCGAGCAGAGCGAGCTGGAGATGGGGCAGAAGTACAGCCAGCAGATCGCCCAGCAGTATCCGCGCTATGAGGACGGCAAGTTGCAGGCCTACGTTCAGCAGGTCGGCGAGCGCGTCGCCCGCGCTGGCGACCGGCCCAACCTGCAATATCACTTCACGGTCATCGACACCCCCGACATCAACGCCTTCGCCCTGCCCGGCGGCTACATCTATATCCACCGCGGGCTGATGGCGTACCTGGGCTCCGAAGCGGAACTGGCCGCCGTGCTGGGGCACGAGGTCGGCCACGTCACCGCGCGCCACAGCGTGCGCCAGCAGAGCCAGTCCAGCGCCTGGGGCATCCTCGGTCAGGCCGTGGCCATCGGCACTGGTGTCGGCGCGGCGGCGGACTTGACCAACGTGCTCGGCACCGCCTTCGTGCGCGGCTATGGCCGCGACATGGAGCTGGAGGCCGACGGCCTGGGCGCCAAGTACCTGGCCCGTGCGGGCTATGACCCCACCGCCATGATCCAGGTGGTGCGGGTGCTGAAGAACCAGGAAGACTTCGCCCGCGACGAGGCCGCGCGCAAGGGCCAGGCGGCTCAGCCGGTCGGCTACCACGGGTTGTTCGACACCCACCCGGACAACGACCAGCGCCTCAAGCAGGTCATCGGCCCGGCCCAGGCCCTGGCTGGTAACAGCCAGCACGAGATCGGCGCCGAGCGCTACCTGAAGGCCATCGACGGCATGCCCTTCGGCGACTCCGCCTCCAGTGGTGTGCGCCGTGGGCAGAGCTTCTACCACTCGGAGCTGGACTTCACCCTGACCTACCCGTCGGGCTGGGGCATCCTCAACCAGCCGACCGCGCTGGTGGGCTACACCGCCGACCAGCAGGCCTACATCGGCATGAAGCTGGTGCCCCGCGAAGGCCAGCTGACCCCGGCGGAATACCTGCGCAAGGGCGCTGGCGGGCGGTTATCGAACGAAGAAAGTTTCCAGCAAGCCGGTCTCGACGTCGCCACCGGCGTGGTGCCCGGCTCGCCCGCCCGCCGCGCCGCGGTGATCTACCAGAAGGACCGCGCCTACCTGTTCATCGGTGTGGTCAAAGGTCGCGCCTCGCTGGAAAGCGAAGACGACCACTTCATGCAGGTCATCCGCAGCTTCCGGCCGATGCGCGCCGACGAGCAGAAACTCGCACAACCGCGCCGGATCGCCGTCATTCAGGTCAAATCCGGGCAGACTGTCGAGCAGTTCGCGAAGGCTGAATCCGGTCCGGAATCTGACTCGATAAATCGTATACGTTTATTGAATGACTTGTATCCAACTGGTCAGCCAAAAGCTGGCGACTGGCTGAAAGTCGTACGCTAGAGGTCTTGACAGCAGGGGCTTGGGCTACCTTGGCAGGTGCGGGGTTTGTGCGTATGCTCGGACCCCCGTCTGTCCAACAAGCAACAAAAGCGGAAGTGCCCAAATGTCTGATCTCAAGACCGCTGCCCTCGAATATCACGCCCAACCCCGCCCCGGTAAACTGAGCGTCGAGCTGACCAAGCCGACCGCCACCGCCCGCGACCTGTCGCTGGCATACAGCCCGGGCGTCGCCGAGCCGGTGCGCGAAATCGCGCGTGATCCGGAACTGGCCTTCAAGTACACCGGCAAGGGCAACCTGGTCGCGGTCATTTCCGACGGCACCGCCATTCTCGGCCTGGGCAACCTCGGCCCGCTGGCCTCCAAGCCGGTCATGGAAGGCAAGGGCGTGCTGTTCAAGCGCTTCGCCGGTGTCGACGTGTTCGACATCGAAGTCGACGCCGAGAGCCCGCAGGCCTTCATCGATACCGTCAAGCGCATCTCCATCACCTTCGGCGGCATCAACCTGGAAGACATCAAGGCACCCGAGTGCTTCGAGATTGAGCGCGCGCTGATCGAGCAGTGCGACATCCCGGTATTCCACGATGACCAGCACGGCACCGCCATCGTGACCGCCGCCGGCATGCTCAACGCGCTGGAAATCGCCGGCAAGAAGCTGGAGACCGCGAAGATCGTCTGCCTGGGCGCCGGCGCCGCCGCCATCTCCTGCATGAAGCTGCTGGTGAGCATGGGTGGCAAGGTCGAGAACATCTACATGATCGACCGCCAGGGCGTGATCCACGCCGGCCGCAACGACCTGAACCAGTACAAGGCCGTGTTCGCCACCGAGACCGACAAGCGCACCCTGGCTGACGCCCTGGAAGGCGCCGACGTATTCGTCGGCCTGTCCGGCGCCAACCTGCTGAGCCCGGACGATCTCAAGCGCATGGCGCCGAACCCGATCGTCTTCGCCTGCTCCAACCCGGACCCGGAAATCAAGCCGGAACTGGCCCACGCCACCCGCGACGACGTGATCATGGCCACCGGCCGTTCGGACTACCCGAACCAGGTCAACAACGTACTGGGCTTCCCCTTCATCTTCCGCGGTGCCCTGGACGTACGCGCCACCCGCATCAACGAAGAGATGAAGATCGCCGCCGCCCTGGCCCTGCGTGACCTGGCCAAGCTGCCGGTACCCAAGGACGTGTGCGACGCCTACGGCGTGAGCGCCATCGAGTTCGGCCGCGAGTACATCATTCCGAAGCCGATGGACAAGCGCCTGATCACCGTCGTTTCCGATGCCGTAGCCAAGGCTGCCATCGAGACTGGCGTGGCGACCCTGCCGTATCCGAAGCACTACCCGCTGCAGTCGGTGGAAGACGTCTTCAAAGGCTGATTCCGTCTGATTTGAAGAACCCCGCCTCGGCGGGGTTTTTCTTTTTCCGCTGAAGGAAACGAAGAGTTACCGATTAATGACTGAAGGCAGAGGCCTTCGGAACGTACCGGACTATCCTTCCCCGCTCATGCATTGACGCGTCCGCTGCCCTGGAGCGGGCCGGGCGCATGGGGGAGCATCATGAATCGGACTTTGCTGGCAGTCGCCACCCTGGCGGCCAGCGCCGCGCTCATCGGTTGCGCAGGGGCACCGCAAATGAGCTGGGATCGGGTAGGGGATTCGGCGCAGCGCGCGGTCACCAGTGCCGACGTCTGGGCCCCGGTGGCCGGCGCGGCGGTGATCGCTGCCGGTGGCTGGGACCATCAGTGGCAGAAGTCGGCGAGCAACCACGACTGGTTCTTCGGCGGCGACGCCAACCAGGCGGCCGACCGCATGCTCAACCTCGCCACCGGCCTGAGCGTCGTCACCGCCCTGGTGGCTTCGCCCAAGGACGTGAGCAGCGAGGAGAAGTGGAGCTGGCGCGGGCGCAACCTGACGCTGCTGGCGGCGGACCGCTACGCTGTGACCGGCTTCGTCGAGGAAGCCAAGGAATGGTCCGGGCGCGAGCGGCCGGACGGGATTCCCGACGACTCCTTCCCGTCCAAGCACACTGCCGTTACCGCCGTGCACACCAGTTTCACCCGCCGCAACCTGGACTACATCGACATGGACCCGACCTGGCGCTACACCGCCAAGGCCGGCCTCTACACCCTTGACGGGCTGACCGCGCTGTCGCGCGTGGAAGGCGACAAGCACTATCCCACCGATGTGCTGGTGGGGATGGCGGTGGGCAACTTCTTCGCCAACTTCACCTACAACCTGTTCCTCGAAGGCCCGGAAAGCGAGCGCTACAACGTGACCGTGGTGCCGGAAACCGGCGGCGGGATGAGCCTGCGCGCGGCGATGCTGTTCTGAGGTTGGCGCGACGCCGTGGGCAGCGTCTAGTCTTGAAAGCTTCTCTCTGGACGACAAGCCCGATGCCGTTGCGCCTGTTGCTGATCCTCTTGTTCCTGTGCGTTACCAGCGCGGCGCGGGCCGGGGAAGTGCTGCGCATCGCGGCGGACCGCTGGCCGCCCTACGCCGATCGCCAACTGCCCGGCAACGGCGTGGCGGTGCACCTGGTGCAGGCTGCCCTCAAGCGCGCCGGGTACGCCAGCGAGTACATCGAAGTGCCCTGGCCGCGCGTGCTGCACGGCGTGGCGAATGGCGAGTACGACCTGGTGGCGGATGCCTGGTATTCGCCGGAGCGGGAAGCCTTCGCCGTGTACTCCGAGCCCTACCTGGTCAACCGCGTACGCCTGATCAAGCGCCAGGGCTCGCCCATCACCTTCGCCAGGCTCGCCGATCTCTACCCCTACCGCATCGCCATGGTGCGCGGGTATGCCTATTCCGAGGCGTTCAACAACGATCCGAAACTGCAGCGGGTGCCAGTGTTCAGCTTCGTCAACGCGGCGCTGATGCTGCAGGCCGGGCGGGTGGACCTGACGCTGGAAGACGAGATCACCGCGCGCGTGCACTTCAATGGCGACCTCGCCGAGCTCAAGGGCCAGCTGGAATTCCTGCCGGTGCCGCTGACCGAGAATGGCCTGCACATTCTGGTCGGCCGGCATGTGCCCGACCACGCGGCAATCATAGCGGCGTTCAACAAGGCGATCCGTGAGATGCACGAGGACGGCAGCTACGACGAGCTGATGCGCGAGCACGGGCTGTAAAGGGCTTTCCGTCTCTTTGCAGGAGATTCAATGTCTACCCCACCGTATCGGCCTTGGACCGTAGGTCGCATAACGCGCCAGCGTTATCCGCCGCGGTGCCATTGGCGGATAACCCGTTCCGGGTTATGCGCCCTACAAGGGTTTCGCGGACGGATTCCGCTCCTACGCAGCTGGAGGTTTCGACGTCAGGCGGCCTCGATCTGTTCCGCGCCGATGTCCTTCTTCAGCAGGTGCGCCGCCAGGGTGCGCAGCGGCGTGAGCTGTCGGCAAATGAGTGCCAGCTGGGTCTGCACCAGCCGGTGGGCGTCGTCCTGTTCCTCGGGCAGTTCTTCCAGGCGCTTGGCCAGCGCGTCTTCCTCGTCGCTGTAGATTTCCACCGCGCGTCGTTCGTTGAGGCGCACGGCGATGTCGTCGAGGCTGCTGGTCAGGCGTTCGGCGGCCTCGGCGATGAGGTCGTCGTTGACGTCCGGCGGCAGCTGGTTGCGGTGCGCGCCGAGGGCGGAGAGGTAACTGAGCAGGGTGTGCGAGAGCACCAGGAAGCGGAAGCCGATCTCCGCGTCCTTACGGAAGTGACCGGGCTCCAGCAGCATGTTCGACAGTGTGGTGGAGAGCGTCGCGTCGGCGTTGTGCGCGTTGCGCCGTGCGGTGCGGTAGGCGAGGTCGTCGCGCTTGCCGTTGGCGTACTGCTGCATGATTTCCCGCAGGTAGCGGCTGTTGCACGCCAGGGTGCCGCCGACCAGCCGGTGCAGGCTGCGCCCGTGCCAGTCGGGCAGCACCAGGAATACCGCAATGCCGGCGATCAGCGCGCCGAGCAGGGTATCGAACAGGCGCGGCAGGATCAGCCCGTAGCCGTCGCCCACCTGGTTGAAGCAGAACAGCACCAGCAGGGTGATCGCCGCCGTCGCCAGGGTGTAGCGCGTGCTCCGCGTGGCGAAGAAGGCGACCCCGGCAACCACTGCCAGCAGCGACTGGATCAGCGGGTTGGGGAACAGGTCGATCAGTGCCCAGCCCGCCACCAGGCCGACCAGCGTGCCGAGGATCCGCTGCACCATGCGGATGCGCGTGGCGCCGTAGTTCGGCTGGCAGACGAACACCGTGGTGAGCATGATCCAGTAGCCCTGGGTCGGGTGGATCAGGTGCAGCATGCCGTAGCCGGCGGCCAGTGCCAGCGACAGGCGCAGGGCGTGGCGGAACAGCAGTGAGGTCGGCGAGACCTGCAGGCGGATGCGCTCCAGCGCGTCCTTGAACGAGCGTGGCGAGCGGTCCAGCAGCGTGCTGTCCTGCTCGTCGTCGAGCATGTCCGGGTTGCTCGCGCCGCTGAGCTTGCGGTCCAGGGTGGTGAGGTTGGCCGCCAGCGCGCCGAGCGAGCGCAGCAGTCCGCGCCAGGCCGGGTTGCCCTGCTGGCGCAGGTACTCCAGCGAGGCGTTGAGGTCGGCCAGGGCCAGTTCGCTGTCGTTGTAGTCGAACGGGTGGCGCAGCTGGATCGCCTTCGCCAGTGCCTTGCACGCCTTGCCCTGCTGGTTGAGCAGGCGCTGGCAGCGGAACAGCACGTCGCTGTGGAAGAAGGCTTCGGCCAACTGGTTGTAGGGGTAGTGCGAGGAGCTGGCGCGCTCGTGGACGTCCTGGGCGATGAAGTAGAGCTTCAGGTAACGGCTGATCTTCGGGCTCGGCCTGCCGTGGGACAGGCGCGCGAGGATGGTTTCCTTGGCCTGGTTGAGCGCCACCACGACCCGCCCGTTCTGCCGCGCCAGCGCCAGGCGCTGGGCTTCGACGTCGAGCTGGCGCAGCGGCTCCAGCAGGGTCGACTTGATCTTCAGGTACTCGCCCAGTTCGAGGAACAGTCTGGCCAGGCTCTGTTGCACCGGCTGGTTGGCGAACAGTGCGTTCCACAGCACCGAGAGCAAGCCGTACCAGAGCGCGCCGGCCACCAGCAGCAGTGGTTCGTGCCAGAAGTCGGTGGGCGTGCCGCCGCGCTGGTCGACGCCGATCATGGTGTAGATCGACAGGATCAGGGTCGCCGAGGCGATCGCCGCATAGCGCTCGCCGAGGGCGCCGAGCAGGGTCATGGCGAAGGTCGAGAGCGCGAGCCCGGCGACGAACAGCGGCGGGTAGGGGAACAGCAGTTCCACTGCCAGCGAGGCGATGGTGAAGCACGCGAGGGTCACCAGCAACGCCTGCAGGCGGCCCAGCCAGTGGTCGTCGGTTTCCGCCAGGGCGCTGGCGATGACCCCGAGGAACAGCGGGATCACCAGCTCCGGCCGACCCTGCAGCCAGCACGCGAGCATGACCCCGCTGAGGGCGACGAACACCCGCAGGCTGTAGGCGAACTTGTCCAGCGCCCAGAGGCGCCGCAGAGACTGGAGCAGTGGGGAGGAGAGCATGCGCGTGCGGGACTTCCGGATGTCTGCCGCTCAGACTAGCGGATCGCTCCGGGCGCGGCTATCGCGAGCGCGACAGACCTTGGTGTTGGTGACGTCGAGTGCGGAAATCCGCACCGCAGGTCCCAGCAGGAGCGGGCCATGCCCGCGATAGCGCGCATGGCGCGCTCCTGCAGATGAATGCCGAAGTCAGAGGATGCGCGCCTTGAACGAGCGGCCCTTGATCTTGCCTTCGTTGAAGTGCTTCAGCGCCTGCTTGGCGATGTCGCGTTCCACGGCGACAAAGGCCTGGAAGTCGAAGATGGCGATCTTGCCGACCTGGGTGCCCTTGAGCCCCGCGTCGCCGGTCAGCGCGCCGAGGATGTCACCGGGACGCAGCTTGTCCTTGCGCCCGCCGGCGATGGCCAGGGTGGTCATCGGCGGCAGCAGCGGGGTGTCGTTGGCCTTGAGGAAGTCGATGCGCTCCCAGTTCAGCGGTGCACCCTGCAGGTCTTCGATGGCCTGCGCGCGGTTGGCTTCGGCGGGGGTGACCAGCGACAGCGCCAGGCCCTTTTCGCCGGCACGTCCGCTGCGACCGATCCGATGAATGTGGATCTGCGCATCGCGCGACAGTTCGACGTTGATCACCGCTTCCAGTGCGGCAATGTCCAGCCCGCGGGCGGCCACGTCGGTGGCCACCAGCACGCTGCAGCTGCGGTTGGCGAACATGGTCAGCACCTGGTCGCGCTCGCGCTGCTCCAGATCGCCGTGCAGCGCCAGGGCGGAAATCTTCCGGGCATTGAGCTGCTCGACCACTTCCATGCACTGCTGGCGGGTATGGCAGAACGCGACGCAGGACTGCGGGCGGAAATGCTGAAGCAGGCGGACGACGGCATCGAGGCGCTGCTTGGGATCGATCTCGTAGAAGTGCTGCTCGATCTGGCTGTCGTCGTGCAGGGCTTCCACTTCCACGCGCTCGGGATTCTTCAGGAACTTCGCCGCCAGTTGGTCGATACCCTCGGGGTAGGTGGCAGAGAACAGCAGGGTCTGCCGGCGCGCCGGCGCCTGACCGATGATGTCGGCGATGCTGTCGTAGAAGCCCATGTCGAGCATGCGGTCGGCTTCGTCGAGTACCAGGGTGTTCAGGCCATCGAGCTTCAGGGTGCCGCGGCGCAGGTGTTCCTGGATGCGGCCGGGCGTGCCGACCACCACGTGGGCGCCGTGCTCCAGCGAGCCGATCTGCGGGCCGAAAGGCGTGCCACCGCAGAGGGTCAGTACCTTGATGTTGTCGGCGGCGCGGGCCAGGCGGCGGATTTCCTTGGCCACCTGGTCGGCCAGCTCGCGGGTCGGGCACAGCACCAGTGCCTGGCAGCCGAAGTAGCGCGGATTCAGCGGGCTGAGCAGACCGATGCCGAAGGCGGCGGTCTTGCCGCTGCCGGTCTTGGCCTGGGCGATCAGGTCGCGGCCCTTGAGGACCGCCGGCAGGGCGGCGGCCTGGATCGGCGTCATCTCGCGATAGCCGAGAGAGTCGAGGTTGGCCAGCAGGTCGGCCGACAGCGCGAGGCTGGAAAATGCAGAGGTGGTCACGAAGGGAGCCCGGGTGAATCCATATGGCCGCGCAGTGTAGCAGGAGAGCACCCTCAGGAGGGCTGAGAAGCTGATATGGCAAGGGTTTGAGGCCACTCGTCCGATTTTCTCCAGGTGCTGATCCGCGGTTTTTTCAAGAGATTCGCTTTCCGCAGATTTTTGTCGTAGAGTTTCCGGACTGTGTTTGCATGGGTCGCCGTCGATCGTGACCTGATGCGGTCGGTTATTCCACCCCGTCCTGCTCGACTCCTTGTAACTCCTTGCAACTCAGTTCCTGGCCATTCGTGGCTAATTTTAAAAATACGTTCCAAGGAGAACACCATGTCGAATCGTCAGAACGGCACCGTCAAGTGGTTCAACGAGACCAAAGGCTACGGCTTCATTACCCCGGAAAGCGGTCCGGACGTGTTCGTACACTTCCGCGCTATCGAAGGTAACGGCTTCAAGACTCTGGCCGAAGGCCAGAAAGTCACCTTCGAAGTCGTGCAGGGCCAGAAAGGCATGCAGGCCGAGCGCGTACAGGTAGCCTAAACGCTTCCTGGCGTCAGCCAAGAAACCCCGGGTGGAAACATCCGGGGTTTTTTATTGCCTATAGTGCCGCCATAGCCTTTCCGGAGCCGCCATCCATGCCATTCGCCTTCCGCCTGCTGCTCGCCGGCCTGCTCATTCCGGGCAGTGTCCTTGCCGCCGACGCCCCCGCGCAGCCCGCTACCTGGGGCTGGGTGGAAACGCTCATGCTGATGCCCGAGCAGGCGCCGCTCAAGGCCAAGCTGGACACCGGCGCGCAGACCTCGGTGATGGATGCGCGCAACATCGTCCGGATCAAGAAGAACGGCGAGCGCTGGGTGCAGTACGACGTGATGCTCACCGACCCGGCCACCGGCAAGGAGCAGCGCCTGCCCTTCGAGCGGCGCGTCGAGCGCGTGCTCAAGTTCAAGAACGAGAGCGGCGTCGAGCGCAGCCCGGTGGTGCTGATGGACGTGTGCCTGGGTGGCAAGGTCTACCGCGAGCAGTTCACCCTGCGTGACCGCCAGACCCTGGACTACCCGGTACTGCTTGGCCGCCGCACCCTGGAACACCTGGGCGCGGTGGACGCCTCGAAAACCCAGACCGTCGCGCCCACCTGCAAGCCCTGATCAGTGTTCGTCGACGCCATGCTCCGGCTCGACCCGGCGTGGCGTGGTGCGACCGTCGTCGGCATTGAGCTGGAAGAAGATCGCCGCCGCCAGCATCGAGAGGATGCCGACGCTGAAGTAGGTCGCGTGGAAGGCTGACAGCACGTCGCCCTGCGCACTTTCCTGATCGCCGTTGAAGCCGCCCAGCAGCGCCGCCGCGCAGGCGATGCCCATGCCGATGGACAGCTGCATGACCACCGAGAGCAGGCTGTTGCCGGCGCTGGCGTTGTCATCGCGCAGGTCGATCAGCGAGAGGGTGTTCATCGCGGTGAACTGCAGCGAGTTGATCCCGCCCAGGACTGCCAGTTGCACCAGCAGCAGCGCGTAGGGAGTGTTCTGGTCCACCAGGCCGAGGCTGGCGATCATCGCGCCCAGCAACAACGTGTTGCCGACCAGCAGCTTGCGGTAGCCGAACAGGTCCAGCAGTGGTCGCGCCAGCGATTTGATGACCATGGCCGCCAGCGCCATCGGGATCATGGTCATGCCCGCCCGCGACGGCGAGAAGCCCAGGCCGATCTGCAGCAGCAGGGGCGTGAGGAAGGGCAGGGAGCCGCTGCCCAGTCGGGCGAACAGATTGCCCAGGACGCCCACGGCAAAGGTTCGCGTGGCGAACAGCGAGGGCGGGAACAGTGGCGCTTCGATGCGCAGCGCGCGCAGCCAGTAAGCCGCCAGCAGCACCAGCCCGCCCACCAGCAGCAGGACCACGCGCACATGGGGCATGTGCAGCTCGCCCAGCCCCTCCAGGGCGATGGTGATCAGTACCATGGCGCCGCCGAACAGCAGGAAGCCGATCGAGTCGAAACGCGTTGCGCGCACGCCGCGCAGGTCCGGCATCAGGCGCAGGGCGACGATGAAGCCGACCAGCCCCACCGGCAGGTTGATCAGGAAGATCCAGTGCCAGCTGGCGTACTCCACCAGCCAGCCACCCAGGGTCGGTCCGGCCAGTGGACCGAGCAGGCCGGGGATGGTGACGAAGCTGAGGATGCGCACCAGCTCCGTGCGCGGGTACACGCGCAGGATCACCAGGCGCCCCACCGGCATCATCAGCGCGCCGCCGATGCCTTGCACCACGCGGGCGCCGACCAGGGCGCCGAGGCTGGGCGAGAGCGCGCAGAGCAGCGAGCCGAGGCTGAACAGGAAGATCGCAAAGAGGAATACCCGGCGGGTGCCGAAGCGGTCGGAAATCCAGCCGGAGGAGGGGATCAGCAGCGCCACCGTGAGCAGGTAGGCGATCACCACGCCCTGCATGCGCAGCGGGTCTTCTTCCAGCGAGCGGGCCATGCTCGGCAGCGCGGTGTTGAGGATGGTGCCGTCCAGGGCCTGCATGAAGAAGGCGATGGCCACCAGCCAGGGCAGCAGGCGGGCCACTCGGGGCGTGAGGATGAAGGGTTCGCTCATGGTCGGTCCGTCGGGCGGGGATGGCTCTAGCTTAGGGAATCTTTGCCGATCGCGGGGAAAATCGCCGCGGCAGTGGCCAGACGATTCTCCCTCGTCGCCAGCCGGAGTGATTGGACGAATGACCTTTCGTTGCCGGCAGGCCAGGAGTTCCCTGGCGCAGCCCGATGACGCCGGACATTTCTGTCCCTGTGAACGGAGCGCGTTTTTCCTCCGCTGCGCCTTCCAGGGCGGAACAATGGCCCTGCCTCCCGGTCGATATGGCGTCCGGAACCCCCAGGAGACAGCGATGTCCGTCAAACCCCGTGTCACCCTAGCACTGGCCGCCCTGCTGGCGACTTCCTCCGCGTTCGCCTTCAACCTGGGCGATGCCGCCAAGGCGGTGTCCGGCGCGACCGGCGCCGACACCTCGCGCGTGGCATCCACGCCGCAGACCAGCGGCCTGCTCGGCGCCCTGACCGGCCAGCTCGGCGTCAGCGACGAACAGGCGCTCGGCGGTACCGGCGCACTGTTGGGCCTGGCGAAGAACAAACTGAGCACCGCCGATTACTCGCAGCTGGCGAAGACCGTTCCCGGCCTCGACAAGCTCACCGGCAGCAATGCCCTGGGCGGCCTCGGTGGCCAGCTGGGCGACCTGGGTGGCGGCGCTTCCAGCGGTCTGCTGGGCAACGTCAGCAGCATGGGCGACGTGAGCAAGGCCTTCGGCGCGCTGGGCATGGACCAGGAGATGACCGGCAAATTCTCCAGCGTGCTGCTGGATTACCTCGGCAAGCAGGGCCTGAACAGCAACCTGCTCGGCACCCTGGGCAGCCTCTGGGGCACCGGCGCCTGATATCCGCCAGCCGGCGCGGAACCGCCGCGCCGCGCCCCGGTCCTATCGACGATCCGGCCCCGCCCTGGGGCCGGACATCCGTTTTCCGGAGCCGTCGATGCCCACCCGTTCCGTCGTCTTCCTGGCCGCCTGCCTGGCCGTTTCCCCCGTGTTCGCCGCCACCTTCACCGACACCAGCGAGCCCACCACGCAGGCGCAGAGCGTGCCGCCGGCCGCCAGTGCGCTGCTGGGCAACCTCACCAGGCAGCTGGGTGTCAGCGAGCAGCAGGCTATCGGCGGCACCGGCGCCATGCTGGCGATGGCAATGAACAGCCTGAAGGAAACCGACACGGCGCAACTGCAGAAATCCCTGCCGAACCTCGACCAGCTCGCCGGCAACAGCTCGCTGGGCGATCTGGGCGGGGCGCTGGGCGGTTTCGGTGGACTGGGCAACGCCGCGGCGCTGCTCGGCGGGATCAACAACCTGCAGGACGTCGACCAGATCTTCGGCGTACTGGGCATGGACCAGTCGATGATCGGCCGCTTCGCCGGGGTGATCCTCGACTACTTCACCGAGCAGGGCCTGAGCAGCCAGTTGCTGGGGACGCTCGGCGGACTCTGGGGGACGCCGGCGGCCCCGCTGACGCCGGCTGCGCCGGTCTCCGGACGGGGCGCGTAGGGAGCGTCAGAACTCCTGGCGCAGCTGTTCGATGCGCGCATCCTTCTGTTCCCACAACTGCGACACCCAGTGCTGCACGTACTGGCGGAATTCCGGGTCGCTCTCGTAATCGCCCTGCCAGAGCGCGGGGTCGATCTCGCGCGCCTGGATATCGACGATGACGCGCGGCACGCGTCCGCACAGCAGGTCCCAGAAGCCCGGTCGCGGGCCCTTCGGATAGACCAGGGTGACGTCCAGCAGGGTGTCCAACTGCTCGCCCAGTGCCGCCAGGACGAAGGCCACGCCGCCGGCCTTGGGCTTGAGCAGGTTCTGGTAAGGCGACTGCTGCTGGGCCTGCTTGGCCGGGGTGAAGCGCGTGCCTTCGAGGTAGTTCACCACGGTCACCGGCATGCGCTTGAACTTCTCGCAGGCCGCCTTGGTGATCTCCAGGTCCTTGCCCTTGAGCTCCGGGTGCTTCTCCAGGAAGGCCTTGCTGTAACGCTTCATGAAGGGATAGTCGAGCGCCCAGAAGGCCAGGCCGAGGAAGGGCACCCAGATCAGCTCCTTCTTCAGGAAGAACTTGAAGTAGGGCGTCTTGCGGTTGAACGCCTGCACCAGCGCCGGAATGTCGACCCAGGACTGGTGGTTGCTGATCACCAGGTAGGAAGTGTCGCCGCGCAGTTGGGCGGCGCCGCGGATGTCCCACACGGTCGGGGTCATCAGGGCGAAGATAGCCTTGTCGATCTCCGCCCAGGTCTCGGCGATCCACATCACCCCGCGCGAGCAGGCGTCCTTCGCTGCCTGGCCGGGAATCACCAGCTTGAGCAGCGCGATCAGCATCATCGGCCCGATCAGGATCAGGGTATTGAGCAACAGCAGGAGGCTGGCGATGACGCCTTTGACTGCCGGCATGGGGTCCATTCCTTGTGCGACGGTGGCGCGGCCATGATACGCAGACAATTGTCCCGGCCCAAGCGGCGCGGGTATGGCGAACCAATGGCCGCCGTGCTAGTCCTATGCGACGTATTCCACCCCGGAGATTTCGCGTGAAACGCGCCCTCGCTCTGCTTTCGCTTCTCTCTGTGGCCGGCATCGCACTGCCCGGCCTCGCCCTGGCCGCCGAGACCAAGCTCTACGGCCGCTACGAATGGGTCAGCCTGCCCGAACTCGACCAGACCCTGCAGGCCAAGATGGACACCGGCGCCTACACCTCGTCGCTGTCGGCCAAGGACATCCAGATCTTCCAGCGCGACGGCGAGGACTGGGTGCGCTTCAAGCTGGCCACCAAGGACGGCGGCGACTCGGTGTACGAGCACAAGCTCTCGCGCATCTCGAAGATCAAGAACCGCACCGAATCCGCCGGCGAGGACGAAGAGGAAGAGGCCAGCCCCGGCCTCAGCCAGCGCCCGGTGATCGAGCTGCCGGTGTGCCTGGGTGGCGACCAGCGCACCATCGAGGTCAACCTCACCGATCGCAGCCACTTCAACTACCCGTTCCTGATGGGCACCAAGGGCCTGCGCAAATTCCACGTCGCGGTGGACCCGGGCGAGCGCTTCGTCGCCGGCAAGCCGAGCTGCTCCTGATCCTCGATTGACGCGGCGCGGGGCATGATGGACCCTTCCGGAACTTTCCCGGGAATCGGAATCCCATGCCCCACATCCTCATCGTCGAAGATGAAGCCGCCATCGCCGACACGCTGCTCTATGCCCTGCAGGCCGAGGGCTTCGAGACCACCTGGCTGAACCTCGCCGGCCCCGCCCTCGAACGCCTGCAGCGTGACGCATTCGACCTGGTCATCCTCGACGTCGGCCTGCCCGACATCAGCGGCTTCGAAGCCTGCAAGCAACTGCGGCGCTTCTCCGAGGTGCCGGTGATCTTCCTCACCGCGCGCAACGCCGAGATCGATCGCGTGGTGGGCCTGGAGATCGGCGCGGACGACTATGTGGTCAAGCCCTTCAGCCCGCGCGAAGTCGCCGCGCGGGTGAAAGCCATCCTCAAGCGCACCGCGCCGCGTGAGGCGCCGGCCACGGTGCCCGCCGGCAACGGCCCGTTCGAGGTGGACGAAGAGCGCTTCCAGATTCGCTACCACGGCCACTCGCTGGCCCTGACCCGCCACGAATTCCGCCTGCTGCAAACGCTGCTGGCGCGCCCCGAACGCGTCTTCAGCCGCGAGCAGTTGCTCGATGCGCTGGGCGTCGCCGCCGATGCGGGCTATGAGCGCAACGTCGACAGCCACATCAAGAGCCTGCGCGCCAAGCTGCGCCAGGTCGTCCCCGCCGCCGAACCGATCCAGACCCATCGCGGCCTGGGCTACAGCTACGCGCCGGACAAGAGCTGATGCGCCTGTCGCTGCGGATCTTCCTGGTCTACTTCTTTTTCGTCGGGCTGACCGGCTGGTTCGTCCTGCGCACGGTTATGGACGAGATTCGCCCCGGCGTGCGCCAGTCCAGCGAAGAGACGCTGGTGGATACCGCCAACCTGCTGGCCGAGATTCTCCAGGCCGACGTGAAGAGTGGCACCCTCGACCAGAGCCGGCTGCCCGACATGCTCCGCGCCTACGGCGCGCGCAGCCCGCGGGCCGACATCTGGGGCGTGAACAAGACGGCGGTGAACCACCGCATCTACGTCACCGATGCGCGCGGCATCGTCCTGCTGGACTCCCTCGGCAAGGCGGTGGGCCAGGACTATTCGCGCTGGAATGACGTCTATCGGACGCTCAATGGCGAGTACGGTGCGCGCTCCAGCCGCGAGTCGGCGGACGATCCGGAGTCCTCGGTGATGTACGTCGCCGCGCCGATCCGCGACGGCGAAAGGATCATCGGCGTGGTCTCGGTCTCCAAGCCAAACCGCACACTGCAGCCCTACATCGACCGCTCGCAGCGCCGGTTGGCGTGGCTCGGCGCCGGGCTGATCGTGCTCGGCCTGCTGGTGGGCGCGGGGCTGTCCTGGTGGCTGAGCCGCTCACTGGATCGCCTGACCCGCTACGCCCAGGCGGTGAGCGAGGGCCGGCGCGCCGAGCTGCCGCGCTACCGCGGTGGCGAGATGGCGCAGCTGGCTGGCGCGGTGGAGCGCATGCGCGTGCAGCTGGAGGGCAAGGATTACGTCGAGCGCTACGTGCATACCCTGACCCACGAATTGAAGAGCCCGCTGGCGGCGATTCGCGGAGCGGCGGAACTGCTCGAAGGCGAGATGCCTGCCGAGCAGCGTGCGCGCTTCGTCGGCAACATCGCCGGGGAGAGTGAGCGCCTGCAACAACTGATCGAGCGCCTGCTGAACCTCGCCCAGGTGGAGCAGCGCCAGGGACTGGAGGAGCATGTGCCGGTGGCGTTGCACGAGCTGGCGAATGAGCTGATCGACGAGCGCATGGCCCGTGTGCAGGGCGTGCTGCTGGAGAACGCGATTCCACAGCAGGCAAGCGTGGTGGGCGAGCGTTTCCTGCTGCGCCAGGCGCTGGGCAACCTGCTGGACAATGCGCTGGATTTCACCCCGGCCGGTGGCCTGATTCGCTTCGATGCGCAGCCTGACGGCGAAGGCTGGCGTGTGGAGTTGTTCAACCAGGGCGAAGCGATTCCGGAGTTTGCCCTGCCGCGCCTGACCGAGCGTTTCTACTCGCTGCCGCGCCCGCTGAGTGGACGCAAGAGCACCGGCCTGGGCCTCAATTTCGTTGCCGAGGTGGCGGCGCTGCATGGCGGTGAGCTGAGCGTCGAGAACATCGAGGGTGGTGTGCGCGCGAGTCTTTCGTTGCCGCAGGGGTAGAACATCGGCAAGGATCGCCCGCGTCGGGAGGTTCGACGCATCCTGCAGGAGCGCCCCATGGGCGTGATCGCGGGCATGGCCCGCTCCTACAGGTTGCGCCGCCGCCACATAAAACCCACACAGTCTCCACACTCCGCCCCGAGCGTTCCCACGCGCGGGCCCCAGGCTTGCTCCGTCGTCCACCTACGGAGAAGCCTTCGATGAATCGCCACCTCGGCATCAAGCTCGGCGCCATTGCGCTGCTGATCGTCCTCTTGCTGATACCCCTGCTGATGATCGACGGCCTCGTCGACGAGCGTCAGAACTACCGCGACGAAGTCCTTCAGGACATCGCCCGCAGCGCCAGCTACAGCCAGCAGCTCACCGGCCCGCTGGTGGTCGTGCCCTACACCCGCACCATCCGTGGCTGGCGCCTGGACAAGGCGAGCCAGCAGCGCGTGCTGCAGGAACGCGAGGTACGTGGACGCCTGTACTTCCTGCCGGAAGTCTTCAGTCTCGATGGGCAGATGCGCACCGAGCTGCGCCATCGCGGCATCTACGAGGCGCGCCTGTTCCATGCCGAGAGCCAGGTCAGCGGCAGCTTCGTCCTGCCGGCCAACTACGGCATCACCAGCGACCTGGGCAGCTACCGTTTCGACGACCCGCTGCTGGCGGTGGGCATCAGTGACGTGCGCGGTATCGAGAACGCACCGAAGCTGAAGGTCGGTGACGAACTGCGCGACTTCCAGCCGGGCACCCAGAGCCAGTTCCTCGGCAACGGCGTGCATGCGGTGCTGCCACTCAAGGCCAGCGATCACGAGCAGCGATTCGACTACGCCTTCGAACTGTCGCTGCTGGGCAGCAGCCGCCTGGACATCACCCCGGTCGGCCGCGACAGCCAGGTCAACCTGGTCTCGGACTGGCCGCACCCCAGCTTCGGCGGCGAGTTCCTGCCCACCGAACGCAGCGTCACCGACCAGGGCTTCAGCGCACGCTGGCGCACCAGCTTCTTCGCCACCAACCTGGAGGACCAGCTGCGTGCCTGCACCGCGCCGGCCCAGGCCGATGTCGCCCGTGCGGTCGAAGCGGTCGACCCGGATGCCTCCCGTGCCAGTTCGGCGGAGTGCAGCGAGTTCGGCCAGCACCGCTTCGGCGTGGCGCTGGTGGACCCGGTGGACCAGTACCTGAAGACCGACCGCGCGGTGAAGTACGCGCTGCTGTTCATCGTCCTCACCTTCGCTGGCTTCTTCCTCTTCGAAGTGCTCAAGCGCCTGTCGATGCACCCGATCCAGTACGCCCTGGTGGGCATGGCGCTGGCGCTGTTCTACCTGCTGCTGCTGTCGCTCTCCGAGCATGTCGGCTTCGAGCTGGCCTACCTGCTGTCAGCTGGCGCGTGCGTCGGGCTGATCGGCTTCTACCTCTGCCACGTGCTGCGCAGCCTGTGGCGCGGAGCCGGGTTCAGCCTCGGGCTGGCCGGGCTCTACGGGATGCTCTACGCGCTGCTCAGCGCCGAGGACTACGCGTTGCTGATGGGTTCGCTGCTGCTGTTCGGCGTGCTCGGTGGCGTGATGGTGCTGACCCGTCACCTGGACTGGTACGGCATCGGCAAGCCCCGCGCAGACGACCTGGAATTTTCCCTGGAAGACGTGCGCGTGCAGCGCTGAGGAGAAGACAAATGCCCAACCTGATGCGTTTTTCCCTGTGTCTGTTCGCCGGCCTGCTGGTCAGTGGCCTGTGCCTGCCGGTGCTGATGCTGCTCGGCCGCTTCGACTGGATCGCCCTGCTGGTGGCCACCGGCAAGCCGCTAGCGCACCTGGCGCTGATGCTGCCGGGTGAGCTGTGGACTCAACTCACGGGTATCGAGGACGCGGCGAACAATCCCCATGTGCGTTCCTTCCTGGAAATGTGCCTGGGTGTGGCACAACTCGGCCTGCTGCTGGCGCTGCCGATCTACAGATGGGGGAAGAAGTGATGAGTGCGTGGAGCGGACTGCGCGAGGAGCGCGAAGTGGGCCGGCGGCTGGCGCGGCAGATCGCCGGGTTGTTCGAGCAGGGGCTGGAGCGGCGAGTGGTGCGTGATGAGCGGTTTGAGCGCAGGGTAGTGCGGCGGTCGGTAGCTCACCGTGGTTTCTGCGGAGCCTTCCCCCTCACCCCAACCCTCTCCCAGAGGGAGAGGGGGCTGGGGGGCGCAGGCTGGCGAGTGTGGCCTGCGCCTGATAGCTCGATTAGCCGGAGCTGGCGTTGTTCTCTGTAGCGGCGAGCGTCAGCCCGGCACCGTCGCCTGCATCGACGGCCGCTGGCTGACCTCGGCGAACCACTGGGCCAGCTGTGGGTGGTCGGCGCGCCAGTCCCAGTGCGGCTGGCGGAAGTCCAGGTAGCCCAGGGCGCAGGCCACGCCGATGGCGGCAATGTCGAAGCGCCCGGCCAGTTCGGCGTGGGCCGGGCCATCGAAGTAGGCGAGGGTGCGGACTATCTTCAGCTGCTGGTTGTCCAGCCATTTGTCCCAGTGTTTTTCCTGCGGGCGCATGGCGGTTTCGTAGCGGATCAGCACGGCCGCATCGAGCACCGCATCGGCCAGCGAGGCGAGGGTGAGGCGACGCCAGCGTGCTGCGCCCTCGCGGGGGATCAGCGGCTCGCCACTATGCTGCTGGTCGAGGTATTCGAGGATCACCCGGCTGTCGTGCAGGCTCTGGCCATCGGCCAGGTGCAGGGCGGGAATCTTGCCGGCAGGGTTGTCGTGCAGCACGCCGGCGTCCGGCGCGATAGGCGTGTGGACGGCGGCGTACAGCTCCACGCTATCGACCTGGCCGGTCTCGTGCAGCAGGACCATGACCTTGCGCACGAAGGGCGAAGCGGCGGCGTGGAACAGGACGGGGCGGGTACTCATCGACAGCAACTCCTGGGGTTCGGTCATCGGTTCAATCGCGGATCAGCACCAGGCGATCGGTGCCGGATTCGGCGCCCCACACTTCGCCGGGGCGGCCAAGCAGCTGGCGGACGTTGGCGTGTTCGTGATCGCTGGGGAAGGCCGTGAATTTCTCGCTCTGCGGGTCGAAGCGCAGCAGCGCATTGGCGGAAAAATCGCTCAGCCATACCTGGTCCATGGCATCGACGTAGACCGCATAAGGCTGCGGATGATCACCCGGCAGCTTCCAGGTTTTCCACTGGTTGTCGCTGGGGTCGAAGCGCGCCAGGCTCCCGGCGTTCCACTGGCTGACCCAGAGTCGCCCCACGGAATCCGCCCAGAGCCGGCGCGGGCCGCCGTCCTTGCTTGGCGCATCGAAGGGGGTGGCGCTGCCTTCGATGCCGTCGATCTGGCCGATGTAGTTGCCCGCCAGGGAGGCGTACCAGAGGCCGCCATCCGGAGCCACTGCGATGCCGTACGGGCCCTTGCCGCGCGGCGCCGGCCAGACCTTCAGGTCGCGGCTGCCCGGGTCGAGGCGGCCGTAGAATCCGTTCTGCCCGGTGAACCACAGCACGCCGTCGTCATCGAATACCGCAGTGTTGAGGTTGGCATTGGCCGCTTCCTTGGGCAGCGGTATGACTTCCACACCCAGGCGCTGCGCGTCCACGTGGACGATGGCGTTCTGGCCGCTGTCGGTGATCCAGGCGTCGCCGTCGCCATCGGCAATCACGCCATGGGGGCTGGAACCCTTGCCCAGGCTGATCTGTTCGGTCTGCCCGGTCTGCGGATCGAGCCGGCCGAGCACGCCGAGCTTCTGCGCGGTGTACCAGACCTTGCCGTCCTCGGTGGGCGCTACATCGTGCGGGCCGGAGCCCTTGGGCAGGTCGAAGTACTTCACCTCGGCGGCATGGGCGCCGGTGGCCAGCAGCAGGCCGGTCAGGAGCAAGCTGCTCAGGGGACGGGACAGGACGCGAAGCATGGGGCTCTCCTTGGCAGGGTCCGGATTCAGGTGAGACTGTACGCCGGTCAGTGTGGCCGACGAAACGAAGGAGAAGGGCTTGTGACGACGATTTCCGTACGCGGGGCGGCCTGCCGCCAGGGTTCGCCGGTGAACGACGATGCCATCGGCTACACCGCGCAGGCGGCCTGGGTGCTGGATGGTGCGACCAGTCTCGGGAAGGGGCTGGTGGGTGGCGAGAGTGACGCGCGCTGGCTGGCGCAGAGCGCCAATGCGCACCTGCAGCGCTTGCTGGAGGAGCAGCCGTATCGACCGACCGACGAGCTGCTGGCGCAATTGCAGGCGGGCATCGCTGCGGACTTCCAGCGTGACTCCGGCGTGGCCGTGAGCCTGGATCTCAACCTGCCCACCGCTTGCCTGAGCCTGCTGCGGGTACTGGGCGACGGCTCGCTGGAGTTGCTCAATCTCTGCGATACCTGCATCCACCTGGCCTGGGACGATGGCCGCGTCGAGAGCTTCGGCGACACGCCGCTGGAAGAGATTGATCGCCAGTCGGTTCAGCGCCTGCTGGCGCTGCGCGAGGCGAATCCGGACTGGAGCCATGCGCAACTCTGGCAGGCCAGTCGCGAATGGGTGCGGCGCAACCGTGCGCTGGCCAACACGCCGGAAGGCTACTGGTGCCTCGACCCGAGCGAGCGCTGGATTCCCCACGTGCAACGCCGGGTGCTCGCCCCTGCGGGGCTGAAGGCGTTCATGCTGGTCACCGATGGCTTCGACCGGTTGCTGGATTTCCGTCGCTACGATCTGGATGCGCTGTTCGCAGCATTGCCCGAGCGGGGCGTAGAGGCGCTGATCGATGAACTGCGCGCGCTGGAAAGCGCCGATGACCAGGCGCTGGATTATCCGCGTCTGAAGATCCATGACGATGCGAGCGTGGTCTGGGGAGAGGTGGTGCGTTGAACGCCGGAGTTTCCCTGCAGGAGCGGGCACGCCCAAAAGCAAAAGCCCCACTCCTGTCGGAGCGGGGCTTTGCGCTGAAGCTGGCAGCAGGGCGAACTGTGGGCCGGAACTATCAGGCGTTCGATCCCGCCCGGTTCATCACCACTTGTAGGTCACACTCGCCACCACTTTGCGCTGGTCGCCGTAGTAGCAGTAGTAACCGTCGCAGGTGGAGATGTAGTCCTTGTTGAACAGGTTGGTGGCATTGACCGCCACCGATGCGCCATTGAGGCTGCTGTCCAGCTTGCCCAGGTCGTAGTGCACCGCGGCGTCGTACACGGTGTAGGAGCCCGCGTAGCCGTCGAAGGTGTTGGCCTGGTCGCCGTAGGTGTCGCCCACGTAGCGCACGCCATAGCCGACGCCGAAGCCGTTGAGCATGCCGGCGTGCCAGGTGTAGTCGGCCCACAGGGAGGCGGCGTTGCGCGGGATCAGCTGCAGGCGGTTGCCGGCGTACTGGCCCTTCTTCACCTCGGTGTCGGTGTAGCTGTAGCTGCCGATCAGCTTGAGGTTCTCGGTCAGGTTGGAGTTGGCTTCCAGCTCCAGGCCGGTAACTTTCACTTCGCCGGTCTGGCTGGTGACCGGCACACCGCCGATGTTCTCGGAGACACTCACGTTTTCCTGGCGCAAGTCATACACGGCGGCGGTCAGCAGGGTATCGCTGCCGATCGGCTGATACTTCACGCCCAGTTCCCACTGCTTGCCTTCGGTCGGCTTGAACGACTCGGTGCTGGAGACGTCCGCGCCGGTGGCGGGCTGGAACGACTCGGAGTACGACAGGTAGGGTGCGATGCCGTTGTCGAAGATATAGCTCAGCGCTGCGTTGCCGCTGAACTGGCGGTCGGTGCCGGAGGTGGTGGCATCGCCCTTGTTGCGGAATTTGGTATCGGTGTGTACCCAGTCATAGCGGCCACCCAGCGTCAGGCGCCAGTTGTCCAGGGCGATCTGATCCTGCACGTAGGCGCCGGTCTGGTTGATCTTCTGGCGATAGTCGTAGAACGCGTCCGAACGCGGTGGCGTGACGATCGGCTGGCCGTAGATCGGGTGCACCACGTTGGTCGGCGGCACGTTGTAGCCGTAGATCGAGGTGTAGCTGGTGTCCATGCGGTTGTGGTCCAGACCCAGCAGCACGGTGTGCTTGAGTTCACCGGTGTCGAAGTCGGCCTGGAAGTTGTTGTCCACCACGAACTGGTCGAGGTCTTCGTCCACCGAGGTGCTGACGCGGTTGAGGGTGCCGTCGTCGCTGACAGTGTCGAGGTAGCCGCCCGGAGTCAGCGCATCGAACGACAGGTCGTTCTTCATGTAGCGCAGGTTCTGGCGGAACTGCCAGACGTCATTCAGGCGGTGCTCGAAGGCGTAGCCCAGCCACCAGGTGGTGCGGTCATAGTTTTCCCAGTCCGGGTCACCCAGGTTCTTGTGGTGCGAAATGTCGCCGAACGGTGCGTCGTACTTGGTGCCCTTGAGCGGCAGGAAGGCACTGGTGATGCCGGTGTCGTCGCGGGTGAACTGGCTGAGGAAGGTCAGCTTGGTGTCGTCGTCGATGTTCCAGGTCAGGCTCGGCGCCAGGTTGTAGCGCTTGTCCGGAATGTGATCGATCTGCGTGTTGCTGTCGCGCACCACGCCGCTGACGCGGTATAGGAAGCGACCTTCATCGTCCAGCGGGCCGGTGCTGTCGAAGTTGATCTGCTTGTGGTTGTAGTTGCCCGCCTGCAGTTGCACGGCGCTGGCCTGTTCGGCCTGCGGGCGCAGGCTGGTCATGTCGAGCAGGCCGCCGGGCGGGGTCTGACCATAGACCGAGGAGGCCGGGCCACGCAGGGCAGCCACACGCTCCAGGTCCCAGGTATCGAGTTTCGGGTTGGCGTAGACGCCGGTGGCCATCGGCAGGCCGTCGAGGAACTGGGTCGGTTCGAAGCCACGGATGCGCAACCAGTCGGAGCGCGTGTCGCTGCCGTAGCTGCTGGCGACCGTGCCGGGCATGTAGCGCACGGCGTCGTCGATGTTCTGCACGCCACGGTCCTGCATCTGCTCGCGGGTGGCCACGGAAATGGACTTGGCGGTCTCCAGGATCGGCGTGTCGGTCTTGGTGCCGATGCGTGAACGGGTGGCCACGTAACCCACCGCCGGGCCGTCCGGGTCTTCCTGGGCAGCGCTGATGGTGGTGGCCGACATCGACAGGGTGTCGCTGGGCACCGGGCGCAGGCTGTAGCTGCCCGATTCGCTTTCCACCAGTTCCAGCCCGCTGCCCTGCAGCGCCTGGCGCAGCGCGCCGGCGGCATCGTAGCGACCCTGCACGGCGTGTGCGCTGCGGCCCTGGGCCAGCGCCGGGTCGAGGCTCAGCGACAGGCCGGCTTCGGCGGCGATGCGGTTGAGGGTGCTGGCGAGCGGGCCGGCGGGTACCTGGTAGTCACGCACGGCTTCGGCGGCGACGGCCGAAGAGGTGGCCAGCAGGATGGCGGTGGCCAACAGGCAGGGGCGGAACGACAGTTCGAACGGGCGGCGCATTGAAAACGACTCCTGAATGAAAACGGTTCTCGATGCCTCCTTGCCGGACGAGAATTGAAAAGTGATAGGGCTGGGTGAAAATAATTTTTCGTGTATTCGCCGAGGCAGCTTTTCCCAGGAGTGGACTCCGCCCGCCACAGGTCCATATCGCGCTGGATGTCATCGCGGGCATGGCCCGCTCCTGCAGGGGATTCAGCCGCGCGGCACCACGCGCGACCACCACTGGCCGTGCTTCTCTATGCGCACCGGCAGCGTCGGCTCCAGCGAGCTGAGCGCCAGGTCGATGTTCTTCAGCGGGAAGCTGCCGGTGATGCGCAGGTTCGCCAGCGCCGGATCCACCGCCAGGTAGCCGGGGCTGTAGCGCGCCAGCTGGTCGATCAGCTCGCCCAGGCGGACGTTGTCCACCACCAGCATGCCGTGGGTCCAGGCATCGGCAGTGGCGCTGTTGGCCTCTAGCGCGCCGAATCCATCGGCGCGCACACGCACCTGCTGGCCCTGGTTGACCACGCGTTCATCCGGCAGTCGCTCCGGGCGTGCGGCCACGGCGGACTGCAGGACGCTCAGCAAGGTGCTGTCGCTGTCGTCGCGCTCCACCAGGAAGCGCGTGCCGAGGGCGCGCAGGCGGCCTTCGTCGGTTTCGACGATGAACGGGCGGCTGTCGCCGTGGGCGGTCTCCACCAGGATTTCGCCGCTGAGCAGGACAATGCGCCGCTGCTCGGCGTCAAAGCGCACATCGACGGCGGTGCGGCTGTTGAGCACCAGCCGGGTGTTGTCCGGCAGGCGCAGTTCGCGTTGCTCGCCGGTGGCTGTCACCAGGTCGGAGAAGGCATAGCGCACCGGCGTGTAGCGGTTGCCGACACCCAGCGCCAGCGCGCCGACCAGCAGCAACGACAAGCCGGTGCCGGCCAGGCGACGGACCTTGCGCCGGGATTCGCCCGGCGAGCGCAGCAAGGCGTTGCGTGCCGCCTTGGGCGCGGCGCCGGCGAGGCTGCGGTCGAGCATGCCCAGCTGGCTCCAGGCGCGGGCGTGTTCGCTGTGGGCCGAGTGCCAGCGGGCAAAAGCGGCTTCATCGTCCGGACGCGATTCGCCGGAGCCCAGGCGCAGCTGCCAGCTGATCGCCTCGTCCAGTATCTGCAGGGAAACCGGTCCCTTCACGTCGGCTCGCCGTACAGCGCGATGTAGCACTGGCGCAGGCCCTGGGCGATGTACTGGCGCACGCGCGGTACGGAAACGCCCAGTTGCTCGGCGATTTCGGCGTGGCCCAGGCCGTCCAGGCGGTTGAGCAGGAAGGCGCTGCGCGCGCGGGTGGACAGCTTGCCCAGCAGACGGTCGATCTCGCGCAGGTCGGCGAGGATCAGGCAGTGGTCTTCGGCGGAGGGCTGCACTGCTTCGGGCAGGCATTTCAGTTCGTCGAGGTAGGCCTGTTCGAGCGCCACGCGGCGCCAGTGGTCCACCAGCAGGCCCTTGGCGACGGTCACCAGGAAGGCGCGCGGTTCGCGCAGGGAGGGCAGCTCGCGACGGCCGAGCACGCGAACGAAGGTGTCCTGGCTCAGGTCTTCGGCGCGCTGCGGACAGCCCAGACTGCGATTCAGCCAGGCAGTCAGCCAGTCGCGGTGATCGCGATACAAGGCGCCAACGAGTTCGCCGCTACCCATCTGGATGGCCGACAAGCTACTCCCCCAATGATCTCGAATGGGATCAAGTTAAAAAACGATAACCATTCGCAAATGATCGCAAAGTGCAGTCATGCGCGCAATTGGCACCCGTCGGCTTTTGCTGCCGGTCGCCCGCTTTTCGGCGTCGTTCTACAATCGGACGACCCTTTTCGCGGAAAGCCTCGCCATGTCCGACCCTGTGCTGATCATCGGTTCCTTCCTCTCGCCCTATGTGCGCAAGGCGCTGGTCCTGCTGGAAATGAAGGGCGTCGATTACCGCGTCGACTCCGTCGTGCCGTTCTTCGGCAACGAGGCCTTCGAGCGCCTCAGCCCGCTTCGCCAGGTGCCGGTGCTGGTGGACGGCGAGCTGGTGCTGAACGACTCCTCGGTGATCTGCCAGTACCTGGAAGAGCGTTATCCACAGCCGGCGCTGTACCCGGTGGATATCGCCGTTCGCGCCCGTGCGCGCTGGATCGAGGAGTTCGCCGACAGCCGCATGGGCCAGGTGTTGATCTGGCAGCTGTTCGACCAGTTGGTGATCGGTCGCGGCGTGTGGGGCCGTGAGCCGGACGCCGCCGTGTTGGAGAAGACCTACCAGCACGACCTGCCGGCAGTATTCGATTACCTGGAGGCGCAGTTGCCGGAGAACGGCTGGTTGTTCGGTGAGCTGTCCATCGCCGACATCAGCGTCGCCTGCTTCATGCGCAACGCGCAGTTCGCCCGCTACGAGCTGGATGCCCGGCGCTGGCCGAAACTGGCGGCCATGCTTGCCGCGGCCTTCGCGCTGCCGGCGTTCCAGAAGCTCAACCAGTTCGAACGCGCCATCGCCCGCACGCCCATCGCCCAGCAGCGCGAGGCGCTGATTGCCGCCGGCGCGCCGGTCAGTGAAGTCAGCCATATGCGCGAACAGCCGGTGCGCGGGCCGATGAGCCGCAGCTGATCAGGCCTGCTGCAGAAAGCTCCAGAGTCGTTGCGCGACCGGGCCGTGGGCGCGGTCGCGCAGGCGCGCGGCGACCAGCTCCTCGCGACGGCCGGGCAGGTGGGGGCCGCTGAGATCGCGCAGGCGACCGTCGGCCAGCTCCTCGGCAATCAGGTGGCGCGGCAGATGGCCCCAGGCGAGGCCGTGCAGCACCAGCTCCTTCTTCATCGCCTGGTCCGGCACCGTGCATTGCGGCGCACCTTCCAGGGTGAAGAAGTCCACCGGCGGCGAGTGCCGGGCGCTGTCGCGCATCACGCACTGGGTGAGCGAACGCAGGTGCTCCGGGCGGAGGTCCGTGATGTCCGTCAGCAGCCCCGGCGCTATCACCGGGATGAAGTCCACTTCGCCCAGGTCCAGCCACTCCAGGCGTGGGTCGGCCTTGTCCACGCGGTGCAGGACCAATTCGGCCTCGCCATCGAGCAGCCGCTCCAGTGGCCCGCTGACGCTTTCGAAGTACAGCTGCAGCCGCGTGCGGGGTTGCGTGGCGAAGAAGCGTGCAAGCTTTTCCAGCAGGGAGGGGCGCGGGCAGAAGTCGCCGAGCACCACCCGTAGTTCGCTTTCTTCACCGGCTGCCAGGTGCGCAGCGTGGTCGCGCAGGCTGCCCAGCTCGCGCAGCAGGCCTCGGGCGCGGCGGTGGAAGGATTCGCCGGCGGCGGTCAGGGCGACGCGGTAGCCGCTGCGGTCCAGCAGCTCGAAGCCGAGCTGGCGCTCCAGGCGGGCCAAGGCGGCGAAAACCGCCGGGTGAGAACGATGCAATTGCAGGGCGGCGGCCTGGAAGCCGCCGGCTTCGACCACCGCGTCGAAGCACTGCAGGTCGTGCAGGGTGAAGTCGTGCATGTCAGCTTTCCTGACAGAGATCGTCCGGTCTTTGTAATTTCTTCCAGAGTGCGCTGCAACTAGCCTCGTCTCACACCCCTTGAGGAGAGGCTGCCATGAGCCCGCTGCACTATCTGACTACCCGCGACAGCGCCCGCATCGCCTATCGCCTGGACGGCCCCGCCGAACGCCCCCTGCTGGTGCTGTCCAACTCCATCGGCACCGACCTGCACATGTGGGGCGGGCAGGTCGCTGCGTTGAGCGAACACTTCCGCGTGCTGCGCTACGACGCTCGCGGGCACGGCGCCTCCAGCGTTCCCGCGGGTCCCTATTCACTGGCGCGGTTGGGAGAAGACGTGATCGAGCTGCTCGATTCGCTCGGCGTTCAGCGTGCGCATTTCCTCGGCCTTTCCCTCGGCGGTTTCGTCGGCCAGTGGCTGGCGCTGAATGCTCCGCAGCGCATCGGGCGATTGGTGCTGGCGAACACCTCCGCCTGGCTCGGGCCGCAGGATCAGTGGGATGAGCGCATCGCCGAGGTACTGGCGGCGGAGGATATGCAGGGCACCGCGGCTATCTTCCTCACCAACTGGTTCCCGGCAGCCTGGCTGGATTCGCGGCGGCCGGAGGTGGAGCCGTTCCGTGCCACGCTGCTGGCGACCAACCGACATGGGCTGGCCGGCTCCTTTGCTGCTGTGCAGGAAACCGATCTGCGCAGCGCCTTGCGTGACGTGCGCCTGCCCACGCTGGTGATCGCCGGTCAGTTCGACACGGTGACCGCCGCGGACCACAGCGAGCTGATAGCCCGGGCGATCCCCGGCGCGCGCCTGTTCACGCTGCCGGCGGTGCACCTGTCGAACATCGAGTTTCCCCGCGAGTTCGAAGGGGCGGTGCTGGATTTCCTGCTGGCGCCCTGAACGAACAAGGCCGCCCGAGGGCGGCCTTGTCGTTTGTCCACAAGCATCAGTGATGTGCAGCATCCACCGCGATGGGCTCGCCGGAGACGTCCGCGTAGCGGCGCTTGCGATCGGCCAGGGTGTAGTGGATCAGCGCGCCGAGGCCGGCGCCGAAGAACCAGGAGAACTGCGACAGCGCATCGAACGCCGGAATCAGTGCCAGCACGATGGCGATCAGCGCGGCCGGGACGAACGCCGCCACGGCGCGCAGGTTCACGCCGCCGCTGTAGTGGTAGCTGGCGTCGCGGCTCTCGCTGTACAGCTCGGGCAGGTTCACCCGGCTGCGGCGCACCAGGTAGTAGTCGGTGACGATGATCCCGTACAGCGGGCCGAGCAGCGCGCCCAGGCCGCCGAGGAAATACACGATCACCGCCGGGCTGTTGTACAGGTGCCAGGGCAGGATCAGCACCGCGATGGTGGCGCTGAGCAGGCCGGCGCGCCGGAAGTTCAGCAGGTTCGGCGCGAGGTTGGTGAGCACGTAGGCCGGGGCGACGAAGTTGGCCATGATATTCACCGCCACGGTGACGATCAGGAAGGCCAGGCAGGCCAGCACCAGGCCGAAGGTGTTGGGGATCGCGGCGACGATTTCCGTGGGGTTCTGCACGAGCTTGCCGTCGATGCTGAACTGCGCGCCGGCCAGCACCACGGCGATCAGCGCGAAGCCCAGCATGTTCACCGGCAGGCCCCAGAAGTTGCCGACGCTGATGGTGCGGCGGTCCGGGCAGTTGCGGGTGAAGTCGCAGAAATTCAGGATCATGGTGCCGTATAGCGAGACCCACAGCGCGGCGGCGCCCAGGACTTTCAGCCACATGGCCGAGCCGGTCGGCGCGTTGCCGCTGGACCAGGAGATCGACAGGCCGGCGCGCCAGTACATCCAGCCGGCGAGGCTGGCGAAGGCCACCAGAATGATAGGACCGGCGAAGGATTCGTAGCGGCGCACCATCTCCATGCCGTAGGCGAAGATCACCAGCTGCACGCACCAGATGCCGAGGAAGGTGATCCAGCCGAGGGTCGACAGGCCGAGGATCGAGTCCTGGTCGTAGGCCGCAAGGCTCGGCGCGATGGTGCTGAGCAGCACGCGCAGGACCACCGAGGCGAGGTAGGTCTGGATGCCGAACCAGGCGATGGCGATCACCGCTCGGATCAGCGCCGGCAACTGCGCGCCGTGGATGCCGAAGCTGATGCGGCACATCACCGGATAGGGCAGGCCGGTCTTCTGGCCCATGTAGCCGGACAGGTTCATCAGGCCGTAGATCACCAGCGCGCCGAGGGCGAAGGCGGCGAGGATCTGCGCGCCGCTCATGCCCAGCGCGAAGAGGCCGATGGCGAAGGAATAGTTGGCGATGTTGTGTACATCGTTGGTCCACAGTGCGAACAGGCTGTAGCGCCCCCAGTTGCGGCCGGCGGCCCTGGTCGGGGCCAGGTCGGCGCTGTACAGGCGCGGGCTCAGGGTTGGCGCGGCAGTCTTCGCGCAGGCCGCGCCATCGACAGGTTGGGCAGGGGAAACGCCGGACAGGTGGGTAGGGCTGGAGTTCATGGGCTGCTCGGTTTGTATGCACGGCTTTTTGTGGTTTGTGTTCAAAGCCAATTCCATGCCAGTGCAACGCTCCGCCGCCTTCCAGACCCCGCTGCAGGCAGCTTCGAATCCCGCTTGAGCCCTTTATTGGTGCGGTCTTGGTGGCTGTCCAGGTGGTCAGGAAATTAAATTTCCATAGCAATCATTGACTTGCGAGTCAGGTTGGTTGTGATTCTCGGATGTGCGGGGTGGGGATTTTGTACACAATAATTGTGCACATGCGTTACGTGTCCGATTCCCTGTGGTCGGAATGCCTCGCGGGGGGGGGGGGGGGCGTCCACCATTGGCTGGGCGTAGTGTCGATTCCCGATCAGCAGCCATAAAAAAACCGCCCCGGAGGGCGGTTTCTTCAACGCTTGGCGATGTTCTTACAGACCGTTCTTGGCCTTGAACTCGCGGCGGCGGCGGTGCAGGACCGGCTCGGTGTAGCCGTTGGGCTGCTTGGCACCTTCGAGGACCAGTTCCAGTGCAGCCTGGAACGCCACGTTGTCGTCGAAGTTCGGCGCCATCGCGCGGTACTGGGCGTCACCGGCGTTCTGGCGATCCACCACCGACGCCATGCGCTTGAGGCTTTCCAGCACCTGCTCCTGGGTGACTACGCCGTGGCGCAGCCAGTTGGCCAGCAGCTGGCTGGAGATACGCAGGGTGGCGCGGTCTTCCATCAGGCCGACGTCATTGATGTCCGGCACCTTGGAGCAGCCGACGCCCTGGTCGATCCAGCGGACCACGTAGCCGAGGATGCCCTGGGCGTTGTTGTCCAGCTCGTTCTTGATCTCTTCCGCGCTCCAGTTGGTGTTGGGGGCGAGCGGAATGGTCAGGATGTCGTCCACCGAAGCCGGCGCGCGCTTGGCCAGTTCGGCCTGACGAGCGAACACGTCGACCTTGTGGTAGTGCAGCGCATGCAGGGTGGCGGCGGTCGGCGACGGAACCCAGGCGGTGTTGGCGCCGGCCAGCGGGTGAGCGATCTTCTGCTCGAGCATGGCGGCCATCAGGTCGGGCATGGCCCACATGCCCTTGCCGATCTGGGCCTTGCCCTGCAGGCCGGTGGCCAGGCCGACGTCGACGTTGTTGTTTTCGTAGGAACCGATCCACGTCTCGGTCTTCATGGCGCCCTTGCGCACCATGGCGCCGGCTTCCATGGAGGTGTGGATTTCGTCACCGGTGCGGTCGAGGAAGCCGGTGTTGATGAACACCACGCGCTCGGCGGCGGCCTTGATGCAGGCCTTCAGGTTGACGGTGGTGCGGCGCTCTTCGTCCATGATGCCGACTTTCAGCGTGTTGCGCGGCAGGCCCAGCAGGTCCTCGACGCGGCTGAAGATCTCGGCGGCGAAGGCGACTTCTTCCGGGCCGTGCATCTTCGGCTTCACGATGTACACGCTGCCGGTGCGGCTGTTCTTGCGGGTCGCGCTGCCGTTCAGGTTGTGAATGGCGATCAGGCTGGTGAACAGGCCGTCCTGGATACCTTCGGGCACTTCGTTGCCCTGGGCGTCGAGGATCGCCGGGTTGGTCATCAGGTGGCCAACGTTACGCACGAACAGCAGGGAGCGGCCATGCAGGCTCAGCTCGGAACCGTCGGCCCTGGTGTAGACGCGGTCGGGGTTCATGGTACGGGTGAAGGTGCTGCCGCCCTTGGAAACCTGCTCGGCGAGGTCGCCTTTCATCAGGCCCAGCCAGTTACGGTAGACCACGACCTTGTCGTCGGCGTCGACGGCGGCCACGGAGTCTTCGCAGTCCATGATGGTGGTCAGCGCGGACTCCATCAGGACGTCTTTCACGCCAGCGGCATCGGTCTGGCCGATCGGGCTGGTCGGGTCGATCTGGATTTCGAAGTGCAGGCCGTTGTGCTTGAGCAGCACGGCCTTCGGCTTGGCGGCTTCGCCCTGGAAGGCGAGGAACTGAGCGGCGTTCTTCAGGCCGGTCTCGCTGCCGTTCTTCAGGGTCACGGCCAGTGCGCCGTTCTTCACGACGTAGGCGGTGGCGTCGACGTGGGAGCCGGATTCCAGTGCGGCGGCTTCGTCGAGGAAGGCGCGGGCGAAGGCGATCACCTTGTCACCGCGGACCTTGTTGTAGCCCTTGCCCTTCTCGGCGCCGTTCTCTTCGCTGATCGCGTCGGTGCCGTACAGTGCGTCGTACAGCGAGCCCCAGCGGGCGTTGGCGGCGTTCAGGGCGAAGCGCGCGTTCATCACCGGCACTACCAGCTGCGGGCCGGCCATGCGGGCGATTTCGTCGTCGACGTTCTGCGGGCTGGCCTGGAAGTCGGCCGGCTCGGGCAGCAGGTAACCGATTTCCTGCAGGAAGGCCTTGTAGGCGACCGCATCATGCGGCTTGCCGGCGCGGGCCTGGTGCCAGCCATCGACTTTCGCCTGGATGTCATCGCGCTTGGCGAGCAGGGCCTTGTTCTTGGGGGCCAGGTCGTTGATTACGGTTTCTACGCCCGCCCAGAACTTGCCGGACTCGATGCCGGTGCCGGGAATGGCTTCGTTGTTCACGAAGTCGAAAAGGACTTTGGCGACCTGCAGGCCACCGACTTGAACGCGTTCAGTCATTGCTTGCCTCACTCTGCTCAGGACCAGCTCTGGACACAGGCAAAACGCCTTGTAGTCCGAGCCGCGGAATACTACATGATGCCGTGGGAAAAATCAGTGGGCTAGCGTCGCGGTTAGACCAAAGTACGCATATCAGTCACGTAGCAGGTCTTATGTTCGCAAATATTATCTGGATTGTTCCAGATAAATCTTAAAACTGTACACGCATTCCCCGGATGGGTACCTGTGGCAGCCCGTCGCAGCCGGCTAACCTCGCCGTGCCTATACTGCTTCTTCCCTCCTGGAGAATCCCGCATGTCCGTGACGCTTGCCACCCCCACCGATCTGGATGACCTGGTTCCGCTGTTTTCCGGCTACCTCGATTTCTACGAGGTGCCCGCGCCCCACGCGAGGATTCGCGAGTTTCTCGGGGCGCGCATCGGCAGCGGGCAGTCCACGGTATTCATCGCGCGCAGCATCGATGGGTTGGCGGTAGGCTTCGTGCAGCTGTACCCGTTCTTCGCTTCCCTGGCGCTGCAGGCGTCGTGGTTGATCAGTGACCTCTACGTGCTGCCCGCTGCGCGCCGCGATGGCTATGGCGAGGCGCTGATGAACGCCGCCCGCGCCCACGGCGAAGCCACCGGCGCCTGCGGCCTGATGCTGGAGACGGCGAAGACCAACCACGCTGGCCAGTCGCTGTACGAGCGCCTGGGCTACAAGCGGGACGACAAGTTCTACACCTATTGGCTGGACCTCACGGCCTAGCCCTTCGCGGAGACTGCTCATGGACCACCTCGTATTGACCGTCATCGCCCAGGACCAGCCCGGTCTGGTGGAGCGCGTGGCCAAATGCATCGCCGCCCACGGCGGCAACTGGCTGGAAAGCCGCATGTCGCGCATGGCCGGGCAGTTCGCCGGGATCCTTCGCGTAGCAGTGCCTGCCGAGGGCTATGACGAGCTGGTGGAAGGTCTGCAGGAGCTGAGCGAGCACGGCATCCGCGTGCTGCTGGCGGAGAGCGGCATCGAGCCGGCCTGCAACTGGAAGCCGATCCATCTCGACCTGGTGGGCAACGACCGCCCCGGCATCGTCCGCGATATCACCCAGCTGCTGGCCGAGCATGGCGTGAACCTGGAGAGCCTGACCACCGAGGTGCTCCCCGCGCCCATGAGCAGCGAGCCGCTGTTCCATGCCGAGGCGCTGCTGGCCGTGCCGCTGACCCTGCCGTTGGAAACCCTGCAGCAGAAGCTGGAAGAGCTGGCCGATGACCTGATGGTGGAGCTGAATTTCCACAGCGGGGAATGACGGCCTCACTCTGAGTACGATTCTTGTGGAAAAACCTGTGGGCTCTCTGTTGATGGATCGACATAGGGCCCATTTTACATGGGCTTCACGCCAATCCGTTTATCCACTTCCTGCTTCGCGGCTGTGCACAGATTGCGGGGGTCGCGCCGTGGGCATTTTGTTGATAAGTCTCTGCATCCCGCTATTACCGTGGTCTTGGGCGATGTGGTCATTTTTCGTACAGATGGCGCGCGACGAATAGGGCGCTGCGGGCCAGGCAACCGCTGTGCACAAATACACTGGAAGAATCTGTGGAGAAACCGTTCATGAAACGCTGCAGGGCACGTTGGCTCTGGGTTTCACAGGGTTGTCCACTTTCTGCGCAGACGGCTCTGCTGCATCCACACGAAGCGGGGATCAGCCTGTGGAAAAGCCGGGGGAATATTCATGCAGGCCAGAGCTTGCGGGGCTTCTGAGGTGTTGATCAATTCTTGATCAGTGGCCGGCTCGCGCCTGGGGAAAGGGGCGGTGTGAAACGCTTGGCAGGACGGCCTGTGGAAGAGCTGGCCGTTATCCCCGCAATCGCGGGATAGAGCTGTGGACAATCTGCGGGTGACTGCCTGCAAGTCACGGCTGGCGTGGCTTTCAGGCAGTGGATCAATTAATGATCAGTCTCCGCGGGCGAGGCGGTACCAGATGTCCACGCTGTAGACGACCAGGCCTGCCCAGATGCAGCAGAGGGAAATCAGCCGTGTGGTGTCCAGATGTTCGCCGAACAGCAGGATCGCCTGCAGCAGCACCAGGGTCGGCGCCAGGTACTGCAGGAAGCCGAGGGTTGCATAAGGAAGGTGGCGTGCGGCGGCGTTGAAGCACACCAGCGGCACCAGGGTGATCGGGCCGGCGGCGGCGAGCCAGATGGCGTCCTTGGTGGTCCAGAAGTCCGCATGCACGCTCGGGCCATCGGCGAACAGCACGAGGTAGCCGATCGCCAGCGGCAGCAGGATCCAGGTTTCCACCACCAGCCCCGGCAGCGCGGCGACTGGCGCCTGCTTGCGGATCAGCCCGTAGAAGCCGAAGGTCAGCGCCAGCGCCAGGGATACCCAGGGCAGGCTGCCCAGTTGCCACAGCTGCTGCGCCACGCCCAGCGCGGCGAGGCCGACCGCGACCCACTGCAGCGGGCGCAGGCGTTCGCGCAGGATCACCAGGCCCAGCAATACGTTGATCAGCGGGTTGATGTAGTAGCCCAGGCTGGCCTCGATCATGTGGCCGTTGTTCACCGCCCAGACGTAGACCAGCCAGTTGCTGGCGATCAGCAGGCCGCTGGCGGTGAGCACCGCGATGCGCTTGGGGTTCTCGCGCAGCTCGCGCCACCAGCCGGGGTGTTTCCACACCAGCAGGAGCAGGGCGCCGAACACCGCCGACCAGATGGCCCGGTGGGTGATGATTTCCAGGGCGGGGATGCGTTCGAGCAGCTTGAAGTAGATCGGGAAGAGTCCCCAGATGACGTAGGCAGTCAAGCCCAGGGCGTAGCCCCGGCGGGGGTTGGCGGTGGCCATGGAACATCCTTGGTTAGGCAGCTAATGAGTGGCTGCACAATTCTAGGGCGCTCGTGCTGGCTTGTCTGTGCCGCTTCGCTGGATGTCCCGGTGGCGCTGGCGAATGTGCGTAACGATGCCGTTACGGGTTGTGGATAACGCCACGCCAGCGAAGTCGACCTGTAGGAGCGGGCCATGGCCGCGATCGCGCCCATGGGGCACTCCTGCAGGGAGTCAGTCGGATATCCACGATTGGGTGACGAAATGCGGAAATCAGAACAGCCGCAACGGTTCCTCATCCAGCGCTGCCAGCTGCTCGCGCAGCACCAGCACCTGTTCGCCCCAGTAACGCTCGGTGCCGAACCAGGGGAAGCTCGGCGGGAATGCCGGGTCGTCCCAGCGGCGCGCCAGCCAGGCGCTGTAGTGCATCAGGCGCAGGGCGCGCAGGCCCTCGATCAGCGGCAGCTCGCGCGGGTCGAAGTCGTGGAATTCCTGGTAGCCGTCGACCAGTTCCGAGAGCTGTCCGAGGCGCTCCTGGCGCTCGCCGGCGAGCATCATCCACAGGTCCTGCACGGCCGGACCCATGCGGCAGTCGTCGAGGTCGACGACGTGGAAGGTCTCGTCGCGGCACAGCAGGTTGCCGGGGTGGCAGTCGCCGTGCATGCGGATGGGCGAGTACTTCGTCCGGGCGTAGAGGTCGTCGATCTTCTTCAGCAGGTCGCGGGCCACGGACTCGTAGGCCGGCAGCAGGCTCCTGGGAATGAAGTTGCCGTCCAGCAGGGTGGCCAGGGACTGGTGGCCGAAGTTCTGTGGCGTCAGCGCCTCGCGGTGCTCGAACGGGCGATTGGCGCCCACGGCGTGCAGGCGGCCGAGCAGTTGGCCGAGGCGATACAACTGGTCGAGGTTGCCCGGCTCCGGCGCGCGGCCGCCACGACGGGGGAACAGGGTGAAGCGAAAGCCGGCGTGTTCGAAGAGGGTCATGCCCTCGTGCACCAGCGGCGCCACCACCGGGACTTCACATTCGGCCAGTTCGGCGGAGAAGGCGTGCTCCTCGAGGATCGCCTCGGTGGTCCAGCGGCCGGGGCGGTAGAACTTGGCGATCAGCGGCTCGCTGTCCTCGATGCCTACCTGGTAGACGCGGTTCTCGTAGCTGTTGAGCGCGAGTACGCGAGCGTCGCTGAGGAAACCGATGCTTTCCACCGCATCCAGCACCAGGTCGGGGGTGAGGTCGGAAAAGGGATGGGACATGGCGACGTTCCGGCAATGGTAAAGCTGCCTAGTTTACCCAGTCCGCCCTGTTTGGGTGCGCAGTCGCCTCAGTGGTCGGCGCAGTGTTTTTTCAGGTACTCGACGAAGTCCGTGGCGAGCGCCCGGCGCTCGCCCTTCACCAGGGTCAGCTTCTGCATCGTGCGGGCTTTGCACTCGAGCCTTTGCGAGGGCTTGTCGGTATTGTGCAGCGGCGTCAGCAGCAGGTCGTAGGGTGTGCCCTGGCGGACCTGTTCGGCGAGTTCGCCTTCGCCGCCGCCGATCAGCAGGACCTTGTTGTGGGTGGCGAGCTGGTACTGGTCAACCAGTGGTTCCAGCGTCGGCATCAGTTCGGTGCTGGCGCCGACCCGCAGGACATCGGGGCCGGCCTGGCTGACCAGGGGCAGGGAAAGCAGGAACGGCAGGGCAAGCAGGGCGAGCGAGCGGCGCATGGTGGGAGCTCCGATTGACCACGGCCCCGCCCGACCTCGGGCGGGACACAGGCGGTTATTGGAGCGCGCCGCGCACTCGTCGGGCTTGATATGAGGCAGGGAAACCCATTTGCCGGGGCGACTACAGCGGCGTGCCGAGGATCACCTGCGCCGGGGAGAACTGCGCGCGCACCGCCGAACCGGCTTGCAGGCCGAGGATTTCGATGCGCTCCGGGTCGGTCAGGGCGCAGAGCATCTGGCCGCTGGGCAGCTGGATGCGCACTTCGCTGGGGCCGTCTTCGGCTTCGCGGATGTCATCGACGTGGCCTTCCAGCGCGTTCAGGCCCTCCGGGCAGGGGATGTGCGGCAGGTCGACGTAGAGCCAGCCGGCCTTCATCAGCGCCACCACCGGCACGCCGTCGGCCAGTTCCAGCTTCTCGGTGCTTTCGCGGGTGACCCGCGCCTGGATGCGCGAGCCGCCAGGCAGTTCGATGCACACCAGGTCGTTCAGGCCGGACGGCTCCACCGAGCAGACGCGCCCGTGAAGCTGGTTGCGCGCGCTGGTGCGCATCATCAGGCGGCCGATCAGTTCCAGGTCGGCCTGGTGCTCGACGTGCTCGACAATGTGCTCGCGCAGGGCTTCCAGGCGCTGGTAGAGCGCCAGCAGGCGTTCGCCCTCGGCGGTCAGGCGCGCGCCTCCACCGCCCTTGCCGCCGACGCTGCGTTCCACCAGCGGCCGGTCGGAGAGGTTGTTCAGTTCATCGATGGCGTCCCAGGCGGTCTTGTAGCTCATCCCGGCGGCCTTGGCGGCGTGGGTGATCGAGCCGAGCTGGGCGATCTGCGCCAGCAGGGCGATGCGCTGCGGGCGGCGGGTAACGTGTTGGGTCAACAGGCTGAGGGTGGTCATGGTTTCGCGAGTACTTATTGGTATGCGACGAGGCTCCGTTGCTGGCGTGCAAAACGCAAGGGGCAGATGTCGGGAATGTGGTCCAACGGTCGTCTATTCCGGGGCTGGTGTGCGTGCCAGGCAATAGACGTCGACCCGCCGCGCACCAGCACGACGCAACAGGCGGGCGATGCGCTCGGCGGTGGCGCCAGTGGTCAGCACGTCGTCCACCAGCGCCAGGTGCAGGCCTTCGACGCTCGCGCCAGCGGCCAGGGTGAAGGCGTTGCGCAGGTTCTTCTTGCGGGTGACGGCGTCCAGGCCTTGCTGGGCCGGGGTGTCCTGCGTGCGGCGGACGAGCTGGTTATCCACAGGCAGATGCAGCGGCGCGGCCAGCCAGTCGGCCAACAGTTGCGCCTGGTTGAAGCCCCGTTGCCGCTCGCGCCGGCGCGACAGTGGCACGGGGATCAGCCGGTCCGGGCGCGGCAATCCTTCATCAAAGGCATGCAGCAGGTGGCGTTCGAGCAACTGGCCGAGCAGGCGTCCGAGCGGGGCATTGGTCTGGTGCTTGAAGCGGGTGACCAGCGCATCGACGGGGAAGCCGTAGCGCAGCGGTGTCTCGACCCGGTGAAAAGCCGGAGCGTGGCGCAAACACTGGCCGCAGGTCAGTCCGGAAGCTGGGAGGGGAAGGGCGCAGACCGCGCAGTGCCCGGCGAGCCACGGCAGGTCATCGTCGCAGCCGGCGCAGAGGGGCAGGGCGGCCTGTTCCGCCGCCCCGCCGCAAAGAAGACATTGCACGCGAGGGCGCCACCAGACGGGGCGCCATTGAGATATCCACATTCAGCCCCTCCATGGGCGGGGCGTTCAGGGGTTAGCGGCTCAGTGAATCAGCCAGCTCAATACCACCAGGCCCAGCACCGTCCAGATCAGCCCGCCGAAGATCGAGCGCCGCAGGAAGGCGCGGATGCCACTGTAGAGCAGCAGCAGGCCGATGAAGAGCAGGACGAAGCTGAAGATCGAGACGTCGATTCCCACAGCCCGCGCCAGGCCGTGGAAGAAGTCGTCCATGGCGCGCCACAGGCCGCCGAGCACGCCCGATAGCAGATCGACGATGAAGCGGATGGCCTTGCCGACCATCTGGCCAAGGCCGTCGAAGAATCCTTCTGTTCCCATCTGGGGTCTGACTCCTGAGTGTTCTGCCTGATTGGAGCGGCAATGGGGCGGATCGGTTCAGCCGCAGCCGCAACGAGATCGTCGTGGCTGATCAATAAATGGTCACTTGTCGACCTGTGTCGCGAGAGTGGTTGACAGCGTCACAGCTCCACATATGATGCCTTGAGCCTGATTTCCCCGGTGGCGCGCCGCCGGGGCACCCTAGACAAGAGGCGCCCCCAAGCGTCGAAGGACTTTGCCGATGAGTGCCACCGCAGCCCAAGTAACCCGCCACGACTGGACCCTTGCCGAAGTCCGCGCCCTGTTCGAACAGCCCTTCAATGACCTGCTGTTCCAGGCGCAGACCATGCACCGCGCGCATTTCGACCCGAACCGCGTACAGGTGTCCACCCTGCTGTCGATCAAGACCGGCGCCTGCCCGGAAGACTGCAAATATTGCCCGCAGTCCGGCCACTACAACACTGGTCTGGACAAGGAAAAGCTGATGGAAGTGCAGAAGGTGCTGCAGGCCGCTGCCGAAGCCAAGGCCATCGGCTCCACGCGCTTCTGCATGGGCGCCGCCTGGAAGCATCCGTCGGCCAAGGACATGCCCTACGTGCTGGAAATGGTCAAGGGCGTGAAGAAGCTTGGCCTGGAAACCTGCATGACCCTGGGCAAGCTGACTCAGGAGCAGACCCAGTCGCTGGCTGAAGCGGGCCTGGACTACTACAACCACAACCTCGATACCTCGCCGGAGTTCTACGGCAACATCATCACCACCCGCACCTACGGCGAGCGCCTGCAGACCCTGGCCTACGTGCGCGAGGCGGGGATGAAGATCTGCTCCGGCGGCATCCTCGGCATGGGCGAGTCGGTGGACGACCGCGCCGGCCTGCTGATCCAGCTGGCCAACCTGCCCGAGCACCCGGAATCGGTGCCGATCAACATGCTGGTGAAAGTGAAGGGCACCCCGCTGGCCGAAGAGAAGGATGTCGATCCGTTCGACTTCATCCGCACCCTGGCGGTCGCCCGCCTCATGATGCCGAAATCCCACGTGCGCCTGTCCGCCGGTCGCGAGCAGATGAACGAGCAGATGCAGGCCCTGGCCTTCATGGCCGGCGCCAACTCGATTTTCTACGGCGAGAAGCTGCTGACCACCACCAACCCGCAGGCCGAGAAGGACATGCAGCTGTTCGCGCGTCTGGGCATCAAGCCCGAAGAGCGCGAGGAGCACGCCGACGAGGTGCACCAGGCCGCCATCGAGCAGGCACTGGTGGAACAACGCGACTCCCAGCTGTTCTATAACGCGGCTGTTTAAAGCCGCTGCAGGCTACAGGCGGTAGGCCGCAGGCGGAGTGTCGCCGCCTGCTGTGGCTTAGCCTGCTGCCTATAGCCTGCCGCCTGGAGCCTGCTTCATGCCTTTCGATCTCGCCGCCCGCCTGGCCCTGCGCCAGGCGGAGGACCTCTACCGCCGCCGTCCGCTGCTGGAATCGCCGCAGGGGCCGGAAGTGGTCATCGACGGCCAGCCGATGCTGGCCTTCTGTTCCAACGATTACCTGGGCCTGGCCAATCACCCCGAGGTGATTGCCGCCCTGCGTGCCGGCGCCGAGCGCTGGGGCGTCGGCGGCGGTGCCTCGCACCTGGTCAACGGCCACTGCGGCCCGCACCACGAGCTGGAGCTGGCGCTCGCCGAGTTCACCGGCCGCCCGCGCGCGCTGCTGTTCTCCACCGGCTATATGGCCAACCTCGGCACCGTCACCGCCCTCGTCGGTAAAGGCGACAGCGTGCTGGAGGACCGCCTCAACCACGCCTCGCTGCTGGACGCCGGCCTGCTTTCCGGTGCGCGCTTCTCGCGCTACCTGCACAACGACGCCGCCAGCCTCGCTTCCCGCCTTGATAAGGCTGAAGGCAACACGCTGGTGGTCACCGACGGCGTGTTCAGCATGGACGGCGACTTGGCCGACCTGCCCGCGCTCTGCGCCAGGGCCAGGGAGAAGGGCGCCTGGGTGATGGTCGACGACGCCCATGGTTTCGGCCCGCTGGGCGCGAACGGTGGCGGCATCGTCGAGCACTTCGGCCTGGGGATGGATGATGTGCCCGTGCTGGTCGGCACCCTCGGCAAGGCCTTCGGCACCGCTGGCGCCTTCGTTGCCGGCAGCGAGGAGCTGATCGAGACGCTGATCCAGTTCGCCCGCCCCTACATCTACACCACCAGCCAGCCGCCCGCGGTGGCCTGCGCCACGCTGAAAAGCCTGGAGCTGCTGCGCGCCGAGAGCTGGCGCCGCGATCACCTGAATGCGCTGATCGCGCGCTTCCGCGCCGGCGCCGAGGCCATCGGCCTGAGCCTGATGGACAGCCCGACGCCGATCCAGCCGATCCTCATCGGCGGCAGCGCCCAGGCCATGGCGTTGTCGGCGGAGCTGCGCCAGCGCGGCATCCTCGTCGGCGCGATCCGCCCGCCCACCGTGCCGGCCGGCACCGCGCGCCTGCGCGTGACCCTGTCCGCCTCGCACACCGAGGCGCAGGTTGACCGCCTGTTGCTGGCGCTCGCTGAAAGCTGGCAGCGCGTGTCGTCTAGCCTTCTGGCAGAGATCGATGCCGAGGAGGGCGATGATGCGTGACCAACTGATCCTGCTGCCGGGCTGGGGCCTGGGGAGTGCGCCGCTGGAGCCGCTGCGCGATGCGCTGCTGGAGCAGGCACCGCATTTGAATGTGCAGATCGAGCCGCTGCCGGCGGATACCGATCCCAATGCCTGGCTCGACGAACTGGACGACAACGTCGCTCACGACGCCTGGATCGCCGGATGGTCGCTGGGCGGCATGCTGGGTGCCGAACTGGCGGCGCGTCGGGGCGAGTCCTGTCGGGGGCTGGTGACCATCGCCAGCAACCTCTGCTTCCGCCGCCGCGAGGACTGGCCGGACGCGATGGCCAATGACGTCTTCGAGGATTTCTTCGAGGCCTTCCTGCTGGAGCCGCACCTGGTACGCAAGCGCTTCACGCTGCTGGTCAGCCAGGGCGCCCGTGACCCGCGCACCCTCGCACGCCAGCTGCAGGTGGCGCTGCCGCAATTGAACGCCGAAGGTCTGACCGCCGGCCTGCAACTGCTGGGGCAGCTCGATACCCGCGCCGCCCTTGGTCGCTATCCCGGCCCGCAACTGCACCTGTTCGCCGCCAACGATGCGCTGGTCCCTGCCAGCGCCGCCGATGCGCTGCTGGAGTGGCTGCCGGACGTCGAAGTCAGCCTGTTGCCCGGTGCCAGTCACGGCCTGCCGCTGGAGCAGCCCGACGAAGTGGCGAGCGCCATCCTGAAGTTCATCCACGAGGGCGACGATGCCTGATTGCAGTACCAGCGCGCTGCCCGACAAACGCCAGGTAGCCGCCTCCTTCTCCCGCGCCGCGTCGACTTACGACGCGGTGGCCGAACTGCAGCGCGCCGTCGGCGGTCGTCTGCTGGAGCTGCTGCCGGCGCAGGTCGCGCTGCAGCGCTGGATCGACCTGGGCAGCGGCACCGGTTATTTCACCCGCGCCCTGGCGGCGCGTTATCCACAGGCGCAGGGCCTGTCCGTCGATATCGCCGAAGGCATGCTGCGCCACGCCCGCGAGCAGGGCGGTGCGCAGCACTTCATCGGCGGCGATGCCGAACGGCTGCCGTTGCGCGATGGCGCCACTGACCTGCTGTTCTCCAGCCTGGCGATCCAGTGGTGCGGGGACTTGCCGGCGGTGCTGGACGAGGCGCGCCGCGTGCTGCGTCCTGGTGGCGTCGCGGCGTTCAGTAGCCTGTGCATCGGCACGCTGGGCGAGCTGCGGCAGAGCTGGGAAGCGGTGGACGGCTTCGTCCACGTGAATCGCTTCCGCGCCTTCGAGCAGTATCAGCAGCACTGCGCAGGCAGCGGCCTGCAAGTGCTGGAGCTGCGCACCGAGGACCGTGTCCTGCACTTCCCCGACCTGCGCAGCCTGACCCATGAACTCAAGGCGCTCGGCGCGCACAACCTCAATCCCGGCCGGCCAGACGGCCTCACCGGGCGCGAGCGGGTGCGTGCGCTGATCGCCGCCTACGAGCGCTTCCGCCAGCCCGAAGGGTTGCCGGCGACCTACCGGGTGGTCTACGCCGTCCTGCGCAAGCACTGACCGAGGAAACCATGTCCCACGCCTACTTCGTCACCGGCACCGACACCGAAATCGGCAAGACCACCATCGCCTCCGGCCTGCTGCATGCGGCGCGGCTGGCCGGGTTGTCCACGGCGGCTGCCAAGCCGGTGGCTTCCGGTTGCGAGCGCAGCCCCGAGGGCCTGCGCAATTCGGATGCGCTGGCGCTGCTGGGTGAATGCAGCGTGCCGCTGGCCTACGAACAGGTGAACCCCTTCGCCTTTGAGCCGGCCATTGCGCCGCACCTCGCTGCCCGCGAAATGGGCGTGAAGCTGACAGTGGAAGCGCTCAAGGGGCCGGTTCGTTCGGTGCTGGAGCTGGGCGCCGATTTCACCCTGGTGGAAGGCGCCGGGGGCTGGCGCGTGCCGCTGGCGGGGGAGGAGAACCTTTCCGACCTGGCCATCGCCCTGGAGTTGCCGGTGATCCTCGTCGTCGGCGTGCGCCTGGGTTGCATCAACCATGCGGTGCTCAGCGCCGAGGCGATCCAGCGCGACGGCCTGGTGCTGGCCGGCTGGGTGGCGAACATCGTCGACCCGCAGACCTCCCGTCTGGAAGAAAACCTCGCGACCCTCGCCGAACGCCTGCCCGCACCCTGCATCGGACGCGTGCCGCGCCTGGTCCACGCGACTCCGGCGGCAGTGGCCGCGCACCTGGACCTGGGCATCCTCGATTTGTAACCGGGCCTTGGCCTGGCGGACTCCGTCTGCTTGAATAGTGGCCACTTGCTGCTTTTTGCTGTGGAGGCGTGTCGATGGAAATCTCCGGTAATGCTTTCTCTGCGGGCCTGTACGGCGTGCAGAACGGCCAGCGCCGCGTCGACCGCGCCAGCACCGACATCGCTACCGCGGGCAGCGCGCCCAGCGAAGTGCTCAACGACCGTCTGGTGGACCTGCGCCGCGGCGAGCACGAGGTAAAGGCCAACGCCAAGGTCATCCAGGCTGCCGACGAAACGCTCGGCACCCTCATCGATATCCGCGCCTGACGCGACGCTTTCCCCACCCTGAATTCTTCCGCGCGGCCGGCTGTCCTTGTGACACGCCGGCCGCTCTGCCATGGGCTTTAATTAGCCTCAGGGCCTCGCTGCCAATACACCCCGCGGACAGCCCTGCGAGCGTGACCAGGCGGTCGGTTTGCACGCTTGACAAGGGTATGGCGTAAACGTATGTTTCAAACGCCTGTTTGACTGTCCGGATGCGCACGCGCACCGACTGGGCGGCCGGGAATGCTCCCGCACTGCGACCGCAGCAACCGGTCGCCCATTAACCAGAACCCTTCGTAGAGGTTTACCGCTATGCCTGATTACAAGGCCCCCTTGCGTGATATCCGTTTCGTTCGCGACGAGCTGCTGGGCTACGAAGCGCACTACCAGAACCTGCCGGGCGCCGAAGACGCCACCCCGGACATGGTCAATGCCATCCTCGAAGAGGGTGCGAAGTTCTGCGAACAGGTAATCGCTCCGCTGAACCGCACTGGCGACCTGGAAGGCTGCAAATGGAGCCCGGAAGGCGTCAAGACTCCGACCGGCTTCAAAGAGGCCTACCAGCAGTTCGTCGAAGGCGGCTGGCCGAGCCTGGCCCATGACGTCGAGCACGGCGGTCAGGGTCTGCCCGAATCCCTGGGTCTGGCCATCAGCGAAATGGTCGGCCAGGCCAACTGGTCCTGGGGCATGTACCCGGGCCTGTCCCACGGCGCCATGAACACCCTGCACGCCCACGGTACTCCGGAGCAGCAGCACGCCTACCTGACCAAGCTGGTTTCCGGCGAGTGGACCGGCACCATGTGCCTGACCGAGCCGCATTGCGGCACCGACCTGGGCATGCTGCGCACCAAGGCCGAGCCGCAGGCTGACGGCACCTACAAGATCACCGGCACCAAGATCTTCATCTCCGCTGGCGAACACGACATGGCCGACAACATCGTCCACATCGTGCTGGCCCGCCTGCCCGACGCCCCGCAGGGCACCAAGGGCATCTCGCTGTTCATCGTGCCGAAGTTCCTGCCCAACGCCGAAGGCAACGTGGGTGAGCGCAACGCCGTTTCCTGTGGCTCCATCGAGCACAAGATGGGCATCCACGGCAACGCCACCTGCGTGATGAACTTCGACGCCGCCACCGGCTTCCTGATCGGCCCGCCGAACAAGGGCCTGAACTGCATGTTCACCTTCATGAACACTGCTCGCCTGGGTACCGCGCTGCAAGGCCTGGCCCACGCCGAAATCGGTTTCCAGGGTGGCATCGCCTACGCTCGCGAGCGTCTGCAGATGCGTTCGCTGACCGGCCCGAAAGCTCCGGAAAAAGCCGCTGACCCGATCATCGTGCACCCGGACGTACGTCGCATGCTGCTGACTGCCAAGGCTTTCGCCGAAGGCAACCGCGCCATGCTGTACTTCGCTGCCAAGCAGGTCGACATCGTCCAGCGCAGCCAGGACGAAGAAGAGAAGAAAGCCGCTGACGCGATGCTGGCCTTCCTCACCCCGATCGCCAAGGCGTTCATGACCGAAGTGGGCTTCGAAGCCGCCAACCACGGCGTGCAGATCTATGGCGGCCACGGCTTCATCGCCGAGCACGGCATGGAACAGAACGTCCGCGACAGCCGTATCTCCATGCTGTACGAAGGCACCACTGGCGTTCAGGCGCTGGACCTGCTGGGCCGCAAGATCCTCATGACCCAGGGCGAAGCGCTCAAGGGCTTCACCAAGATCGTGCACAAGTTCTGCCAGGCCAACGAAGCCAACGAAGCCGTCAAGGAGTTCGTTGCACCGCTGGCTGCGCTGAACAAGGAGTGGGGCGACCTGACCATGAAGGTCGGCATGGCTGCCATGAAGGACCGCGAGGAAGTCGGCGCTGCATCGGTCGATTACCTGATGTTCTCCGGCTACGCCTGCCTGGCCTACTTCTGGGCCGACATGGCTCGCCTGGCTGCCGAGAAGCTGGCTGCCGGTACCAGCGAAGAGGCCTTCTACCAGGCCAAGCTGAAGACCGCGCGCTTCTACTTCCAGCGTATCCTGCCGCGCACCCGCGCGCACGTTGGCTCCATGCTGTCCGGCGCCAACAACCTGATGGACCTGGCCGAGGAAGATTTCGCCCTCGGTTACTGATCAGCGCCTTGGACGGACGGTTCGCCGTCCGTCTGCTGAACAGCAGGAAGCCCGCCGCAAGGCGGGCTTTTTCGTATCCGAATCCACACAAAACGCCGCAGAAAATGCCATCATTACGCCACTTGCCGATCGACTGACGGCAAGACCGGCACCCACTCTGCGGAACCCTTTGTGCGACCCACGGCCCCTTACCGGATCAGCCATTTCCTCACGCCCCTGTTGCTGATTCCGGCCGGCATCGCCGCCGGCTCCCTGGGCGAACTGTCTGACTTCTTCATCTCCCTGTTCAACGTCCTGCCGACCCTGCTGCTGCTGCTCGGCGGCGCGCTGTGCATGGTCTATGGCCGCCAGCGCCAGCTGTTCATGCTGACGGTGGTGTACATCGCCTATTTCCTGCTCGATACCCAGGTCGACTACTTCCAGGCGCACCGCGTGGTGATGCCGGACGCGGCGCTGGTGTTCCACCTGTGTTGCGTGCTGCTGCCGCTGCTCTACGGCCTTTACGGCATCTGGCAGGAGCGCATGCACATGCTGCAGGACCTGCTCGCCCGCAGCGCCGCGCTGGTCGCCGTGGCCGGGGTGGCGACAGCACTGGCCAAGCGCTTCCCGCAGGGGCTGGCAGAGCTGCTCAGCGACACCTACTGGCCGGCTTTGCATGGCCACTGGATGAGCCTGGCGCAGCTGTCCTACTTCGGTTTCCTGATGGCCTTCGTCGCCCTGGTCTCCGCCTACGTGCGCCAGCCGCGGCCGTTGCACGCCGCGCAACTGCTGGGCCTGCTCGGGCTGCTGTGGATGCTGCCCAAGGTGTTCATCCTGCCCCACGCGCTGACCGTGATGACCAGCCTGGTGATGCTCACCCTGGCCGGCGCGGTGGCCCACGAGGCGTACCAGATGGCCTTCCGCGACGAACTCACCGGCCTGCCCGGACGCCGCGCGCTGAACGAGCGCTTCCAGCGCCTGGGCCAGCAGTACGTGCTGGCGATGATCGACGTGGACCATTTCAAGAAATTCAACGATAGCCACGGCCACGACGTCGGCGACCAGGTGCTGCGCATGGTCGCCAGCCAGTTGCGTCGTACCGGTGGCGGCGGCAAGGCGTATCGCTATGGCGGCGAGGAATTCACCGTGGTGTTCGCCGGCAAGACTGTGGAGCAGTGCCTGCCTTACCTCGATGGCGTGCGCCAGGCCATCGAGGGTTACGCCATGCACCTGCGCGACCGTGGCAACCGCCCCAAGGACGACCGCCAGGGCCGCGGCAAGCGCGCCGGCAAGGAGGCGCAGACGGTCTCGGTGACCATCAGCGTCGGCGTCGCCGAGCGCGACGGCGAGCGGCGCAGCCCCGAGGAAGTCATCAAGGGCGCCGATGAGGCGATGTACTCGGCCAAGAGCGGCGGGCGCAACCGCGTGGCCGTGCACGGGCAGTCGCGTCGCGGAGCGGTGCGCACCGCCTGAGCGGCCTGCGTTATGACCGCGCATTCAGCGCGTGCAGCGTGATTGTCCGCATCGTGGCGGGCCGTTAGGTTCGAGTTTTCCGCGCCACGCTGGCGCCCTGAACCGAACGGAGATTCGCGATGCCCGAGTACAAGGCCCCCCTGCGCGACGTGCGCTTCCTCACCGACGAAGTCTTCGACTTCACCGGCCGCTACGAAGCCCTCGGCGCCACCGACGCCACCCCGGACATGTTCGCCGCCATCCTCGAGGAAGGCGCGAAGTTCTGCGAGCAGGTCATCGCCCCGCTGAACCGCTCCGGCGACGAGGAAGGCTGCCACTTCGACAACGGTGTGGTGACCACGCCCAAGGGCTTCAAGGAAGCCTTCGCGCAGTACGTCGAGGCCGGCTGGAACGGCGTTTCCAGCGACCCGGAATTCGGTGGCCAGGGTCTGCCGCCGTCTCTCGGCCTGCTGGTCAGCGAGATGATCGGCGCGTCCAACTGTTCCTGGGGCATGTACCCCGGCTTGACCAAGGGCGCCATGGCCGCCATCCACGCCCACGGCACGCAGGAGCAGAAGGACACTTACCTGCCGCGCATGACCAGCGCGGTCTGGACCGGCACCATGTGCCTCACCGAGCCGCACTGCGGCACGGACCTGGGCATCATCAAGACCCGCGCCGTGCCCAATGCGGACGGCAGCTACGCGATCACCGGCACCAAGATCTTCATCTCCGCCGGTGAACACGACATGAGCGAGAACATCATCCACCTGGTCCTGGCCAAGCTGCCCGATGCGCCGGCCGGCACCAAGGGCATCTCGCTGTTCATCGTGCCGAAGTTCAACCTCGATGCGAACGGCGAGGCTGGCGAGCGCAACGCCGTGGCCTGCGGCTCCATCGAGCACAAGATGGGCATCAAGGCGTCCGCCACCTGCGTGATGAACTTCGACGGCGCCCGCGGCTTCCTCATCGGCGAGGCCAACAAGGGCCTGGCCTGCATGTTCACCATGATGAACCACGCGCGCCTGGGCACCGGCATGCAGGGCCTCTGCCTCGGCGAGACCAGCTACCAGGGCGCCGTACGCTACGCCCAGGACCGCCTGCAGATGCGTTCGCTGACCGGCCCGAAGGCGCCGGAGAAGCCCGCCGACCCGATCATCGTCCACCCGGACGTGCGCCGCATGCTGCTGACCATGAAGGCGTTCAACGAAGGCAACCGCGCGCTGGCCTACTTCACCGCGCAACTGCTGGACATCGAGCACCTGTCCCAGGACGCCGAGGAGCGCGAACGCGCCGCCAGCCTGCTGGCCTTCCTCACCCCGATCTGCAAGGCCTTCATGACCGAGACCGGCCTGGAAGTCACCAACATCGGCATGCAGGTATTCGGTGGCCACGGGTTCATCCGCGAGTGGGGCATGGAGCAGCTGGTGCGTGACTGCCGCATCGCGCCGATCTACGAGGGCACCAACGGCATCCAGGCACTGGACCTGCTGGGCCGCAAGGTCCTCGGCAGCCAGGGCAAGTTGCTGATGGGCTTCACCAAGCTCGTCCATCAGCTCTGCCAGCAGCACGCGGAGCACCCGCAACTGAAGGCACAGGTTGCCCAGCTGTCGACGCTGAACAAGCAGTGGGGCGAGCTGACCCAGAAAGTCGGCATGGCCGCCATGAAGAACCCGGACGAAGTCGGCGCGGCCTCGGTCGACTACCTGATGTTCTCCGGCTACGTCACCCTCGGCTACTTCTGGCTGCGCATGGCGCTCGTCGCCCAGCAGAAGCTGGAGCAGGGCGCCAGCGAGGCGGCCTACTACCAGACCAAGCTGGCCACCGCCGAGTTCTACTTCAGCCGCCTGCTGCCGCGCGCGCAGGCTCACGTTGCAGCGGCGGAAGCCGGTTCCGAGGTGCTGATGCGCCTGTCGGCAGAGCAGTTCGCCCTGTAATCCGCGTGCCAGACAAGGAGGCCCGCTTCGCGCGGGCCTCCTCGTTTTTCGCTACATATTGTGACCAATATATAGTTGTGCGGTCACAACATGACGCTTAAAGTCTGAAAAGTTGTTGGAGTAAACTCCGGCGGCGTACCTTCGTGTACCTCCTATTCTGATACCGCTGGCTGCCTGATCAGCCGTCGTTTTCGTTCGAGGATCCATCATGGCTGACTACAAAGCTCCCCTGCGCGACATGCAATTCGTCCTCAATGAAGTCTTCGAGGTCGCCAACCTGTGGGCCGAACTGCCCGCCCTGGCCGAGACCGTCGATGCCGAGACCGCGTCCGCGATCCTCGAAGAGGCCGGCAAGGTCACCGGCGGCGTGATCGCCCCGCTGAACCGCAGCGGCGACGAAGAAGGCTGCAGCTGGAGCGCCGAGGGCGTGAAGACCCCGGCCGGCTTCCCCGAAGCCTACCGCACCTACGCCGAAGGCGGCTGGGTGGGCGTGGGCGGCGCGCCGGAATTCGGCGGCATGGGCATGCCCAAGGTGATCGGCGCCCAGGTCGAGGAAATGGTCAACTCGGCCAACCTGTCCTTCGGCCTGTACCCGATGCTGACCGCCGGCGCCTGCCTGTCGCTGCTCAACCACGCCAGCGAAGAATTGAAGGCCAAGTACCTGCCGAACATGTACGCCGGCACCTGGGCCGGTTCCATGTGCCTGACCGAGCCGCACGCCGGCACCGACCTGGGCATCATCCGCACCAAGGCCGAACCCCAGGCCGACGGCAGCTTCAAGATTTCCGGCACCAAGATCTTCATCACCGGCGGCGAGCACGACCTGACCGAGAACATCATCCACCTGGTCCTGGCCAAGCTGCCCGACGCGCCGGCTGGTTCCAAGGGCATCTCGCTGTTCCTGGTGCCGAAGGTGATGGTCAACGCCGACGGCTCCCTGGCCGAGCGCAATGCCGTGTCCTGTGGCTCCATCGAGCACAAGATGGGCATCAAGGGCTCCGCCACCTGCGTGATGAACTTCGACGGCGCCACCGGCTGGATCGTCGATGCGCCGAACAAGGGCCTGGCCGCCATGTTCACCATGATGAACTACGAGCGCCTGGGCGTTGGCATCCAGGGCCTGGCTACCGGCGAGCGCTCCTACCAGAGCGCCGTGGAATACGCCCGCGAGCGTATCCAGAGCCGCGCGCCGACCGGCCCGGTCGCCAAGGACAAGGCTGCCGACCCGATCATCGTCCACCCGGACGTGCGTCGCATGCTGCTGACCATGAAGGCGCTGAACGAAGGCGGTCGTGCCTTCTCCAGCTACGTCGCCATGCAACTGGACACCGCCAAGTACAGCGAAGAGCCGACCACCCGCAAGCGCGCCGAGGAACTGGTCGCCCTGCTGACCCCGGTGGCCAAGGCCTTCCTTACCGACATGGGCCTGGAAACCACCATCCACGGCCAGCAGATCTTCGGCGGCCACGGCTTCATCCGCGAGTGGGGCCAGGAGCAGCTGGTACGCGACTGCCGCATCACCCAGATCTACGAAGGCACCAACGGCATCCAGGCGCTGGACCTGATGGGCCGCAAGATCGTCGGCAGCGGCGGCGCCTACTGCAAGCTGTTCACCGACGAGATCCGTGCCTTCACCGCCTCGGCGTCCGCCGAGCTGGCCGAATTCACCGGCCCGCTGAACGCCGCCGTGCAGAACCTCGACGAGCTGACCGCCTGGGTCCTGGACCGCGCCAAGGGCAACCCGAACGAAATCGGCGCCGCCTCGGTCGAGTACCTGCACGCCTTCGGCTACACCGCCTACGCGTACATGTGGGCCCTGATGGCTCGCGCTTCGCTGGGCAAGGAAGGCCAGGACGAGTTCTACGCCAGCAAGCTCGGCACCGCGCGCTTCTACTTCGCCCGCCTGCTGCCGCGCATCCACTCGCTGAGTGCCTCGGTGAAGGCCGGCAGCGAGTCGCTGTACCTGCTGGACGCCGCGCAGTTCTAAGCGCTCGCTCTGAAAAGCCCCGCTCCGGCGGGGCTTTTTTATGGGGATATTTCCTTTCCGAAGGACGCTAGTACGAATCCGTGTAAGCCAAAGCTTACAAACAGCGGTGGTGATCGGCGTCTTTCTGATAAAGGCTTCCGGCGGTAACCTTCTCCTCAGTCAGGACATTGCGCAGGAAGCGCCAAAGACAACACGGAAATATAGGGATTCCACCATGGATGGTGGCCTGCATGGACGTCAGGATATCGGTCTGCAAAACCCCGCTTCGCAAGAAGCGGGGTTTTTTCTTGCCTGCGATTTGGATTGGCTTCCCGTAGGGCGAATAACGCGCCAGCGTTATCCGCCGCTGGTTGTCGGGACGGCGGATAACCTGTTCCAGGTTATGCGTCCTACGTAGAAACTCCGTGCGGGCGTGCGACCGCATGGGTATCGCTGCGCTCCACCCATCCTACACCCCGTGACGGAATAACCATCGAGCACAAACCTAGGCTGGTGTGGAGCGCAGCGATACCCATCAGCGATGTTGGGCGTCACACCGCCCCATCCAGCAACGAGCGCAGCAGCTCCACCGTCGGCTGCTGCCGTTGTGCATCGCGATACACCAGCCCCACGCTCAGTGGAATGCGCGGTTCGCTCAATGGCTTCCAGAGCAGGTCCTTGTGCGCATGCATCTGTCGCGCACGCCCCGGCAGCACGGTGGCGAAGCGGCTCTGCGGCAGGCTGTCGAGGATGCCGCCCATGTGGTTCAGCTCCGCCTGTACCCGTGGCCGCCGGCCGATGGCCGCCAGTTGTTCCTGCCAGATCTGCCGGGCACGGAATTCCTCGCCGAGCAGCAGCATCGGCAGTTCCGCGGCCTGGGCCAGCGAGACCTTCTTGAAGTCCTTCAGCGGATGCTCCGCCGGGATCACCAGTTGCAGCTCGTCCGGGTACAGCTCCACGCCGTGCAACGCCGGCTGGCGCGGCGGCAGGAAGCCGATGCCGATATCCAGCTGGCCGATCAGCAGGCGGCGCTCGATCTCCACTCCGGAGAGTTCGTAGATGCGCACCTGCACGTGCGGCTGCGCAGCGTGCAGGCGTTCCACCAGATGCGGTACCAGGCTCGCATTGACCGTCTGCAGTACGCCAATGGCCAGGCTGCGCGCACTCTGCCCACGGAAACCCCGCAGCGCCTCGCGGGCGCGCTCCAGGCCTTCCAGCAGCGGCACCGCATGGTTGTACAGCGTGTGTGCGGCGGCGGTCGGCAGCAGGCGCTTGCCGCTGCGCTGGAACAGCGCCACGTCGAGGTTCTGCTCCAGTTGGCGTATCTGCTGCGACAGTGCCGGCTGGGAAATCGCCAGGCGTTCGGCCGCGCGCCCGACATGGCCTTCCTCGTAGAGCGCGACGAAATAGCGGAGCTGGCGGAAATCCATAAGGTCTACTTATCAACGAAACTGGAAAATCGAAATGGATAGTCAGCTATCCAGGCCACTACTCTAGCGCTTGTCCGCTGTCTCAGATGGGTAGACAAAGGTGGAAAGCATCGTCATCCAGGGCGTTTTCATAGGAAAAGTCGAAGAAAGCTGGGGAGGTCTGCTCAGCGATATCGACAAGCTGGAAGCGCATCAGGAAGTCTGGCTCGGCGCCGAAGGATTGCCGGGGGACGCACGGCCCGACCTGCGCCGCGACGGCGGCCTGGACCGCGCATTGCACCACTACCCGGCCGAGCACTACCGCCACTGGCGCAAGCAGCACCCGCAGACGCGCTGGCGACAGCCGGCCTTCGGCGAAAACCTGTCGACCTTCGGCCTCAATGAGCAGGAGGCCTGCATCGGCGACCTGTTCCGCTGGGGCGAAGCGCTGATCGAAGTGAGCCAGCCGCGCTCGCCCAGCTACCGCCTGGCGCGTCGCTGGAATCTCCCCGAGCTGCCGCAGCAAGTGCAGGAGCAGGGGCGCTGCGGCTGGTTCTACCGGGTGCGCCGCTCCGGCATGGTCGCCCCCGACGCACCGCTGGAGCTGGTGCAGCGGCACTACCCGCAGCTCAGCGTGGCGAGCCTGCTGGACTGGTACTTCGGCCACCCGCTGGAACGTACCGGCCTGCGCCTGATGATGGCGTGCGACGCGCTCTCCCTGCGCTGGCGCAAGACTGCCGCGCAACGCCTCACCAGTGGCGTGCTGGAAGACTGGACGGCCCGCCTGGCGGGCCCCGAATGTTCGGAGCAGGGCGGCCTGCAAAGCTGAGCCGCGCTATTCCGCAAATGCCCTCGCGCCCGCCCCCGGACGTCGTCTTGGTCCTGCGGGGCGGCTTTTATCCTCGCCGCCGAGCCTGTCACAGGGCTCGGCGGCGTTGTCATGCCGACGTAACACCGCGTTCCTAACCTTCCGCCGATAGCTTCTACTGACAACCCGAGCCGTCAGAAAGACGGCCGCGCGGAAGGAACCATCTGATGAGCGAGCGTTTCCAGGATTTCCACGACCGACTGGCCGCCTTCGACGACCAGGCGATCAACCCCTCCGGCAACCTGCCGATGAGCGAGATCATCGACGCCTCGCGCCGCCGCCTGCTGAAGAACAGCCTGGTGCTGGGCGCCGTCGGCTTCCTCGGCGGCGGCCTGTTCCCCGGCCGCTCGCTGTTCGCCGCCGACGCCCCGGTGCCCACCGCGCTGCTGGGCTTCAAGGGCGTGCCGGTGCAACAGGACCCGAAATTCGACCGGGTGATCGTCGCCGAAGGCTACAGCGCGCGGCCGTTCTTCTCCTGGGGTGATGCCGTGGTGAGCGGCTCGCCGGCCTGGAAAGGCGACGCCAGCGAAGACTGGAAAGCCCAGGAACTGCAGGCCGGCGACAACCATGACGGCATGCACTACTTCCCCTTCCCCGATGCGCCGGACAACCACGGCCTGCTGGTCATCAACCACGAGTACATCAACCCGACGCTGCACCCCAAAGGCCAGACCTTCGAGGACCGCCCCGATGGTTCGCGCGGCCGCCCGGAAGGCGAGGTACGCAAGGAAATCGCCGCCCATGGCCTGAGCGTCATCGAGGTGAAGAAGGACGCCGGCGGTCAGTGGCAACGCGTCGAGGGCTCGAGCTACAACCGTCGCATCACCGGCAGCTCGCCGCTGGACCTGTCCGGCCCGCTGGCCGGCCACGACCTGCTGCGCACCGCCAGCGACCCCGCGGCGAAACAGGTGCTCGGCACCCTGAACAACTGCTCCATGGGCGTCACGCCCTGGGGCACCTACCTGGCCTGCGAAGAGAACTGGCACCAGTACTTCGTCAACCGCGACAAGGACGACTACGCCAAGCGCGTCTCGCACAAGCGCTACGGCCTGTCCAACGGCCAGTTCAGCAACTACTACGCCTGGGAAGCGGTGGATGCGCGCTTCGACGCCACGCCCAAGGCCGACCAGCCCCATGGCGGCCACGTCAACGAACCGAACCGCTTCGGCTGGGTGGTGGAGATCGACCCGTTCGACCCGACCTCCACGCCGAAGAAACGCACCGCCGTGGGCCGCTTCTGCCGCGAGTGCTCGACCCTCTCGCTGGGCGCCGACAACCGCATGGCGTTCTATTACGGCGACGACACCAAGGGCGAGTACATCTACAAGTTCGTCCCGGCCGGCCGATACGACGCGAACAACCGCGCGGCGAACGTCGACCTGCTCGATGAAGGCACCCTCTACGTCGCCCGCTTCAATGCCGATGGCAGCGGCCAGTGGCTGCCGCTGGTGCACGGGCAGAATGGCCTGAGCGCCGAGAACGGCTTCGCCAGCCAGGCCGAGGTGCTGGTCAACGCCCGCGCCGCCGCCGACAAGCTGGGCGCCACGCCGATGGACCGCCCCGAGTGGGTCGCCGTGCAGCAGACCACCCGCGAGGTCTACGTCAGCCTCACCAACAACGATGCCCGCGGCAAGAAGCAGCCGGTGGACGCCGCCAACCCGCGCAAGGAAAACCTCCACGGGCAGATCCTGCGCTGGAACGAGGCAGGCGGCGACCCGACCGCCACCAGCTTCCAATGGGAAATCTTCCTGCTGGCCGGCGAGCACAAGGGCTCCAGCGCGCCGGAGAACCTGATCGGTACCATCAACGGCGACATCTTCTCCTCGCCGGATGGCCTGTACTTCGACACCGCCGGGCGCCTGTGGATCGAAACCGACTACGACGATGACGTCCCGGCGATGCAGGCCATGGGCTGCAACCAGCTGCTCTGCGCCGACCCGCACAGCCGCGAAGTGCGGCGCTTCCTGGTCGGCCCGCGCGGCTGCGAGCTGACCGGCATCACCCAGACCCCGGACGGCAAGACACTGTGGGTGAACATCCAGCACCCGACGCTGAGCTTCCCGGCCAGCGACGGCAAGAGCATCCCGCGTTCCACGACGCTGGTGATCACCAAGGATGATGGCGGTGTGATCGGTACCTGATGGCAACTGAGGGGAGGCCTGGCACCAGGGCTTTCCCCTCACCCCAGCCCTCTCCCAGGGGGAGAGGGAGCCATCCGTGCCGGCTGACGGCGCTGTTTCATCGTGCGCCGATCAGTCCCCTCTCCCGCTTACGGGAGAGGGTTAGGGAGAGGGGCTCTTGGTCTTGTAGGAGCGGGCCATGCCCGCGAACCGGCCGGCAGGCCGGAATCTGCCCTGCGCCGGCCTGAAAGACAGCGCGGGGCTGGTCGCGGGCATGGGCCAGGCGCCCCGCCTTTCCTACAGGTCTGGCACCAAATTGATCTTCGCAGGACCGAGCTTGCTCGCGAACCCCGTCCCCACGTGGAAACTCAAAGCTCGACCTCACCCCCGGCCAGCGCGCACAGCTCGGTGAAGTCGACGATCTCCGTCTCCCGCCCATCCACCCGGATCAACCCGTGCTTCTGCAGGCGGGTGAAGCTGCGCGATACGGTCTCCACTGCCAGCCCCAGGTAATCGCCGATCTCGTTGCGCGACATGCTCAGGCGGAATCGCGTGGCGGAGAAGCCGCGCTCGCGGAAGTGCGCGGAAATGTTCAGCAGGAAGGCGGCGATGCGCGAGTCGGAGTTCAGCCGCGAGAGCAGCAGCTTCATCTGCTGATCCTCGCGAATCTTGCGGCTCATCATCAGCATGATCTGGTGCGACAGCCCCGGAATCTGCAGCGACAGCTCCTCCAGCTGGCTGAACGGAATCTCGCTGCACAGCGTGCTTTCCAGCGCCTGCGCGGACACCGGGTAGCTGCCTTCGCCCATCCCGGAGAAGCCGAAGATCTCGGTGGCGAAGTAGAAGCCGGTGATCTTCTCCAGCCCCTGTTCGTTGGTGGTGAAGGTCTTGATCGAACCGGAGCGCACCAGGTACACGCTGTGGAACGGGTCGCCCTGGCGGAATACGAAGTCCCCTTTGTGCAGCAGGTGCCCCGGCTTGATGATCGCCTCGAGCTCCATGACCTTGTCGTCGCTCAGGGTCGGCGGCGCCAGCCGGCAGTTCTTGCAGTACGGTTGCGGTTTGATCATCTGATTCATTCCTGTCCCCATGCGCCGCGCGCGAAGTGAAGCGGTCCTCGGGCGCATCGCCCCCACGTAAAACCATAGCAACTCAATGTGATCTGTCATCCGTCGGTTGGCCCGAAACGACGATGGCCAATGGTTTTTTCATACCGGCTTGACCCTTTCTTCACCGCGCCGCCCTCAGTCTCCACGACCATGCGCCAGGGGGTATCGGGGGAGACCGTCAACTCCGGGTGCAGCGACGTGACCGACGCGCGTCGATCCCGCTCACTTCCGGAGACAAACCTGTGAACAACAAACTGCCACAGATCACCCTGGCCTTCTGGGTGATGAAGATCTGCGCCACCACCCTGGGGGAAACCGCCGGCGACCTGCTGTCGATGACCCTCAATGTCGGCTATGCGATCAGTTCGCTGATCCTCATCAGCCTGTTCCTCGTCACCCTGGTCGGCCAGCTTGCCAGCAAGCGCTACGTGCCCTGGCTGTACTGGCTGGTGATCCTTTCCACCAGCACCGCCGGCACCACCATGTCGGACTTCATGGACCGCACGCTGGGCCTGGGCTACGCCACCGGTTCGGCGATCCTTATCAGCATCCTGGTGGCGATCTTCGCGGCCTGGCGCTTCAGCGGCACCTCGCTGTCGGTGGACAACATCCGCAGCTTCAAGGGCGAGATGTTCTACTGGATCGCCATTCTCTTCTCCAACACCCTGGGCACCGCGCTGGGCGACTTCCTCGCCGACGACTCCGGCCTGGGCTTCGCCGGCGGCGCGTTGCTGATCGGTAGCCTGATCGCCGTGGTGGTGGCGCTGCACTACTTCACCAGGTTGTCCTCGGTGCTGCTGTTCTGGGTGGCCTTCGTGCTGACCCGTCCGTTCGGCGCGACCCTGGGCGACGTGCTGACCAAGTCCCACGATAAGGGCGGTCTGGACTTCGGCACCATCGGCTCCTCGGCCATCCTCGCCGCCATCCTGGTGGCGCTGGTGGTGGTGGTCAGCGTGCGGCAGAAGCGCGAGGAGCAGGGCAGCGCTGCGGTGCTGTCTTCCTGATGATCTGAAACGCACCCCGTCCGCAAAAGTGCGACGGGCTAGCCTTGTGAAATTTGTTCTGTTATTTTTCATGAAAAATAACCAGAACAATTTCACGAGGTAGCGATGTTCCTGCGTTCGCCCGAACCGGTCGGCACCTACTACGCCGGCGCCAACCCCGAGCTGATCCAGCCCCGCGAAGCCCTTCGCGAGCCGCTGGAGTGCGAAGTCCTGGTGATCGGTGCCGGTTTCAGCGGCCTGCACACGGCGCTGCAACTGGTCGAAGGCGGCCGCCAGGTCTGCATGATCGAGGCCAGCCGCATCGCCTGGGCCGCCTCCGGACGCAACGGCGGGCAGGCATTGCCGGGCTGGTCCAGCGACCTGGGCCCCATCGAGGACGACCTCGGCCACGAAGGCGCGCTGCGTCTCTGGCAGGGCATGCTCTGGGCTGCCCACGAACTGCGCGACCTGCCGCAACGCCACGGCTTCGACTGCGACTACCGCATCGGCCACCTGTGGACCGCCGTGCTGCCGCGCCGGGTTGGTTCGCTCTACGACTGGCAGGCCGAAGCCAATCGCCGCTGGGGCTACGAAGGCCTGCAGTTCATTCCCCGTGAAGACCTGCCGCAGTGGATCGCCAGCGACCGCTACCAGGCCGGCCTGTATGACCCGAACTCCGCGCACCTCAACCCGCTGAAACTGGCCTACGGCCTGGCGGGCGCCATCGAGCGCGCCGGTGGCCGCATCTTCGAGCAGACCCGTGCGCTGAGCTTCCGCGAGAGCGGCAATGGCTACGAAGTGACCACCGAGCTTCCCAATGGCGAGCGGGGCAGCGTGCGCTGCGCCTCCCTGGTGCTGGCCTGCAACGCCTACATCGACGGGTTGGACCGCGACGTCTCCGAACGCATCCTGCCGGTGGGCACCTACCAGGTCGCCACCGCGCCGCTGGGCGAGGAACTGGCCCGCTCGCTGCTGCCGAAGAACTGCTGCGTCACCGACAACCAGTTCGTCCTCGACTACTTCCGCCTGACCCCCGATCATCGCCTGCTGTTTGGCGGCGGCTGCACCTACCTGGGCGGCATGCCTTCGGACATTCGCGCTGCCACGCGTCCCTATGTCGAGCGGGTGTTCCCGCAGCTCAAGGGTGTGGAGCTGGAATACGCCTGGGGTGGGCACATCGACTGCAGCATGCGGCGCACCCCGGACATCGGCCGGCGCGGCGACCTCTACTGGCTGCAGGGCTATTCCGGCCACGGCGTACTGCCGAGCCTGGCCGCGGCCCACGCCGTGAGCGAAGCCATGGGCGGCCGCAGCGACGAGCTTGACCTCTATCAACGCATCCGCAATCCCGGGTTCCCCGGCGGCCAGCGCTTCGCCGCGCCACTGGAAGCCGTCGGCAAGGCCTGGTATCGATTACGGGATTTCATCTGATCCGGACCCCTGACATGACCCAGACGGTTGCCAACGAACACCTTGCCACGCTGATCCGCGACCTGCGCAAGCACAAGAACCTCACCCTGGGCGAGCTGGCCGAGCAGATCGGCCGCTCGGTGGGCTTCCTGTCCCAGGTCGAGCGTGGCCTGTCGCAACCCACCGTCGCCGACCTCACTGCCATCAGCGAAGCCCTGGGCGTACCGACCACCTACTTCTACGCCGGCGACACCCGCCGCGAGCGCGACTGGGTGACCCGGCCAAACGACCGCCGCACCCTGTACTACGCCGGCGGCGTCACCGACATCCTCGCCTCGCCGAACATGTCCGGCGGCTTCTCCATGCTCGACAGCATCCTCGCCCCCGGCGCCACCAGCGGCGAAGGCCACCTGGACGACAGCTCGGAGCAGGGCGGTTTCGTCCTCGAAGGCGAGCTGACCCTCTGGTACGAGGACGACACCGTCACCCTCTACCCCAACGACAGTTTCCAGCTGCCGCCGCACAGCCAGTTCCGCTACGGCAACCTCACCGATAAACCAACCAGGGTGCTGTGGATCTTCACCTGATTTCCCAAGCCAGCCCGCGAGGGTTGGCTTGGGAAAACGATCCGGCCGCTCCCGCACAAAGGCCCCAGAGAACATCATGAACCGCCCGATGCATCCCGACCTGCTCAGCGAAGTCCGCGCCTTCCGCCAGCAATACCCGGACATCCGCTACGTCGACCTGATCTGCCTGGACATTCCCGGCCACTTCTACGGCAAGCGCTACCCCGTGGACATGCTGGAAAAAGTCGCCGCCGGCAGCCCGCTGAAACTGCCGCAGAACTGCGTGCTGCTGGGCGTACAAGGTGGCCTGCACCCCATCGGCGACTACTGCTTCAACGACGGCGATCCGGATGCCCCGCGCCGCCTGATCCCCGGCTCGCTCAAGCCGGTGCGCTGGGAGAACCAGCCGCTGGGGCAGATGCTGATCAGCTCCGACGGCACCGAGGCGCCCATCGAATTCGAGCCGCGCGAAGTGCTCGCCCGCGTCATGCAGCGCCTGGAGTCCAAGGGCATTCGCCCGGTGGTGGCCTTCGAGCTGGAGTTCTACCTGTTCGACAAGAAGCTGGATGCCGGCCTGCCGCAGTACCCGCGCGACCCGCTGAGCGACGACGAGGACGACCAGCCAAACATGCACATCGAGCGCCTGTCGCGCTTCTCGGATGTGCTCCATGAGATCGTCGAAGCCTCCCGCGAGCAGGGCGTGGACGCCAACGTCATCACTGCCGAGATCGGCCCGGGGCAGTTCGAGATCAACTTCGCCCACTGCGACGACGGCCTGCACGCCGCCGACCAGGCTGCGCTGTTCACCCGCGCCACCCGTGGCGTGGCACTCAAGCACGGCTACCGCGCCAGCTTCATGAGCAAGCCCTACCTGCATGCGCCGGGCAGCGGCATGCACGTGCACGTCAGCCTGTACGACCGTGACGGCAACAACCTGCTCGACCGCGACAACCAGCAGGCCCTGCGCCATGCCGTGGCCGGCTGCCTGGAACTGCTGCCGCACTGCATGCCGATCTTCGCCGCCAACCACAACGCCTACCGCCGCTACGGCTCCCGCGTGAACGCCGCGAGCAAGGCCAGCTGGGGCTTCGAGGACCGCGATGCATGCATCCGCATTCCCGAATCCGATGGCAGGAACCTGCGCATCGAGCACCGCCTGGCCGGCGCCGACGCCAACCCCTACCTGGTGCTCGCGGCGATCCTCACCGGCATGGAGCACGGGCTGGAATCCCGCCAGGAGCCGATCCCGCCGCTGAACGAAGACCGCGCCAGCGGCATCGACTTCCCCCGCGACATGCTCGGCGCCGTCGCCGAGATGGAAGACCACCCGGTGGTCAAGGAAGGCCTGGGCAGCGAGTTCGTCTTCGTCTACTGCGAGAACAAACGCCACGACCACCTGGACTTCATGAACGAAGTCAGCGCGCGGGAGTACCGCTGGTTCCTGTAACGGCCAATGCACCCTGTAGGAGCGTTCCATGGATGCGATCGCGGGCATGGCCCGCTCCTGCAGGGAACACCAGATTCTCTGAACCCGCTGCGCTGCCCGGCGGTCCATTCCATGCAAGAGGCAATCTCACAAGGAGCCACCGCATGGACCTCATCCGCATCCTCATCGCCATCCTTCTGCCGCCGCTGGGCGTGTTCCTCCAGGTCGGTTTCGGCGGAGCGTTCTGGCTCAACATCCTGCTGACGCTGCTCGGCTACATCCCCGGCATCGTCCATGCCGTGTACATCATCGCCAAGCGCTAACCCGCCCGGCTGCCCTCCCAGAAATGCTCCGCCAGCATCCGCAGCTCCGCCGACAGTTCCGCCATGCGCGCGGCGCTGCGCTGGCAGGTGCCGACCTTCGCCGCGTTGCTGTCGGCCGAACCGCGGATGGCGTGCAGGCTGCGCTGCACGTCCTCGCTGGCGGCGCCCTGTTCTTCGATGGCCTCGGCGATCTCCAGGCTCATGCGCTGGATCGCCGAGACCTGCTCACTGATCTTCTCCAGCGTGCCCGCCGCCTGGCCAGCCTGGGCCAGGCTGGCCACCGCCTGGTCGCAGCAATGCCATAGCGCCCGCACCGAATCCTCGGCGCCCTGCTGAAGGTTGCCGACCAGCGACTGGATGTCCCGCGCGGAATGCTCCGTGCGCGAAGCCAGCGCGCGAACCTCGTCGGCGACCACCGCGAAACCGCGTCCGCTTTCCCCGGCGCGCGCCGCCTCGATGGCGGCGTTCAGCGCCAGCAGGTTGGTCTGCCCGGCGACGTCGCGGATCACCTCGAGCATCCGCGAGATCGCCTCGCTGTGTTCCTTCTGTTGCTCCACTGCGGCACTGGCCGCGCGCACGCCGGCTTCCAGCGCAGCGAGTTGCCCGCGCGTGCCGTGCACATCCTGATGCCCTGACTGGGTGATGCGCTCGCTGCACTGCGCCGCCACCGCGCTGTGCTGCGCGTGACGGGCCACTTCCTGGACGCTCTGCGCCAACTGCTGCATGGCGCTGGCGACCTGTTCGGTCTCGCGTTGCTGCAACTGCGAAGCCGCGCTGCCGCCGGCCATGGCGTCGGCGAGCGCGGCGGAGTGCTCGGCCAGTTGCTGGGACGCGTCGGCCATGCGCCCGACCACCGCGGCGGTCTCCGCCTCCAGCATGCGCAAGGCGAAATCCAGCTCGCCGAACTCGTCCGCACGGCCCGAATAGAGCTGCTGGCTCAGCGGGTTGTCGGCAATCTTCCGTGCGCGCCCGAGCAGCGCGCCCAGCGGTTGCAGGCGCAGTACCAGCCAAGTGCCTGATGCGCCCAGCGCCAGCAGGAAGGCCAGCGCGGTCAGCTTGGGCAGCAGCAGCGCGAGAAGAGCGCCGCCGGCCTGCGCCAGCAACAGGCCGAGCAGCAACTGGAGCACCAGCGGCACGCGCGGGCGACGCAATGTCCTGCCCTGGCGCATGCGCGCATAAAGGCGCTCCGCCGCGTCGATCTGCTTGGCACCTGGACGGGTGCGCACCGACTGGTACTCCACGACCTTGCCGCCATGGCGGATCGGCGTGACGAAGGCGCTGACCCAATAGTGGTCGCCGTTCTTGCAGCGGTTCTTCACCAGGCCCATCCAGCTGCGCCCGGCCTGCAAGGTCTGCCAGAGGTGGGCGAAGGCGGCGGGCGGCATGTCCGGATGGCGCACGCGGTTGTGGTTGAAGCCCACCAGCTCCTCGGCCTCGAAGCCGCTGACCTGAATGAAGTCCGGGTTCACATGGGTGACCGCGCCCTTGAGGTCGGTAGTGGAGAGGATGTTGGCATTGACTGGCACGTCTACCTGGCGCCCGGTGACGGGCATGTTGAGCTTCATCGCTGGTGCTCCAGGCGGGTCTGGAAGAGTTGCTCCGGTGCCAGCGGCTTGCTGAACAGGAAGCCCTGGGCGTGGCGGCAGCCTTCGGCGCGCAGGAAGTCCAGGTGCTCCTGGCGCTCCACGCCCTCGGCCACCACTTCCAGGCCGAGGCTGTGGCCCAGGCCGATGATCGCCCGGCAGATGGCGCTGAGCTCCGGGTCGTCCGGCACGCGGGTGATGAAGCTGCGGTCGACCTTGAGGATGTGCAGCGGGTAGCGCTTGAGATAGCCCAGCGAGGAATAGCCGGTGCCGAAGTCGTCCAGCGCCAGGCGCACGCCCTCTGCGGCCAGTTCGCGCAGGCAGGCGAGGGTTTCCGCGCCGTCCTGCATCAGCAGGCTTTCAGTGATTTCCAGCACCAGGCTGCGCGGCGACAGGCCGCTCTCCGCGAGAATCTGCTGCACCCGCGCGGCGAATCCCGGCTGCTGCAGTTGCCGGCTCGACAGATTGACCGAGCAGTACAGGCTGCGATGCCCCTGGCTCTGCCACAGCGCCGTCTGCCGGCAAGCCTGGCGCAGCACCCAGTCGCCCACCGGGACGATCTCGCCGGATTCCTCCAGCGCCGGAATGAAGTCCAGCGGCGAGATCGACTGGCCGTTGTGCTTCCAGCGCAGCAGCACCTCCACCGCTTCCCAGTGCGGCGAGTCGCGGTCGAGGCGGACGATGGGCTGGTAGTGCAGGCTGAATTCCTCGCGGCGCAGTGCCTGGGCCAGCGCGCTTTCCAGGTCCAGCCGGCGCTGCGCCTCGGCCTGCAGCTCCAGGCTGAAGCGCGCGTACTGTGCCTTGCCGGCTTCCTTGGCGCGGTACAGCGCGAGGTCCGCGGCCTGCAGGGTGTCGATGGCCTGGCCGTCGGTCATCAGCCCGGTGATGCCGATGCTGGCGCTGACCACCAGTGTGCGGCCATCTACGTGCAGCGGCTGGCGCAGGCAGTCGAGCATGCGTTGCGCGACCTGCTCGGCGTCGACCAGGCTGGCCAGGTCGTCCAGCAGCACGACGAACTCGTCGCCGCCGAAGCGCGCCAGGTGATCGCCCGGCCGCAGACAGCGCAGCAGGCGCTGGGAGACTTCCACCAGTACGCGGTCACCGACGGCGTGGCCGAGGCTGTCGTTGATCAGCTTGAAGCGGTCCAGGTCGATGAACAGCAGGCCGGACTCGCGTGCGCCGGGGCGGCGCTGGCGCATCAGGGCCTGTTGCAGCAGTTCGTCCAGGCGCAGGCGGTTGCCCAGGCCGGTGAGCGGGTCGTGCCGCGCCGCGTGGCTGAGCTGGTGCTCGCTGGCCTTGTGCTGGCTGATGTCGGTCTGCGAGCCGGCCATGCGCCCGTCGGTGACCACGCCGCGCGCCAACACCCAGAGGTAATTGCCGTCGCGCTGGCGGATGCGGTACTCGTGGCTGAGCAGCGCGCTGCTGCCGCGCAGGTGCGTGTCGATGGCCTTGCGCAGGCCGGGCAGGTCGTCCGGGTGCACGCGGGCGAACCAGCTGGTGCTGCCTTCGCCGAGGTTGTCGCGGGTCAGGCCGAGCATGCGCGCCCAGCGCTCGGAGACGTAGAGGCGGTCGTTGCCCAGGTCCCAGTCCCAGATACCGTCGTTGGCGCCACGCAGGGCGCGGGCATAGCGCGCCTCGCTGTCCTCCAGCGCCTGGCGCTGGGCGGCACCGTATGTGTCGATGGCCAGCGACATATCAAAGAACACCCGCTTGAGCAGGCTGGCGTAGGTCCTGGCTTCCGGGGCATCGCCCATCAGGTCGGCGAGCATCTGGTCCAGGTACAGGCGATACGCACCCAGGTACCACTTCAGCTCAACGCCGACCTGCTGGTGCACCAGCCCGATGCGCAGGCGGTCGCGCACATAGTCGGCGTCCTGCGGGGCATCCCAGAGCTGGCGGTAGTACTCGAACTGGCTGCATTTCAGCCGCGCCAGCGTCACCGGCTCGGCGAGGATCGCTCCCAGCGGCGGGTAGTGGCGCAGGTGGTCGTAGAGCTGCTCGATGAAGCGCTGGTGGCAGCCTTCCAGTTCGGCGGCGCGGCCATGGAGATGGCAGCCATCCTCCTCGCGCCACTCCAGGTAACTCAGGCGCTGATCGACTTCCATCGTCGACAGGCCGATGCGCTCGAGCACGCTCTCGAGCTTCGGTCCCAGGCCCATGTTCGGCTCCTTGCGGGTCTGCTGTTTTTGTCGGGCATGAAAAAAGCGCCGGCTCGTCGTCCCGTCGAAATCGACGGCGACCAACTCGGCGCTTTGTCTTGCAGGCCCACAAGTCCTGCCCGGCAAAGCCAGCTTCCGCAATGGCGGAACGCGGGTGGTTTGTCTTTTACACCAGGGGGCGGGGCCCCGACAACTCTTGCAGCGCGCCGCTCAGGCGCTGGCGCAGCTCGCCCAGTTCGCGGGAGCGGAAGGCATGCCGGGTGCGCTCCAGCACGCCGATGGCATCGGCCAGCAGCGCGGTGATCTTCCCTGTCTCGCCCAGCGGTGCGTCCTGGAACCAGCGGCACAGCGGCGCCTGCTGGCAGTCACAAGGGCCTTCCATCACGCCGCAGCGCAACTCATAGGCGGCCAGCAGGGCACGAACCTGACGGGCCAGCGCCGGGTCCTCGGACGCGACAAGCAATTGGACGGGATGCCGGTGGAGAGTCATGAGGGGATCACTCATATCAGGGAGATGCCAATTTAATGGCTAATGGCTATCTGATATTGACCCCTGTCATAGGCTGAGGCGGCTTGCGCCAGGGAGTCGACGGCTGGTGTGAAGTGGCTCGCATTGCGCTGCCGGGAAACTGCCAGAAACGCGCGGTAAACGCGGGGCGGATAACCTGGGACAGGTTATCCGCCAGACCCTTGGCGGCGGATAACGCTGCCGCGTTATGCGCCCTACAGGCAGGGAGAGCAGGGAAAACGTACCGGCTGACACCGAGGTTACTTCTCGCTCCGAACGGTCCCCTCTCCCGCTTGCGGGAGAGGGCCAGGGTGAGGGGCTCTTGATCGCGTAGGAGCGGACCTTGTCCGCGATGCTCATTGGGCAAGGGCGTGAAGCGATGGGTATCGCTCCGCTCCACGCCATCCTGCGAAGTGTACCGAGGTGGTATCAGTGCAGCGAACGCACCTGGTTTTCCATGATGCGCACCGCATCGGTCCAGCGCACCCAGACCTTGCCCTGCCAGTCCATCACGCTGGTTGGCTGGCCCTCGATCTGCTCCATGCGTCGGCGCGGCAGGTGCGGGTTGTGCTGCTGCGCATCGCGCAGGGCCGGCAACACCTCGGTGCTGATCCACTGGCGAAGGCTGCGATTCTCCGGGTGATAGAAGTGCACCAGCAGCAGCGCATAGAGGCCGCTTTCACTGACCAGATAGAGCTTTTCTTCGCACCCGGCGAGGTGCTCATGACGAAGCTGGTCCGGATCGAGCTTACTGGTGACTCGTTCGCCCAGATGGCTGTTGGTCAGCTTGGCCAGATCGCGCAGGACGAACCACGCTTGGCGCTCGATGAGCAGCCCGCGCAGACGACGGTTGTAGCGTTGGAACACAGTGGGAATCAGGCCTTCGTCGGCCGACATCGAATCGGAAAACTTCATGCTGTCTCTCCATGTACGTCCAGAAGCCGCCGCCCGAACAACCACAGAGGGAGGCGGACCGTGCAAGGGTGGAATACCGAGACATCGAGAGGACGAAAAACCCGGCCGAGCCGAAGCCCGCCTTACACGGTCCGCCATGGACTGCCGGAAGACGCTGATTCTTGCAGGCAGCGTTATCCGCCATGGCGTGTGCATTGCCGTCCTCCCATGTCTTCAGGATTCCACTCCTGGCCACAGCGAACCGCGGCACTCGGAACGCTACGCAGAGCCCTTGTAGGACAGCAACGCAGTTGGGGCGTAGGGCGATTCGCAAGTTGCTGCGATGGTTATTCGGCTCATGTCGTGAGCCGAATAGCGCGCCTAATCGGCTCACAGATGCCAGAAACGAAAAAGCCGCGCATTCGCGCGGCTTTTTGCTGAAAGGGTGGTGGGCCCACACGGACTTGAACCGTGGACCAAAGGATTATGAGTCCTCTGCTCTAACCAACTGAGCTATAGGCCCCCAGAAGGCGGGCGGATTATACCGGGGCGTTCTGGCTTGCGCCAACCGGATGCAGCGGGACCAGGAAGCGGTTGGCAAAGGCGTCGGCCGGTAGCGGCGCGCTCAGCGCGTAACCCTGGATCTGGTCGCAACCTTCGGCTTCTAGGAAGCGTTCCTGGGCTTCGTGCTCCACGCCTTCGGCGATCACCGTGAGGTTCATGCTGCGGCCCAGGGCGATGATGGCGCGGGCGATGGCGGCGTCGTGGGGGTCGTCCGGCAGGCCGTGGACGAAGGACTGGTCGATCTTCAGGGTGTCCAGTGGCAGCTGCTTCAGGTAGCTGAGCGAGGAGTAGCCGGTGCCGAAGTCGTCGATGGCCAGTTGCACGCCCAGGTGCTTGAGGCTGTGCAGGATCGACAGGGCTTCCTCGGTCTGGTGCATGAGGAAGCTTTCGGTGATCTCCAGTTGCAGGCGCGAGGACTGCAGGTTGTAGTGGGCGAGCAGTTCGCGGATGCGTTCGACAAGGTTGGTCTGGCGCAGCTGGGCGCCGGCGAGGTTGACCGAGAGCGGGCCGAAGGCGGCGTGGCTGTCCTGCCAGCGGCTCATCTGCCGGCAGGCTTCGCGCAGCACCCAGTCGCCCAGCGGCAGGATCAGGCCGTTTTCCTCGGCCAGAGGGATGAAGCGATCCGGAGAAATCGCGCCGAATTGCGGGTGTTTCCAGCGGATCAGCGCTTCTGCTCCTACAAGCTGCCCGCTCGCGAGGGACAGTTTGGGTTGGTAGTAGAGCTGGAGCTGGTCGCTTTCCAGGGCGCGGCGCAGTTCGTGCTCCAGGGCCATGCGTTCGGTGGCCTGGAAGGTCAGTTCGCGGGTGTAGAACTCGACGCGGTTGCGGCCCTGGGCCTTGGCCCGGTACATGGCGGCATCGGCGTTCTTCACCAGGGTGGCGACGTCGCCACCGTCGCTGGGGTAGAGGCAGATTCCGATGCTGGCGCTGACGAAGAACTCCTGTTCGCCGGCGATGAACGGTTTGTCGAAGCAGACCAGCAGCTTGTTCGCCACGTGCTCGGCGTCCAGCGCGTGGTGCAGGCCGGGCAGCAGGATGATGAATTCGTCGCCGCCCTGGCGGGCCACGGTGTCGACGTCGCGCAGTTGCTCGCGCAGGCGGGTGGCGATGGATTTCAGCAGCAGGTCGCCCACCGGGTGGCCGAGGCTGTCGTTGATGTGCTTGAAGCGGTCGAGGTCGAGGAACAGTACGGCGCCCTGGTGATCGTCTTCCTGGGCTTCCTTGAGCGAGGCGTTCAGGCGGCTTTCGAACAGCAGGCGGTTGGGCAGGCCGGTGAGCGGGTCATGGTGGGCCTGGTAGTCGAGCCGCGCCTGGGCGTACTTGAGGGTGGAGATGTCGGCGAACACGCCGACGTAGTGGGTCAGCTCGCCGTCGGCGTTGCGCACGGCGCTGACGGTCAGCCACTCCGGGTACAGTTCCTGGTTCTTCCGCCGGTTCCAGATCTCGCCCTGCCAGTGGCCTTCGGCGTTGAGCTGGTGCCAGAGGGCGACGTAGAAGCTGGTGTCATGCTGGCCGGAGGCAAGCAGGCGCGGCGAGTTGCCGAGGGCTTCCTGTTCGCTGTAGCCGGTGATTTCGCTGAAGGCGCGGTTGACCGCGACTATCTGCTGGTGCGCGTCGGTGATCATCACGCCTTCGGCGGTGCTTTCGAAGACGGTGGCGGCGAGGCGCAGTTTTTCCTGCATCTGCTGCTGCTCGGTGATGTCCCGGGCGATGGTCAGCATGCAGTCGTCGTTGCCGATGGTGATGCGGTGGGCGGACAGCTCGCACAGGCGCAGGCTGCCGTCGCGGGTGCGAATCTGCGCGGTGAAGTCCGGGGCGCTGGAAGCGTTGTCGAGGATGCCCAGCAGCTTGCTGCGGTCGGCCGGGTTGGCCCACAGGCGCAGGTCCAGTGTGGAGCGCTCGGCGGCTTCTTCGCGACTGTACCCGGTGATGCGGGTGAAGCCCTGGTTCACTTCCACCAGCCGGCCGTCGCTGATGCGCGAGATGAGCATGCCGTCGGGGGAGGCGTGGAAGGCCTTGGCGAACTTTTCCTCGGAGACGCGCAGTTGTTCCTGGGTTTCCTTGACCTGGGAGATGTTGCGCACCACCACCACCAGCGCCGGGGTGTCGTCGAGGACGATGTGCTGGGCCGAGAGCAGGGCGGTGAAGCGCGTGCCGTCGCGGCGGTTGAGCGGAATCTCGACGTTGTTCAGCGGCTCGCCCTGCAGGCGCGCGAGCATCGCCGGGCCCATGCCCGGTTCGCCCCAGATGCCCAGCTCGGTGGAGGTCTTGCCCAGCGCCTCGCTGGCGGGGATGCCGATCTGCTGTTCGAAGGTGCTGTTCACCGCGAGCAGCTGCCCGTCGACGCGGCGGGCGAGGACGATGATGTCCGGGCAGTGGTGGAACACCGAGGCGAATTTCTGTTCGGACAGGCGCAGCGCCTGCTCGGTGTGCATGGCGTCGGTGATGTCGATCATCAGGCCGCGCAGGATCATTTCGTCGTCATGGTGGATCAGCGTGACGATGTCGCGAATCCAGACGATCCGCCCGTCGGCGGCGAGCATGCGGTAGTCGAAGCTGTGGTTGCGCCCGGCCTGGCTTTCGCTCAGGCAGAAGTGGATGGCGCGCTCGGCGTCTTCCGGGTGCAGGGTGCGCTGCCAGAAGCCGGGTTCCAGCCAGTCCTTGATCGGGTAGCCGAGCAGCCGCTGGGCGTGAGGCGAGACGTAGGTGAAGCGGTTTTCCGCCAGGCGCATTTCCCAGGCGATGGCGGTGAGGCTTTCCACCAGGCCGCGGTAGTGCTGTTCGCTGTCGCGCAGGGCCTGTTCGAGCTTCTCGCGGCGCTGCATCTCGCCGCGCAGGCGGCGGTTCATGGTGAACAGCACCAGCAGGGTGATGGCGGTCAGGAGGGCAATGGGGACGGCGATTTCCAGGACTTCGCGCCACACCGAGCGGCGATCCAGCAGGCCCCCGACCCAGGGCGCCTGGAGGGCATCGATCTGCTCGACGGTCAGGTCGGCCAGTACCTTGTCGATGATGCCGGCGAAGATCGCCTGGTCCTTCGGCACGCCCATTGCCAGTTGGTAGCGATAGGGCGTTTCGCCGCTGATCTGCAGGCCGTCGAGCTTGAGCTGGCGCAGGTTCCAGACGGCAGAGGCGAGATCGCCGACGAATGCATCCACCTGCCCGGTGGCCAGGGCCTGCAGGCCGGCGGCGACGCTCGGCAAGGGTTGCAGGTTCAGGTCGGGGTGCTTGGCGGTCAACAGTTCGTGAGCCGCGTAGTTGGCCACGACGCCGACCTTGAGCCCGTAGAGTTCCTTGAGGCCGCCGGGGGCCGGGCCGTCCTTGCGGGCGAGGATGATGATCGGAAAGTCGAGGTAGGGGCGGGTGAAGGTCAGGTAGTCGAGGCGCTTGGGCGTAGCCATGACGCCGGGCAGCAGGTCGATGCGGTTGTCGCGCGCCTGTTGCAGGACTTCGCTCCAGCTGGCCGGTTCGACCGGCTGCAACTTCATCTTGAGTTGTTGGCTGATGAGCTGCACATAGCTGGCAGCGAGCCCCTGGTAGCGGCCCTCGGTGTCACGGAATTCAAAGGGTGGCCAGGAGGTATCGACGCCCAGGCGCAGGCTGGGATGTGCCTGCAGCCACTGCTGCTCCTCGGGCGTGAGGCTCAGGGCGAATGCCTGTCCCGCCCAGAATGCGAGGCACCACAGTAGAACTGCCTGCAGACGCGGCATGAAGGGCCTCATTCCAGGGGGGACTATGCCGAAGTGTAGACGTGGCACTTTGCCCGATGGAAGGCCCAAAGAAAAACCCCCGGTTTTGGCCGGGGGTTCTTCGTCACTCGTCGAGGAAGGAGCGCAGATGCTCGCTTCGCGACGGGTGGCGCAGCTTGCGCAGCGCCTTGGCTTCGATCTGGCGGATACGCTCACGGGTTACATCGAACTGCTTGCCGACTTCCTCGAGGGTGTGGTCGGTATTCATGTCGATGCCGAAGCGCATGCGCAGGACCTTGGCTTCGCGAGCTGTGAGGCCGGCGAGGACTTCGCGGGTGGCTTCCTTGAGGCTCTCGCTGGTCGCCACTTCGATCGGCGACTGCATGGTGGAGTCCTCGATGAAGTCGCCCAGGTGCGAGTCTTCGTCGTCACCGATCGGCGTTTCCATGGAGATCGGTTCCTTGGCGATCTTCAGGACCTTGCGGATCTTGTCTTCCGGCATGTCCATGCGTTCGCCCAGCTCTTCCGGGGTCGGTTCACGGCCCATCTCCTGCAGCATCTGGCGGGAGATACGGTTGAGCTTGTTGATCGTCTCGATCATGTGCACCGGAATACGGATGGTGCGGGCCTGGTCGGCGATCGAACGGGTGATCGCCTGGCGAATCCACCAGGTGGCATAGGTCGAGAACTTGTAGCCGCGACGGTATTCGAACTTGTCCACCGCCTTCATCAGGCCGATGTTGCCTTCCTGGATCAGGTCGAGGAACTGCAGACCGCGGTTGGTGTACTTCTTGGCGATGGAGATCACCAGACGCAGGTTCGCCTCCACCATCTCCTTCTTCGCACGACGGGCTTTCGCCTCGCCGATGGACATGGAGCGGTTGACGTCCTTGATCTCGGCAACGGTCAGCTGCGAGCTGGTTTCCAGGTCGACCAGCTTCTGCTGGTTGCGCAGGATGTCGTCACGCAGGCGCTCGATGGCCTCGGCGTACTTGGGCTTGCCCTTGAGTACGGAGTCGACCCAGGCGGTGTCGGTTTCGTGGCCGGGGAACTGGCGCAGGAAGTCGGCACGCGGCATGCGGGCATCACGCACGCACAGCTGCATGATGGCGCGTTCCTGGCGGCGGACGCTGTCCAGCGCATCGCGGACCTTGGCGACCAGCACGTCGAACTGCTTGGGCACGAGCTTGATCGGCATGAACAGTTCGGCCAGGGCGACCAGTTCTTCGGTCGCCTGCTTGCTGCCACGGCCGTGCTTCTTCAGGGCCTTCTTGGCTTTTTCCAGCTGCTCGGAAACGGCGCCGAAACGACGAGCGGCTTCTTCCGGATCCGGACCGCCGTCGCCTTCTTCTTCCTCGCTGTCGCCGTCGGACTCTTCGTCCTCTTCGTCCTTATCCTTGTCCTTGGCTTCGGCGTCGTCTTTCAGACCGACCGGCTCGACTTCTTCGGCCGGCAGGGTGCCGTCATCCGGGTCGATATAGCCACTGAGGACGTCAGACAGGCGGCCGCCTTCGGCGACGATGCGGTTGTACTCTTCGAGAATGCCGTCCACCGCGCCCGGGAACTGGGCGATGGCGCTCATGACCTCGCGGATGCCTTCCTCGATGCGTTTGGCGATTTCGATCTCGCCTTCGCGGGTCAGCAGTTCCACGGTACCCATTTCACGCATGTACATGCGCACCGGGTCGGTCGTGCGGCCAACGTCGCTCTCTACCGCAGCGAGGGCGGCAGCAGCTTCTTCGGCGGCAGCTTCATCGGTATCGGTTTCCGCCAGCAGCAGGGCATCCGCATCCGGGGCTGTCTCGAATACGTTGATCCCCATGTCGTTGATCATGCGGATGATGTCTTCTACCTGTTCCGGATCAGAGATATCCTCCGGCAGGTGGTCGTTGACCTCCGCGTAAGTCAGGTAACCCTGCTCACGACCACGGGTGATCAACTCTTTGAGACGAGATTGCTGTTGCGCTTTTCCGGACATAACACCCTATCCACTGAAGGTCTTGGCGGGCTGAAATAAGCCGAGGATTATACCAGATTCGAGGCTTCAGGCGCCAGTTCAGCTCTGGCTGCCTGTTGAAGAGGGGGTGCTGTAGTGCTCCCGCAGTAACGCTTTCTCTTCGTCGGTCAGTTCACTGGGGTTCTTTCGCAGCACACTGTGCAGGCGGGCTTCGCGGCTGCTGAGCAGTTGGTTGTGTGCAAGTGTAGTAATGGTGTCGACGAACTGCTTTTCAAGATTGCCGTCATCGATCAGCCATTCTTTCCCCGCCAGCACCTGCAGCAGGCGCCCTTGGGGTGTTCCGTGCCAGCGCGCGATGAGGTGCATCGAGCTCTGTTTCGGATTCTTCTGCAACGCTTCGACCAGGGCCGCGAGCAGTTGCGAGTAGGTCTGTCCCTCGTTGGAGAAGTGGCTCGCATCCTCGACGCTCTGCGCCAGTTGAGGATGGTGCAGCAGGGTGCGCAGCGCGATCAGCGTCGGCGATTCGACGCTGATCTCGGTACGTGGCTGGCGCGGCGTAAAGTCGCCTTTCTTGCCCTTGCCGTCCCATTTGCGATCGCCCTTCCAGGGCTTCTTGCCCTGCTTGGCGCCGCCGTTGCCGGCGGAAAATTCCTGCGGCGCCTCGAAGTAGTTCGAAGCATCCTGGTAATGACTGTCGCCATGCTCTGCGAACTGGCCGGCGAACTGGCCCATGTCGTAGTCGGCGTACTCGTGGGCGTGCTGATCCGTGCCTTGTGCCTTGGCCGGAGCGGGCGCATGGCTGGGCTTGCCCTGGCCGGTGAGGCCCGAGCGCGGCGCGCTGATCTGGCTGAGCGCCTCGGCGGACAGCCCGGTGATCTCGCCCAGGCGCTGGCGCATCAGCAGGCGCAGGGTGTTGCCGGGAATTTTTTCCAGCAACGGCCCGGCCAGGGTCGCCAGGTGCGCCTTGCCTTCCAGCGTGCTGGGGTCGGCTTCCTGGGTCAGTTGCTGGAAGAAGTAGTCCGCCAGCGGCTGGGCCTGGTGGGCGAGGCGTGCGCGGAACGCGTCCGGGCCTTCGGCGCGTACCAGGCTGTCCGGGTCCTCGCCCTCGGGCAGGAACAGGAAGCGCACCTTGCGCCCGTCCTGCAGGTTGCTCAGCGCCGACTCCAGTGCGCGCCAGGCAGCATTGCGGCCGGCCTGGTCGCCGTCGAAGCAGAAGAGGATGTTCGGCACGATGCGGAACAGCCGCTTGATGTGTTCTTCGCTGGTGGCCGTGCCCAGCGTGGCGACCGCATTGCGGATGCCTTGCTGGGCCAGCGCGATGACGTCCATGTAGCCTTCGACCACCATGATCTCGTCGAGATCCCGGTTGTTCTTCCGTGCCTCGTACAGGCCGTAGAGCTCCTGCCCTTTATGGAAGACCGGGGTTTCCGGCGAGTTCAGGTACTTCGGCTTGTCGTCGCCCAGCACCCGGCCGCCGAAGGCGATCACCCGGCCGCGGCTGTCGCGGATGGGGAAGATCACCCGGTCGCGGAAGCGGTCGTAGCGCTTGCCGCTGTCGGGGTTCTCCACCAAAAGGCCTGCGTCGAGCATGGCCTTGAGCTGCAGGTTGTCGCCACCCAGGTTCTTCAGCAGGTTGTCCCAGCCCGGCGGGGCGAAGCCCAGGCCGAAGTCGCGGGCGATCTCGCCGGTGAGGCCGCGGCCCTTGAGGTACTCCACCGCGGCCTTGCGCGCGGGGTGGCCTTTCAGCGCCTGGCGGTAGAACTCGGCGGAGGCAGCCAGCAGTGGGTAGAGCGGCGAGTCGACCGGCTGTCGGGGCTTGTTGCCGCGCCGGCCTTCCTCGCGGGGGATGTCCATGCCGGCGCGCTTGGCCAGGTCCTCGACCGCCTGGACGAAGTCCAGCTGGTCGTGGTCCATGATGAAGCCGAGCGCGTTGCCGCCGGCGCCACAGCCGAAGCAGTAATAGAACTGCTTGTCCGGGCTGACGGTGAAGGAGGGTGTCTTCTCCTTGTGGAATGGGCAGCACGCGCTGTAGTTCTTGCCGGTCTTCTTCAGCTGGATGCGCGAACTCACCACATCGAGAATGTCGGTGCGGTTGAGCAGGTCATCGATGAAGGATTGTGGAATCAGGCCGGCCATAGACTCATCGGGACGCAGGGTGGACCCAAGCATAGCGCGGGGCGTTGAGGCCGCTAGCGAGGCTTGAGGCTAAGCATGGGGCTGGAAAAGCAAAAACTCCGAAGTCCGCGAATGCGAATCGGAGTGGGGTGCCTGGTTTCAGGCACTCGCCCGGCGAGTGGGCCGGGCGATGCGGAAAGCGTGCGACGAGGCGCTGTAACTCAGTACAGGCGCTCGCGGCGGCGCTGTTCGCGCTGCACTTTCTTGGCGTGACGCTTAACAGCGGCAGCGGCCTTGCGCTTACGCTCGGCGGTCGGCTTTTCGTAGAACTCACGGCTACGGACTTCGGCCAGTACGCCTGCTTTTTCGCAGGAGCGCTTGAAACGACGCAGAGCTACGTCGAAGGGTTCGTTCTCTTTAACTTTGACGGCGGGCATCCAGGTCGTACCTTCAATGATTACCGGAGGATTTATCGCGCTCCTGACGGTTGTTCGGAGTCGGCGGTTTTCAAGGGTTGCGGATATTAAACGTTCGGAAGGAGGAATGCAAAGCCTCCGATCGAAAAGCACTGGTCCGAAGCCCAGCCGGCGATTATGATGCGCGGCTTCAATTTTGCCCAGAGTAAAGGCTCAAACCCATGCTAGTGCTGGGGTTGGAAACCTCCTGCGACGAGACCGGCGTCGCCCTGTACGACAGCGAAAAAGGCCTGCTGGCCGACGCGCTGTTCAGCCAGATCGACCTGCACCGCGTATACGGCGGCGTGGTTCCCGAGCTGGCCTCCCGTGATCACGTCAAGCGCATGCTGCCGCTGATTCGCCAGGTGCTGGCCGACTCCGGCCGCACCGCCGAAGACATCGACGCCATCGCCTACACCGCTGGCCCCGGCCTGGTGGGCGCACTGCTGGTCGGTGCTTCCTGCGCCCAGGCCATGGCGTTCGCCTGGGGCATACCGGCTGTCGGCGTACACCATATGGAAGGCCACCTGCTGGCGCCGATGCTCGAAGAGCAGCCGCCGCAGTTCCCGTTCGTCGCCTTGCTGGTGTCCGGCGGCCACACCCAACTGGTGCGGGTGGATGGCATCGGCCAGTACCAGGTGCTCGGCGAGTCGGTGGACGACGCGGCCGGCGAAGCCTTCGACAAGACCGCCAAACTGCTCGGCCTGGCCTATCCCGGTGGTCCGGAGATCGCACGTCTGGCCGAGAGCGGTACCGCTGGTCGCTTCGTCTTCCCGCGCCCGATGACCGACCGTCCGGGCCTGGATTTCAGCTTCAGCGGCCTCAAGACTTTCGCCCTGAACACCTGGCAGCGCTGCGTGGCCGAAGGTGACGACAGCGAGCAGACCCGCTGCGACATCGCCCTGGCGTTCCAGACGGCGGTGGTCGAGACCCTGACCATCAAGTGCAAGCGCGCGCTCAAGCAGACTCACCTGAAGAGCCTGGTGATCGCCGGTGGCGTCAGCGCCAACCAGGCCTTGCGCCAGCATCTGGAAAAGATGCTCGGCGAGATGAAGGGCCAGGTGTTCTACGCCCGCCCGCGCTTCTGCACCGATAACGGCGCGATGATCGCCTATGCTGGCTGCCAGCGGCTGGTGGCCGGGCAGCAGGACGGCCCGTCGATCGGCGTCCAGGCGCGTTGGCCAATGGAGTCGCTGCCAGCGATCTGAATAATGAAGCTGCAAACGACGCGGCCCATGCTCTGAGCGGCATGGGCCGTTTTTTCGCTTGCAGCGCGTTACGCGGGCCGGGAAGCTCGCGGCTTTAGAAGTGACGTTCGCGTCCGGCGATCAGGTCGCGCAGGTTGCTGCGGTGGCGCCAGACGATCAGACCGGTGAGCACAGTCATCGGCAGCAGCGCCGAAGGCTCCTGCCAGGCCAGCAGCGGCAGGGTCAGTGGCGTGGCCACCAGGGAAGCCAGCGAACTGGTGCGCGACAGCTTGAAGGTCACCAGCCAGGCCACTGCCGCAAGCAGGGCGGCCGGCGGGTACAGCGCCAGCAGCATGCCGGCGGCGGTGGCGACGCCCTTGCCGCCACGGAAGTTGAAGTACAGCGGGTAGAGGTGGCCGATCACCGCTGCCAGCCCGATCCACGCCTGCTCAACGTCGGACAGGCCGATCATCCGGGCGAAAAGAACCGGAACCAGCCCCTTGGCGAGATCGCCGAGCAGGGTGAGGATGGCGATCTTCTTCCCGGCCAGGCGCAGCATGTTGGTGGCGCCGGGATTGCCCGAGCCGCTGGCGCGCGGGTCGGCCGTGCCGAACAGGCGGCTGAGGAGTACCGCGAAGGACAGTGATCCGAGCAGGTAGGCGAGGATCGCCAAGAACCAGAACATGGTTTCCACCGGAGACGAGGTCGTTTCCGATTCTAACGGGGCGCCGGCCGCTTGTCGTGTCGCCTTGGAGCATGCAGTCAGTGGACAGAGTTTTCATCGAGGGGCTGGAAGTGGACACCGTGATCGGCGTCTACGACTGGGAAAGGGGTATCCGGCAGTGCCTGCGCCTGGACCTGACGCTGGGTTGGGAGAACCGCCCGGCGGCGGCCGACGACGATATTGCCAAGGCCCTGGACTACGCCGTGCTCTCCGAGCGGGTCATGGCTTTCGCCCGTGACGCGCATTTCCAGCTGGTGGAAACCTTCGCCGAGCGCCTGGCCGAGCTGCTGATGGCGGAATTCGGCATTCAGTGGCTGCGCCTGAAAGTCACCAAGCCCGGCGCCGTCGCGGCTGCCATCGGCGTGGGTGTGGAGATCGAACGCGGATGCCGCTGACGACGGTCTACCTCGGGTTGGGCAGCAACTTCGACCGTGAGCGCCATCTGCTCGCCGGATTGGAGGCGCTGGACGGCTTCCTCGAGGACATCCACTGCTCGCCGGTGTTCGAGAGCGAGCCGGTGGGCATCCGCAGCGGCCCCTTCTACAACTTCGTGATCGTCGCACGTACCGATCTGCCATTGGCGGAGCTGAGCCTGCGGCTCAAGCACATCGAGGCGGACAACGGTCGCTATGCGCCGGAGCGCAAGGGTCTGCCGCTGGATATCGACGTGCTGCTGTATGGCGACCTGCACGGGGAGTTCGACGGCCTGACGCTGCCGCGCGCGGAGGTGCTGAAGAATGCCTTCGTACTCTGGCCGCTGGCGTTGCTGGCCCCCGAGGTGAAGCATCCGGGAGCGCAGCGTTCGTTTGCCGAACTGTGGGCGGACGCGCAGATCGCGCAGAAGCTCTGGCCGGTGCCCTTCCAGTGGCGCGGTGTGGAGCTGACACCGGCGGCGCTGATCGAGGCGCATCCGGCGGCTTGATGGGGTTCGGGTCTCTCCGGGCCTCGGTAAGCGCTGCGGCCTGATCGCCACCTGTAGGAGCGCCCGATGGGCGCGATCGCGGGCATGGCCCGCTCCTACAGTGAGAGCCTGTCGTTAGAGGTGCGGTCCCTCCGCAGTGCTGTCAGGCGGCGTGGCTTTCCTTGTAGGCCTTCAGTGCTGTCAGCCGCTCACGCTTGAGCGCTTCGCCCAGCTCGGCACCCTTGTATCCCTTTTCCAGCAATGGCTGCACCGCGACCGAGCGGGCAGCCTGTGCTGCACCGCGCAGGTACTCGGCTTGCGGGTATTCGCGGTCCTCCAGTCCATGGCGGCCGCGGGCGTCCATCTCGCTGGCGGCGAGAAACTCTTCGAAGCGCTGCGGCCGGCGGTAGACGTCGAAGGATTGCAGCAGCTCGAGGATGGTGTTCGGCCGCAGCTCCAGCGCGCGGTGGCAGTGGGTGTGGTACTCGCCGACCAGTCGCGCCAGTTCCTGGCATTCCCGCGGGACCTTGAAGCGTGCGTTGATCGCGTCGATCAGCGGCAGGCCCAGATGTTCGTGGGCGTGGTGTTTGGGCCATTCTTCCTCGCGCGTCTCGCCCTTGCCTACGTCATGCACCAGGCAGGCCCAGCGCACGCTCAGCGGCTGATCGTACCTGGCACACTCGCGCAGCACGGCCAGTACATGCTCGCCGGTATCCACCTCGGGATGGTGCTGCGGCGGTTGCGGTACGCCGAACAGCGTGTCGACTTCCGGCATCAGCACGGCCAGGGCGCCACAGTCGCGCAGGACCTGGATGAACACGTCCGGGCGCGATTCCATCAGGGCGCGGGAGATTTCCTTCCAGCTGCGTTCGGCGGTCAGCGCTTCCAGTTCGCCGGATTCCGACAGCTCGCGCATCAGTGCCAGGGTTTCCGGCGCCACGCTGAAGCCCATCGGCGCATAGCGGGCGGCGAAGCGCGCGACACGCAGCACGCGCAACGGGTCTTCGGCGAAGGCCGGGGAGACGTGGCGCAGCAGGCGGGCTTCGAGGTCTTTCTGGCCGTGGTAGGGATCGACGATCTGGCCGTCATTGTCCTCGGCCATGGCGTTGATGGTCAGGTCGCGGCGGATCAGGTCTTCTTCCAGGGTGACGTCGGGGCTGGCGTAGAAGGTGAAGCCGCCATAGCCGTGCCCGCTTTTGCGCTCGGTGCGGGCGAGGGCGTATTCCTCGCCGGTCTTGGGGTGGAGGAAGACCGGGAAGTCGGCGCCCACCGGGCGGTAGCCCTGGGTGAGCATCTCGTCGGCGCTGGCGCCGACCACCACCCAGTCGGTGTCGCTGAAGGGGATGCCGAGCAGGCGGTCGCGCACGGCGCCGCCCACCTTGTAGATCTGCATGAAGCTGTCTCCTGTTCTGGGGGATAGCTTCGGGGTTTGCGGCGGGTGGGGCAAGCTCGGCAGGGAAGGGGCGCCTGCGGCGCCGATCGCGGGCATGGCCCGCTCCTCCAAGTGCGGCCAGGATTTGCGCAGGAGTGGACTTCGTCCGCGATGCTTTCCGGCGCGATGCGGGCCAATCGCGGACGGAGTCCGCTCCTGCGACATCTGGAATTACGGCGCGGCGACGGGGACCTGCTGGAGCAACGCGCCGATGGCGTCCTGCAGCAGGGCGGCGCTGGAGTGCGCGGGGCTCAGGCCGGTGCTGACGGTGCCTTCCCACAACGTCTGCTCCTGCGCATCGGTCAGGCGCAGGCGCAGGGTGCCCGTCTCATCGCGCAGACGGTGGATGGCGAGATAGGGGCCGAGCGGATCGGGCGGCGGTACGTCGACCTTGAATTCCAGCGGCGCGTCCTGCAGCGCCAGCCAGTAGTAGACGCGCAGCTGCGGAGTGGCGCTTTCGCGGTAGCCGCGCTCGATCAGGCCCTGGCGCACCTGGGCGTTGATCAGGGGGTAACGGCTGCGGTAGGGCAGGGCGTCGACGGCGTTTTCCGGGGGCATCAGCTGGAAGTCGCGCAGCCCGGCCAGGCGCGCATCGGCGGGATGCGCGACCTGGGCGTGCGGGACGGGGTTGCTGCAGGTCGCGACAGCAAGGCAAAGCAGGAGAATGGCGAACAGACGCATGGCGGTCTCCAGCGGGGTTGCCGCCATGCTTGTCACGCCTGCTGCCACGGTCAACCGATCAAATGGGTGGGATGATCAGGTCGAGACGCGGGTAGCCCTCCTCGCTGTCGCGTTCACCCTTTGGGGGCATGTGGAAGGTGTTGACGATGTTCTCGCCCTGCAGGGTCTCCAGGTGGATGTCGAAGCCCCACAGGCGGTGCAGGTGCTTGAGCACGTCGTCGGTGGATTCGCCCAGCGGTTTGCGGTCGTGCTGCTGGTGGCGCAGGGTCAGCGAGCGGTCGCCACGACGGTCGACGTCCCAGATCTGGATGTTCGGCTCGCGGTTGCCGAGGTTGTACTGCGCAGCCAGGGTTTCGCGGATCTTGCGGTAGCCGTCGTCGTCGTGGATGGCGTCGACCAGCATGTCGTCCTTCTGGTCGTCGTCGAGGATGCTGAACAGCTTGAATTCGCGGATCACCTTGGGCGAGAGGAACTGCAGGACGAAGCTCTCGTCCTTGAAGCTCTTCATGGCGAACTTGATGGTGGCCAACCAGTCGCTGCCGGCGATGTCCGGGAACCAGCGCTTGTCTTCCTCGGTGGGGTTCTCGCAGATGCGGCGGATGTCGCGGTACATGGCGAAGCCCAGCGCGTAGGGGTTGATGCCGCTGTAGTAGGGGCTGTCGAAGCCGGGCTGGTAGACCACGCTGGTGTGGTACTGGAGGAACTCCATCATGAAGCCATCGCTGACCAGGCCTTCGTCGTAGAGGTCGTTGATCAGGGTGTAGTGCCAGAAGGTCGCCCAGCCTTCGTTCATGACCTGGGTCTGGCGCTGCGGGTAGAAGTACTGCGCCACCTTGCGCACGATGCGCACCACTTCGCGCTGCCAGGGCTCAAGCAGCGGGGCGTTCTTCTCGATGAAGTAGAGGATGTTTTCCTGCGGCTCGCTGGGGTAGCGGGCCAGGCCCTGTTCCTTGTCCTTGCCGCCGGCCTTGGGAATGGTCCGCCAGAGGTCGTTGACCTGGCGCTGGATCTGTTCCTCGCGTTCCTTCTGGCGCTGCTTCTCTTCTTCGGCGGAGATCGGGTAGGGCCGCTTGTAGCGGTCCACGCCGTAGTTCATCAGGGCGTGGCAGGAGTCCAGCAGGTCTTCCACGGCGTCGATGCCGTAGCGTTCCTCGCACTTGTTGATGTAGGACTTGGCGAACACCAGGTAGTCGATGATCGAGGTGGCGTCGGTCCAGGTGCGGAACAGGTAGTTGCCCTTGAAGAAGCTGTTGTGCCCGTAGCAGGCGTGGGCGATCACCAGCGCCTGCATGCACTGGGTGTTTTCTTCCATCAGGTAGGCGATGCACGGGTCGGAGTTGATCACGATCTCGTAGGCCAGGCCCATCTGACCGCGCTTGTAGTTCTTTTCCGTGCTGAGGAAGTGCTTGCCGTAGGACCAGTGGTTGTAACCGATGGGCATGCCGACGGAGGCATAGGCATCCATCATCTGCTCGGCGGTTATCACTTCGATCTGGTTGGGGTAGGTGTCCAGCGCGTAGCGCTCGGCGAGGCGACTGATTTCGCGGTCGTACTGCTGGATCAGCTCGAAGGTCCACTCCGAGCCGGTGGCGATCGGCTGGCGCTTGCTCATGCGACTAGCCTCCTCTGGAACAGCTCGCGGAACACCGGGTAGATGTCCGAGGCGGAGACGATCTGCTGCTGGGCGAAGCTGTCTTCGAAGGTATCGCGGATCTTCTCGTACTCGAACCACAGCGCCTGGTGCTCGCGCGGGGTGATCTCGACGTAGGTGTAGTACTGGACGAAGGGCATGATCTGCTTCATCAGGATGTCGCGGCAGACCGGCGAGTCGTCGTTCCAGTTGTCGCCGTCCGAGGCCTGGGCGGCGTAGATGTTCCACTCGTTGGTGGGATAACGCTCGGCCATCACCTCCTGCATGAGTTTCAGGGCGCTGGAGACGATGGTCCCGCCGGTCTCGCGGGAATAGAAGAACTCTTCCTCGTCCACCTCGCGGGCGCTGGTGTGGTGGCGGATGAACACCACCTCGATCTTCTCGTAGTTCCGCTTGAGGAACAGGTAGAGAAGGATGAAGAAGCGCTTGGCAATGTCCTTGGTGGCCTGGGTCATGGAGCCGGAGACGTCCATCAGGCAGAACATCACGGCCTTGGAGGTCGGGTTGGGCTGCTTCACCAGCAGGTTGTACTTGAGGTCGAAGGTGTCGAGGAACGGCACCTTGTCGATGCGCGCGCGCATGCCGGCGATCTTCTGCTCCAGCTCCTGGATGTCGCCGAGGTTGTCCGGTTCCTCGCGTTTCAGGCGATCCAGCTCCGCTATCGCTGCGCGCAGCTTGCCGCGGGTGGAGCCGGAGAGGGCAATGCGCCGTGCGTGGGCCGAGCGCAGGGTGCGCACGATGTTGATGCGCGAGGGGTTGCCCTCGTTGCTGATGCCGGCGCGCACGGTCTTGAAGGTGTCGCTGCCGGTAAGGTGGCGCTTGACCAGGTTGGGCAACTCCAGGTCCTCGAACATGAAGTCGAGGAATTCCTCCTGGGTGATCTGGAAGACGAAGTCGTCCATCCCGTCGCCCTGGTTGCTGGCCTTGCCGGCGCCACGGCCACCGCCGCCGCCCTGGGGGCGCGGGATGTGTTCGCCGGTGGTGAATTCCTTGTTGCCGGGGTGGATCACCGTCTGGCGACCGCCACGGCCATGATGCAGAACCGGCTCGTCGATATCGCGGCCAGGAATACTGATCTGCTCGCCGTGTTCCATGTCGGTGATGGAGCGGCGGCTGACGGCCTCTTCGACGGCCTTCTTGATGTGCTCACGGTAACGCCGCAGGAAGCGCTGGCGATTCACCGTGCTCTTGTTCTTGCCGTTCAGACGCCGGTCGATGACGTAGCTCATGAATGCTCCTCAGGACCTACTGCGCAGCGGCGTGGAGCCGCCACGGACAGGTCCGAATGCGACGGCGACCGGCGCGGCGGGAATGCCGCCGCGCCGATGGCAGACTACTGCGACTTGCGAACCCGCAGATACCATTCCGACAGCAGGCGCACCTGCTTCTCGGTGTAGCCGCGCTCGACCATGCGTTTGACGAAGTCGTTGTGCTTCTGCTGATCCTCCTTGCTCGCCTTGGCGTTGAAGCTGATGACTGGCAGCAGGTCCTCGGTGTTGGAGAACATTTTCTTCTCGATCACCACACGCAGCTTCTCGTACGACAGCCAGCTGGGGTTCTTGCCGTTGTTGCCGGCGCGGGCGCGCAGCACGAAGTTGACGATTTCGTTGCGGAAATCCTTCGGGTTGCTGATGCCAGCCGGTTTCTCGATCTTCTCCAGCTCCTCGTTGAGGGCGGCGCGGTTGAGGATTTCGCCGGTCTCCGGGTCGCGGTATTCCTGGTCCTGGATCCAGAAGTCGGCATACAGCACGTAGCGGTCGAAGATGTTCTGGCCGTACTCGCTGTAGGACTCCAGGTACGCGGTCTGGATTTCCTTGCCGATGAACTCGACGTAGCGCGGGGCCAGGTATTCCTTCAGGAAGCGCAGGTAGCGCTCGCGGGTCTCCGGCGGGAACTGCTCCTGCTCGATCTGCTGTTCCAGCACGTAGAGCAGGTGCACCGGGTTGGCGGCGACTTCATGCGGGTCGAAGTTGAACACCTTGGAAAGGATCTTGAAGGCGAAGCGGGTGGAAAGCCCGGACATGCCCTCGTCCACACCGGCGGTGTCGCGGTATTCCTGGATGGACTTGGCCTTGGGATCGGTGTCCTTGAGGTTTTCGCCGTCGTAGACGCGCATCTTCGAGTAGATGTTGGAGTTTTCCGGCTCCTTCAGACGCGACAGCACGGAGAACTGCGAGAGCATCTTCAGGGTGTCCGGCGCGCAGTGGGCGTGCGCCAGCGAGCTGTTGATGAGCAGCTTGTCGTAGATCTTGATCTCGTCGGAGACGCGCAGGCAGTACGGCACCTTGACGATGTAGATACGGTCGATGAAGGCCTCGTTGTTCTTGTTGTTGCGGAAGCTGTGCCATTCCGATTCGTTGGAGTGGGCGAGGATGATGCCGCTGTAGGGCAGAGAACCGAGGCCTTCGGTGCTGTTGTAGTTGCCTTCCTGGGTCGCGGTGAGCAAGGGGTGCAGGACCTTGATCGGCGCCTTGAACATCTCGACGAATTCCATCAGGCCCTGGTTGGCCCGGCACAGCGCGCCCGAGTAGCTGTAGGCGTCGGCGTCGTTCTGCGGGAATTCTTCCAGCTTGCGGATATCCACCTTGCCGACCAGCGCGGAGATGTCCTGGTTGTTCTCATCGCCCGGTTCGGTCTTGGCGATGGCGATCTGGTTGAGGATCGAGGGGTGCAGCTTGACCACGCGGAACTGGCTGATGTCGCCGCCGAATTCGTTGAGGCGCTTGGTTGCCCAGGGCGACATCACCGAGCGCAGGTAGCGGCGCGGGATGCCGTAGTCTTCCTCGAGGATGGCGCCGTCTTCGTCCGGGTTGAACAGCCCCAGGGGCGATTCGAACACCGGTGAGCCCTTGATGGCGTAGAAGGGCACGTGCTCCATCAATTGCTTGAGCTTCTCGGCGAGGGAGGATTTACCGCCACCGACCGGGCCCAGGAGGTAAAGGATCTGTTTCTTCTCTTCCAGGCCTTGGGCGGCGTGGCGGAAGAAAGAGACGATCTGGTCGATGCACTCTTCCATGCCATGGAAGTCGGCAAAGGCCGGGTAACGGCGGATCACCTTGTTGGAGAATATTCGCGACAGGCGGGAATCGACGGATGTGTCGAGTAGTTCAGGCTCGCCGATGGCCATCAGTATCCGCTCGGCGGCGGTGGCGTAGGCGATCTTGTCCTGCTTGCAGAGATCCAGGTACTCCTGGAGGGAGTACTCTTCTTGACGGGTCGCTTCGAAGCGTTCCTGGAAGTGACTGAAAATGCTCATGACGTCTCCTCGCTCGATGCATGGAGCCGGCGCCGGATCGGTCTGTGCGGGTGCGGTCGGGCTGCCAGTGCTTACCGGCGAGAATCCCCCAGAACTCCAACGGAACCTGGCCACTGCCCTGATCCGCCCCAATGGTCACTGCCGATTAACCGGAAGCCGGTGTGCCGGCTCTCCCTTTTTTGGATGGCCTGAGGGAAAGGATAGTTCGTTCTTCGGTGTGTAAAGGACGAAAGAGCGAGAAGTTACAGATTTTTTGAAGGGGCTAATCCGCCCCTTTCGTAGGGGCTTTCAGTCAGAGCCGCCAGCGCTGGTATCCGCGGGATAGACGTTGCGCCACAGTTCGAAGCCGCCATCGAGGCTGTAGACCTCGGAGAAGCCCTGCTGGACGAAATAGGCTGCCGCACTCTGGCTGGAGTTGCCGTGGTAGCAGACCACGACCAGCGGTGCGTCCATGTCGGCCTCGCGGATGAAGTCGGCCACCGAGTAGTTGTCGATGTGCCGCGAGCCGCTGATGTGGCCCGTCGCGTAGCTTTGCGGGTCGCGGATGTCGACGACCTGGGCGCCGCTTTCGCGCAGTTGCTGGGCCTGGTCGGGGGCGATGCGCTTGAAGTCGCTCATGGGGTTACCTCGCAAGGCGCGCAGCCTGTGGCTGCGCTGCAATCATTCATTCTGGTTTATCGGCGCAGCTGCAGTGGATGCGCTCAAGGGTATCGATGTTCATCAGCGTCATGCTGCCGCCCCACACGCAGCCGGTGTCGAGTGCGAACAGGCCGGGGACGTCGCACTGGCCTTCCAGCGCGGCCCAGTGGCCGAAGATGATCTTGCGCCCGGCGGCCTTGCGCTCGGCGTAGCTGAACCAGGGGGCGTAGCCGGGGGGCGCGGTGTCCAGGCCTTCCTTGGATTTCAGGTCGAGCTTGCCGTCGGGCGTGCAGAAACGCATGCGCGTGAAGTAGTTGGTGATCACCCGCAGGCGCGCGATGCCGGTGAGTTTCTTGTCCCACTTGGCGGGCTCGTTGCCGTACATGCCATCGAGGAACATCGGTAGCTGGGCGTCGTCGCGCAGGGCAGCTTCGACTTCGGCGGCGCGCTGCAGGGCCTTGTCGATGTCCCATTGCGGCGGGATGCCCGCGTGCACCAGAGTCATGTCGCGCTGGGCGTCGTGGTGCACCAGCGGCATCTGCCGCAGCCATTCGATCAGTTGCGCGCAGTCCGGCGCCTCGACGATCTCGCGCAGGGTGTCGTTCTTCTTCAGGCGCTCGGCGTTGTAGGCGACGGCGATCAGGTGCAGGTCATGGTTGCCCAGCACGCAGACCAGCGAATCGCGCATGCCATAAAGGAAGCGCAGGGTCTCCAGCGACGCCGGGCCGCGGTTGACCAGGTCGCCCACCAGCCACAGCTTGTCCCGGGACGGGTCGAACTTCACCTGCTCCAGGAGGCACTTGAGCGGTTCCAGGCAGCCCTGCAAGTCGCCGACGGCGTAAGTGGCCATCAGTGCAGCGCCCCCGGTACGGCGAGGCGGAACGCCGGGATCTCGGCATCGAAGTGGTGCCCGTCGGTGGCGACCATCTGGTAGCTGCCATGCATGCTGCCGACCTTGGTCGCCATCACGGTGCCGCTGGTGTAGGTGTGGCTGGCGCCCGGCTCGATCAGCGGCTTCTCGCCAACTACCCCGGCGCCGCGCACTTCCTGCACATGGCCGTCACCGTCTGTGATGATCCAGTGGCGGGTCAGCAGCTTGGCGGCCAGTTCGCCGTGGTTGTGGATGGTCACGGTGTAGGCGAACACGTAGCGCTGCTGTTCCGGCTGGGATTGCTCGGGCAGGTGGCGGGTGGTGACGCTGACGCTGACCTGGTAGCGGGGGTCGCTCATGCGCTCGGTCCTTGCTCGGCTTCCGGGTTGGTTTCGCTGTAGCGGTTGGCCAGGCTGACGAAGTCGGCAACGCTCAGCTGCTCGGGGCGCAGAGTCGGGTCGACGCCGGCGGCTTCGATGTCCTCGACGCTCATCAGCGTGCGCAGGGTATTACGCAGGGTTTTGCGGCGCTGGTTGAAGGCTTCGCGGACGATGCGCTCCAGCACTCGGTGATCCTTGGCCGGATGCGGCGGTTCGGCGTAGGGCACCAGGCGGACGATGGCCGACTCCACCTTGGGCGGCGGGTTGAACGCGCCGGGGCCGACGGTGAACAGGTAATCTACGCGGCAGAAGTACTGCACCATGATCGACAGACGGCCCCAGTCGCCGTTGCCCGGCTCGGCGGCCAGGCGCTCCACCACTTCCTTCTGCAGCATGAAGTGCATGTCCTGGATCAGCGAGGCATGGTCCAGGAGGTGGAAGATCAGCGGGGTGGAGATGTTGTAGGGCAGGTTGCCGACCACGCGCAGCTTGTCCTCCGGAGAGGCCATGAGGGTTGCGAAGTCGAACTTCATGGCGTCGCCCTGGTGCAGGCTGAAGTTGGGCTTAAGGCCGAAGCGCCATTTCAGTTGCGGGATCAGGTCCAGGTCGAGCTCGATCACGTCGAGCTTCGCGCCGCTGTCCACCAGGCCTTCGGTCAGGGCACCCTGGCCCGGGCCGATTTCCAGCAGGTGCTGGCCTTCCTTGGCGGCGATGGCGCGCAGGATCTTGTGAATCACCCCGGCGTCATGCAGGAAGTTCTGCCCAAAGCGTTTACGGGCGCGGTGCTGGAAGAGTTCGGACATCGAAGGCTCCGGAGAGCAGCCGGGCGCCTGTGGCGGCCGGCTGGAGGCGGAAAAACCATCAGTTTACCAGTCCGGCGCGGCCAGCACGAAACGCTGGTCGAACGGAATGCCCCCGATCAGCGCGCGCCAGCGCCGGCTTCGGCCATCTGGTAGGCGGTTTCCAGGGCGACCTGCAGGCTGCCGCTGTCGATCCGACCGGTGCCGGCCAGATCCAGCGCCGTGCCGTGGTCCACCGAGGTGCGGATGATCGGCAGGCCCAGCGTCACGTTCACCGCCGCGCCGAAGCCCTTGTACTTGAGCACCGGCAGGCCCTGGTCGTGGTACATCGCCAGCACGGCATCGCAATGTTCCAGGTGCTTGGGGGTGAACAGTGTGTCGGCCGGTAGCGGGCCGATCAGTTGCATGCCCTCGGTGCGCAGGCGTTCCAGGGTCGGTTCGATCACGTCGATTTCTTCATGGCCGAGGTGGCCGCCCTCGCCGGCATGGGGGTTCAGGCCGCAGACCAGGATGCGCGGATTGGCCAGGCCGAACTTGTCGCGCAGGTCGGCGTGCAGGATGCGGGTGACACGCTCCAGGCGATCCGGAGTGATGGCATCGGCGATCTGCCGAAGCGGCAGGTGGGTGGTCACCAGCGCGACGCGCAGGCCGCGGGTGGCGAGCATCATTACCACCTGGGCGGTGCGGGTGAGGTCGGCGAGGAATTCGGTGTGGCCGGAGAAGGCGATTCCGGCTTCGTTGATCACACCCTTGTGCACCGGCGCGGTGATCATCCCCGCGAAATGCCCGTCCAGGCAGCCCTGGCCGGCGCGGGTCAGGGTCTCCAGTACGTAGGCGGCGTTGGCCTGGTTCAGCTTGCCGGGTTCGACGGGGGCGGCCAGCGGGGTATCCCAGACATACAGGGTGCCGGCCGGGGCAGCGGTGCTGGGCCACTGGCCGGGGCCGACGTCCTGCAGGTCGATGTTCAGCCCCAGCAGGGCGGCGCGCTGGGCCAGCAGTTCACGGCTGGCGACGGCGACCAGCGGGTGTGGTTGCGCTTCGCGGGCCAGCAGCAGGCAGAGGTCGGGGCCGATGCCGGCGGGCTCGCCGGGGGTGAGGGCGAAAAGGTGGGAAGTGTTCATCAGGAGCTCTCGAATCGGGAGTTGCAGCGGATGGGCCTACTCTACGACGAAGCCCTGGTTCTTCGAAGCTTTCGACAGGCAAAAAGAAACCCGGCCATGGCCGGGTTTCTTTATTGAGCGACTCGCGCTGCTTACTGCTTGATCTCGACGTAGGCTTCGTCGCGGATCTGGCGCAGCCAGGCCTGCAGTTCCTCGTCGTACTTGCGTGCGCGGAGGGTCTGGGCGGCTTGTTGCTCGCGGAACTTGTCGCTGCTGTCGGTGGCGCGACGACCGAGGACTTCCAGCACGTGCCAGCCGAACGGCGAGCGGAACGGCTTGGTGACCTGGCCTTGCGGCGCGTTGTTCATCACCTCGCGGAACTCCGGTACCAGGGACTCCGGGTCGACCCAGTTGAGGTCGCCACCGTTGAGCTTGGAGCCCGGGTCTTCGGAGAACTTCTTCGCCAGATCGCTGAAGCTTTCGCCGGCCTGGATGCGCTCGTAGAGCTTCTCGGCCAGACGCTGGGTCTCTTCTTCGCTGCGGATCTCGCTGGGCTTGAGCAGGATGTGGCGGACGTGGACTTCGTCACGCAGCATCTTGCTGCCGCCGCGCTTCTCTTCCAGCTTGATGATGATGAAGCCGCCCGGGGTGCGGACCGGCTCGGTCACGTCGCCCACTGCCAGGCTGCCGACCATGCTGTCGAACGGGGAGGGCAGCTGGGCAGCCTTGCGCCAGCCGATCTCGCCGCCTTCCAGGGCGTTGTCGCCGGCCGAGCGGGACACCGCCAGTTGGCCGAAGTCGGCGCCCTGCTTGAGCTGCTCGTACATTTCCTGGGCCTGACGGGCCGCAGCCTGCACGGTTTCCGGCGAGGCGCTGTCGGGGACCGGGATCAGGATGTTGGCCAGGCGGTACTCTTCGGAGAGCTGGATCTTGCCGAGGTCGGAAGCCAGGAAGTTCTGCACTTCCTGCTCGCTGACCTGGATGCGCTCCGCTACGCGACGCTGGCGCACACGGCTGATGATCATCTCGCGGCGGACCTGCTCGCGGGCCTCGTCATAGGACAGGCCATCGTGGGACAGGGCGGCGCGGAACTGGTCCAGGCTCATGTTGTTGCGCTGGGCAATGGTGCCCATGGCCTGGTTCAGCTCTTCGTCGGTGATGCGAACGCCGGAGCGGTCACCGATCTGCAGCTGGATGTTCTCGATGATCAGACGCTCGAGCACCTGCTGGGTCAGCACGTGCTCGGGCGGCAGCGGCGCGCCGCGCTTCTGGATGGTTGCACGGACTTCGCGCAGGCGCTGGTCCAGCTGACTCTGCATCACCACGTCGTTGTCGACGATGGCGACCACACGGTCCAGCGGAACCACTTCGGCGTGCACGACGGAACTTGCCAACAGCGCGCCCAGCATCAGCGGGCGCAGGGCCTTACATAGCATTGTCTTCACGTTGACGATAACCCTGGATACCTTGGTCGAGGAAGCCTTCCACCTGGTTGCCAACCACGCCGCCAAGGCCTTTCAAGATGATTTGAAGGAATACACCGCGATCGGCCTTTGACGTGGAGGTCACGAACTCCTCGTCGTCGTAGTCGACCCAGTAGCGATTGATCAGGCGCAGCTTCCAGCAGCAGCTGTCGTACTCGAAGCCACCGAAGGCCTCCAGCGTGCGGCTCTGGTTGTAGTCGAACTGCCAGCGGCCGATGGCGGCCCACTGTGGCAGGACCGGCCAGATGAACGAGAAGTCATGCTGTTCGATCTTGTACTCATCGCTGCCGTACTCGAACTGCCCGGAGTTGGGGTTGAAGCGCTTGCTGTCTGCACGGTAGCGGTAGCCGGCGTTCAGCACCTTGCGAGGATCGGCTTCGGGCTGATAGTGGAACATCAGGTTGCCGTTGTCGGTGTGGTGCGTGTTCGGGTTCCAGTTGAAGTCGGAGCTGGCGTACCAGTCATGGTCGAAGCGGTAGATGCCGGTGAGCGCGTAGGGCGAGCGCCAGGTATCGGCGTCCGGATTCTTCGCGCCGCTGGCACGCAGGTCGTCTTCGGTCAGGCCCGGCAGCTGTACGCGGCGGTCGCTGAAGTAGTAGATCTGGCCGGCGGCGATATAGGCGCGCTCGAAACCATTGTCTTCGATGAAGCGCGAGCCCAGGCCTAGGGACAGCTGGTTGGCGTCGCCGATACGGTCACGGCCGGTGAAGCGGTTTTCACGCCACAGCGAGTCGTAGCTGAAAGTGAACTCGCCGGTGTCGAAGGTCGGCAGGTTGTCCTGGTTCTTGTACGGGACGTACAGGTACATCGCGCGCGGTTCCAGGGTCTGACGGAACTTGGTGCCACCGAAGGTGGTATCGCGGTCGAAGTACAGTCCCGAATCCAGCTTGGCCAGGCCGAGCGAGCGATCCGGGCTGTTTTCATAGTCGATGTACGACGGCAGTGTGGCCTTGCCCTTGCCGTCCAGGTCCAGGTCGTACTTGGTGTACAACGCCTTGACGGTCGGGGTCATGAAGCCCCAGCTGCGGTTCATCGGCAGGCTGACACCCGGCTCGGCATGGAAGCGATCGCCATTCGCACGGGCGAGACCGGTCAGGGATGTATCCGGGCGCGGATAGAGTGTCGGGTTATCGACATCGATGCGGTAATAGCCCTCATCCAGATCGCGGTCAAAACGCACGGCCTCGGTGCTGTAGGTGAAGTTCAGACCGCCCGGGTTGAACGGCAGCTTGCCGTCCAGGGTGAGCTGCGGCAGGCGATCGTACGGGGTGACGTCAGTCACGGTCGCCAGCTGGTAGGACTGCGCGTTCAGTCTGGCGGTATAGCTGTCGCCACGATAGGTCAGGACGCCCTGCTGGTTGACGTAGGTCGGCGAGCCGATGCCCAGCGAGGTATCCAGGTCCTGGAAGTAGTACGGGTCGCTGATCCGGGTGTAGTCGACCTGCGCCATCAGGCGCGAATCCAGGCCGCTGACGTTTTTCCAGCCATACAGCCAACGGGTGTCGGTGTACTGCGGGAAGTCCTCGCGATCGTCGTTCTTGTCGTTCAGGTAGGCCGCGGTGACCTGGCCTTCGCTGCTGTGGGTCAGGTAGCGGAACTCGCCTTCCATCAGCAGGCCGCGCTTGACCATGTAGTGCGGGTACAACGTGGCGTCGTAGTTGGGCGCCAGGTTGAAGTAGTACGGAGTGGTCAGCGTGAAACCGGTATCGGTCGAGCTGGCAAAGGACGGCGCCAGGAAGCCGGACTGACGACGGTTGTCGATCGGGAAATAGATGTACGGGGTGTAGAAGACCGGAATGTCCTTCACCCGCAGGGTCGCGTTGGTCGCGGTGCCGAAACCGGTAGCCGGGTTCAGCTTGATGTTGTTGCCCTTGAGGACCCAGGCGTTGCTGCTGGGTTCGCAACGGGTATAGGTGCCGTCCTTGAGCTGGATGATCGCGTCTTCCTGGCGCTTGGCGTACAGCGCGCTGCCGCGGATCTGCGCCTGGTGCATGACGTATTCGGCGTTGTCGATCTTCGCCGCGCCGTTGTCCAGTTGCAGTTCGGCGTGGTCGCCGACGATCAGCGCGCCGTTGTCGCGCAGCTTGACGTTGCCGACCAGTTCGCCGCGGTTCTCGGCCTGGTGCAGGTTGGCCTCGTCGGCCTCCACCTGCATGCTGCCCTGGCGCAGGACCACGTTACCCGCGAGGGTGGCGACCTGCTTTTCCTGCTCGTAGCGGGACACTTTCGCCGAAACGTAGGTCGGGGCCTCGTCGTTCGGCGTCTTGTCGTTCATGCCCGGGCGGGTCGGCTCGACATAGGCGCCGCTGCAGTACGGGCCCATTTCCGCCTGTTGGGCGGCGGTGAGCTTGTCGCGCGGGATCCAGTCGAGGTGGCTGTAGTCGTTGCTGCGCGACTTCAGGCCGCGGCCGCCGGACTCGGTGACCAGCTGTTTCGGCTCTTCGCCGGCACTGCTGCTCGAGCTGCCCGAGGACTTCGAGCTGCTGGCGGCGGCGGTGCCGCCGGCGCTGACCGAGCTGGCGCCGTGCTGTGGGCGCGGTACGCTGCTGGCGCTGTTCTGCGAGGAACAGTCCCAGGCGCCGGACGCGGAGGGCTGGCAGGCGAACTGCTCACCGGGTGCCGCGGTCACAGAGGCGAGCGGCTGGATAGCCAGCAGGCCACCGGTCACCAGTAAGGGGAATTTTCTACGGAACACGGGGAAATTCACTGCCATCTTGTTAATCCGGGCTTCCTGCGAGCCATCGGCCCAAAGCGGACCGCACGCCTCTCGATGGGCTCAAAAAGATGCTGGATAATAAAGCATGACCCGCGCAACGGCTAGGGCCGTGGAGAACCCATAAAGATGTCACAGGATGCCCGTTACCAGCAGATGATCGGCTGGTTGGACTTGAGTTTGCCCGCAGTGTTCAACGCGCAGGGCTGGGGCCCGGTGCCCGAGGCCAGCCTCACCGCAGCCAGCAGCGACGCCAGTTTCCGCCGGTATTTCCGCTGGCAGGGTGAAGGTCGCAGCCTGATCGTGATGGACGCGCCGCCGCCCCAGGAGAACGTCCGGCCCTTCATCAAGGTCGCCGGTCTGCTGGCCGAGGCCGGCGTTCACGTCCCGAAGATTCTGGCCGAAGAAGTCGAGCAGGGTTTCCTGCTGCTCGATGACCTGGGCCGCCAGACCTACCTGGATGTACTGACCGCGCAGAACGCCGAGGAACTGTTCGAGGATGCCCTCGACGCCCTGGTGGCCTTCCAGCAGGTGGACGTCGCCGAGCGTCTGCCGGCCTACGACGAGGCCTTGCTGCGCCGCGAGCTGCAGCTGTTCCCCGACTGGTACTTGCAACGCCACCTGGGCGTGACGCTGGAAGGCGAGCAGCTCGCCCGCTGGGAGCGTACCTGTGACCTGCTGGTACAAAGCGCCCTGGAGCAGCCGCGCGTCTTCGTGCACCGCGACTACATGCCGCGCAACCTGATGCTCAGCGAGCCGAACCCCGGCATCCTGGATTTCCAGGACGCGGTCCATGGCCCGGTGACCTACGACGTGACCTGCCTCTATAAGGACGCCTTCCTCAGCTGGCCGGAGCCGCGCGTGCACGACGGCCTGTCGCGCTACTGGCGCAAGGCCCAGGCCGCCGGTATCCCGCTGCCGGACAGCTTCGAGACCTTCTTCCGTGCCAGCGACCTGATGGGCGCCCAGCGTCACCTCAAGGTCATCGGTATCTTTGCCCGCATTTGCCACCGCGACGGCAAGCCGCGCTACCTGGGCGACGTGCCGCGGTTCTTCCGCTACCTGGAGAGTGTCATCGTGCGCCGGCCGGAACTCGCTGACCTCGCGGCGCTGCTGGCCGATCTGCCCAAAGACGAGACGCATCCCGCATGAAGGCCATGATTCTCGCTGCGGGCAAGGGCGAACGCTTGCGTCCGCTGACCCTGCATACGCCCAAGCCATTGGTACGCGCCGGTGGCGTGCCGCTGATCGAGTACCAGCTGCAGGCACTGCGCCGGGCCGGATTCGATCAATTGGTGATCAATCACGCCTGGCTCGGCCAGCAGATCGTGGATCACCTGGGCGACGGTTCGGCTTTCGGCGTGAGCATCTGCTACTCGCCCGAGGGCGAACCGCTGGAAACCGGTGGCGGCATCTTCAAGGCGCTGCCGCTGCTGGGTGACGAGGCCTTCGTCATTGCCAACGGCGACATCTGGACCGACTTCGATTACGCGAGCCTGCTCGGCGCGCTGGCCGAGGACGATCTGGTGCACCTGGTGCTGGTGGACAACCCCGGTCACCACACCCGCGGTGATTTCTGCCTGAGCGAAGGCCGCGTCAGCGATTACTGCGAAGGCCAGCCGAGCCTGACCTACAGTGGAATCGCCATCCTCCGCCCCGAGCTGTTCGAGGGCTGCGAGCCTGGTGCCTTCAAGCTGGCACCGCTGCTGCGCCAGGCCATGGAAGCCGGCCGGGTGAGCGGCGTCCATCATCGGGGTCGCTGGATCGATGTGGGCACCCACGAGCGCCTGGCGGAAGTCGAACGCCAGCTGGCGGAGGGCTGAGGTGTTCTGGCCGGGCACCTTGGTAGGCGTCATCGCCGGCTGGGCATTGGCAAGCATTCCGGGCGCCATGCTCGGTGCTCTGCTGGGACAGGTGCTCGACCGGCGCCTGAAGCAGCGCACCTGGGCGGGGCTGTTCGATCAGTTGCGCGGCGGGCCGAGGGTTGGCGACCAGGAGTTGCTCTTCCTGCTGCTTGGCCGGCTGGCCAAGAGCCGTGGGCGTGTGATCGATGCTCACATCCAGCAGGCGCGGGCGGAAATGCAGCGTCTGCAACTGGATGACAAGGCTCGTCGCCAGGCCATCGATGCCTTCGGTCGCGGCAAGCTCGGTGGTGAGTTGCTGGACGCCGGCTTGCACCAGCGCCACGGCCAGGAGGCTACGGCCGAAGGCCTGATCCAGGCCTGTTGGCGTATGGCCTGGGCCGGCGGCGCACCGAACGCTGCGCAGAAGAACCTGCTGCTGCAGTGGGGCGATTCGCTGGGGCTTTCCCGGTCCAGGGTTCTCGCGCTGTCGGCGGGCGCCGAACCGCCCAAGCCGCCCGCCAGGCCGCGCGAGTCCTACACCGCGGCGCTGCGACTATTGGGCGTGACGCTGGAGAGCGAACCGGAAGAGATCAAGCGCGCCTACCGCAAGCTGATCAGCCAGAACCACCCGGACAAGCTCGAAGGCTTGGGTGCGAGCCCGGAGCGGATTGCCGCGGCGACCAGCCGGACCCGCGAGATCCAGGATGCCTACCTGCTGGTGCGCCAGCGTCGCGGCTTTCGCTGAGTCGGGCGGCCCTCAGGGCTGCTCGATCGGCTCCAGGTGCATCGACAGCCAGCCGCGGATGCGCCGGTAGAGCTGGTCCTGCTCGGTGCCCAGGTCGGCAGGCAGGGCATTCATGCCGATCTGCACGTAGTTCGGTGCCTTCTGCCGCTTGCTCGCCTGCAGGCGCAGTTTCGCGGCGGCCACGTCAGGCGCCTTGTCCTTGTAATAGAAGTCGCCGGTGGCGAGGTTCAGCAGTGGCACGGTTTCGTCCAGCGACGGCTTGAAGTCGCGCGGCATCTGGGGCGCCACCAGCAGCAGGTTCCTGATTTCGGCTGGCGTGCGTTCGCCCAGGTAGCGGGTCGCCCAGTAGGCGCCGGTGCCATGGCCGAGCAGGACGATGGTTTTCGGGTTGTGCTGCTGGGCCAGTTCGACGGCCGCCTGGATGCGTGCCAGCACACGCTCGGCGTGGGCCTTGCGCAGCTCCACCGGGTCGGTGGGCGGCGGCGGAGCTTCGGCGCTGGCCTGGGCCGGCTCCGCGCTGCCGGCTTCGCCGGTGCTTTCCGGTGTCGGGATCGCGCTGCCTTCGCTGCCCTTCACTTCGGGTTTGCTGGCGCTGTCGGCGACCGTGGCGTCGGTATCGGCGCTGGCCTTGTCCGGCGATTCCTTCGGCCGCGGGACCGGCGCGGTGCTTTGCGGGTCGGGCAGGGTCACGGCGAGGGTCTGCCAGCCTGCATCGGGCAGTTTGCGTCGCAGCGGGCCGATCGCTACCGGCCAGTCGGCGCTCTCGCCATCGCCGGGTATCAGGATCACCGCCCCCGATGCGTCGGCAGCATTGGCCGGCAGCCAGAGAGCCAGGAAGGTTTCGTCGCCGGCCTTGAGTTCCTGGCGCTCGCTTTCGGGCAACTGGCGTCCCAGGCCGCTGGCTTCGTCCTGGCTGCGCTCGCTCACTGCCGGACGCACGACCGGTGTGGCAGCCGGTTTTTCAGCGGCGGGCTTGGCGTCTTCGGCCCAACTGGCCCCCAGCGGCGCGAGGCCGAAGCACAGGCTGAGGGCGAGAAACGTCGGGCGAGGCAAATGCGGCATCAAAGATATCCCTGTCTGGCGGCAGCAAGCGGCGGGCGCGAGAGCGGCCAGCCTAGCGGCTTGTATTAGCTTTGTCAGGCGCAGGCGTGCCGGGTTCAACCAGGGTTGCTGTAAGGTATGCCGGCCATTTGCTTTGACCCGAGTGAAATCCATGGTGCTGTCGGCATGAGACGTCTGTTCTGGAAAGCCTGCCTGGCCTGGCTCTGCTGCCTGCCGTTGCTGGCCGTGGCGGAAACTGCCGCGCCACCGTTGACCCTGGATCAGGCGCAACTCGCGTGGCTTGCCGAGCATCCGCAGCTGCGTGTCGGCGCGGTGCTCGAGGCACCTTATGTGCAGCAGGATCGCCGCCTGCAGCAGCTCTCCGGGGCCAACGTCGAACTGCTGGAGTGGCTGGCCAAGTCCCTGCACGTCAGCCTGGAGTGGCGCACCTTTCCCGACCAGGGCGCGCTGGAGAAAGCGGTGCGCGCTGGCGAAATCGATCTTGCGCCCGGCGTCAGCCAGACACCTTCGACCTTGCGCGACTGGCTGTTCTCCGATCCCTACCTGCGCGTTCCGCGTCTCGTTGTGGGAGACCGTCGCAGCGGCACCTCGGTGGAGCTGGATACCCTCGGCGAGGGCGAGTCCGTTTCCGTGCGCGGTCCCGGCCCGGTGGTGGACTACCTGCGTGGCACCTACTCGGGTCTGACCCTGCAGGTCGTCGACAGCGACCGCGAAGTGCTGCGCAAGGTGCTCGGTCGCGAGGCCAATTACGCGGTGATCGACGAGGCGCAGCTGGCGCGCCTGACCCGCGAAACCGAATTCACCGGCCTGCTGGTGGTGGCCGACATCGGCTATCCGCAGCTGCTGCGCGTGGCGACCCGGCGCGGTCTGCCGGAGCTGGCGGGGATCATCGACGCGGCTCTGCGCGCGGTACCCGCCAAGGACCTCGACCAGCTCCACGAACGCTGGCTGCAACCGACCTACCCGCGCCTGGGCTCCTCCCCCGGCTTCTGGCAGAACCTCTGCATCCTGCTCGGCCTGCTGCTTCTATTGGCGGTTGCCGCGCTGCTCTGGTTGCGTCGCCAGCACCGCGCGCTGGAGTCGCGCCTGCTCGCCGCGCGCCGCGATATCGAGTTGCGCCAGGCGGCGGAACAGGCCCTGCGCCTGACCCAGTTCGCCATCGACAGCAGCACCGTCGGCATCCTCTGGGTCAACTGGGACAGCCACGTGCGCTACGCCAACCGCGCGGCCGAAGAGATGCTCGGCTACTTGCCGGGAGCGGTGGTGGATCGGCCGCTGTCGGACTTCGAGCCGACGCTGAACATGGACCGCTGGCTCAACCTCTGGCGCCGCGCGCGCAACGCCGACGAGGCGCCACTGAGCTTCGAGACCCGCTGCCTGCGCGCCGACGGCCAGTGGCTGCCGGCGGACGTTTCGCTGAGCTTCCTGCGTTTCGGCGATTCGGAGTACCTGCTGGTGTTCCTCACTGACGTTACCGAACGCCGCCGCGCCCGCGCCGCGCTGGAAGAGAGCGAGGCGCGCCTGCAGGGCATCGCCGCCAACGTGCCGGGGCTGGTGTTCCGCCTGGAGCCCAATGCGCCGGACGATGACTCCGATTTCGCCTATATCAGCTTCATCACCGGCGGCAGCGAAACCTCGCTGGGGTACTCGCCCGGCTACCTGCGCGAGAGCGGCCTGGGCATCATGGGCCTGGTGCATCCGTCCGAGCGCGAGAGCTACCTGGCCAGCCAGCTGGACGCGGTGGAAGGCCATCGCAACTGGCTGTGGCAGGGCCGTATCCTCACCCGCAGCCACGAACCGCGCTGGGTCGATATCAAGGCTACGGTGCGTACCCTGGACGACGGTCGCCCGGCCTGGGACGGCGTGGTCTGGGACATCACCGAGCACAAGCAGATCGAGCTGGAACTGCAGGACTCACGCGCGCAGCTGCGCGAGCTGTCGGCGCACCTGGAGAGCGTGCGGGAGGAGGAGAAGGCGCGCATCGCCCGCGAAGTGCACGATGAACTGGGCCAGGTGCTCACCGTGCTCAAGCTGGAAACCTCCATGTGCGAACTGGCCTACGCCGAGCTGGACAGCGGCCTGCGCGAGCGCCTGGACAACATGAAGCGGCTGATCGCCCAGCTGTTCCAACTGGTCCGCGACGTGGCCACCGCGCTACGCCCGCCGATCCTCGATGCCGGCATCGGCTCGGCGGTGGAATGGCAGGCGCGCCGCTTCGAATCGCGCACGCAGATTCCCTGCCTGGTGCAGGTGCCGGAGAATCCGCCGGAGCTGTCCGACGCCAAGGCCATCGGGCTGTTCCGCATCCTCCAGGAGGCGCTGACCAATGTCATGCGCCATGCCCAGGCGCATACTGTGGAATTGCAGCTGAGCGTCGAAGGGCGCGAGTTGTGCCTGCGCATCGCCGACGACGGCGTGGGCTTCGATCCGAACGCCACGCGCCAGGGCGTTTCCTTCGGCCTGGTGGGCATGCGCGAGCGGGTGCTGATGTTCGGCGGCACCCTGCAGATCGACAGCCAGCCCGGGGAGGGCACCACGCTGTGGATCCGCGTGCCGTTGCGCTCCAGAAGTGCGTGAACGGGCGAAAACCATAACGACAATGACAAGCGTGGAACGGGAGGAAAGGCGGTGATTCGAGTGCTGGTGGCGGAAGACCATACGATCGTGCGCGAGGGCATCAAGCAGCTGATCGGCATGGCCAAGGACCTGCAAGTGGTCGGCGAGGCCACCAACGGCGAGCAGTTGCTCGACACCCTGCGCCAGACGCCCTGCGAAGTGGTCCTGCTGGACATCTCCATGCCGGGCGTCAACGGCCTGGAGGCCATCCCGCGCATCCGCGCGCTGAACAACCCGCCGGCGATCCTGATGCTGTCGATGCACGACGAAGTGCAGATGGTCGCCCGTGCGCTGAAGGTTGGCGCCGCCGGCTACGCCACCAAGGACAGCGACCCGGCGCTGCTGCTCACGGCGATCCGCAAGGTCGCCAGCGGCGGCCGCTACATCGATCCCGATCTCGCCGACCGCATGGTCTTCGAGGTCGGCCTGACTGATTCGCGCCCGCCCCATGCGCTGCTGTCGGAGCGCGAGTTCTCGGTATTCGAGCGCCTGGTACAGGGCGAGGGCGTCAACGAAATCGCCCAGCAGCTGGCGGTCAGCAGCAAGACCATCAGCACCCACAAGGCGCGGCTGATGCAGAAACTCAATGCCAACTCGGTGGCTGACCTGGTGCGTTACGCCATGGAGCACAAGCTCGTCTGAACCATCTGCGACGCCGGCTTGACCTGCGGCAGATCGCTCGCTGAATTTTCCCTCCACTCTGTGCGACGTGTCCGATTTCTGTAACACACCGTCTATCTAGCGGGCGTGAGGCAGGGAATGATTGCCGGCTTCATGCAGTACGTCGTGATAACAAGGAGAAGAAGATGTTGCGAGCGGTAAGGGGAGGGCTGCTGTTCGGCCTGCTGGGGAGCGCTGCGATGCCGGCGCTGGCGGACTACGTCACCGTGATTTCCTTCGGTGGCGCCAACAAGCAGGCGCAGGAAGCGGCCTTCTACAAGCCGTTCAAGGAAGTGACCGGCAACGCCGTCGTACACGGTTCCTACAACGGCGACCTGGCCAAGCTCAAGCGCATGGTGGAGATCAGCCATGTGTCCTGGGACGTGGTGGAAGTCGAGGCCCCCGAGCTCGCACGCGGTTGCGAGGAAGGGCTGTTCATGAAGCTCGATCCCAAGTCCTTGGGCAACACTGCCGACTTCGTTCCTGGCGCAGTGCAGCCTTGCGGCGTCGGCATCTTCGTCTGGACCACGCTGCTGGCTTACAACCAGAGCAAGCTGCAGGGCACGCCCAGCAGCTGGGCTGATTTCTGGGACACGAAGAAGTTCCCCGGCAAGCGCGGCCTGCGCTGGGGCGCCAAGTACAGCCTGGAATTCGCCCTGATGGCCGATGGCGTGGCGCCGAAGGACGTCTACAAGGTGCTCGCCACTAACGATGGCGTCGACCGCGCCTTCCGCAAGCTCGACGAACTCAAGCCGAGCATCAACTGGTGGAAGTCCGGCCAGGACCCGGTGCGCGACCTCGCCGATGGCACCGTGGTGATGAGCTCCGCCTACAACGGCCGGATCGCCGCCGCGCAGGCCGAGCAGAAGGGCTTCCGCATGGTCTGGGCCGGCGGCATCTACGACTTCGACTTCTGGGCGCTGCCCTCGGGTGTGTTCAAGAAGGAGCTGGCCGAACAGTTCGTCAACTTCGCCGGCCAGCCGCAGCAGCAGAAGGCTTTCGCCGAGAACATCTCCTACGGCCCGACCAACCGCAAGGCCGTGGAACTGCTGGCGCCGGACGTGGCCGCCAACCTGCCCACCGCGCCGCAGAACATCGCCAATGCCGTGGGCATGAACGTGGCGTTCTGGGCCGAGCACGGCGACGCGCTGGAGCAGCGTTTCCAGGCCTGGGCCAAGCGCTGATCGCCGGGCTGCCGACCACAAAGCTGGTCGGCAGTCTGTTTCGCCATTTTTTGTAGGGCGAGCCCTACAAAGCATCCTCTCTAAGCCTTATAGCAATCTCTCATACCGCCCGATTTGCGCGCCGGTTCTGCTTCTCTAGTCTTGAGATCAACGGCATTTACAAAAATACAAAGGTGCGGTGATGGCCGAGAATCAGGCAAACGATGTGCTGGTGAGTTTCCGTGGCGTGCAGAAGAGCTACGACGGCGAATCCCTCATCGTGAAGGACCTCAATCTGGACATTCGCAAAGGCGAATTCCTGACACTGCTGGGGCCTTCCGGTTCCGGCAAGACCACCAGCCTGATGATGCTGGCCGGTTTCGAAACTCCTACCGCCGGTGAAATCCAGCTCGCCGGCCGCGCCATCAACAACGTCCCCCCGCACAAGCGCGACATCGGCATGGTGTTCCAGAACTACGCCCTGTTCCCGCACATGACGGTGGCCGAGAACCTGGCATTCCCGCTCTCCGTTCGCGGCATGAGCAAGACCGATGTGAGCGAGCGCGTGAAGCGTGCGCTGTCCATGGTCCAGCTCGACACCTTCGCCGGCCGCTATCCCGGCCAGCTCTCCGGTGGTCAGCAGCAGCGCGTGGCCCTGGCCCGTGCGCTGGTCTTCGAGCCGCAACTGGTGCTGATGGACGAACCCCTGGGTGCGCTCGACAAGCAGCTGCGCGAGCACATGCAGATGGAGATCAAGCACATCCACCAGCGCCTGGGCGTGACCGTGGTCTACGTGACCCACGACCAGGGCGAAGCCCTGACCATGTCCGACCGCGTGGCCGTGTTCCACCAGGGCGAGATCCAGCAGATCGCCCCGCCGGCCGAACTCTACGAACACCCGCGCAACTCCTTCGTCGCCAACTTCATCGGCGAGAACAACCGCATCGCTGGCCAGCTCCAGGCCCGCGATGGCGACCGCTGCACCGTGGGCCTGGCCCGTGGCGAGAAGGTCGAGGCACTGGCGGTCAACGTCGGCAGCGTCGGCGACACCGTCAGCCTGTCGATCCGCCCCGAGCGCGTGCGCCTGAACGGCCACAGCGAAAACTGCGCGAACCGCTTCTCCGGCCGCGTCGCCGAGTTCATCTACCTGGGTGACCACGTGCGCATTCGCCTGGAGGTCTGCGGCCGTACCGATTTCTTCGTCAAACAGCCGATCGCCGAGCTCGATCCTGCGCTCAGTGTTGGCGACGTGGTTCCGCTGGGCTGGGAAGTCGAGCACGTCCGCGCGCTCGACCCACTGTCCGCGGCGTAACAGCGCGGCCCGGCCACTCCCGGACGCATCCAAGAAAAACAAACCTGCACACTGTGGAGACAACAATAATGTCGAAGTCCTTGAAAGCATCGGGGCTCAAACTCGCAGCGCTGACCCTGGGCGTGGCCTTCGCGGCCCAGTCCATGGCCGCTACCGACCTGACCGTGGTGTCCTTCGGCGGCGCCAACAAGAACGCCCAGGTGAAGGCGTTCTACGGCCCCTACGAGAAGAGCACCGGCAACAAGATCGTCGCCGGCGAGTACAACGGCGAGATGGCCAAGGTGAAGGCCATGGTCGATACCAACAGCGTCTCCTGGGACCTGGTGGAGGTCGAGTCGCCGGAACTGGCCCGCGGCTGTGACGAAGGCCTGTTCGAAACCATCGACCCGGCCATCCTCGGCAAGGCCGAAGACTACGTACCGGGCGCCGTCAGCAACTGCGGCGTGGGCTTCTTCGTCTGGTCCACCGTGCTGGCCTACAACGCCGACAAGCTGAAGACCGCACCGACCAGCTGGGCCGACTTCTGGGACACCAGAAAATTCCCGGGCAAGCGCGGCCTGCGCAAGGGCGCCAAGTACACCCTGGAATTCGCCCTGATGGCCGACGGTGTCGCGCCCAAGGACGTCTACAAGGTGCTGGCCACCAAGGAAGGCCAGGACCGCGCCTTCAAGAAACTCGACCAGATCAAGCCGAACATCCAGTGGTGGGAAGCCGGCGCCCAGCCGCCGCAGTACCTCGCTTCGGGTGACGTGGTCATGAGCTCCGCCTACAACGGCCGCATCGCCGCCGTGCAGAAAGAGAGCAACCTGAAGATCGTCTGGAACGGCGGCATCTACGACTTCGACGCCTGGGCAATCCCGAAGGGCGCCAAGAAGGTCGACGAGAGCCTGAAGTTCATCGCCTTCTCGGTTCAACCCGAGCAGCAGAAGACCTACTCCGAGAACATCGCCTACGGCCCGGTCAACAAGAACGCCGTACCGCTGCTGAGCAAGGAGCTGCTGAAGGACATGCCGACCACCCCGGAAAACATGCAGGGCCAGGTGGGCATGGACGTGACCTTCTGGGCTGACTACGGCGAGCAGCTGGAGCAGCGCTTCAACGCCTGGGCCGCCAAGTAAGCAAGCCCTTACCGCCACGGTCGCCCGGACCGTGGCGGACCGGAACCGTCGCACCCCCTCTCGCGGCGGCTCCTCCTGACACCACACCTTGGCCGCTCCCGGGCGGCCCGTTTTACCGGAGTTCGCTATGGCCACCGCTGTGTCGATGAACGAGGTCGCCGGCCCCACCCTCAAGCAGCGCCTGGCGCGCGCGGAGCGGATGAACCGCCTGAAGTCGCAGGCGCTGGTCCTGCCCCTGCTGGTCTTCCTCCTGCTGACCTTCCTCGTGCCCATCGCGGCACTGCTCTACAAGAGCGTGAACAACCCCGAGGTCGTCGGTGCGCTGCCGCTGACCGTCAACGCCATTTCCGAGTGGGACGGCAAGTCGCTGCCTTCGGACGCGGTGTACAAGGCGCTGAGCGACGACCTGGTCGCCGCGCGCAAGAACCAGACCATCGGTGACCTGTCCAAGCGCCTGAACATGGAACTGGCCGGCTACCGCAGCCTGCTGTCCAAGACCGCTCGCGCGCTGCCGTTCAAGGAGCAGCCGGCGTCGTACAAGGACGCAATGGAAGCACTCGACGAGCGCTGGGGCGACCCGGCCTACTGGCAGGCGATCCGTCGCAACGCCAGCTCCGTCACGCCCTATTACCTGCTGGCGGCGCTCGATCACCGTATCGATGACCTGGGCGAAATCGCCCGCGCAACGCCGGACCAGTCGATCTACCTGGACATCTTCGCCCGCACCTTCTGGATGGGCGCGGTGATCACCCTGATCTGCCTGGCGCTGGCCTACCCGCTGGCCTACCTGCTGGCGATCCTGCCGACCCGCAAGTCCAACCTGCTGATGATCATGGTGCTGCTGCCGTTCTGGACCTCGATCCTGGTGCGCGTCGCCGCGTGGATCGTGCTGTTGCAGTCGGGCGGCCTGATCAACGGCGCGCTATTGAAGATGGGCCTGATCGACGAGCCATTGCAGCTGGTGTTCAACCGCACCGGCGTGTACATCTCCATGGTCCACATCATGCTGCCGTTCATGATCCTGCCGATCTACAGCGTGATGAAGGGCATTTCCCCCAGCTACATGCGCGCCGCAATTTCGCTGGGCTGCCATCCGTTCTCCAGCTTCTGGAAGGTCTACTTCCCGCAGACCGTGGCCGGTGTCGGCGCCGGTTGCCTGCTGGTGTTCATCCTGTCGATCGGCTACTACATCACCCCGGCCCTGCTGGGCAGCCCGAACGACCAGATGGTCAGCTACTTCGTCGCCTTCTACACCAACACCACCATCAACTGGGGCATGGCCACGGCCCTGGGCGGCCTGCTGCTGTTCGCCACCCTGGTGCTCTACGTGATCTATGGCTGGCTGGTGGGCGCGAGCCGCCTGCGCCTGGGCTGATGAGGAGAACAAGAAGATGCTGAGCCCCTACATGTCCCCGGTCGAGCGCGTGTGGTTCTACACCCTGCGCATCCTCTGCGGCCTGATCCTGCTGTTCCTGGTGCTGCCGGTACTGGTCATCGTGCCGCTGTCGTTCAACTCCGGCACCTTCCTGGTCTACCCGCTGCAGGGCTTCTCCCTGCGCTGGTACGCCGACTTCTTCAACTCCGCCGAGTGGATGCGTGCGCTGACCAACAGCATCATCGTCGCCCCGGCGGCCACCGTGCTGGCGATGGTCTTCGGCACCCTGGCGTCGATCGGCCTGACCCGCGGCGAGTTCCGCGGCAAGGCGCTGGTCATGAGTCTGGTGATTTCGCCGATGGTGGTGCCGGTGGTGATCATCGGCGTGGCGAGCTACCTGTTCTTCGCGCCGCTGGGCCTGGGCAACAGCTACATCTCGCTGATCATCGTCCACGCGGTACTGGGTGTGCCGTTCGTCATCATCACCGTGTCGGCGACCCTGCAGGGCTTCAACTACAACCTGGTGCGCGCCGCCGCCAGCCTGGGCGCGCCGCCAGTGCTGACCTTCTTCAAGGTCACCCTGCCGCTGATCGCTCCGGGGGTGATTTCCGGCGCGCTGTTCGCCTTCGCTACCTCCTTCGATGAAGTGGTGGTGACCCTGTTCCTCGCCGGCCCCGAGCAGGCCACCCTGCCGCGCCAGATGTTCAGTGGCATCCGCGAGAACCTCAGCCCGACCATCGCCGCTGCGGCGACCCTGCTGATCGGCTTCTCCGTCGTGCTCCTGCTCACCCTCGAGTGGCTGCGCGGCCGCAGCGAGAAACTGCGTACCGCACCGACTTCCTGATTCACAGTGTTTCGCGGACGGTTGCGTCCCTGTGCTCACCCACAGGGGCGGGATCGATCCGCGATTTTTTTTGCCCGCTTTCCCGCCTGAAACCGTCCTTTTCGCTTCGACTATCGGCCCGATCCCCTTCGAGCCGTTCGAGCGGCTACAATGCGCGCCATCCGTGATTTCCGCCCACAGAGGTGCGCCATGCAACCCTACGCCATCGCTCCGTCGATCCTTTCCGCCGACTTCGCCCGCCTGGGCGAGGATGTGGACAAGGTGCTCGCTGCCGGCGCCGACATCGTTCACTTCGATGTGATGGACAACCACTACGTGCCGAACCTGACCATCGGCCCGATGGTCTGCACGGCCCTGCGCAAGTACGGCGTCACCGCGCCCATCGACGTGCACCTGATGGTTTCCCCGGTGGACCGCATCATTGGCGACTTCATCGAAGCCGGCGCCACCTACATCACCTTCCACCCGGAAGCCTCGCAGCACATCGACCGTTCCCTGCAACTGATCAAGGACGGCGGCTGCAAGGCCGGCCTGGTGTTCAACCCGGCCACCTCGCTGGACGCGCTCAAGTACGTGATGGACAAGATCGACATGGTCCTGCTGATGAGCGTGAACCCCGGCTTCGGCGGGCAGAAGTTCATTCCCGGCACCCTCGACAAGCTGCGCGAAGCCCGCGCGCTGATCGACGCTTCCGGCCGTGACATCCGCCTGGAGATCGACGGCGGGGTGAACGTGAAGAACATCCGCGAGATCGCCGAAGCGGGCGCCGACACCTTCGTCGCCGGCTCTGCCATCTTCAACGCACCGGATTACGCCGAGGTCATCCGCGCCATGCACGCTGAGCTGGCGCAGGCGCGCAAGTGATGAGTGCTGCACAACTGCCGTTCGCCGGGCTGCCGCGTCTGGTGATGTTCGACCTGGACGGCACCCTGGTGGATTCCGTCCCAGACCTCGCCGCGGCGGTGGACAAGATGCTGCTGGCGCTCGGGCGCCAGCCGGCTGGCCTGGAGGCGGTGCGTCACTGGGTCGGCAACGGCGCGCGGGTGCTGGTGCGCCGCGCCCTGGCCAATGACATCGAACACGATGGCGTCAGCGAGGAAGACACCGAGCGCGCCCTCGAACTGTTCATGGATGCCTACGCCGACAGCCATGCGCTGACCGTGGTCTACCCCGGCGTGATCGAGACCCTGAAGTGGCTGAAGAAGCGCGACGTCGAGCTGGCGCTGATCACCAACAAGCCCGAGCGCTTCGTCGGCCCGCTGCTGGATGAGATGAAGCTGGGCAAGTTCTTCCGCTGGATCATCGGCGGCGACACCCTGCCGCAGCAGAAGCCCGATCCGGCTGCGCTGCTGTTCGTGATGAAGATGGCCGGCGTGTCGGCGGAACAGGCCCTGTTCGTCGGCGATTCGCGCAACGACATCCTCGCTGCCAAGGCCGCCGGCGTGCGCAGCGTGGGCCTGAGCTACGGCTACAACCACGGCCGCCCCATCGCCGAGGAAACCCCGACACTGGTGCTCGACGACCTGCGCCATCTGCTGCCTTGCTTCGACTCGGGCAAAGCGATAGTGTTGCCCGACTCCGCCTCAACTCCCGCTCAGCGAGACAGCACCGTGGAAACGGCTTCCCACACACTCTGGATGAAGGTCATCAAGGCCCTGGCCCGCTGGCGCTGGCGCGCCTGACATCCTTTGGCCGGTACGCCCGGCGTGTGTGTGCAACCAAGTCCGTTACCTCCTCATTCCACGAGGCTGATCATGACCCGCGAAGAATTCCAGCGCCTGGCCGCCGAAGGCTACAACCGCATTCCGCTGACCTGCGAAACCCTTGCCGACTTCGACACCCCGCTGTCGATCTACCTGAAGCTGGCCGACGGCCCCAACACCTACCTGCTCGAATCCGTGCAGGGCGGCGAAAAGTGGGGCCGCTACTCGATCATCGGCCTGCCCAGTCGCACCGTGCTGCGTGTCTACGGCCACCAGGCGAGCATCAAGGTCGACGGCATCGAGACCGAGAGCTTCGAATGCGCCGACCCGCTGGCCTTCGTCGAGGAGTTCAAGGACCGCTACCGCGTGCCGACCATCGCCGGTCTGCCGCGCTTCAACGGCGGCCTGGTCGGTTACTTCGGCTATGACTGCGTGCGCTACGTCGAGCAGCGTCTGGCGCAGTGCCCGAATCCGGATCCGCTGAACAATCCCGACATCCTGCTGATGGTTTCCGACGCGGTCGTCGTGTTCGACAACCTCGCCGGCAAGATGCACGCGATCGTCCTCGCCGACCCGGCGCAGGCCGATGCCTACGACCAGGGCCTGGCCCGGCTGGAAGAACTGCTGGAGCGCCTGCGCCAACCGATCACCCCGCGCCGCGGCCTGGACTTCAGCGCCGTGAACGCCCCGGAACCGCAGTTCCGCGCCAGCTTCACCCGCGAGGACTACGAGCGCGCCGTCGGCACCATCAAGGAATACATCCTGGCTGGCGACTGCATGCAGGTCGTGCCGTCGCAGCGCATGTCCATCGACTTCAGCGCAGCGCCGATCGACCTGTACCGTGCACTGCGCTGCTTCAACCCGACGCCCTACATGTACTTCTTCAACTTCGGCGACTTCCACGTCGTCGGCAGCTCGCCGGAAGTGCTGGTGCGCGTCGAGGATGGCGAAGTCACCGTGCGCCCCATCGCCGGCACCCGCCCGCGTGGCGCGACCGAAGAGGCCGACCGCGCGCTGGAAGAGGATCTGCTCTCCGACGCCAAGGAAATCGCCGAGCACCTGATGCTCATCGACCTGGGCCGCAACGACGTCGGCCGCGTGTCGCAGACCGGCAGCGTGAAGGTCACCGAGCAGATGGTCATCGAGCGCTACTCCAACGTGATGCACATCGTCTCCAACGTGAACGGCCAGCTGAACGAGAAGCTCAGCGCGATGGACGCCCTGCGCGCCATCCTGCCGGCCGGCACCCTGTCCGGCGCGCCGAAGATTCGCGCGATGGAAATCATCGATGAACTGGAGCCGGTCAAGCGCGGTGTCTACGGTGGCGCCGTGGGTTACCTCGCCTGGAACGGCAACATGGACACCGCCATCGCCATCCGCACCGCGGTGATCAAGAACGGCGAACTCCACGTCCAGGCCGGGGGCGGCATCGTCGCCGACTCGGTGCCGGCGGCGGAGTGGGAAGAAACCATTAACAAGCGCCGCGCGATGTTCCGCGCCGTGGCGCTGGCCGAGCACACCGCCAAGGTGCATGGCCGCGACTGAGTTGTCGGTTCGATGAAAAGCCCCGCTTCGGCGGGGCTTTTTTATTGGGCTCAAAGTTGTCGGCTGGGGTGAGTGGAGAAGCCCTGCGCAGGGATATCAGCAGCGTCAGCCCTTCGTAGGAGCGAGCTTGCTCGCGAAGATTTAGCCGGTTTTTCCGTCGCCGAGCGGGTTCGCGAGCAAGCTCGCTCCTACAGGGATACCACCTGCAGGCTCGCCTTGCGCCGCGCCAGCGCGGCATCGGCCTGCTGCGAGCGCTCCTCCACATAGGCCGCTAGGTGATCCACCGCGACGTACTGCATCGCCTTGTGGCTATCATCCAGCGTGGTCACCGGCAGGGCGATGCGCCCGCAGGACAGCGCCTTGCTGAAATTCTCCCGGTTCAGGTTGCGGAACCAGCGCTCGCGCACCTGCTCCAGCGGCACCAGGACATCCCCGAAGATCTGATAGACCAGGCTCACCGTCTCCGGGCGCGGGGCGGGGCGGACATCTGCGGTCGACTGCATGGGACTCTCCTGTTCCGATGGTGGTGGCGACAGGAGTAAATATAGCAAAGGTTGTATTTCTCTTCAATCGACACTCAGGAAAAACCCCGCCGAAGCGGGGCTTTTTCATCGTGAAACGGGCTCAGCGAACCAGGGTCGGGGCGCGGCGATGGCGCACCGTGGACCACCAGAAGACCCAGCCGATCAGGCGGATCTGCCCGCTGTCGAACTGCTCCGCCGGGTACTCCTCGTCGGGGTATTCGTCGCGGTTGAAGCTGCGCAGGCGGATGCCGCCGCCGGGCAGGCGGTAGACGAACTTCACCCGCAGCATGCCCTCGTGTTCCAGGGCGTAGATCTCGCCGTCGGTGATGTGCGTGGTGGCCGTGTCGATGCCGATGGTGGAGCCATCCATGATCAGCGGCTCCATGCTGTTGCCGGTGAGCTGGGCGCAGATCGCCGCCGCCGGGTCGACCCCTGCGGCGCGCAATGTGGCGTATGAGAAACGCAGCTTGCGCCCCTCTATCTCGCGCACTGCGGTGCGGCCAGCGCCGGCCGCCAGTTCCACTTCCTTGTACAGGCGTAGTTCCACTTCGTCCTCGTCCAGCGGTGTGTCGCTATCCCATGGGTGCAGCGGTTCCAGTCGCAGCGGGCTGCCATCGGCAGGGCGTGGCGCGGGTGTGCTGGTGCCCGGCGCCGGCGTGCCTTCGCCGGTGGCCAGCCAGGTCGGCGAGACCCCCAGCGCGCTGGCGATCTCGATCAGCTTGCGCGTGCTCTGCGCCTTGCCCGAGGTCAGCTTGTGGATGGTGTTCTGCGAAACCCCGGCAGCTTCGGCCAGGGTTTCCTGCTTGAGGTTGCGCGAGGCCATCGCCTGTTTCAGGCGGTCGGCCAGCGTTGATGAGGGAGTCTTGTCCATGGCGGCACTCTACCTCCTGGGTTGTAGCGTGTAAATAGCTTTGGTGTTGACTAAATATAGCTATAGTTGTAATCATGAAAGCCAGCAGCACACCGGAGGCACGAGAACCGGTTCGGCTGAAGGGAGGCCGTGGCTTCCCCCTCACTGCGGCAAGGAGGCCGTGGGTTGCCTGCAGACCGTCACTAGCGGGGCAGGCTGGAGGACGCGGGTGGGCCAGGGAGGCGCCGCCCGCGTACCGGCAAGGGATGCCGCCCGACGAGTCGGCGTCCGTGACGAACAGATCGCGACTGACCACCCCAGGCGGCCGAAGCACGGCGACCACGGAGGGCATGTCGCCAGGAGGACCTTCATGAACCAACACCCGAACTGCACGATGCAGCCCGAATCCCTCGCCGATGCGGAGGTGCGCCGTGGCTGATATCGCCGACTACGCCAACGACCTGATGCTGGAGCGCATCGCGGACATGCTGCACAGCCGTCGCTCCTCGGCGGCGATCAGTTCCACCGAGTATTGCGAGGATTGCGGCGACGACATCCCGCCGGCGCGCCGCCTGGCGGCGCCGGGCTGCACCCGCTGCATCGACTGCCAGGCCCTGGATGAACTGGAGCGGCGGCACTGAGCCGCGCGGGAGAAACGCCGTGATCAAACCCATCGATGAAATGCTCAAGCTTTGGGCCGAAGAGATGCACAACCCGGGCAGCGCTGGTGGCGGTTATGCCGGCGGCAACCTGCTGGCGATGATGATGGCCAACAAGGGCGAGATGATTCGCGGCACGCGGGGCAGCAAGGTGATCCTCGACCGCGTTGCCGAACTGGACCTGATCATCAACCACCTGCCCGACGAGCAGAAGGACGTGGTCACCGAGCACTACCTCAATCGCGACAGCGAGGCTTCGCAGAAGTACCGGCACTGCCGCTGCAGCCGCAACACCTTCTACCTGCGCCTGCACGTGGCGCACCAGAGCATCCAGTCGCGGTTGATGCGCCGCGTCGCCTGATCCTTTCCCTTCTTCATCCCAAGCCCGGCCCTGCGCCGGGCTTCGTGCTTTTCGCGTGTGCCCGGAGCTATGCTCGCGGCCCATGACGACACCACTCCTGATTCGCTGTGCCGAGGCCGCCGACACCGAGGCCATCCTGCGCATTCTCGGTGAAACCTACCAAGCCACCTGGAAGCCGGCGCTGAGCGCGGAAGCCATCGCGCGCTTCGAGTCCTCCGCGCACACCTCTACTTATGTTCGCGAGCGCCTGGCGCATTTCGCGGTCGCTTGCATGGCTGGCGAGGTAGTCGGCCTGCTCGATTGGCGCGATGACTTCATCGATGCCCTACATGTCTCTCCCCGTCATCAGCGTCTGGGAATCGGTGCGGCGCTGCTGAATCACGCAGAGGCTGCCATCAGCCGTAACGGCAGTGCATGTGTTCGCCTGGAGACCGACACCTTCAACCAGCAGGCGCGCGCTTTCTACGGCAAGCACGGCTATGCGGAGATCGACTACTACCCGGACGAGGAGTGGCACAGCGGCTTCACCACTGTGCTGATGAGCAAGGCTCTCTGAAATTTCCGATGCCGGATTTCGGCGTTTCGACAGCACATTGCGGTGTGTCATCTGCGTATTGCAGCGTATTCCCCGAGAAGCCTTGTTCCGGCGGGAATCGGGGGGTAAAAAGTAGTCATTCTTGTAAAGGTGCGTCCCCAGGGAGCACAACGCGAAACCCCGAAAAGCCCGGCCAGTGAGCCGGGTTTTTTCATGCCCGCGTTTTTCTGATCCGTCGTTGCGGCGGGTGGCCGGCGAGGACGTCGGCAGTCATCCCCGGCTGGCTGATAGCCGCCGGTTTCGCCCGTTCGCGGGCGTCTTTATCCAAGGTGAGCCAATGGGCAACGAACCTCAGACCCTGGCCGACGTGCCTTTGTGGGGGCTGATCCTGCTCGCCGTCGCGGGCGGCATCAGCGGTGAAATGTGGCGCGCCGACAAGGCGGGCCTGGGTGGCTGGCGGTTGCTGCGGCGGCTGGCGCTGCGCTCAGGCGCCTCCATTGTCTGCGGCATGGCGGTGATGTTTCTGGCCATGGCCTGCGGTGCCTCGCTGACCCTGGCTGCCGCGATCGGCAGCCTGACCGCGGCGGCCGGCGCGGAGATTGCCGTCGGCCTTTATGAACGCTGGGCGGCGAAACGCCTGGGTGTCTGCGAGTTGCCGCCGAGCGAGCGCGGACCAGAGTGAAGCAGCAAGGAGACGACATGTCCGAACAACCTTTGACCCTGGCGCTGTTGCTCGATGCGGTCGAACAGACGCTGACCGCACGACTGGGCGAGATCGGCGCTTATCTGCGCGGCCCGCTGAAGCAGGTCCCGGCAACACTCCCCGCGCTGGCGCTGGAGTATGCCGGGATGCTTCCGGGCCAGGACCCTGGCAATGGCCAGACGGCACTGATCTGTCGGCTGCAGGCGCGCCTGCTGGTGGCGCGCGACGATGCCGAGGCCGAGGAACTGGCGCTGCGCAATGTCGCGGCGCTGGCGGTACTGCTGCGTGCACAGAACTGGGGGCTGGAACTGGAGCCGGTGAGCTTCATCCAGGCCCAGCCGGAGCTCGACATCCCGGTGCTCACGGCCTGCCGAGTGTGGTTGGTCGAATGGCAGCAGCCCGTGTTGCTGGGCGAGGCCGAGTGGCCCTGAGAGGACCAGCCGCCGGGCAGCCTCAGGCTCGGCTTCGACCCGCAGACCGGGCCCGGCCACGAGGACGATTACTTCGACCCGGGAGCCACGCAATGAACCAGGACTACGTGAGCGCCGAACACGACCGCATGCTCGCTGCGCTGGTCATGCCCTGCGAAGTGGTGGCCGTGGACCTGGCGGCGGCGCGGGTGCGCGTGCGCTCCGGCGAGTGGACCAGCGCCTGGGTGCGCTGGCATGCCCAGGCCGCCGGTGCCGCGCGGCACTGGCGTGCGCCGAGCCTGGGCGAGCAGGGCGTGCTGCTCAGTCCGTCCGGCGTGGCGGCCATGGGCACCTTCGTGCCGGGGCTGTTCGGCGCGGCCTCGGCGCCGCCGAACAATCGCGGCGAGGTGGAGAGCTGGCATTTCCCTGATGGCGCGGTGCTCAGCTACGACTGGCAGGCGCACCGCTATGACCTGCAGCTGCCCGCCGGCAGCGCCACGGTGAAAGTCGGTGGCACGCAGGTGGTGATCGACCCTGGAGCGGTGGCTGTCACCGCCGCCAGCATCCAGCTGAGCGGCCCGGTGAGCATCCAGGGTGCGCTGACGGTGAACGGCAATATCAGCAGCACCGGTTCGATCATGGACACCGCCGGCAACAGCAACCACCACACCCATTGAAGTCGGTTCGACTTCCAACCCAGGCCCGCCTCGCGCGGGCCTCTGCATTTCTGGAGACCTGCCATGGGCAACTTTTCCCGTGCGCACCCTGAGCGACGGAGGGCGCGGCCATGATCGGCATGGATCGACGCAACGGCCAGCCGCTGAGCGCGCTGGCGCACCTGAAGCAATCCATCGAGGACATCCTCACCACCCCGCTGGGCAGCCGGCGCATGCGCCCCGAGTACGGCAGCCGCCTGCGGCGCATGGTCGACCTGCCGGTGACCGAAGGCTGGAAGGGCGCGGTACAGGCTGAAGTGGCCCGCGCCGTCGGCCGCTGGGAGCCGCGTCTGCGGCTGAGTTCGGTGCAGGTGGTGGCGGTGGTCGCCGGCAGCGTTTCGCTGCGCCTGCGCGGCGTCTACCTGGGCGACGAGATCGGACTGGAGGTGGCGGCATGAGCCTGATCGACCTGTCCCAACTGCCCGCTCCCACGGTCGTGGAGAACCTCGACTACGAGACGCTCTACGAAGAGCTGCTGGCAGATTTTCGCGGCGCCATGGGCGAAGGCTGGACCGCTGCGGTGGAGTCCGATCCGGTGGTCAAGCTGCTCGAGCTGGCGGCCTATCGCGAGCTGCTGCTGCGCGCGCGGATCAACGATGCCGCCCGCGCGGTGATGCTCGGTTATGCGACACAGGGCGACCTCGATCAACTGGCCGCCGGCTACAACGTGAAGCGCCTGGTGATCCAGCAGGCGGATGCCACGACCTCGCCACCGACTCCGGCCGTGCTGGAGGGCGATGACTCGCTGCGCAATCGCACGCAACTGGCCTTCGACCAGCTCTCGGTGGCCGGCCCACGCAATGCCTACGTGGCCTTTGCGCTTGGCGCCGACGGGCGTATTGCCGATGCCTCGGCGATCAGTCCGCAGCCGTGCGAGGCGCTGGTCAGCGTGCTGTCTTCCGAAGGCAATGGCGCGGCGTCGGCCGACCTGCTGGATGCCGTGCGCAAGGCGCTGAACGACGAAGACGTGCGCCCGGTCGGCGACCGTCTCACCGTACAGTCCGCAACCATCGTGCCCTACCAGGTCGATGCGCTGCTCTACATCTATCCGGGCCCGGAAGCCGAGCTGATCCAGCAGGCCGCCGAGGCGTCGCTGCAGACCTACATCGCGACCCAGCGCCGTATCGGACGCGACATCCGCCGCAGCGCATTGTTCGCCGCGCTGCATGTGGAAGGCGTGCAGCGCGTGGAGCTGGCCAAGCCGGCTGCCGACGTGGTGCTCGATTCGACCCAGGCGGCGTACTGCAGCGGCTACCAGATCCGCGTGGGAGGTTCGGATGAGTAGCCGCCTGCTGCCTATCAACTCGACGTCGCTGGAGCGGGTACTGGCGGACGTACAGGTCGCCGACCTGCCGGTGCCACTGCGTGAGCTGATGGACCCGCAACGCTGCCCCGTCGCGCTGCTGCCCTATCTGGCCTGGGCCTGGTCGGTGGACCGCTGGGATCCGGCGTGGAACGAGGCGGTGAAGCGCAAGGCGGTGGCTGCAGCCTTCCGCATCCACCAGCACAAGGGAACCATCGCCGCGCTGCGGCGGGTGATCGAGCCGCTGGGTTACCTGATCGAGATCATCGAGTGGTGGCAGGGCTCGCCCATGGGCGAGCCGGGCACCTTCCGCCTGCGCATCGGCGTGCTCGACAGCGGTATCAGCGAGGAGATGTACCAGGAGGTGGAGCGCCTGATCGAAGACGCCAAACCGCTCACGCGACACCTCATCGGGCTGGATATCAGCCTGGAATCCCAGGGGCGGATCACCGTCGGCTCCGGGCAATACGACGGCGACATCGTCACCGTCTACCCCTACCTCCCGGACGTGATCGAAGCGATCGGCAGCCACGGCTTGCCGGGCCGGGAACACACCATCGATAGCTTGAGTGTCTACCCATGGCAGTAACCTACTACGCACTTCTCACCACGATCGGTGCCGGCAAGCTGGCGAATGCCACCGCGCTGGGCACTACCCTGAAAATCACCCAGCTCGCGGTGGGCGACGGTGGCGGCAATGTGCCCAGCCCCGATGCCAGCCGTACCCAGCTGGTCAACGAAGTCCGCCGCGCACCACTGAACCGCCTGAGCGTCGACCCGGCGAACAGCGCGCAGATCATCGCCGAACAGGTCATCCCCGAGGACGTGGGTGGCTGGTGGATCCGCGAGATGGGCCTGTACGACGAAGCCGGCGCGCTGATCGCCTACGCCAACTGCGCGCCGTCCTACAAACCGCAACTGGCCGAAGGCAGCGGCCGCACCCAGACCGTGCGCATCGTGCTGATCGTCAGCAATGCCGCGTCGGTGGAACTGAAGATCGATCCGAGCGTGGTGCTGGCGACGCGGGAGTATGTGGATAATTCCATTGTCACGGCGCTGAACCGGTTGGACTACAAACAGTCCGTGCGCGCTGCGACCACTGCGAGTATCACGCTGAGCGGACTGCAGACAGTCGATGGTGTCGCGCTCGCGGCGGGTGACCGTGTGCTGGTGAAGAACCAGGCCAGCGCCGTGGACAATGGGCTGTATGTCGTTGCCGCCGGTGTCTGGAAACGCGCGACCGATGCAGACGAGAACAGCGAGGTCACTCCGGGCCTGACTGTTACGGTTGAGAGCGGTACTGCGCAGGCGGACAGCGTCTGGCAGTTGGTGACCGATGGCGCGATTGTCCTGGGCACCACGTCGCTGGCGTTCCAGAACATTACCAATGGATTGGCGAAGCTGGCGTCTCCGGCGTTTTCCGGCTCGCCTACAGCTCCGAACCCTGTTCAAGGCGATCTGTCCTCTCGCCTGGCTACTACCTCGTATGTTCGGAACCTGGTCGCCGGGAGTATGAGCAAGTCTGTTGCTGGCGGGGATGACGTAACCCTGACGGCTGATGAAGCAGGGTACGGCATGCTGACCTTTACTGGCGCGCTTACGGCCAATATCAGCGTGATTGTGCCCAGCGTCTATCGGCAATGGGTGGTGCACAACCGCACCAGTGGACCCTTCACGCTGACGCTGAAAACATTGACTGGTAGCGGCGTGCCTGTAACCCAAGGTCGACAGCGAATGCTGGTCTGCAACACCGTGGATGTGTATTCGCCTGAGCTTGACTTTGTGAATACGCCTTTGCAGGGAAGTCCGACGGCACCCACAGCCCCATTGTTCGATGCAACGACACGAGTTGCATCGACTGAATTTGTGCAGAGGGCTGTTGGAAACTTTGCCAATACCCGTTCCATTCAGGCCGCAACGTTATTGTCTTCGGCTGATTGTGGGCTTGCGATCGGTCTTGGTGGAGGCGTGGAGTATACCGTGACCTTGCCGAACCCCGCTGATGTGGTACCGGGAGCAACGATTGCAATGCACTGTCGAGCGACGGTCCCCATAACAGTGGCAAGCAAAAGCGGCAACCAGATCAGTCCTGAGGGAAACCTGCTCGGCAGCATCAAGTTGTTGAACGGAGAAAGTGTCCTCTTTGTACGCGAAGGAGGTATCTGGGCAGTTCACGGGGTTGCGGCGCTAAAATACTCCGTGGGCATGTCAGCTTTTCAGGGATCCAATGGATACCAAAGGCTTCCGAGCGGTTTGATCATTCAGTGGGGCGCGAATTCCACAGCGATAGGAGCAGCGTCGGGAAACTTCTCTTTTTCCGCTCCATTTCCTTCTGCGTGCCTACAAATAGTAGCGACTGACTCCGGCAATAGCTGCATTCCAGTTGGAGTATCGGCCATCAGTAACTCCCAGTTCATCTTGTACCGAGCCGGAAAGGTCTACACGAACACCGGTGATCTGGTGGTTCCTGGAACCGTGGCGTTCCGATGGTTCGCCATTGGGTTCTAGATCAATGGAGTGGGCAGTCTGCAAGGAGTGCTACGGCGATGTTCGTCTTGTGTTAACTGCGAATAGCCAATTGTTTACTTGATTACCTCTGAGTACTGCCCTTCGCACCTCGCGACCAGGGCAAACCACCCAACCGCCTCCCGGCGGTTTTTTTATGTCTGGAGAAAACCCTATGAGCTTCTTTCACGGCGTCACCGTGACCAATGTCGACGTCGGTGCGCGCACCATTGCGCTGCCGTCGTCCTCGATCATCGGCCTGGTGGACACCTTCACCCCCGATGCCAAGCTGACCGCGCAGGCCGATGTGCCGGTGCTGCTTACCAGCCTGCGTGAAGCGGCCGCCGCGTTCGGCACCGCCTCGGCGATCTACAAGTCCTGCACCGCCATCTTCACCCAGTCCGCTGCGGTGGTCGTGGCGGTGGGCGTGGCGAAAGTCGAGGATGCTGCGCAGCTGACTTCCGCGATCATCGGCACCGTCACCGAAGCAGGCCAGCGTACCGGCCTGCAGGCGCTGCTCGACGGCAAGTCGCGCTTCAACGCCCAGCCGCGCCTGCTGGTCGCGCCGAAGCATTCCGCCACCCAGGCGGTGGCCACCGCCATGGGCGCGCTGGCCGAGAAGCTGCGCGCCATCGCCATCGTCGACGGCCCGAACACCACCGACGAGGCGGCCATCGCCTACGCCGGCGAGTTCGGCAGCAAGCGCATCTACCTGGTCGATCCGGGTGTGCAGTACTGGGATACCGCCAGCAGCGCCACCGTCGATGCGCCGGCCTCGGCCAACGCCGCCGCGCTGTTCGCCTGGACCGACAGCCAGTACGGCTTCTGGTCCTCGCCGTCGAACAAGGAGCTGCTTGGCATTACCGGCACCGGCCGCCCCATCGAGTTCCTCGACGGCGACGAGACTTGCCGCGCCAACCTGCTGAACAACGCCAACATCACCACCATCATCCGTGACGACGGCTACCGCCTGTGGGGCAACCGCACCCTCTCCAGCGATGCCAAGTGGGCCTTCGTGACCCGCGTGCGGACCATGGACATGGTGATGGACGCGATCCTCGCCGGGCACAAGTGGGCGGTCGACCGCGGTATCACCAAGACCTATGTGAAGGACGTCACCGAGGGCCTGCAGGCCTTCATGCGCGACCTGAAGAACCAGGGCGCGGTGATCGACTTCGAGGTCTACGCCGACCCGGAACTCAACACCGCCAGCCAGCTGGCCCAGGGCAAGGTGTACTGGAACATCCGCTTCACCGACGTACCGCCTGCCGAGAACCCCAACTTCCGCGTCGAGGTGACCGATCAGTGGCTCACCGAAGTCCTGGACGCAGCTTAAGGAGAACACCAGATGATTCCGCAGATTCTCACCAACACCAACCTCTTCGTCGACGGCGTCAGCTTCGCCGGTGACGTGCCGTCCCTGACCCTGCCGACCCTCAAGGTAAAGACCCAGGAGTACCGTGCCGGCGGCATGGACGCTCCGGTCCTGCTCGACGTCGGCCTGGAAGCCATGGAGGCCAAGTTCACCACCAACGGCGCGCGCCGCGAGGCCATGAAGTTCTTCGGCCTGAGCGACCAGGGTGCGTTCAACGGCACCTTCCGCGGCTCCTTCAAGACCCAGAAGGGCGGCACCGTGCCGGTGGTCGCCACGGTCCGCGGCCTGCTCAAGGAGATCAATCCGGGCGATTGGAAGGCCGGTGACCTGGCCGCCTGTACCTACAGCGTGGCCGTCTCCTACTACAAGCTGGAAGTCGAGGGCCGCGAGATGTTCGAGATCGACCCGGCCAATTCGGTGCGCAAGATCGACGGCGTCGACCAGCTCGCCGCCATGCGTAACGACCTGGGCGTCTGAGGAGAACCGTGATGCAAGACTCCGTCAAACAGCCCGTGTGGCTGACCCTGTCCGAGGACGCGGCGGTGGTGAAACTGTCCCGCCCGACCTCCTGCAACGGCGTCGACGTCGACGCACTCACTCTGCGTGCGCCGACCGTGCGCGACATCCGCCTGGCCAGCAAGGTCGCCAGCGATGACGAGGAGCGCGAGTTGCAGTTGTTCGCCTCGCTGCTGCAGGTCAGCCGCCAGGACCTGGAGGGGCTCAAGCTCAGTGACTACCAGCGTCTGCAGCACGCCTACTTTCGCCTGGTGCGAGAAGACGGCGATGAGCTTCGCGCTGATGCGCCAGCTGGCGCGGCGACTGGCGACTGAGTCGGGCTTCACGGCCGGCGAACTGGAACGCATGACCCTCAGCGACCTGCGTTGGTGGCTGGGGGACGACGCGAGCTAGTTCGCCCTCGCGGAGCGCCGGGTGACCAGCGCTCCCTTGTCGTCGAAGTGGCGAAAGTCGTCAGAGGGCGAGTGAAATGGATATGAGTGAAAAGCCGGAAGTGCTGGTGGCGACCGTCGTCGGTCTGGGCAGTACGCTCGGGCGGGTGATAGCGGACTCCACCATGCGCCTGGGGACCCTCGTTGGAAAACTGGATGCGAGTCTGCCGTTGCGCGCGCTGGTGGATGGCATCGATGCCGTTCAGAGCAACCAGGACATCCGCCATCGCGCCAGTGAGCGCACGCGGGGGAAGCGAGGCTGGCGCTGCGGCGGATCATCGATCTGCTGGCGCCGAGGCCGTTGGATATTCGTCTGCCGAAGATCGTCGTCAGCATGGCTGCGCAAACGAGTACTCCGGCGAACGATTGGCAGCGCCTGGAGGCGGCGACCAAGCCGCTGCTCGAACTGAGCTCCGTCGGGGACGTTCTACGCTCTTCGATCGGTATGACACTGGCGTATCGCGGACGCCTGATGCAGGTCCGCGAGGCGGCGGGGCAGCCCTACGATCCCACGGCTGAAGCGGCGCTCGGTGATCGGGTTGTAGAAACGGGTCGTGAGGCGGCGATGCCTCGCGACAAGGTGCTGGACCTGGCGCAGGTCTTGGTGGAGCGCAAGGTGCCGCTGAACGATATGGTGGCGATGCTGCCGGTGGCGGCGAAATTTGCCCAGGGCCAGGGCGTCTCGGTCGAAACCACGGCTCAGCTCGTCAGCGCGCTGCAGCAGAAGGGTGATATCAAGAGCGCGGCCGACCTTGAGCGCGCATTGAGTACGGTGGCATGGCGGGGCCAGAAAGAGGCTCCATCGGTCGAGTCGCTCAGTCGTGATCTGCTCAATGGTCTGCAGGCGCTTCGCCCCGGCGATACGCAGAAGGTCGGGAATCTGCTGCAAGCCCGGCAAGGGACGCCCGCTGCGCCGCCGGATGTGCTGAACTCGGGCGTGGACAAGTACCGTGACTCTCCGCTCGGCGAGCTGGAAGAGACGGAGCAGCTGATTTCTGGCGCGATGCTGGGGATAGGCGACACCCTGCTCAACCATCACAAGCTGCTGGCTGTCTCGGCGGCGGCGATTGCCGGTGGACTCTTCGCGGCCAAGCCATTGCTGGGCGGCAAGTCGGACATTCAGAAAGTCTTCGTCACCAATTGGCCTGTATTCGGCTGTTGCGACCCGTTCGATGGCGGGTCGAAAGGCAAAGACAAGGGGAAAGGCAAGGGCAAGAACGGCGGCAAGCCGAAGCCCAGTGGTGCTGGCCAGGGATCGCGCGGAGGGATCTTTCAACGCGCCAGGTCCGCTCTGGGGCGAGTTGCTGGAGCAGTTTCTGGCAGGCTCGGCAGGGTTGCCCAATCCGTACGATCTTCGCGTGCCGGTCGCGCCGCAGGCGGCATCCTGCGTCGTGGCGCAGGCCTGGTGCGAAGCGTGGGTGCGTCCGGACTCGGAAGGGCGGTGGGCGGATTGGTGCGGGGCGCTGGGACAGGGCTGCGACGTTTCGGTCCGGTGAGCGCCGCGATGGCGATTGCCGATGCCGCCTCGGTCTACGCCAGTGATCAGTCGCCCGCGCAGAAGGCGGTTGGCTACGGCAAGGCCGGTGGCTCCGCCATTGGCGCGGCAGCCGGTGCCGCCTTGGGCACGCTGATCCCGATTCCGGTGGTGGGGACGCTGGTCGGAGGCGCCATCGGCGCGACAGTAGGCGAGTGGATCGGCGGCAGGGCCGGAGCGCTATTCGGGCCGTCGGAGAATCCCCGGAACCCACAGCCGGTTCCGCCCCCACCCGCAGCTCCTGTGGCCTCGGCAGTCGTTGCCAGTGGCCCGCCCAACTGGGAGTTTTCGCCGCAGGTGAGCATCAACGTGGCGGGCAACATCGTCAATCCGCAGCAGCTGCTCGACGAGCTGATCCCGGCCATGCGCCGGCTGATCGCCGAGGCCCAGCAGGAACGGCAGCGCAACGCGCTGTTCGACACCGTCGTCATGTAAGGAGGCCCCATGACCTATCTGGAACAGTTCAATACCGGCCTCGGCATGATTGCGGGCGCTGCCACGGCTGCTCGGCGCGACCTGGAACAGGTTGCCGCGCCGGTGGACAAGGCGATGCTGCACATCCGCAGCGGCGTCGCCGCGCTCGAAGGCCTGCCCGGCGTTACGCCCGAGGCGGCAGCCAGGCTCAAGCGCGTCACCGATGGCATCGTACGCGCTCAGGGCAAGCTGCAGGATGTGGTGAAGAGGGCTCAGACCGAGCAGGAAAAGCTGCAGGAGAATCTCGACAAGACCCGAAAGGTCGCTGCCGAGGTGAACGAGCGGATCAAGCTGCTGGGCGAGGAAGTCGACAATGCCGGCCAGGCGGTGAACAAGGTGCTGGGCAGGATCGATCCGCGCCTGCAGAACATCCTGCCCAGTTCGGTGCTGGCGCCCAAGCTCGATCCGTCCGAGCAGATGTGCAAGGTGCCGCAGCATCTGCTGATCATGACGCCGCTGAAGTCGACCGAGCAGACCTACTACTTCAACGTCGACACCACCGGCTTCCAGCGCCTGACTCGCAGCACCAGCTATGCCTGGAAGGAGCAGGCGCGACTGGGCCGGCGCAGCGCGCAGCAGAGCGTCGGATTGGGCCCGGAAACCCTCACGCTCAATGGCGTGGTGATGCCACTGTTCATTCGTGCCGGCGACGCCTCGCAGCGGGTCGGCTGGAACCAGCCGCGGATGCTGCGGGACATTGCCCAACTGCGCGAGCCGGTCCATCTCGGTACCGGCCGTGGCGACGACCTGGGCAATTGGTGCCTGAGCAAGATCACCGAAACGCAGGAGGCGCTGTTCGCCAATGGCGTACCGCGTCAGCAATCCCTCGACCTGGAGTTCATCCGCTATGGCGACGACGATAGTCAGAAGCTCTGACGGCGACCTGCTGGACCGGCTCTGCTACCAGCGCTACGGGCATCTCAACGGTTGCGTGGAGGGCGTGCTGGATGCCAATCCCGGGTTGGCGGATGAGCCGCAACCGCTGCGGGCCGGGGTGGTCATCCGCCTGCCGGAGATGGCCGTGCCAGCGGACCCCGGTGTGCGCCTGTGGGAGTGACCGCCGGCATTCGCATCAGTAACCAGGCCTCGCTCACGCGGGGCCTTTTCATTTGGAGGGGGCTATGAAACCAGTCTTTCGCATCAGCGCCGACGGTGCAGACATCACCCCGCTGGTCAGCGACCGGCTGATCGAACTGCAGCTGACTGACAAGCCTGGCCTGGAGTCGGACACCTTGCAGATCACCATCGATGATCGCGACGGTGCCGTGGTCCTGCCGCGCCGTGGCGCCGCGCTGGAAGTCTTCCTCGGCTACGACGGCGCAGCGCTCGCCCGCATGGGCCGCTACGTAGTGGACACGCTGACCTACAGCGGCATGCCGGACAACCTGGTGATCAAGGGCAAGAGTGGCGACATGCGCGGCCAGGGCAAGGCGAGCCGCAACGGCAGCTGGGAAGGGGCGAGCCTGGCGACCATCGTTGCCGATATCGCTGCACGCAACGGCTGGCGCGCGGCATGCAACGTCGAGACGCTGGTCGAGCGGGTCGACCAGATCCGCGAGTCGGATTTCAACTTCATCACCCGGCTGGCGCGCTTGTACGACTGCACCGCGAAACTGGCGAACAACAGCCTGCTGGTGCAGCCGCGCCAGTCCGGCCGCAGCGCCAGTGGCCAGGCCCTGGAAATACCGGTACTGGGGCGAGGGGATGTCGCCTCGTTCCGCTTCAGCCTGGATGACCGCAAGGTGGTGGCGGCGGTGAAAGTGCCTTATCGCGGTGTCGATGGCGTGCAGCAGCAGGTGCGCGTGGCCAACGCAGATGCACCGTCCCTGGTGGCCGCGGAGCACTGCGACCGTCACCCGCAGCCTAATGAGGCAGCCGCCCGGCGGGTCGCCGCCGCACGGCTGGCCGAGTTCAATCGCAACAGCGCTGAAGTGCAGCTGGACATGCCCGGCCGTGCCGACCTGTTCGCCGAGCTGACCATTGATCTGAAGGGCTTCAAGACCGGGCTCGACGGCCGCTACCTGATCGACTCGGTGACCCAGCATTTTTCCGCAGGCGGCTGGACCACCACGGTGCAGTGCAACGGCGGCGCGCAGGGCAAGGGCAAGGCGGGAGAGGGCGGCTGACATGCTCATCGATGAACGTCAGCTTCTGCTGATCCTGCCCAGCGCCCGCCCCGTCGCGGGCGTTTTTCTGCCGGTGCTGGAGGCAGCGATGCGCGACTTCGGTATCGACACGCCGCAGCGCGGAGCTGCCTTCATTGCCCAGGTGGGCCACGAAAGTGCGCAGCTGACCCGTTGCGTGGAAAGCCTGACCTACAGTGCTCAGCGTCTCGCTGCCGTCTGGCCCCGGCGCTTCCGCAGTGCCGACGGCTCGCCGACGGCGCTGGCGCGGGAGGTGGCGTACCAGCCGGAGCGCATCGCCAACCTTGTCTACGCCGGGCGCAACGGCAACGGCGACGAGGCCTCCGGCGATGGCTGGCGCTTTCGGGGACGGGGGCTGCTGCAGGTGACCGGGCGGAGCAATTACCGTTCTGTCGGCGAAGGGCTCGCGCAACCTTTTGTCGCCCGCCCGCAGCTGCTGGCGGAACCGCGCTGGGCGTGTCGTACCGCCGCCTGGTGGTGGCAGTGCAGCGGGCTCAATGAGCTGGCCGATGCGGGGCGCTTCGAGGACATCACCCGACGAATCAATGGTGGGTTGAATGGCCTGGAGGAACGGGCGCAGCTCTGGCGCCGTGCGCTGGAGGTTCTGCAATGAGCCGCTTCTGGCTGGCGCTGGGCCTGACCGGCTTTCTGATGGGGGGCTGCATCGGTGGCTGGCTGACCGCGCGCTTCTATGGTGGGCAGCTGGAGAGCCTGCACCTGGAGCAGGCTCGTTGCAGCGACGCCGGCAAAGCTCTGGAATCGAAGCTGGCGCTGCAGAACATCCAGGTCGAAGCGCTGGAGCAGGCTGCCCGCCAGCATGCGGACGCCGTCGAGCGCGCGCTGGCCCAAGCCCGCGAACAGGCGCAGAGCCATGAGGCCGCTGCCAGCCGGCTGCTGCTGGAGCGCAGCGAGGGTGAGGAGTGCACCGTGGTTCGTCAGCTGATCGACCGGGAGCTTTTGCCATGAAGCTGCTGCTCATTCCCGTGCTGTTCCTGGCGGGTTGCGCGTCGACCGCGCCGGTACCGGTGGAGGTGCGCCTTCCCGTCCCGGTGCCTTGCCAGGTGCCGGTCGTCGAACCCCCTCGATTCGCCACTGCTGACCTGCGCCCGGCGGACGATCTGCAAACCAAGGTGCGCGCGCTGCTGGCCGAGCGGCAGCAGCACCTGGCCTACGAAACCCGCCTGCGCGCCGCGCTCGATGCGTGCCGCTGAACTTTCCTACCTTCGTCGGCAGGGCCGCCGCGCGTATTGCGCTGGCGCCCGGCCTTGGGCTACTGTTCGGCCATCGCTAGGCGAGACCGCAACCGTGATCCACAGCACCCGCATCATCACCTCCCTCCTCAAGGCATTCGCCCGTTGGCGCTGGCGCGCCTGATTCCTTCTTTCCCGGCATAGCGCCGGTCTCTTCTTACGCGTCCATTTCCCCCATCCGCTGGCATAATTGCCAGATTCGCGCAGCCCGCGAGGCCGCAACGGGTGTCGACGATGGCGCGATCCGAAAGCAGTGCAATCATGAGGTTCGAGCAGACATGCTGCTGATGATCGATAACTACGATTCCTTCACCTACAACCTGGTGCAGTACTTCGCCGAGTTGAAGGCCGACATCCACGTCATTCGCAATGACGAACTGAGCGTCGACGAGATCGCCGCGCTCAACCCCGAACGCATCGTCCTGTCCCCCGGCCCGTGCACGCCGAACGAGGCGGGCGTGTCCCTGGATGTCATCGAGCGCTTCGCCGGCAAGCTCCCGCTGCTGGGCGTATGCCTGGGCCACCAGTCCATCGGCCAGGCCTTCGGCGGTGACGTGGTACGGGCCCGCCAGGTCATGCACGGCAAGGTCAGCCCGGTGTTCCACAAGGACCAGGGCGTATTCGCCAGCCTGAACAATCCGCTGACCCAGACCCGTTACCACTCCCTGGTGGTGAAGCGCGAGACGCTGCCCGACTGCCTGGAGATTACCGCCTGGACGGCGCTGGAAGACGGCTCGGTTGACGAGATCATGGGCCTGCGCCACAAGACGCTGAACGTCGAGGGCGTGCAGTTCCACCCCGAGTCGATCCTTTCCGAACAGGGCCACGAGATGCTGGCCAACTTCCTCAAGCAGACCGGCGGAGTGCGCGCATGAACATCAAGGAAGCCCTCGGCCGCGTGGTCAACCAGCTGGACCTGACCACCGAGGAAATGCAGGACGTCATGCGCGAGATCATGACCGGGCAGTGCACCGACGCACAGATCGGCGCTTTCCTCATGGGCATGCGCATGAAGAGCGAGACCATCGACGAGATCGTCGGCGCCGTGGCGGTGATGCGCGAGCTGGCCGACCAGGTCGAGCTGGACAGCCTCAAGCACGTGGTCGACGTGGTCGGCACCGGCGGCGACGGCGCGAACATCTTCAACGTATCCTCGGCGGCGGCCTTCGTGGTCGCCGCAGCTGGCGGCAAGGTTGCCAAGCACGGTAACCGTGCGGTCTCCGGCAAGAGCGGCAGCGCCGACCTGTTGGAAGCCGCCGGTATCTACCTGGACCTCAAGCCGGTCCAGGTGAAGCGCTGCATCGAGACCGTGGGCGTCGGCTTCATGTTCGCCCAGGTCCACCACAAGGCCATGAAGCACGCCGCCGCGCCGCGCCGCGAGCTGGGCCTGCGTACCCTGTTCAACATGCTCGGCCCGCTGACCAACCCGGCGGGCGTGAAACACCAGGTGGTCGGCGTGTTCAGCCAGGCACTGTGTCGCCCGCTGGCCGAGGTGCTCAAGCGCCTGGGCAGCGAGCACATCCTGGTGGTGCATTCGCGCGATGGCCTGGACGAGTTCAGCCTCGCCGCGCCGACTCACGTTGCCGAACTGAAGGACGGCGTGGTCACCGAATACGAAGTGCAGCCCGAAGATTTCGGCATCAAGAGCCAGAGCCTGATCGGCCTGACCGTGGACAGCCCGCAGCAGTCGCTGGAGCTGATCCGTGATGCCCTCGGCCGACGCAAGACCGAGGCCGGGCAGAAGGCTGCCGAGCTGATCGTGCTCAACGCCGGCGCCGCGCTCTACGCCGCGGACCTGGCCACCAGTCTGCACGAAGGCATGCAATTGGCCCACGACGCCCTGCACACCGGGCTGGCGCGGGAGAAGATGGAAGAGCTGGCGGCCTTCACCGCCGTTTACCGAGAGGAGAATGCACAGTGAGTGTGCCGACGGTTCTGCAGAAGATCCTGGCCCGCAAGGCCGAAGAAGTCGCCGAACGCCGCACCCGCGTGAGCATCGCCGAGCTCGAGCAGCTGGCGCGTGCCGCTGATGCCCCGCGCGGTTTCGCCAATGCCCTGCTGGAGCGCGCGAAGCGCCGTGAGCCGGCGGTGATCGCCGAGGTGAAGAAGGCTTCCCCGAGCAAGGGCATCCTGCGCGAGAACTTCGACCCTGCCGATATCGCCCGCAGCTACGAAGAGGGCGGCGCAGCCTGTCTCTCGGTGCTGACCGATATCGACTTCTTCCTCGGCAGCGACGCCTACCTGAAGGAAGCCCGCGCGGCCTGCAAGCTGCCGGTGATCCGCAAGGACTTCCTGATCGATCCGTACCAGGTCGTGGAAGCTCGCGCCATCGGCGCCGACTGCATCCTGCTGATCGTCTCGGCGCTGGATGACGTACGCATGGCCGAGCTGGCCTCGGTGGCCAAGGACGTCGGCCTCGATGTGCTGGTGGAAGTGCATGACGCGCCGGAGCTGGAGCGCGCACTGAAGACCCTGGACACCCCGCTGGTCGGCATCAACAACCGCAACCTGCACACCTTCGAGGTGAGTCTGGAGACCACCCTGGACCTGCTGCCGGAGATCCCGCGCGAGCGTATGGTGATCACCGAGAGCGGCATTCTCAACCGCGCGGATGTCGAGCTGATGGAAGTCAGCGATGTGTTCGGCTTCCTGGTCGGTGAAGCCTTCATGCGCGCCGACGAGCCGGGCACCGAGCTCAAGCGCCTGTTCTTCCCCGAGCGCAGCAAGGTCAAGCTGGGTGCCGATCCGGACTGACGCATCCTGCGGACACAAAAAAGCCGGCGATTGCCGGCTTTTTTGCTTTCTGGCGACTCTTCAGCGGGTGCCGAAGACCACCATGGTCTTGCCTTTCACGTGCACCAGGCCCTGCTCTTCCAGGCTCTTGAGCACGCGGCCGACCATTTCGCGAGAGCAGCCGACAATGCGGCCGATTTCCTGGCGGGTGATCTTGATCTGCATGCCGTCCGGGTGGGTCATGGCGTCCGGCTGCTGGCACAGGTCCAGCAAGGTGCGTGCGACGCGACCGGTGACGTCGAGGAAGGCCAGGTCGCCGACCTTGCGCGTGGTCTTGCGCAGGCGGTCAGCCATCTGGCTGCCCAGGGTGAAGAGAATCTCCGGGTCCTGCTGGCTCAGTTCGCGGAACTTTGCGTAGCTGATCTCGGCGACTTCGCATTCGGTCTTGGCGCGGATCCAGGCGCTACGCTCCTGGCCGGTGCTGCCTTCCTTCTCGAAGAGCCCCATCTCCCCGAAGAAGTCGCCAGTGTTGAGGTACCCGATGATCATCTCGCGGCCGTCGTCATCCTCGATCAGGACGGTTACCGACCCCTTGATGATGAAGAACAGGCTCTCGCAGCGGTCACCGGCGTAGATGATGGTGCTCTTGGCGGTGAAGCGGCGGCGATGACAGTGCGCGAGCAACTTGTCGAGGTTCTTGATTTTGGGTGTGAGGGTAATAGCTACCATGCCCGAGTCCCGGAAAGTAGAAAGAGTGGCCTTTGCACAACAGGCGCTAATGATTTTTTATGTTCAGCTGTAGTGCCGTGCGTCCCTGGCGCGATCCCCCTCGATCCCCAGGGCGGCATGATTGCCTTGCTGAGCAGTCTTGCATGTATGTAAATCAGCAAGAGCTTAACAGACGACGTGTTACCAGCAATCGGAAGTCTGGAACGTTCGTGTAGGCAATTTCTGAGAGTGTGCCAGTAAACCGGCGCCAGCTTAAGTGATAAATGCATACTGGCCGTGTGGAAATGAGACCTGGGTAACAGCCATCGCTCCCACTGGGCGTGCTAGGGGCCTGTGATAAGCTGTCGCCCCTTTTTTCCGGCGGAGTTCCTTGCAATGAAAGCGCGAATCCAGTGGGCGGGTGAGGCGATGTTCCTCGGTGAATCCGGCAGCGGCCACGTCGTGGTGATGGACGGCCCGCCAGACGCCGGTGGCCGCAACCTGGGCGTGCGCCCCATGGAAATGCTCCTGCTCGGCCTGGGCGGTTGCACCAACTTCGACGTGGTCAGCATCCTGAAGAAGGGCCGCCAGCCCGTGGAAAGCTGCGAGGCCTTCCTCGAAGCCGAGCGTGCCGACGAAGACCCCAAGGTGTTCACCAAGATCCATGTGCATTTCGTGGTCAAGGGTCGTGGCCTGAAGGAAGCGCAGGTGAAGCGCGCGGTGGAACTGTCTGCCGAGAAATACTGCTCCGCGTCGATCATGCTCGGCCGCGCCGGCGTCGAGATCAGCCACGACTACGAGATCGTGGAGCTGGGCTGACAGCCCCCTTCATCCTTTCATCATCAAGGGTGCGCAAACTCTGGCAGAGGTCGCCTGACCTCTGCATAATGCGCCACCTTTTTTCAGGGCCATCCGGCCCGAAACCAAGCAACCACAATCGCCATCGCGAAGAGGTGTAAACCGTCCTACGCAGGTGCCGCCGTACGCATCTGACGGGCATGCTCAACCACGCGGCAGAGCCGCATTTGATGAGAGTTATCCCACGGTGAAAAGCAAACTCAAGCTCCACGGGTTCAACAACCTGACGAAGACCTTGAGCTTCAACATCTATGACATCTGCTATGCCGAGACGCCTGAAGACCAGCAGGCCTACGTGCAGTACATCGACGAAGAGTACGATGCCGAACGTCTCACGCAGATCCTCACCGATGTTGTCGACATCATTGGCGCAAACATCCTGAACATCGCCCGTCAGGATTACGATCCGCAAGGCGCCAGCGTAACCATCCTGATCTCCGAGCAGCCGGTCACCCCGACCGACAGCCAGATCGAGGAGTCCCCGGGGCCGCTACCGGAAACCATCCTGGCGCACCTCGACAAGAGCCATATCACCGTGCACACCTATCCGGAGATCCATCCGGTGGAAGGCATCGCGACCTTCCGGGTGGACATCGATGTGTCGACCTGCGGCGTCATCTCGCCGCTGAAAGCGCTCAACTACCTCATCCACCAGTTCGACTCGGACATCGTCACCGTGGATTACCGCGTGCGCGGCTTCACCCGCGACGTGGAAGGCAAGAAGCACTTCATCGACCACGAGATCAACTCGATCCAGAACTATCTCTCCGACGACACGTACGAGGCCTATCAGATGACCGACGTGAACGTGTACCAGGAGAACCTGTTCCACACCAAGATGCTGCTCAAGGAGTTCGACCTGGACAACTACCTGTTCGGGGATGCGACCAGCAACCTGTCGCCCGAACAGCGCAAGCAGGTGGAAGAGCGAGTGCGACACGAAATGCTGGAGATCTTCTACGCGCGCAACATGCCGCGCTGATCTTCCGTGCGATAAAAAAAGGGCGCCCGCTGGGCGCCCTTTTTTGTTGCCTTCGGGATCAGATCCGGTAGGTGGACTTGGTCATTACCTTGGACAGCAGCGTCATGCCGAACTTCACCGGTGCCGGGAAGCGCAGGCCGCCAGCCTCGATGGCACTGGTGGCGTGGTGCTCCTCGTCTTCGCGCATCTGTTCGAGGATGGCGCGGGACTTCTGGTCCTCGGCGGGGATTTCCGCCAGGTGTTCGTCCAGGTGCTTGCACACCTGGTCCTCGGTGGCTGCGACGAAGCCCAGGCTGACGCGGTCGCTGATCAGCCCGGCGGCAGCGCCGACACCGAAGGACAGGCCGTAGAAGATCGGGTTGAGCACGCTCGGGCGGCTGCCCAGCTCGCGGATGCGCTGTTCGCACCAGGCGAGATGGTCGACTTCCTCGTCGGCCGCCTCTTCCATGGCCTTGCGCACCTTCGGCAGCTTGGCGGTCAGTGCCTGGCCCTGGTACAGCGCCTGGGCGCAGACCTCGCCGGTATGGTTGATGCGCATCAGGCCGGCTACGTGGCGGGCATCGGTGTCGCTGAGCTCGGCGTCGGGCTGGACGATGGCAGGGGACGGACGTCCCGGGTGACCGCTGAAGGGGAGCAGGGTGCGCAGCGCGGCATCGGCCTGCAGCAGGAAGCGGTCGGCGGGGGAGTAGTGACGGTCGGCGGACATGGCGCACCTCCGAGTAGGAACATTCGCCCGGCAGTTTACCGGATGGCGGATGACAGGTCTTGCCGAGGTGCGCGCAGCTTCTTCTGCCCGATCAGCCGATGGTCAGCCCGGCGGCCAGTGCATCTGGCGCTGACCCAGCACGTGCATGTGGATGTGGTGCACGGTCTGGCCGCCCAGGTCGTTGCAGTTCATCACCACGCGGAAGCCCTCGTCGCAGCCCTGCTCCTTCGCCAGGCGCTGGGCGGTGAAGAGGATGTGGCCGGCCAGCGGCTTGTCCGCCTCGGTCAGGTCGTTGAGGGTGGAAACGTGCTTCTTCGGAATCACCAGGAAGTGCACCGGCGCCTGCGGGCCGATGTCGTGGAAGGCGATGACCTGGTCATCTTCATAGAGCTTGCGCGCGGGAATGTCCCCGGCGACGATCTTGCAGAACAGACAGTCCACGAATTGCTCCTCCAGCGGTGGGGTCAGGAGCAGCAGTTTAGCGGCCGTCGACCGTCGCGCCCAGTTTCGGGCCGGCCAACGCAAGGAGCGAGCGTGCAGAACGATATCCATGACCTGGGCCTGGTGCTCGACTCCAGGGTCAAGCTGATTGTCATCGAGTCCTGGGATGAACCCCGTGTGCTGGAGACCCTGACCGGCCTCGCGGTACGCCGTGGGCTCAACCTGCAGCTGTGGTCGGCGACCGAAGGCCTGCAGCGCCTCGGTTTTGGCGGGGAGCCCCAGGGAGAGAACGACAGTCGCGAGGCGGAGAATGCGCTGCGTCTGATCAAGGCCGACCCGCAGCCGAACCTCTATGTGCTTTGCGATCTGCATCCTTATCTGGTGGATAACCCGCGCGCCGTGCGTCTGCTCAAGGAGATCGCCATGGCCGAGGGCAATTTCCGCCCGACCGTGGTGCTGGTTTCCCATGCGCTGAAGCTGCCCGCCGAAGTCCAGCGCTTCGCCGCGCGCTTTGCCCTGTCGCTGCCCTCCGAGGATGAGCTGGTGGGGCTGGTGCGCGAGGAGGCGAGCCGCTGGAGCGAGCGCAACAAGGGCGCGCGGGTACGCACGGATAACCGGACCCTGCGCCAGGTCGTGAAGAACCTGCGCGGCCTGACCCATGGCGAGGCCCGGCTGCTGGCGCGCAGTGTGATCTGCAACGACGGGGCGATCACCCAGGAAGACCTGCCGGAGCTCAATCGCACCAAGTTCGAGCTGCTCAACCTCGACGGCGTCCTCAGTTTCGAACACGACACCGCACGCTTCGCCGAAGTGGGCGGACTGGCCAACCTCAAGCGCTGGCTGGGCGAGCGGCAGAGCGCCTTCACCGAGAGCAAGGAGAAGGACCTGCCCAAGGGCGTGCTGCTGGTGGGTGTGCAGGGCGGCGGCAAGAGCCTGGCGGCCAAGGCCGTTGCCGGCCTCTGGGGACTGCCATTGCTGCGCCTGGATTTCGGCAGCCTCTACAACAAGTACTTCGGCGAGACCGAACGCAATCTGCGCGAGGCGTTGCGCCTCGCGGACAGCATGGCGCCCTGCGTGCTCTGGGCGGACGAGATCGAGAAAGGCGTGGCCACGGGGGATCAGGACAACGGCGTCAGTCAGCGCGTTCTGGCGACGCTGCTGACCTGGATGGCCGAGCGCAAGGCGCCGGTATTCATGGTGGCGACCGCCAACGCCATCGATCGGCTGCCGCCGGAGCTGGTGCGCAAGGGGCGCTTCGACGAGCTGTTTTTCGTCGATCTGCCCGATCATGCCGTGCGCATGGACATCTTCCGTATTCACCTCGTGCGCCGGGAGCTGGAGGTGACGCAGTTCGATCTGGGCGAGCTGGCCGAAGCGGCCGACGGTTTCTCGGGGGCGGAGATCGAGCAGGCGGTGGTGGGCGCCTTCTACGCCGCGCAGGCACGGCAGAAGGCGGTGGATCAGACGCTGCTGCTGGAGGAAATCCGCCGCACCGCACCGTTGTCGGTGGTCATGGCGGAAGAGCTGGCCGCCCTGCGCCAGTGGGCCGACGGCCGTACCGTGCGCGCGGACTGAGCCTGAATCAGCTGGCCAGCGCCAGGCGGTTGATGCGCCCGGCCAGCTTGCGCATGACCCAGCGTGGCAGTAGGCGCACGCCACAGGCGAACAGACGGTTGCGCCAGCCGGGGATGATCAGCGCGGGCGCGCGGCGCAGCGCTTTCACGGTGAGGAAGGCGACTTCCTCGGGAGTCATGACGCGCTTGCCGTCGTCGAGCTTGCCCAGGCGCATATCGGCATTGCGGTAGAAGGCCGTGCGGGTCGGTCCTGGGCACAGCACCGAGACTTTGATGCCGCGGCCTTTGAGTTCTTCGCGCAGACCTTCGGAGAAATGCAGTACGAACGCCTTGCTGGCGTAGTAGCTGCTCATCCACGGACCAGGCAGCAGGCTGGCCATGGAGGCGACGTTGAGAATCCGCCCGCCGCCGGTGCGCTCCATCATCGCGCCGATGCCGTGGCACAGGCGGGCCAGGGCCAGGACGTTGAGCTCCAGCAGTTCCTGCTCGCGGGACCAGTCCTGGTCGATGAAGGCGCCGGAAGTGCCGACGCCGGCATTGTTCACCAGCAGCTCGATCTGCCGCCCGCTCTGTTCCAGCTCGTGCAGCAGGCCTGAGATCTGCAGCGGTTCTGACAGGTCGCAGACGCGGAACAGCACCTCCACCCCGAAACGCTGAGACAACTCGCAGGCGGCGCTGTCCAGTGCATCGCGCTGGCGCGCTACCAGGATCAGTGCCTGGCCGCGGCGCGCGAGGGCTTCGGCCAGGGCCAGGCCGATACCGCTGGAAGCGCCGGTGATGAGGGCAAAACGAGGCATTCAGGAGTCTCTGTGACGGGGTGGCGTTCGACCACGCCCGCCACGGGTTGTTGCATTACTGATCCGAGTCGCCGCCTTCGGTGTCGCCACTGCTGAAGTCGCCGTCGGAGGGCTCCGCGCTGGCAGCCGGATCGGCAGCCTCGTCGCCTTGCTGGTATTGCGAGGCCTGCGCTGCCTGGGCGCGTTCGACGTAGCTCTGATAGGCCGGGATCGCGATGGCGGCGAGGATACCGCCAAACACCGGGAACAGCAGCCAGGAGAAGGCCAAGACCTTGACGCCGGTGCTGTTGGGCGGCGGCGGCGGGCCGAAGCGGTTGGTGCTCTGTTCGCCGGGCATGAACAGCATCAGCAGGCTGAGGACGGCGTTGACGAAGGGCACCAGCAGGACCAGCCAGAGCCAGCCGGACCAGCCCAGGTCATGCAGGCGCTGCACGCCGATGGGGACGCTGAAGACCATGGCGGCGATGACTACTGCGGCGATGGCGACCACGCCCAGGGGCATCGAAACGGCCATCAGCAGGCTGGCGACCAGGTAGGCACCGAAGACGATGAAGGACAGCGCGGCGGACCAGCCGAGGTAGCGCACGCGACCGATCCGGCCTGACAGACTGCGGACTTTCAGTTCGCCGAACTCCGGCAGGTCGTCGCCGACCTTGGCCTGGGGCGGTGCATAGGGGGAGGCCGGCGCGTTCGGAGCCGTGGCTGCCACGGTGGGCACCGGGTTGGCTGCCAGCTCGGCCTGACGTGCCAGGTACTTCTCGATGACGATGCCGCAGGCGCTGCACTCGATGGCGGCGGCCTGCTCATGGCCGCACTTGGGGCAGGTCATCTGCTCGTTGCTGGTGTTTTCGCCGGCGGCACGAGCGGCCAGGGTCGCTTCGCTGGGATGGTCATCGGTCTCCACCAGGCTGAAACCGGCAACGCCTTCGGCTTCCTTGCGGGCGTTGGCGCCGGCGCCGTGGAGGGCGCGCAGGTACTTGTCGGCTTCATCGTCGGAGAGGTCGCGCTTGAGCACGACCGGCTGGCCGCTGAACAGCGCTTCGATCTTCGCGGCGTCGCTCTTGAACAGGCGGGCGAGGTTCTCCTTGGCGGTTTCCAGGGGGGTCTGCGGCATCAGCGCGCCGTCGAACACGATCTTGAAGCGGGATTGATCCATCGGGGCATCCTTGTCTTCTGGCTATGTTGGAATCGCTACAGCGTAATCGGGCCGCCGAGGGCCAACAAGCGGCCCCGGCGGATATATCGTGAGCGGTGCCGCAGCTCAGACCAGCAACTGGTTGGACAGGCCGGCGCTGCGGGTCAGGGCCTGGCGGTACTCGTGGTCGAGCCGCGCGATCAACTCGCCCACTGCGGGCAGGTCGCGGATATCGCCGACACCCTGGCCGGCGGACCATACGGTCTTCCAGGCCTTGGCCTCGTCGCTGACCGGCTTGAGCTTCTCGCCGTAGTCGAGCGCGCCCTTGTCGTTCAGCCGTTGCATGTCGAAGCCGGCAGCCTCGAGGCTCTGGCGCATGAAGCTGGCCGGCACGCCGGAGACGGCGGGGGTGTGGATGATGTCGGCGGCGCGGGCGTTGAGCAGCATGTGCTTGTAGTCCTCGGAGGCGGCGCTCTCGCGGGTGGCGATGAAGCGGGTGCCGAGGTAGGCAAGGTCGGCGCCCAGCACCTGGGCGGCGAGGATTTCGTGGCCGTGGTTGATGCAGCCGGCCAGCAGCAGGGTCTTGTCGAAGAACTGGCGGATCTCGGCAACCAGCGCGAACGGGCTCCAGGTGCCGGCGTGACCACCGGCGCCGGCGGCCACGGCGATCAGGCCATCGACGCCGGCTTCCGCCGCCTTTTCGGCATGACGGCGGGTGGTGACGTCATGGAATACCAGGCCGCCATAGCTGTGCACTGCGTCTACCACCTCGCGCACTGCGCCCAGGCTGGTGATGACGATGGGCACCCTGTGCTCGACGCAGAGCTTGAGGTCTTCCTGCAGGCGCGGGTTGGTGTTGTGGACGATCAGGTTTACCGCATAGGGCGCGGCCTGCGGGTCGGCCGCCAGCCCGGCCTCGATCTCTTCCAGCCAGGCCTTGAAGCCGCTGCTCTCGCGCTGGTTCAGCGCCGGGAAGCTGCCGACGATGCCACTCTTGCAGCAGGCCAGCACCAGTTGCGGGTTGGAGACCAGGAACATCGGTGCCGCCACCAGGGGAATGCGCAGGCGGCGGTCGAGCAGGGCGGGCAGGGACATGACAGTCTCCTTGTCGGGGTCAGAAGGGTTTGACGACCACCAGGATCACGATGGCGATCAGGAACAGCACCGGCACTTCGTTGAACCAGCGGTAGAACACATGGCTGCGGCCGTTCTCGCCACGGGCGAAGCGCTTGAGCATGGCGCCGCAGGCGTGGTGGTAGCCGATCAGCAGGACCACCAGGGTCAGCTTGGCGTGCATCCAGCCCTGGGTCAGCCAGGCCGGGTTGAGGTAGAGCATCCAGGCGCCGAGGATGATGGTGAGGATCATCGACGGGCCCATGATGCCGCGGTACAGCTTGCGCTCCATGATGCAGAAGCGCTCGCGGCTGGCGGCGTCCTCGCTCATGGCGTGGTAGACGAACAGTCGCGGCAGATAGAAGAGGCCGGCGAACCAGCAGACCACGGCAATGATGTGAAAGGCTTTCAACCACAGGTAAAGCATCAGGACTTCCTCGGATCACGGTGAGCCGATAGTAGTGGCGCCGTGCAATGGCGTCATCCCTGCGTCTATTACACTGAGCTCTTCCGTCCGTGGCTGTTTGCCGCGCGCGCCGCATGGCATCCGGAAGATGCCCGGCTTCGTGTCCATGTCAGAACCTGCACCGCCGGAGAGTTCCAGCGAGCCGACTGGTGACTCGTCTGCTCGTACCGTCCCCAAGCGCCCGCTGGCGCGACACCCATTGCTGCGCCAGTGGCGGCGCAACCTGGCGTTCTGGCTCGGTGCGCTGCTGGTCGGGCTGGTGGCCCTGGCCTTCGCCCACCTGGCGGACCTCGCCAGCGCGACCTTCCGCGGCGTGGTCGCGCATAGCCCGTGGTGGCCGTGGCTGCTTTGCCCGCTGGGCTTCGCCGGCCTGGTCTGGCTGACCCAGGGAGCGCTGAAGAACACTCGTGGCAGCGGCATTCCACAGGTCATCGTGGCGCTGGAGCAGCGCAGCAGCCGCACACGCAATGCCTTGCTATCGGTGCGGATTGCCGTGGGCAAGCTGGCGATGACTTTGCTGGCGCTGCTGGTGGGGGCCTCGGCCGGCCGCGAGGGCCCGACCGTGCATATTGGCGCGGCACTTATGTATTCGCTTGGCCGTCGCCTGGGGCTCTACGACAAGCGCACGGTGTCCGGCCTGATCATCGCTGGCGGTGCGGCGGGCATCGCGGCCGCCTTCAATACGCCACTGGGCGGGGTGGTCTTCGCCATCGAGGAGCTGAGCCGCACCTTCGAGCAACGCTTCAGCGGGCTGGTGCTCACCGCTGTCCTGCTCGGCGGCATGGTCACGCTCGGCCTGATGGGCAGCTACAGCTATTTCGGTCGCCTCTCGGAAAGCATGCCTCTGGGCCCGGCATGGATCGCCGTGGTGGTCTGTGGGGTGCTCGGTGGCTTGCTTGGCGGCCTCTACTGCCGGCTCGTGCTGCCGACCCAGCGCGGCCCGCTCGGCTTCATCAGTCGCTGGCGCGGGCGCTGGCCGATCCGTTTCGCGGCGGTGTGTGGTCTGCTGCTGGCGCTGCTCGGCCTGTTGTCCGGGCAGCACGTGTTCGGCACCGGGTACGCAGAGACCCGGTCCATCCTCGAGGGGCAGCCGGTGGTGGGGCAGGACTTCCTCCTGTGGAAGTTCATCGCCAACGTGATCTCGTTCATCGCCGGCATTCCAGGCGGACTGTTCTCGCCTTCGCTCACCGTAGGCGCCAGTCTGGCGCCCTGGCTGACGCCGCTGATTCCCGGCGCAAGCCTGCCAGCAGTGGCGCTGCTGGGGATGTCCGCCTACCTCGCCGGGGTCACGCGCACGCCGCTCACCGCCACGGTGATCACCGTCGAGATGTCCCACAGCCCGGACATGCTGATCCCCATCCTCGCCGCCACGCTGCTGGCCAGTGGTGTATCGGCGCGCCTGAACCCGCTGCCGATCTATCACGCGCTCGCTCGTCAGATGCAGGAAACCCTGGCTCCGACCAAAGGCTCTTAAACCTGCGTGCATTCGCTCTGTTCAGCGGGGGCAGCGGCTCATATCATGGCTGCCCCTGAATTTGGCCCCATAGGTGGAGTGACAGGCAGATGATCAAGGTCGGTATCGTAGGCGGTACGGGTTATACGGGCGTGGAACTGCTGCGCCTGCTGGCACAGCATCCCCAGGCTCGCGTCGAGGTGATTACCTCGCGGTCCGAGGAGGGCGTGAAAGTCGCCGACATGTACCCGAACCTGCGAGGCCACTACGACTGCCTGGCTTTCAGCGTGCCGGACGTGAAGCGTCTGGGCGAATGCGACGTGGTGTTCTTCGCCACTCCGCACGGCGTGGCCCACGCACTGGCTGGCGAACTGCTGGCGACCGGTACCCGGGTGATCGACCTGTCCGCAGACTTCCGCCTGCAGGACGCGGAGGAATGGGCCAAGTGGTACGGCCAGCCCCACGGTGCGCCCGAACTGCTGTCCGAAGCCGTCTATGGTCTGCCGGAAGTGAATCGCGAGGCGATCAAGTCCGCGCGCCTGATCGCCGTTCCCGGCTGCTACCCGACCGCTACCCAGCTCGGTTTCATCCCGCTGCTGGAGAACGGTCTGGCCGATGCCAGCCAGCTGATCGCTGACTGCAAATCCGGCGTCAGCGGTGCTGGCCGTGGTGCCAAGGTCGGTTCGCTGTTCTGCGAAGCCGGTGAAAGCATGATGGCCTACTCGGTGAAAGGTCACCGTCACCTGCCGGAAATCAGCCAGGGCCTGCGTCGCGCAGCCAAGGGCGATGTCGGCCTGACCTTCGTGCCGCACCTGACCCCGATGATCCGCGGTATCCACGCGACCCTGTACGCGCGCGTCGCTGACCGTGGCGTCGACCTGCAGAAGCTGTATGAAGAGCGCTACGCCAACGAGCCGTTCGTCGACGTGATGCCGGCAGGCAGCCACCCGGAAACCCGCAGCGTGCGCGGCGCCAACGTCTGCCGCATCGCGGTACACCGTCCGCAGGGAGGAGACCTGGTGGTGATCCTCTCGGTCATCGACAACCTGGTGAAGGGTGCATCCGGCCAGGCGATCCAGAACATGAACATCCTGTTCGGCCTGGACGAGCACCTGGGCCTGTCCAACGTCGCGCTGCTGCCGTAAGGAAAGACTGCCCCGGAAGGCGGTCGATTGATCTGGACCAATGGATGAGTCGGATTAGTTGACCGTTTTTCTGGGGTAAGCGGATAATGGTCCGCAATGTTGTAACGTACGGCCTCGGCCGGGAGAGTTTTCACCATGACCATCGAAACCTTCACCCCCACTCCGCTGATGTTCTCGCAAGGCGCTGCGAACAAGGTGAAGAACCTGATCGACGAAGAAGGCAATCCGCGCCTCAAGCTGCGGGTATTCGTCACGGGCGGTGGCTGTTCGGGCTTCCAGTACGGGTTCACCTTCGATGAAGACACCGCGGACGACGACACCATCGTCGAGCGCGATGGCGTCAACCTCGTGGTCGATCCGATGAGCTTCCAGTACCTTGCCGGTGCGGAAGTGGACTATCAGGAAGGCCTCGAAGGTTCGCGGTTCGTCATCAAGAACCCGAACGCAGCGACCACCTGCGGCTGCGGTCAGTCCTTCTCGATCTGATGCCGTAGCAGCGAAAACGCCGCGCAGATGCGCGGCGTTTTTGTTTGTGCGTCGGACTCAGGCGGGGTAGAGCGCGCCGAGGATACGGGGTCCCTGCGCCGCCGTGACTTCCGGGCAGTTGCCGGGCGCGCGTTCGAAGAAGCGATGGGCCAGCCAGGCAAAGGCCATTGCCTCCATCCACTCCGGTGGTACGCCACGCTCGAGGCTGCTGATCACGCTGGCGCCAGGCATGTGCGCGGCCAGTCGTTGCATGAGTGTCGCGTTGAAGGCGCCGCCACCGCAAACCACTACTTCTTCACAGCCGGGCTGCGCATCCAATAGTGCGGCGGCGATGCTTTGCGCGGTCAGTTCGAGCAGGGTTGCCTGCACGTCTTCAGCCTTTGCCGGGCCGTGGCCGGCCAGGACTGCGTTCAGCCAGTTCAGGTTGAAGCGCTCCCGTCCGGTGCTCTTCGGGCCTTTTGCCGCGAAGAAGTCATCGGTCAGCATCTTCTGCAGCAGCGTCTGGTCGATGCTGCCGCTGGCAGCCCAGGCGCCATCTCGGTCATAGGCTTCGCCGCGCTGCTCCTGAATCCAGGCATCCAGCAGGACGTTGCCGGGGCCACAGTCGAATCCGCGAACCGGTTTGTCAGGGCTGAGCAGCGAGACATTGCTGAAACCGCCCACATTCAGGATGGCGCACTCGCGACCCTCGCTGCCGAACAGCGCACGGTGGAAAGCGGGCACCAGCGGTGCGCCCTGGCCGCCGGCGGCTACGTCGCGGCGGCGGAAGTCGGCGACGACATCGATGCCGGTCAGTTCGGCGAGCAGTGCCGGGTTGCCTATCTGCACGGTGAAGCCCAGATGCGGTTCGTGGCGAATGGTCTGGCCGTGGCTGCCGATGGCGCGAATGGCGCTGGCGCTCAGTTTCTCGCGGGCGAGGAGTTCATTGATGCCCTGGGCAGCCAGGCGTACCCAGCTGTTTTCCGCGAGGGCGGAGCGGGCGATCTCGTCAGGGCCGGGAGAGCAGAGTGCCAGAAGGTCGGCGCGCAACGCAGCAGGCATGGGGAGGTAGTGGGAGGCGAGCAGAGTGGTCTGCTCGCCTTGCTCGATCAGGGCGATGTCCAGCCCGTCAAGACTGGTACCGGACATCACCCCCAGATAGAGCGGCATGGATCAGCGCTTGTTCAGGGCCAGGAAGGTTGCCTTCTCCTGGTCCATGCGCGCGATCAGCGGTTGCGCCTGTGCCATGAAGCGCTTGCGCTCCGGGCCGGACAGCGGATCAGCCGTCGGCAGCTTGGCGCTCAGCGGATCGACATGCTGGCCGTTCACCTGGAACTCGTAGTGCAGGTGCGGGCCGGTGGCGAGGCCGGTCATGCCGACGTAGCCGATGATCTGGCCCTGCTTCACCGCCACGCCGGAGCGGATGCCCTTGGCGAAGCGGCTCATGTGGCCGTACACGGTGCGGTAGCGCTGGCCGTGCTGGATCACCACGGCGTTACCGTAGCCACCCTTGCGGCCGGCTTCGAGGATCTTGCCGTCGCCGGTCGCCTTGATCGGTGTACCGATAGGCGCCGCGTAGTCTACGCCCTTGTGTGCACGAATCTTGTTCAGGATCGGGTGGAAACGCCCAATAGAGAAGCGCGAGCTGATACGGGCGAAGTCCACCGGAGTGCGGATGAACGCCTTGCGCATGCTGCTGCCATCGGCGCGCAGGTAGCTGGTGCTGCCCTGTTTGCTGGTGTAGCGCACCGCAGTGTATTCCTTGCCGCGGTTGACGAAGCGCACCGCGAGGATGCTGCCGGTACCGACCTGCTTGCCCTGCACCTGCTGGGACTCGTAGATCACGTCGAACGAATCGCCTTCGCGAATATCCTGGGCGAAGTCGATGTCGTAGCCGAGGATGTTGGCCATCGACATGATCAGGTCGTGGGACAGCCCGGCGTTCTTGCCGGCGACGAACAGCGAGCTGTCGACGCGGCCGTGAGCATAGTTCGCGTGCACCGAGGGTTTGACCAGGTCGCGCTTGAAGTCATAGCCCTTGGCGGACTTGTTCAGGCTGATGGTCTCCAGGTCGCTGCGCTTGACCTTCAGGCCCTGTAGCTCGCCCTTGGTGTCGATGAGGAAGTCCACGTCCTGGCCGATATCAAGACGGGTGAACTGCTTGGCGTCCTTGCTGGCGGCAAGCATGTCGTGCACGACGTTCGCCGGCAGGCCGGCCTTCGCGAACACGGTAGAAAGGGTATCGCCCTTGCCCACGGTCACGCTTTTCCACGCAGGGTCTGCGGAAGCGGAGGGGGAGGGTTGCTGGTTCGAATCGGCGAGATCGTTCTTCTTTTCCGCGTCTTTCCCGGCGCTGTTCTGGTTGTCCGGCTGGCCTTCTATCTGTGCAAAAGGCGAAGAGCCGTCGTCTTCCGTGACCGCATTGGGTCGAAGATCGTCTTTTTCCTGGAGGATCTGCTCGGTGCTGTTTTCCAGCTCGAGATTGAGCGTGGTCTTCTTCGCCTCGACCTCGGCCGAGGGGAACACCAGCAGAGCCAGGCTGAGGAGCGCTGCTACACCGCTTGCGGCCAGCAGATGGCTCTTCGGGTAGTACGGCGCTTTCTGATCGGATTGCGTCATGGCGTGAGTGGTGTTTTTGGAATGTGAAATAACTGCCTAAAATATAACCAAATTCCCTCTGAAGCAACCCTGATGTCGGGCTTCTGACGTCCTGTCTTCTGGCGCTGGGCAAAACTTGTTTTTAGTGCCTGTTCTTGTATCGTTGGTTCCCTTTCGCAATTCGCAACGTACAGGAACCTGCAATGAAGTCGGTCGAAGAGCAGCTGGCGCTGATCCAGCGCGGTGCAGACGAAATTCTCGTGGAGGCCGAGCTGATCGAAAAGCTCAAGCGCGGCCAGCCCCTGCGTATCAAGGCCGGCTTCGACCCGACCGCTCCCGACCTGCACCTGGGACACACCGTCCTTATTAATAAGCTGCGTCAGTTCCAGGAGCTGGGCCATCAGGTGATCTTCCTGATCGGTGACTTCACTGGGATGATCGGTGACCCCAGCGGGAAAAGTGTTACCCGCCCACCCCTCACCCGCGAGCAGGTTCTCGACAACGCCGAGACGTACAAGGCCCAGGTTTTCAAGATTCTCGACCCCGCGAAGACCGAAGTAGCCTTCAATTCCACCTGGATGGACCAGCTTTCCCCCGCTGATTTCATTCGTCTGGCTTCCCAGTACACCGTTGCTCGTATGCTGGAACGCGATGATTTCAGCAAACGCTATGCCAGCAATCAGTCCATCGCCATTCACGAGTTCCTCTATCCGCTGGTCCAGGGCTACGACTCGGTAGCACTGCGTGCGGACGTCGAGCTCGGCGGCACCGACCAGAAGTTCAACCTGCTGATGGGGCGTGAGCTCCAGCGTGCCTATGAGCAGGAGCCTCAGTGCATCCTGACCATGCCGCTGCTCGAAGGCCTGGATGGCGTGAAGAAGATGTCCAAGTCCCTGGGCAACTACATCGGCATCCAGGAAGCGCCGGGCGTCATGTACAGCAAGCTGGTCTCCATTCCGGATACCCTGATGTGGCGTTACTTCGAGCTGCTCAGCTTCCGCTCCATGGAAGAGATCGAGGGCTTCAAGAAAGACGTCGAGGCTGGCGCCAACCCCCGCGACATCAAGATCAAGCTGGCGGAAGAGATCGTGGCCCGCTTCCATGGTGAGGAAGCGGCTGCTTCCGCGCACAAGTCTGCTGGCAACCGCCTGAAAGAGGGTGAGCTGCCGGAAGACCTGCCGGAAGTGGAGGTCGCCGCTACGGAAGACCTGCCCATTGGTGCCGTCCTTAATAAGGCAGGCCTGGTGAAGAACTCGGCTGTCGCTCGCGACCTGCTGTCGTCCGGCGGTGTGCGGGTGGATGGTGAGGCTGTGGATCGCAGCTTTGTCTTCAAGGTAGGCGCTACCCATGTCCTGCAGGCCGGCAAGAAGGCTTTCGCTCGCGTCTCCCTGGTCGCTGAGTGAAGAAAGTTTAAATTAGTCGTTGACGGCCGATTTAAACTCCCTATAATGCGCACCACTCCCAGCGACGAAGCGCTGAAAGAACTTGAAAATCAAGTACTTACAGAGATTTGAAGTTGAGAGTGGT